>NZ_LXKO01000030.1:0-423928 GCF_001692185.1 Rhizobium sp. AC44/96
CTAAAAGAAATCTTAGAGCGAAGGTCTTCGTCGCCAGCAGCGCCGCCGCCCTCGTTCTGTGAAGCGGCTTATACGGCCCCCACCCTTTCTAAGTCAACAGCACTTTGCGAAAAAAACAAGCTTTCTTCCATGTCATTGAATTCTAACAGAGATTTCCAGACAGCCAACCAAACAGCCAAAAAACGCCACCGCACAGGACACCAACTCACCAATTAGAGCACCAAATGCTCCCGGCGAGGCACGCCTCCCCGCCAGCACTGGACGTTGTCCTGGCATCCGGAGCGCTGAAAATGGCGCTCGACGTCAATTGAACCTGTGCTCCTTGTCTGCGAGCGGTGATGCAAACAATGTTTGCCCGGGAGACAGCTCCCGGTCGCCATCGGTGCGTGCGACGAGCGAGGGAAGGCCCGGCACATCGAGATGGACCACCGTATCTGCGCCGAGCCTTTCGATGTGTCTGACCTCCCCTCGCCACTTTCCTTCGACGGATGACAGCGAAACGTGCTCGGGCCGCACGCCGTAAACCTTGCAGCCTTCGCGCGCGGCGATCTCTCCTTCGAAGAGGTTCATCTTGGGGGAGCCGATGAAGCCCGCGACGAACGGTGTCGCGGGATGGTTATAAAGGGTCATCGGAGAGCCGACCTGCTCTATCTTCCCACCATTCAGGACGACAATCTTGTCCGCCATGGTCATCGCCTCGACCTGATCGTGCGTCACGTAGATCATCGTTGCCCCAAGCTTGGCGTGGAGATCCGTGAGCTCCATGCGCATCTGAGAGCGCAGAGAGGCATCAAGGTTGGAGAGCGGTTCGTCGAACAGGAAGACCTTCGGGTTGCGGATGATGGCACGGCCGATCGCCACGCGCTGCCTCTGCCCCCCCGAAAGAGCCTTGGGCTTGCGATCGAGCAGGTGCGAGAGTTGCAGGACCTCAGCCGTTTTCTCGACCTTCTCCTTGATCTCCGCCTTTGGACGCTTGGCGAGCGAAAGACCGAACCCGATATTCTCGGCTACCGTGAGATGGGGGTAGAGGGCGTAGGACTGGAAGACCATGGCAATGCCGCGCTGGGACGGTTCGGCTTCTGTGACGTCCTTTCCATCGATCAGAACCTTGCCCGACGTCGAGGTCTCGAGGCCCGAGATGATCCTCAGCAGCGTGGACTTCCCACAGCCGGACGGACCGACAAAGACGCAGAATTCCCCTGCTTCGACACTTAGGTCGACACCCCTCATCACTTCCAGACCGCCAAAACTCTTGCGAATGCTATCAAGAACGACGCTTGTCATCCGATTATCCTTTCACGGCGCCGGCGGTCATGCCCGCAACGATCTGCCGGTTGAAGAAGACGAACACGATGAGGGGAGGAATGGTCACCAGCAAGATGTTCATGAACAGGAGGTTGAATTGTGTCTGGAACTGTCCCTGGAAGTTATAGAGCGTGAGCTGGACGGTCACGTTCTCGCGGCCAGGGAGATAGTAGAGCGGGTTCGTGAAGTCGTTGAAGATCGCAATGGACTGCACGACTACGACCGTAACGGTCACCGGCTTCAACAACGGCAGGACAACCCGGAAAAAGATCTGGAGTGGTTTTGCACCGTCGATGATCGCGGCCTCATCCAGATCGCGCGGGATCGTCGCAATGAAGCTCTTGAACAACAGGACGGTGAACGCCAGGCCATAGGCAACCTGGATCAGGATCATGCCGGAGATGGTCTTGAACAGACCGAGTGACTGGAGCACCCAGATGGTCGGCACGACCGCCGGCGGAATGATCAGGCCAGCGAAAACACAGGCATAGATGACCGTATTCCAGCGCGATGGGCGGCGCTGCAGAATGTAACCCACCATCGCGCCGAACAGCACCAGCAGCGCCACCGCCACCACCGTGATCACGGTCGAATTGAAGTAGGCCAGCAGCAGCATGTAGTTGCGGGCTTGAATGACCTCGAGGAAATTCTCCCAGAGACGCCATTCGACGGGCAGGCCGAATGTCAGAGAGGCCGCAGCCTGCTTTGTCTTTGCCGCCGTCAGCAGGATGAACAGGAACGGCAGCACGAATATGATGCCGGAGGCGGCGAGCGCTATTACGCCCGAGTAGCGTTGGCGGCGCGTCACAGGTCCACCTCCTTGCGGTTGAACCATGCGGTCAGGGGCAGAACGATGACGCCGATCAGGATGAACAGAATGACGTTTCCTGCCGTCGACAGGCCATAGAAGCCCGCCTGATACTGCTTGTAGATGACGCTGGCGAGGACGTCCGACGAAAAGCCGGGACCGCCGCGCGTCATCGCCCAGATGAGATCGAAACTTCTCATGCCGCCGATCAGGGACAGAGTAACGACCGTGACCGTGGCCGGCTTCACGAGCGGAACCGTCACACGGACGAACATCTGCACCCGTGTCGCCCCATCGATCCTGGCGGCTTCGTAATAGTCGGCGCCGATCGATGCCAGACCGGCGATGTAGATCACAGTCGCAAGCCCGATGCCCTTCCAGAGGTCGACGAAGACGATGGAATAAAGCGCGAGGCTCGGATCGGTGAGCCAGCCGGGACCGTGGATGCCGATCGCGGCAAGCGCGACGTTGATGAGCCCGCGCGTCGGGTGCATGAGCACCGAGAAGGTGATGCCGACGCCGATGGTCGAAACCAGGACGGGAAAGAAGATAACAGTGCGCAGCAGACCCTGTGCCCAAATGCCCGATGTCAGAAGTACGGCCAGCAGCAGACCGAGCACCGTCTTCGTGCCAGAGGTCAGGACCGCGTAGATAATGGTGTTGATGAGGCCCTGGATCAGGAATGGTTCACGAAAGAACTGCCGATAGTTTTCCAGACCAATGAATTGAGCGCTGAAAAGATCCCACCTTGTCAGGCTGAACCAGAAGGAGGCGGCGGTCGGAACCAGAAACAGCACGGTGAAGATCACTGCCGCGGGCAGGACGAACCAGTATGGATACGGAGATTTGCGCGTCACTAAGGGGCTCCTTGAACACCCCCAGCCCGGACGAGCACCGGGCTGGGGAGGGCTGGGAGGTTACCAGTTTGGCAGGCCGAGCTGCTTGGCCTGCTTTTCGACGTCCTGGTCGTAGAGAGCGGCGGCATCCTTGGCGGAGCGGATGCCGGTTCCGACTTCGACAGTGATCTGCTCAAGCGCCGGCCCCTTTACAGGGGACACGAATTCCAATGCCGGCGCCGTATGGCCTTCGGTTTCGAAATAAGGCAGCATGTCGGAGACCACGGCCGGGATATCTTTCGGAAGTTCGCAGCCCTTGACCAGATAGGGGCCGGACGGAACCGCCTTGGCCATGAGGTCGCATGCCTCCTTGCTGCCAACGAAGTCGAGGAATTTCTTGGCTTCGGCAACATTCTCGGATTTGGCCGATGCATAAAGTGCAGACGGCATCCACACCGTGAGGCCGTTCTTGGCCGCGTCCGCGCCCGGCTGAGCAAAGAAGCCCAGGTCTTTCAAACTGTCCGGAGCGTTCTGTTGAACGTTTCCGATGCCGAACGTCAGGTTCGGATAATGTGCAGCCTCGCCGGTGGCCACCATCCGCATGCCATCATCGAACTTGGCAGCCCCGAAGTCAGCGTTGAAGTAGCCGGCTTTCGCGACCTCTTCGAGGTGCTCGAAGCCGCGCATCGCAGCTGGCGTATTGGCGTACTTCACCTTGTTGGCGGTATAGTCGTCGGCAAAGTTTGGAACCTCGGCCTGGACATTGTAGTAGTCGGCGAGAACGAAGAGCTGTGAAGTCCAGGTGTCGCCGTAGGTCTGCGCCACTGCGACCTTGCCTGCCGCCTTCACCTTCTCGTTGTTGGCCATGAATTCCGCCCATGTCTTAGGCGGGGTAAGGCCGAGATCCGCATAGATCTTTCGGTTGTAGAAGATACCGCCACCCATCGCAGGACCAAACGGCATTCCGCGCACGTGTCCATCCGGACTGGTGACAACCTTCTTGAAGCTTTCCATAATTCCAGCTTCGGAGGCAAGGTCGGAAAGGTCGGCGATCGTTTCCTGCGGCTTCAGTGCCTGGAACAGCGAGCCCGCGTTGTAAAGGAAGATATCGGCCATCTCACCGGTAGCGAGGCGCGTCTTGATGATGTTGTCGCCTTCCGATCCCCCTGCGCGTTGCTCAACGTCGAAGGAGACATCGGGATGCTTTTCCATATAGGCCTTGGAAACAGCATCGAACGAGGCGATCGTCTCTGGGTTTGTGTCGATCAATACGCTGAGCGTTACGTCAGCATGGGCAACGCTGGCTGCCAGCGACATAAAGGCTGCGGCAAGAATGCTGCACTTCGTCATTCTCATAGTCATTTCCTCCTCTTGAAGACCAGAATGATTGGGCTGCGCGCTTTCGGGCTAGGCCCGAAAGCAGTTTTGCTAGATTGAGAACGTGATCGTATGTTCTCCCGCGCCGATCCTGACCTCCTCGCCAGGCGCGACAAGTTTGCCGTCCGCTGTCAGCGACTTCCTTCCCACCTTGCCCTGCAGGCGTGCGGTTACGCCCTCCGGCAATACAAGACGGCAGGTCACCGCCCGGCCTTCCAGTCTCCATCCGGCCTCGATGCGGCCAAAGCGGGTGTCATGCCAAGCCGCGACCGGGGACAGGGCTGGAAGAATGGCCGGGTCGAAAGCAACCTCCTCGAAACCCGGCTTGTCTTCCAGCGGCTTGATGCCAGCCACATCTTCAAACAGCCATTGGCACACCGCGCCATAAGCGTAGTGATTGTAGCTGTTCATGTCAGGATCGTAGATCGTCCCATCCTCTGCGAGCGCATCCCACCGCTCCCAGATCGAGGTCGCGCCGCGCTCGACCTGATAGAGCCAACCGGGGACTTTCCTGTTGAGGAACATCTTCTCCGCGAGATCGAGCATGCCAAGGCGCGTCAGTGCCGGCAGCAACGCCGGCGTGCCGATGAACCCTGTGCCGATGACGCCGTCCGTTTCTTCGGAAACCCGACGGAAATATGCGCGTCCGGCTTCTTCATACTCCGGCGGGACAAGACCATAGAGGAACGCCAGCGCCCAGGATGTCTGGTCGTTATGCGCAATGCGGCCCGACGGCGAAAAGAACTCATGCTTGAAGGCTGCCCGTATCTCCTCGGCCTTCGCATCGAGGCGCGCGGCTTCAGAGGTCTTGCCGAGAACCTGGGCGATTTTTGCGGTCAACTGCGTGGATATGAAGTGATAGAGCGTAGCGGCACAATCATCGGCCACCGTCGGGCGCGGCTTCCTGTTGTCGCCGACAGGCTGAAGCCAATCGCCGAAGGTGAAGCCGTGAGCGCCCCAGACCGCAGGCGGCCGAATGATCGGTCCATCGGAGATACCCCAGAGGTAGTCGAGCCAACGCATCATCGCCGGGAAGCACTCTTTGAGAACCGAGGCGTCCCCATAATGCAGGTAGAGTTGCCACGGAATGATGACGATGGCGTCACCCCACCCCGTGGAGCCTGCCCAATCGCCGCGCCCGTCTATCGGGAACAGGCGCGTCGGATCTGGCGAGAAATGAGGAACAGCACCATCGGCGCGCTGATCGTGCATGACGTCGCGGAGATACTTCGTCAGAAACGACTGGCTGTCGGCCAGCCAGCAGGCCGTGCCGGCAAAGACCTGCGCGTCGCCGGTCCAGCCGAGCCTTTCATCGCGCTGCGGGCAATCCGTCGGGACTTCGATGAAGTTGGAGCGGTGTGACCAGATCGTGTTTTCCACGAGCCGATTGACAGCCGGCTCCCCGGAGGTAAATCCACCGGCGGTGACCGGCACCGAGGAGATCGGGACCATCGTGATCGCGACGAGCTCCGCTTTACCTGTTAGCGTGATCCTCGCATAGCGGAAGCCCATGAATGTGAAGAGTGGCGCATAGGTCTCTTCGCGCTCTCCCTTCAACGTGTAGACCAGTTCAGCGCGGGCGCTGCGGTAGTTGCGATTGTCGAAGAACCGTTCCGGACCGAGCACTTCCGAATGTTCGACACGCACCTGCGCTCCCGCTTCTCCCTTTACTCGAATTAGAATGTACGCGCCGGCATTCTGGCCGAAATCATAGACCGTGCGACCGTCGGGCTCGATCCAGCTCTCGATCGGCGTGAACCCAGCGAGCTCTTTGACGGCGCCCGTCTCATGTGGCACGAGCAGGGCTTTATCGAAGGCGAGAACCTCGACGCCTGCGGTATCTGCAGGCACGATGCGCGCGTCGTAATCCTCACCGAAATAGATGCCGTTCCGTGTGACCGGCGTGTAGCCGCTCTTCCAGGTGCCGTCGGTCTTGAGGAGCGGTGCTCCGGCTGCGCTGATCTCGGCAATGGCGCCGGTTCTATCCCCCCAGCAATTGAAGACCGGATTGGAGGCCCAGAGGAGCTGACTCCGGTACCAGCCGTCACCAAGCCAGATCTCGATGCGATTGCTTCCTGAAAGCAGCAGATCCGTCACATCATATGTCTGGTAAGCGATCCGGTCGTCGTAGCAGGTCCAGCCGGGCGTCAGCAGATCGTCGCCGACACGGCGCCCGTTGATGAAGGCTCTGTAGAGACCAAGCGCCGATATGCGCAGCGTCGTCCCCGGCGTTACGGTCCCGATCGCAAACTCACGGGATACAAACGTTCCTGCCGTTCCCTGCCCTGCGTCGCAGGTTGGCGCGATCATCGAAGCGCCGAACTTGAAGGTTGAACCGTCAATGCTGCCAACCACGGCGGTGCCGCGGTCCAATACAATCGTCATTCCTCAACTCCCTTGGCTGCCCCGTCCTCTGGCGGCCGAAACAACACGCTTGTGTGTATCGTTCTATGTAGATCATTCTACAACATCGATTGCCGCGCAAGAGTTTTTTGTCTATAATTTTCGCGTATTGTGGAGATAGACGTATTATAATGAAAAAACAGATGGTTAGCGCGACGGCAGGACGGGCGACGATCCGCCATGTCGCAGCGGATGCGGGAGTCTCGGTTGCAGCCGTCTCGAAAGTTCTTCGCAACGCTTACGGCGTCAGCGACATTCTCCGGCAGAAGGTAGAGACATCGATCGAGAAGCTGAAGTACCGTCCGTCGGTCGCCGCGCGGGGGATGCGAGGCCGTACCTACACGATCGGCGTTCTGATCATCGAGTTGACCAACCCCTTCCTTGCGGGGGTTATCGAGGGCGCAAACGACACCTTCTCCGACAACAATTACAAGGCTCTTGTCGGCATAGGTCGCGCGGCAAGTGCGATAGAAGCATCCTTAATCGAGTCCATGATCGACAACCATATGGATGGGCTGCTGATCATTGCCCCGCGAATTTCGGGCAAACTGATCGAGCGATACTCTCGCCAGATCCCGATCGTCGTGATCGCGCATCATGAACCGCAAGCCCTGAGCTATGACACGGTCAACTCCAATGACCGCAAGGGAGCATACCTGGCTGCCGAAGCCCTGCTGCAGCAAGGCTACGAGGACATCGCCATGCTGAGCTACGATCTTTCCGAGTCTCCGTCTTCGGTTGTCGTTCTCCAGCGCGAGATCGGCTATACCGAATTCATGAAGCAGGCGGGCCTTGAAGCACGCAGCCGCATCATTCGATTGCCGTTGGTCGCTACAGATCGGAGCGCCGAGATCCAGACGTTCCTGAACTCAGCGGACCGACCTCGCGCCGTGTTCGTCTGGTCGGATCTTGATGCGGTGCCGCTCCTGAACGCCGCAAGAACCAGCGGTATCCGGGTTCCTGAAGATCTCGCCATCATCGGCTACGACAATTCTCCGCACGCAGCCATCCCGCTCGTTGCGCTCTCGAGTATCGACCAGAACCCGGCCGAACTCGGAAAGACGGCGGCAGAGATGCTTCTCAGCCGGATCGACGGCCGCGAAGAGGCCCAACACGTTTTGATCGAGCCCCACGTCGAAAAGCGCTCCAGCGTCTGATGTGAAGTCCGGCGGCTGCGCAACGGCCACATCACTCCAAGGTGGACGGGCTCACGTCCAGGCCGTACAATGACAGCTTGTCGCAGGCCGAGACTTTTCGGCAGGAGTGCGCCAATGGCTATCTTCATGGATCGGCATGAACTTGCGGGAACGTCGGCCGCCGATATCGCCGAAGCGCATCGTAGGGATCTCGACATTCAAGATAGGTACGGGGTCAAGTTCCTCACCTACTGGTACGATCCCCGCCGGGGAAACGCGTTCTGCCTCGTGGACGCCCCTGATATGGAAACTGCCCAATGCGTTCATCGCGAGGCCCACGGCTTCATCGCCGGCGAGGTTATCGAGGTCGCTTTGTCCGCCGTCGAGGCCTTCCTCGGTCGGATCAACGACCCCGAACCGGCTTCCGGGCAGATCCCTGGAGAGATGGATGGCGGTCACCGGGCGATCCTCTTCACGGACATCGTTGGCTCGACCGCAATGACGTCGCGTCTCGGCGACCGCATGGCGACAGAACTGGTCAGGGCGCACGATTCCGTCGTGCGTCGATGTCTCGGACAATCCGATGGCCGCGAGGTGAAGCATACAGGCGACGGCATCATGGCGGCGTTTGCCTCCACGGCCCAAGCCGTCAATTGCGCGATGATGATCCAGAAGGAGTTTCAGCGGTTCAACGACGCAAACCCAGAACCGATCCATGTCCGCATCGGACTGGATTGCGGAGAACCAATCGAGGATAGCAATGATCTGTTCGGGTCGACGGTGCAACTTGCGGCTCGATTGTGCGCTGCAGCGTCTAAGGACCAGATCGTTGTCTCCGAGAACATCTTTCGCGAGTTCGGCGCATCCGACATCTTCGTTCACGCGACACAGCGAAAACTCAAGGGATTTTCGAAGCCCGTGCTGGTGTTCCAATGCGACTGGACGAATGCTGGCATCAACTAGGACTTCTCCAAGTTTGCCATAAGGCTTGGGGCCAACTCCTGTCCCTGCTCTAGGCTATGAGCCTTGCGCCATTCTCTTGGCCAGATGGCTGCCGCCGCCGGGTTGGCCGAGCCAGATCAAGGCGATCCGATCGCCCGTTTGTTTTGCCAGATACATATAGCTGTCCGCTCGCTTCATGAGGGACACGGCGTCGTCGTCGTGCTGGAGCAACGTGACCCCTACGGCAGCGCCAATCTCGGTCACGATGCCATCCACCGCAATCGGTTTGAAAATCCGGTCTATCGCCTCGTTGAGCGTCAACTCGACGTCATTCAAATGCGCCTCATCAATTTCGAGGATGACCGCGAACTCGTCGCCACCGATGCGCGCGATGAAATCATTGGCGCGGAAACTGTCGCGGAAACGACTGGCGATCGTTCTCAAGACCTCGTCACCCGCCACGTGCCCCATCGTGTCGTTCACTGCCTTGAAGCCGTTAAAGTCGATAAACGCGAGCGCGACAAGCTTCTCCGACTGATCCATACGCGCGATGTACTCGGAGATGACCTCATCAAAACAGGCACGATTTGGCAGTCCCGAAAGTGCATCGGTTCGCGCCGACGCCCGCAAGGCAAGCTCGATCTCGTTTTGGTGGCGAACGCGGGCTGAAACATCGACAATGACCTCGACGTCAAACGAAACACCGTCGATGACGGTACGCTGGGCCGAAATCAACGTCGGCAGGATCGTGCCGTCCGCATGCCGGAGATCGACCTCTTCCAGGACATAGCCACCGTCTTCAGCGAGCAGGCGATGCCGGCGGTCCCGAGCCGGGCTGCTGATTGCAGACCCTTCCGAGGTAAGCGTCTTGCCTCGAATATCGTCCCACTTCAGTCCGGTCAGCCGCAGGTAGGCATCATTGACCTTGAGGTAGCTCGAAGTTTCAGTGTCGCTTGTCGAAATCGCCATGGCGATTGGCGCGAACTCGAACATTCGCATCAATATCGAAGTCAGAACGTCTGGCGGGAGTATCTCGGCGTCGGCCATACACTTGATCACAAGAACACAAGCTCACAATGTAACGCGCAAAAGTAAACGCTTGCTGACATTGCCGGCGGGTTGGCCGAGCCAAGCGAACCTGAGTCAGCGGACGAACTTGCGGAAGTTTGGCTTGCGTTTCTCCTTGAAAGCCTTGCTGCCTTCCTTGGCTTCGTCGGTGTCGTAATAGAGGCTGAGCGCATACATACCCATGCCGGCGATCCCCCGGATGTTCTCGCTGTCCATGTTGAACGAGCGCTTGGCGATGGCGATGGCCGTCGGGCTCTTTTCCAGGATCTCGGCGCACCACTTGTCGACCTCGGCGTCCAGCTGATCGTCAGCGACCACGGTGTTGACGAGGCCCATGTCGAGCGCCTCTTTCGCGCTGTAACGACGGCAGAGGTACCAGATCTCGCGAGCCTTCTTTTCCCCGACGATGCGCGCTAGGAAAGCGGTGCCGAAGCCGGGATCAACCGAGCCGACCTTGGGACCGACCTGCCCGAAGACAGCACTCTCACCCGCAATGGTGAAATCGCAGATCGTGCATAGAACGTTACCGCCGCCGATGGCATATCCCTGCACTTTCGCGATGACCGGCTTGGGAACATCACGGATGATGGAATGCAGGTCCTCCAGCGGCAGCCCGATCGTTCCACGACCGTCGTACTGACCTTCGTGAGCTGTCTGATCGCCGCCGGTGCAGAAGGCCTTGCTACCCGCGCCGGCGAGGATGATCACGCCGACCGACTTGTCCCATCCGGCTGCATTGAAGGCGTGAATCAGCTCCTCGCAGGTCTTTCCCCGAAACGCATTGTACTTTTCCGGCCGGTTGATCGTGATCTGCGCGACGCCGTCGACTGCATCGTAGAGGATATCTTCGTACTGCATAGTCTCGCTCCCTGATGATGGTCTCACCCCTGCGTATCGTGTCTTTCGCGCCTCCCTGTTCGGCAATGTGTGGCACCGCTCAACTCGCCCACCGGCACCTCTCAGAAATCCCAGTCATCGTCTTCGGTGGCCACCGCCTTGCCGATGACATAGGACGAACCCGAGCCGGAGAAGAAGTCATGGTTCTCGTCAGCGTTGGGTGACAGCGCCGACAGGATCGCAGGGTTCACCTTGCAGGCCTCGGTTGGGAACAGTGCTTCATATCCCAGGTTCATCAACGCCTTGTTCGCATTGTAATGTAAGAACTTCTTGACGTCCTCGGTCAGCCCCACACCGTCATAGAGCGCTTCTGAATACCGCGCCTCATTGTCATAAAGCTCGAGCAGAAGATCGAACGAGAAGTCCTTGATTTCCTGTTTCTTTGCCTCACTCATACGCTCGGTTGCGCGTTGAAACTTGTATCCGATGTAATAGCCATGCACCGCCTCGTCGCGAATGATAAGTCGGATCATGTCAGCCGTGTTGGTGAGCTTTGCGCGGCTTGACCAATACATTGGAAGATAGAAGCCGGAATAAAAGAGAAAGCTCTCCAGGAAGACACTGGCAACCTTTTTTCGCAACGGATCGCTCGAACTATACTGCTCAATGATCAGGGACGACTTGCGCTGAAGGAACTCGTTCTCCTCCGACCAGCGGTATGCGTCATCGACATCGGCTGTCGAGCAGAGCGTCGAGAAGATCGAGGAGTAGGAGCGCGCATGCACCGCCTCCATGAACGAAATATTCGAGAGCACCGCCTCCTCGTGCTGCGTCACGGCGTCGTCCATCAGGCGGATCGAGCCGAAACCGTTCTGGATGGTGTCGAGCAGCGTGAGGCCGGTGAAGACACGGATCGTCAGCTGCTGCTCTTCCGGCTTCAAAGTCGCCCACGACGGGATGTCGTTGGACAATGGCACCTTTTCCGGGAGCCAGAAATTTCCCGTCAGGCGGTTCCAGACTTCCAGATCCTTGTCGTCCTCGATACGGTTCCAGTTGACGGCGCGGATGCGGCTTGCCGGCTTCAATTGCATGTTCATTGGGATTTTCCTTTGGGAGCCGAAGATCAGAGCGCGCAGGATACGCAGCCCTGCACCTCGGTGCCGGTCAGCGCCATCTGGCGAAGGCGGATGTAGTAGATGGTCTTGATGCCCTTCTTCCAGGCGTAGATTTGAGCCCGGTTGATATCGCGGGTGGTGGCCGTGTCGCGGAAGAACAGCGTCAGCGACAATCCCTGGTCGACGTGCTGCGTGGCGGCCGCATAGGTATCGATGATCTTCTCTGGCCCGATCTCGTAAGCGTCCTGATAATAGTCGAGATTGTCGTTGGTCATGAAGGCGGCTGGGTAATAGACCCGGCCGATCTTGCCTTCCTTGCGGATCTCGATCTTCGAGACGATCGGGTGGATCGAAGAGGTCGAGTGGTTGATGTAAGAGATCGAGCCCGTGGGGGGCACGGCCTGCAGGTTCTGGTTATAGAGACCGGACGCCATCACCGCCTCCTTCAGGGCCAGCCAGTCCTCCTGCGTCGGAATTGCGATCCCCGCCTGATCGAAGAGAGCCCTCACCCGTTCGGTTGCCGGCACCCATGCGCGCTCGGTGTATTTGTCGAAATACTCCCCCGATGCGTATGCGGACTTCTCGAAGCCCTTGAAGCTTCGCCCGCGCTCGACTGCCAAGCGGTTCGAGGCGCGCACGGCATGATAGGTCACGGTGTAGAAGTAGATGTTGGTGAAATCCACGCCTTCCTCTGAGCCATAGAAAATGCGTTCGCGAGCGAGATAGGCGTGCAGGTTCATTTGCCCGAGACCGATCGCGTGGCTGTCGTCATTGCCCTTTTCGATCGAGGGGACGGATGAGATATGGCTCATGTCCGACACCGCGGTCAGCGCTCGGATCGACGTCTCGATCGTCTTGCCAAAATCGGCCGAGTCCATAGCGGCTGCGATATTCAGCGAGCCGAGATTACAGGAAATATCCTTGCCCGTGCGCTTGTAGGAGAGATCGTCGTTATACTCGCTCGCCTCGCTCACCTGCAGGATTTCCGAGCACAGGTTGCTCATGGTGATGCGCCCGGCGATCGGATTTGCCCGGTTCACCGTATCTTCGAACATGAGGTAGGGATAACCGCTCTCGAACTGGATCTCCGCGATGACCTGGAAGAAATCGCGCGCCTTGATCTTTCTTTTCCGGATGCGGCTATCGGCGACCATCTCGCGGTATTTTTCCGTTACCGAGATCTCCGTGAACGGCACGCCGTAGACGCGTTCGACGTCGTATGGCGAAAAGAGGTACATATCCTCTTTGTTCTTGGCGAGTTCGAAGGTGATGTCAGGCACCACCACGCCGAGGGACAGCGTCTTGATGCGGATCTTCTCGTCGGCATTTTCCCGCTTGGTATCGAGAAAGCGCATGATGTCCGGGTGATGGGCGTTGAGGTAGACGGCGCCCGCGCCCTGGCGAGCACCCAGCTGGTTGGCGTAGGAGAAGGCATCCTCGAGCAGCTTCATCACAGGGATGATGCCGGAGGACTGATTCTCGATATGTTTGATCGGAGCGCCGGCCTCGCGGATGTTGGTGAGAGACAAGGCAACGCCACCGCCGCGCTTGGACAGCTGCAGCGCCGAATTAATGGAACGACCGATGCTCTCCATGTTGTCTTCGACCCGCATAAGGAAGCAGGAAACAAGCTCGCCGCGCTGCTGCTTGCCGGCATTCAGGAAGGTCGGCGTCGCAGGCTGGAAGCGACCCGAAATGATCTCGTCGGCCATGTCGGTCGCCAGCGCCTCGTTGCCTTGCGCGAGCGTCAGTGCCACCATGCAGATGCGATCTTCGTAACGCTCGAGATATCGCTTTCCGTCGAAGGTCTTCAGCGTGTAGCTCGTGTAGTACTTGAACGCCCCCAGGAACGTGGGGAACCGGAACTTTTTCGCGTAGGCGCGGTCGAAGAGATCGCGCACGAAATTGAACGAGTACTGATCGAGAACAGCCTGCTCGTAATAACCCTCGGCCACGAGGTAATCGAGCTTCTCCCTGAGATTGTGGAAGAAGACGGTGTTCTGGTTCACATGCTGCAGGAAATACTGCCGCGCCGCGGCCCGGTCCTTGTCGAGCTGGATCTTCCCGTCCTCGTCATAGAGGTTCAGCATCGCGTTCAGCGCGTGATAATCGAGCGTCGCTTCGAGTAACTTTGCAGGGCGGTCGGCCGTATCCCGCGGTGAAGAAGAACCTAGCGTGTCCAAAATCGTTCCAATCCATGTTTGACGTTGGCGACGTCCTCGTCGGTGCCCAGGAGCTCGAACCTGTAGAGGTAGGGCACCCGGCATTTGGCCGCGATAATGTCGCCGGCGAGCCCGTAGGTCGCACCGAAGTTGCTGTTGCCGGCGGCAATGACACCGCGGATGTTCGAGCGATTTTCCGCGTCGTTGAGAAAGCGGATCACCTGTTTGGGGACAGCGCCCTTGCCGCCCTCGCCGGCATAAGTCGGCACGACGAGAACGAAGGGCTCATTGACAGTCAGACGCTCCGTGGCGTCCCGGGAAATGCGCAACGCCGGCAGCGCGAGTTTCAGCACGAAACGATGGGTGTTTTCCGAGCGGCTGGAAAAATAGACGACCCGCGCCATCGCCGGCCTTCCCTATGCCAAAGCGCTGATCATATCCGGGCGGAAACCGGCCCAATGCTTGTCGCCGGCGATCACAACAGGCACCTGGCGGTAACCGAGGCCCTGAACCAGTTCGTATGCCGTGGCGTCGGTGGAAACATCGACGACCTCATAGGGAATTCCCTGACGCTCTAGAGCTCGGGTGGTGGCTGTGCATTGAACGCAGGCAGGCTTGCTATAGACGGTGATCGTCATGACTTCCTCGTAAGCTTCAAAAAGGAATAGGGTATCGATCGGACATCCGCCGATGTCCGTGCGACAAATCTGAAATGGGACGGCACGCCTTTACACCGGGCGCTGAGGCTCGGTTACTCGCGCTTGCGCGGACTTGCTAAACTGGACATGGACTTCACCCCGAAGTTGGCAACACGAAGGTTCGGGGCAGCGACACGCGTGGACATCATTCCACACCTATGCGCGACCTTCCGGACACCCCGCCCGTGGACGTTTTCGTTTGAGGCAGGTCTCCTGGCTCGCGGGTCACGACATCCATTCTCGCCTTCCCGAAACTCGCGCTTCAGTGACTTTCTCGAACAGATGCTCGCCGCTTACAGTTGCGGGGGCAGCTCCGGCATTGCAGCGCCCATCATGAACAGCCGCTCACCGTATTCCCGTCTTAGCTTCCAATTCGTGAGAATCAGAAGAACCTCCAACACTACATATAGTAGTTGAGCCGTTATTTTCGTCAATAACCATGTTTCGGGGCCAACAGATTTGTGGACTGACGGCGGCAGATGGCGTGTCGCCAAAGCCGTCATACGGATTCCGGATCGCCCATCCACTGAGGGATATCGCGCTTGACATGCAGCACACGCCACACGTCGATATGCTCGGCATGATCCCGATAAAACACGCAATAGGGATAGCGCTTGAGCGCGATGCTGCGCAGGTCGGGCAGTTCCAGTTCGTATGCATAACGCAGCGAACCTGACTGCGGGTGTCTTCCAAGCAGATCGAACGCTGCCTGCAGCGCATCGACGAAGCCGATCGCCGTATCGACGCCGGCTTCTCGCGCATAATAATCCACCGCCGCATCCACATCCGTGCGCGCAAGTTGGCGGAGATGGATTGGCTTGGGTGTCACTCGCTCTGTTGACCGCGAGCCCGCTCGCGAAGGCTGGCGAAATAGTCGCCGTCGAGAGGGCCGGTCGCAGCCGATGCGGCTCCGTCGAGAAGTAACCTTCGAAGATTGAGCCGGTCCTGATCGCGGCGTATCAGCTCCCGGACATACTCGCTGCTCGTGCCATAACCACGGCCCGTGACCTGCTCGTCAACGAAGCTCTTGAGGTTTTGCGGAAGAGAGATGTTCATCGTGCTCATGTTGGCAGCCTAGCGGTCTTGGCAAAATTTGGCAAGGACTCCGCATTTCCGGCCTCTGACCTGCCAAGCGGTCATTCGACGGTGCCCATCCCACCCCGCAACAACCCTCTTGATTACCACAACAAAATATAAGAACATAAAGTGAACACACGAGAGGTCTGCAGATGAACAAGACAGAGCAAGTCATCGCAAACGCTTTGGCCGTTGTTGCAAACTGCCGCGCCGAGCGCGAGCGTGACGCGGAACGACGGAAGCGCGTATTCGGCAGGATCGACATTGGTCTCCCCCTGCCCGCCCTGAAGGGAACGCAGTTGACTCTCGATCTGCATTGACGAGGAGCATGGCGCAGCCATGCCCGCGGCATCGACCGTCCAACCGTGGCAGATTTGCAACCGACGTTCAGGCAGTGTCATTTTAGAATGGGTAAATGGACGTCATTTGCAGTTACGCTCTTCCAAATATGCTCCGGTTGGCTATCGTCCGCTGGACTAACCGGTGGAGCATTCATGTTGCGTAGATTGCTGATTGCGAGCCTTGTTGTTCTGTCTGGTTGTGGACATCCTACTGGTGTGATGACCCCCGTGGCGCTGACGGCGGCCACTCCGAAGACGACCCAAATCAACATGCTTGTTGCAACGACGCGAGAGCCATCCGGCGATCCCGCAACGCTCTTCAACGGCGAGCGCAGCCCGAAGCCTTACCTGACCGAGGTGTCAGTCTCGATTCCCCCGAAGCGGGAGCCGGGGACTGTACAATGGCCGAAGCGGCTTCCTCCGAACCCGGCAACAGACTTCGCCGTCACACAAGTGACACCGGTCGCGACCCTTGCCGAAGGCCGTCTGTGGCTTCGTCAGCATATTCAGGACGGGCATGCGCTCGTGTTCGTCCATGGCTTCAACAACAAGTATGAGGATTCGGTCTTCCGTCTGGCGCAGATCGCCAACGACAGCGGCATGAAGGCGACGCCGGTGCTGTTCACCTGGCCGTCGCGCGCGCAGCTGACCGCCTACGAATACGACAAGGAAAGCACGAATTACTCGCGAACCGCCTTGGAACAGGCGCTCCGCACGCTGGCTGAAGACCCCGCGGTCAAGGACATCACGGTTCTTGCCCACTCGATGGGGACCTGGCTTGCGATGGAATCGCTCCGGCAGATGGGCATCCGCGACGGTCACGTGAACAGCAAGATCCGCGACGTTATTCTCGCCTCGCCCGACATCGACATTCAGGTCTTTGCCAAGCAGTATGCCGAAATGGGGACGCCGAGACCGAAGTTCACGATCTTCGTCTCGCAGGACGACAAGGCGCTGGCTGTGTCGAGCTTCATCACGGGCAAAGTCTCGCGACTGGGCGCGATCGACCCGACTGTGGAGCCCTATCGTACAAAACTCGAGGAAGCCGGCATCACGGCAATTGACCTGACGAAGGTCAAAAGCGGCGACAGGCTGAACCACGGCAAGTTCGCCGAAAGCCCTGAGATCGTGCAATTGATCGGGCAGCGGTTGATGACCGGCCAGACCTTGACCGATTCCAATGTTTCGCTCGGCCAGGGCATTACCGCCGTCGTCGGCGGAACAGTCACGACCATCGGCAACGTCGCGGCGACCGCGGTGGCTGCGCCGGCAACCATCATCGAACATCCGGTGGTGCTGAAAAAGAAGCCGGAGAATGCCAGCGACACCTTGCAGGGTGATCTGAAACAGCAGCCGCTGACGCAGTAGACCGGTCCGATCCAGTTCCTCTGGTGCAGTATTGCTCGGCGTCACCTCGCTGACGGCGAAGATTTACGCGCACGTGTTCGCGCATTTACCGTAACGTACTGTCGGTTTGCCCCGATTGGAGCGAAACTGGCGTCCAAACAATGGAGGCGCCAATGACCACAATAGCTCAATGGTTAGCATTCGCCGGACACCGGAGCATCGCCGGATTTTCGAGCCGCCGCCTAACCAGAACAATCGAAGCCGCTCTCACCTCTCTGCTCGTTGCCGTCCTGCTGTTGCTGACAGGCACGGCCCAATCGGCCTTTGCACAAGACGTTCTGCCGTCCTGGAACGACACGTCCGCGAAGGCACGCATCGTGGACTTCGTCACGAAGACTGTGACGGAGGGCGGCGAAGGCTATGCTGCGCCGGAGGCGCGTATTGCCGTCTTCGACAATGACGGCACGCTCTGGTCGGAGCAGCCTTACTACTTCCAGCTCGGCTTCATGCTTGATCGCGTCAAGGCATTGGCGCCGTTGCACCCCGAGTGGAGTGAAAAAGAGCCGTTCAAGAGCATACTGTCGGGCAATCTGAAGGGAATTGCCAAGGGCGGTGAAAAAGGGATCGTCGAGCTGAGCATGGCCACGCACGCCGGCATGACGACCGATGAATTCAACAAGATCGTCACAGAATGGTTCGCCACCGCCAAACATCCCAAGACGGGCAAGCTGTTTAGTGAGATGACGTTCCTGCCGATGCGGGAGCTGCTCGACTACCTTCGAGCGAACGGCTTCAAGACCTACATCGTCTCCGGCGGCGGCGTCGAATTCATGCGCCCCATGACCGAGAAGGCCTATGGTATTCCGCCCGAACAGGTAATCGGTTCCACCATCACCACGGAATATGCGCTTGTCGATGACGTTCCGGTGTTGAACCGGCTCCCGAAGATCGACTTCATCGACGATGGCCCGGGCAAGCCAGTCGGCATCAACAAGTTCATCGGGCGCCGACCGATCTTCGTCGCCGGAAACTCGGACGGCGATTATGAAATGCTGCGCTGGGGGACCAGTGGCGCGCAGCACGGTTTCGGTTTGATCGTTCACCACACGGACGCCGAACGCGAATATGCCTACGACCGCAACTCGGAGTTCGGCAAGCTCGACAAGGCCCTGGACGAAGCCGAACGCAGGAACTGGCTTGTCGTCGACATGAAAAACGACTGGAAGAAGATCTACAAGTTCGACCAATAGCAGCTGGAACAGCACCCCGAGATCATCGCCAGAGTCTCATCGAGCGCTGGCCAATGACTCCGTGTTGAACTGCGCCCCGGCCTTCGTCAGGCCAGCCTGGATGGAGGCCGTCAGCTGTGGGGAATATCGCCGCCAGGCCATCCTGCGGTCGAATGTCGATTCGAAGTCTGGCTCGCGCTGCTGGACTTCACTAAGCCGAGCGGCAACCTGATCGGAGCCCAGCTGAGCGAGGGCCGCGACTTTGAGCATGTCGGCATCGAAATCCCTGTGATTCAACTGCTCCGCCAGCAGCGAGGCTCCGGACCAGTCACCGCGGCGATATGCATCGAGCGCAAGCACGAGAGTGGCTTCTCGCGGAACCGCGTCAACGTCACGTCCAGCGTCTTCAGCCAGTGAAACGCCCGCGTCCCAATAGCCCGAATTGAACAAGACCATCGCCAGGTTCGCGCTGACGTCCGGATTGTTCGGATTGAGCGACAATGCCCTGTTGCCCGTACTGATCGCCGCCTCCGTCCTGCCGCTGTAGAAGAGCGCCGTCATCAATGCGATATGGGCGCGATCGGATATAGGGGCCAGAGACACCGCGCGATTGGCAAGTTCGAGCGCGCGATTAACCGCAGTGGCTGTGTTCGTTTCCGTCTGTTGTGCGAGCAGAATTCTGGAAAGGGTGGCCGCCGCATCCGCGTCGTTCGGATCAGCGGCAATCGTCCTTTCGAGGCAAGAAGCAGCGCCTGTGAGCGCCGCTGACCCACCCTCGTCGAGCTCATACTCCGCGCGCAGGACACATGCATTGCCGATCGAGGCCTCAGCACCCCCATGTGTTTCGACATTGTTGATCGCGCTGCGCGCCGCTGCGAATCGCCGTGACAGCAAGGCCGCGAGCTCTGCTCTTGCGACGACCACCGTCTTTCCCTTTGCATCCACATGCTGAACGCCTGACGTCAACAGATCGCCGGACCGCGTATCGGTGATCTGCCACCAGACGCTGCGGTCATCGCCGTCGCTGTAATACTTCATGTCGATGGCATAGGCGTTTGCAACGGAAGGTCGAAGTTCGTCCGCGAGCGTCCGGTGCCGGGCAGGCCCTGCGACGACGCGTAATGTCTGGAACTGCGTCAGCGCCGTCAGCAGCATGTCCCTTGTCAGGGTTGCCTCTCCGCGTTGCTCGTCAGCGGCCGCCACCATCGTCACCGTGACGACCGGCTTCTCGGTATTGATCGTGCGGAAGGCAAGCCCAAGGCCGCCGATTGCGGTAGCTATGAGAGCGAGGAACAAAGCCGCCACCGCAGCCTGCCCACGGCGAGCCAAAGGCAATCGGACGGGCTGGTTGGTGGCCACCGTGTCGCTCTTGTCGATGCCTTCATTGGAAGCGCCACCGTCGAAGTTAGCCCGCTCGTCGGTCTTGCAGCCACCTGTCTGACGAAACTCCGCAACATAGCGCCCCCTCGGCAGCCGAAGCTCGACAGAAGTCTCCGAACCGTACGCCTCATAATACTGGTTCAGCGCGGATCTGATCCTGCTTAACTCGATACGGACGATCGGATCCATGGTCGAATCGAAATTGCTCGGACGACCAAGGACGTCGATGGCGATCTCGTAGGCCTTGGCGCTGTGATCTTCACCCGAAAACCGCCTGTCGGCCAAATACCGCAAAACGCTGGCCGCACGCTCGGTCGCATGGAATCGATTGTCGGAAAGAAGTCGCTCGAGTTCGGCGCGCGCCTCGACCTCCGGAACGGCGCTGGCCACAATATCACGCTGCTCAGTAGGCATCGCAGTTCCCCGCACGCAATGATCAACCGGACAAGCGCGGATATATTGCGCGCCTAACGATAGGTTGCAACAGCAAATGGAAAATAAATCAACGGGCGATTGCGCCATCAGATGGGCTATTCCGGAATGCCCCAGCGTTTGTCGAGACAGAGCTTGATGACGTCGTTCTCAATCTCACCGCAGATCGTCTCGTACTCCTCGACGAGCGTGTCACGAGAGGCGCCAGACCGCGCGCGAAGGCGTTCCAGCGCGACACTCGCATCCTCATATGCCTCGCAGAGCCCTTCGAGAGACGCGGATCTGGTGATGATGAGCTGAAGGCGACCCCGAACCGCTGGCAGCTTCAGCATCAGTCGCCACAAGCCGCGCTGCGCGGCGTTGTTCGGCGCCGGCTCCGATGTGTTACCATCCCCCATCATACAACCACCTTGGGTCACAAGCTCACCCGACAGGCGGAGGGTACGCTACGGCGCGAGGCGGGGAAGTACGTAACGGTAAATGTGGGCGGCAGAGGCCGCGACTCCCGCAGCCCGCTCGGCCGACTTTGCCTGGGCGCTATCGCCCGGGGGCGTGAGCGAAAGGTCCGACGCCACCAAGCATCAAACACATGAATCGATCTGCGCCAATCGATTCAAATTTGTCGTTGGACGCTGACTCCTAGCCGAATCATGTTTGAGGTCATGAGCCAGCAACAGTCCAGCCTCCGCCTTCAACGTATAGACGTCACCAAAAACATGGCGCGCTACTACGCACTCTCGATCCAGCCGACATTGTTCGGCCAGACATCGCTGGTCCGCGCCTGGGGTCGTATCGGCACTCGGGGCAAGGAGATCGTACACATGTTCGAACGCGAGCAGGACGCCATCGCGTTGCTTCGCAAAATCGCCGAAAGGAAGCTGAAAAAAGGCTACTCCGTCAAATAGCGAAATCATCCGCCGTTGCGTCGGCATATCGCTTGGACGAGGCTTGACAAACATGGTCTGCCTGTATTTTATCCAAGCCTGCGGATTAGGCAAAGCCATGCCGCAATCACATGACTTCGATAGTCGCTGGGCAGTTTCGCCTCATGATGCTCCATTCCCTGGATGGTTCGCGTCGTGGGGTTTTTTGTTTTTTGGTCTTTGATGAACGACGCGCTGAAGATCGGGATCCTTTATTCCACCACCGGCCCCTATGGCTCGATGGGGCGCGACGCGCGCGACGGTGCGGAATTCGCGCTGCGCGAATTTGCCGGATCGGCCGGATTGGCAATCGAGCCGGTTTTCTTCGATCCGCATGCTGATATCGCCGCCTACCTTGAAGGCGCGCGCCAACTGTTGCGGTCCGGTTGCCGACATATTGTCGGAACAATCACCTCGGCCGCCCGCAAGGAAGTCATTCCCCTTGTGGAGAAGCACGACGCGCTCCTTTGGTACATGTGCCCCTACGAGGGCTTTGAGGCCAACGAGAATGTCATCTATGTCGGCGGCTGCCCAAACCAGCATCTGATCCCGCTCTTCGAGCATCTCATTCCCCGCTATGGCAAACGCCCCTACCTGGTCGGCGCCAACTATGTCTGGGGATGGGAGATGAACAGGCTTGCCCGCGAGCTGGTGACGAACGCCGGCGGCGAGATACTCGGCGAACGCTACCTTCCGCTTGAGGAAACCGCTGTCGAACGCATCGTCAGCGATATCGAACAACGCCGGCCGAGCTTCATTCTTAACAACCTGATCGGCCCCTCTAGCTACGCCTTCCTCGAAGCCATCCGGCTGCTGGGCGAACGCGATGCAGCGTTTCGGCCGGAAAACTGCCCTGTCGTCAGCTGCGACCTGATGGAGTGCGAGCTGGACGACATTACGCCCGGCGCTGCCCTCGGCCAGCTTTGCGCGGCCTCGTATTTCGACAATCTCGCCACGCCGGAGAACGCGGCGTTCAAGGCGCGGGTCGCCGGGCATTTCGGCGCTGGCCGCAGGACCTCCGGCGTGTTCGCCAGCGCTTATACGGCGATCAAACTCTGCACTGACGCGATTGTCACCGCCGGCACCGACGATCCCATCGCGGTTCGACAGCAGCTTTATCAAGCGTCGTGGCCAACATTGTTCGGTCCGCTTGTCATCGACAGGGAGACCAACCACGCTGCCCTGCCGTTCCACCTTGGCCGCATCAATGCCGAGAACGGCTTCGATGTGATCGCTTCGCGTGCTCCTCTTGCGGCCGACCCCTATCTCACGGGGCGCAACAAGCCGGCTTCGCCGAGACTGCGGGTGGTTCAATGAGCGAAACCCCGAACTTCGCCGGCTGGCGCGCAACGGTTCTGCATCGGGAAGATGGCAACACCGAACGACTGCACCGCCAACTCCGCCTTCTTGGCCTCACCCCGAAAATACAATGGGCGCCGCTCTCGGCGGCCGAACTACCTGATCTGGTCATCGTTGACGCTGATCAGGGCTGGGACAGCCTGCTTCCGTGGCACGGCGCAACGCCGACATGCCCGGTCGTCGCACTGCTTGGCTCGGAAGCACCGGGCCGCATCGCCTGGGCGTTGGAGCAGGGTGCCGGATCCATCATTGCCAAACCAATCGCGGCATCGGCCGTCTACCCGGCGCTGGTCATGGCCGTATCGATCCATCAGGAACGCAAGGCTTCCGCCGAGCGATTGCAATATCTGGAAGAACGCGTGCGGCTCCGCCCGCTCGTTCACGCCGCAGTGGAGAAATTAATGACTGGTCGCAACATAGATGAGGAGCGGGCCTATGCCGTGCTTCGTGATTGCGCCATGCGCCGGCGGCTACCGATGGAACAGATTGCAGCCTTCATCCTGGGCGGTGCCGAACCGCTGCCGGAGGCCGGTTGATGCGCGTTTTGAAAGCCCTGTTTCGCCAGCCGGCAGCCCTGTTCGGCGTGGTCGTCGTTCTGCTTGTGATCCTATTGGCAATCGCCGCACCGTGGATCGCACCGTATAGCCCGGATGAGCAGATGTTCGACGGACTGTCTCTGGAGGGAGCGCCGCTGCCACCCGGCGGCCAGTTCCTGCTCGGCACGGATACGCTCGGCCGCGATCTGTTTTCGCGCCTGCTGTTCGGTGCCCGAACCTCCCTGCTGATCGGCCTAGTCGCAAACGGCATTGCTGTCGGTATCGGCCTCTTTATCGGCATTCTCGCTGGCTACTTGCGCGGCTTGTTCGGCAATGTGCTGATGCGGTTTACGGACCTGATGATGGCGTTTCCCGCATTGCTGCTCGCGATCGTGCTCGCCGCCCTCCTCAAGCCCAGCCTCTGGATCGTCGCCATGGTGATCGCATTGGTGAACTGGGTGCAGGTCGCACGCATCGTCTATACCGAGACCCGTGGACTGGTGGAGCGGGACTTCATCATGGCGGAGCGTTCGCTCGGCGCCGGCCACATGCGTATCCTCTTCACCCATATCCTCCCCCACCTGATGCCTACGGCGATCGTCTGGGGGACCCTCGGGATTGCAACGACCGTGCTGCTTGAAGCGACACTCTCCTTTCTCGGTGTCGGCGTTCAACCGCCACAACCGTCATGGGGAAACATCATCTTCGAAAGCCAGAGCTACTTCCAGGCAGCACCTTGGCTGGTCTTCTTCCCGGGAGCGGTCATCCTGCTGACGGCACTTTCCTTCAATCTCGTCGGGGATGCCCTGCGCGACATTCTTGATCCGACACAGCGGGGTAGAGGCTGATGGCGTTCGTCGTCCTTCGCCGCCTCGTCCAGGCAGCCCTCATCCTGCTTGGCGTCGCCGCCATAACCTTCGTCCTGTTGTACGCGCTACCGGCTGATCCTGCCCGGATGATCGCCGGCCGCAGTGCTACCACACAAACGGTTGCCAACATTCGGCATGAATTGGGGCTGGACCAGCCACTGCTCCTGCAGTTCTGGACCTACCTGACGAACCTGCTGTCCGGCAATCTCGGCCGCTCCTACGCGCAGAAGACCGAGGTGTGGACGCTGGTGGCGGCCCGCCTCCCGGCAACGCTTGTCCTGATGCTGGCCGGCATTCTGGTGGAAGTTGTCCTTGGCCTGATCCTCGGAACCCTCGCGGCGGTGCGCCGTGGCGGCGCCGTTGACCGGCTGGTGATGATGGCATCCTTCATCGGCGTCTCCGCCCCGCAGTTCGTCGTCGCTCTGCTTCTGCTTTACATCTTTGCCGTGACGCTCGGCTGGTTTCCGATGAGTGGCTACGGCACCCTCGCCCATGTGGTACTGCCGGCAACCACCCTCGGCGTCCTTGGCGCCGGCTGGTATGCACGCATGGTGCGATCGGCGATGATCGACGTGCTCAATCAGGATTACGTTCGCACCGCCCGCGCCAAGGGTCTCTCGTCGCGACGCATCATCTTTCGGCATGCGCTTCCGAACGCGATCCTGCCGATCATCGCCATGATCGGCATCGATATCGGTCAGTTCATGGGCGGCGTGGTTGTCGTCGAGGCCGTCTACGGATGGCCAGGCATCGGCCAGCTTGCGTGGCAGGCAATCCAACAGGTCGATATCCCGATCATCATGGGTGTCACGCTGGTATCGGCACTCGCCATCGTCATCGGCAACCTGCTCGCCGACCTTATCGCGCCGCTTATCGATCCACGTATCCGAACACGTTGACAGCAACCAAAGAAGGGGAACCTAACATGTTCAAACGCCTGCTCCAAACGACGAGCCTCGCCACGATGGTGGCACTCGCGCCGCTTGCCGTCATGGCTCAAGACGCACCCAAGCAGGGTGGCGACATCGTCGTCACCTACAAGGACGACATCAGCACGCTCGATCCGGCAATCGGCTATGACTGGGTCAACTGGTCGATGATCAAGAGCCTCTTCTCCCGCCTGATGGACTATGAGCCGGGCACACCCAACCTCGTGCCGTCCCTCGCCGAAAGCTTCACTGTTTCCCCCGATGGCCTCACCTACACCTTCAAGCTCCGCAAGGGCGTGAAGTTCTCGAGCGGCCGTGAAGTCGTTGCCTCGGACGTCAAGTACTCGATCGAGCGCGCGGTCGATCCGAAGACGCAGGGTCCGGGTGCCGGCTTCTTCGGCGCCATCAAGGGCTTCGAGGACGTGACCGGCGGCAAGGCAACCACGCTGGCGGGCATCGAGACGCCGGATGAATCGACCGTCGTCTTCAACCTGTCGCGCCCCGACGCGACCTTCCTGCATGTGCTCGCGATCAACTTCGCCTCGGTTGTGCCAAAGGAAGCCGTTGAGGCAGCCGGCGGCGATTTCGGCAAGAAGCCGATCGGTTCCGGCCCCTTCATCCTGAAGGACTGGACAATCGGCCAGCAGCTCGTTTTCGAACGCAACAAGGACTACTTCGTCAAGGACGTCCCGCATATCGACAGCTTCAAGGTCGAGGTCGGCCAGGAGCCGCTGGTCGCTCTGCTGCGTCTTCAGAAGGGTGAAGTCGATATCGCCGGCGACGGCATCCCGCCGGCCAAGTTCCTCGAGATCAAGAATTCGGCCGATGGCCCGAAGATGATTGTCGACGGCGAGCAGCTCCACACCGGCTACATCACGCTCAACACCAAGGTTAAGCCCTTCGACAACGTCAAGGTCCGCCAGGCGGTCAACATGGCGATCAACAAGGAGCGCATCACACGCATCCTGAACGGCCGTGCCACACCTGCCAACCAGCCGCTGCCGCCGCTGATGCCGGGCTATGACAAGGCGTTCACCGGTTATGCCTACGACGTTGCCAAGGCCAAGGCCCTGCTGGCTGAAGCTGGCTTCGCGGATGGCTTCGAGACGGTTCTCTACTCCACCAATACCGATCCGCAGCCGCGTATCGCCCAGGCAATCCAGCAGGATCTGGCCGCCATTGGCGTCAAGGCCGAGGTTCGGGCGCTGGCACAGGCAAACGTCATCGCCGCGGGCGGGACCGAAGGCGAAGCGCCAATGATCTGGTCGGGCGGCATGGCCTGGATCGCCGACTTCCCGGATCCGTCGAACTTCTACGGTCCGATCCTCGGATGCTCGGGTGCGGTCGCCGGCGGCTGGAACTGGTCGTGGTATTGCAACGCCGATCTCGATAAGCGCGCTGTTGCCGCAGACTCCATGTCCGATCCGGCAAAGTCCGCCGAGCGTACCGCTGCCTGGGGCAAGGTGTTCACCGACATCATGGCTGATGCGCCGTGGGTTCCTGTGATCAACGAGCGCCGTGTTGTGGCGAAGGGGCTGCGCATGGGCGGTGCGGACAACATCTATATCGATCCGACACGCGTCATCAATTACGACGCCATCTACGTCAACCAATAAGCTCGGCAAGAGCAAACACCTTCCCGGCCGGTCCGGGAAGGTGCACTCATCCCAGGGAGATTTTGACATGTGCGTCGCCTGCACCCACACCATTCACCGCGCTCAGCACAATTTCGGCTGGAACAAGGACTTCGCTCCGGCCGTTGTCGCAAAGCCCGGCGAGACCATTCATTTCGAATGCCTTGATTCATCCGGCGGCCAGCTCGGCCGTGACGCCACCCTCGAGACGCTCAACAATCTCGATTTCGGCAAGATTAATCCGGTCACTGGTCCGGTCTATGTGGAAGGCGCCAAACCCGGCGACGCCTTGAAGGTCACCATCCGCCGCTTCGAGCCCTCCGGCCACGGCTGGACGGCCAATATCCCGGGATTCGGCCTGCTGGCCGATCAGTTCAAGGATCCGGCGCTGCACGTCTGGTCCTACGACGCCAACAGCATGGCGCCTGCGCTTTACGGTCCCGGTGGTCGCGTGCCGCTGAAGCCTTTCGCCGGCACGATCGGCGTCGCGCCGGCCGAGGCTGGCACCCATTCCGTCGTCCCCCCCCGACGCGTCGGCGGCAACATGGACATCCGCGACCTGACGGCGGGCGTTACGCTCTACCTGCCGGTCGAGGTCGATGGAGCTCTGTTCTCGATCGGTGATACCCACGCCGCGCAAGGCGACGGCGAAGTCTGCGGCACGGCGATCGAAAGCCAGATGAACGTCGAGGCAACGATCGAACTCGTCAAGGACGCCCGCCTACAGACGCCGCGCTTCACCACCACCGAGCCGGTCACCCGCCACCTTGATGGCGCAGGCTACGAAGTGACGACCGGCATCGGCCCAGACCTGATGACCGGCGCCCGCGAAAGCCTGATGCGGATGATCGACCTGCTCGGTTCGGAACACGGCATGAGCGCCGTCGATGCCTATCTTCTCTGCTCGGTATGCGGCGATCTCCGGATCAGCGAGATCGTCGACCAGCCGAACTGGGTTGTCTCGTTCTACTTCCCGAGGATCGTATTCGCGTGATTTCATCTGCTCCCTCGCCCGTTCTCGCCGTCCGCGATCTCAGCATAGACGCCCTCACGCCCGAGGGCCGCAAGCCGGTCCTTCGCAATGTCGGCTTCGAACTCGCCTCCGGCGAGACGCTTTGTATCGCAGGCGAATCCGGGTCGGGGAAATCCGTGACGTCGCTCGCCATCATGGGTCTGCTCCCGAAGGCATCGCTTCGCGTCGCCTCGGGGAACATCCTACTTGGCGAGCGGGACCTGCTGACGCTGTCGAACCGCGCCATGCGCGGCATTCGTGGTGGCGACATCGCGATGGTATTTCAGGAGCCGATGACCTCGCTCAATCCTGTGATGTCGATCGGTGCGCAGTTGACGGAAGCCATTCGCGAGCACCAGGGCAGCGACCAGGCTGAGGCCGTCGCGCTCAGGATGCTGGACGCCGTGCAGATGACGGAGCCGGCCCGACGTCTGAAGCAGTTCCCGCACGAACTTTCCGGCGGCATGCGGCAGCGCGTCATGATCGCCATGGCGCTCTCCTGCCGCCCCAAGGTGCTGATCGCCGATGAACCGACGACGGCGCTCGATGTCACCGTACAGGCCCAGATCCTGAAGCTGATGCGCGAGCTGAAGACCGAGTTCGGCACGTCGATCATCCTCATTACGCATGACATGGGGGTGGTTGCCGAAATGGCAGATCGCGTCGTCATCATGCAGCATGGGCGCATTGTCGAAACCGGCCCCTCGCTGGCCGTGTTTTCCGAACCGAAAGAGGCATACACCCAGCAGCTGCTGGCCGCAGTTCCCCGGCTCGGGGCACTGTCGGGCACCGACGGCCCGCCGCGCGTGACCGCTTCCCCGAAAGAGGCCAAGCCCACGGATCATGCGCCGGTGATGAACGTCACAGGTTTGAATGTCGTTTACGGCACCTCCGGCAGCCGCTTCTTCAAGGGCAAGCCGCCGGTGCGCGCGGTCAACGATGTTTCCTTCGACATCCTGCCGGGAGAGACGCTCGGACTCGTCGGGGAAAGTGGTTCGGGCAAATCGACGACCGGAAAAGCAGTTCTCGGCCTGATCCCGTTTACCGGCGATGTGCTGATAGACGGGCGGAACATTGCCGGGCTGGGACAGCGCGAGATGCGCCCGGTGCGACGTTCCGCACAGATGATCTTTCAGGACCCTTATGCATCGCTTGATTCCCGCATGGCGGTCGGCGCCGCGGTCGCCGAGCCGATGCTCATCCACGGCATCGGCGACAAGTCTGAGCGGCGCGACCGGGTAGCCGAACTTCTGAAGCGAGTCGGGCTCACACCCGACGCCGCTACCCGCTACCCTCACGAGTTTTCCGGCGGCCAGCGCCAGCGTATTTGCATTGCGCGCGCGCTGGCACTCGAACCCAAGCTGATTGTTGCAGACGAGAGCGTTGCGGCGCTTGACGTTTCAGTCAGAGCCCGTGTCCTGGACCTGCTGCTTGAACTGCAGGAGACGATCGGCCTCGCCTATCTCTTCATCTCACACGACATGGCTGTCGTCGAGCGCATGTCGCACAAGGTCGCAGTCATGCGGCACGGACAGATCGTCGAGACTGGCTCGCGACGGGAAATCTTCGAGAACCCGCGTCAACCCTATACGCAGGCATTGATGGCGGCTGTTCCTGTCCCGGACCCGGCGCACTACAGGGCCGCGCGAGAAGAGGTCGTTTACCGCGAAACCGGTGAGGCGTGAGCCTCGCTCGTCGCGCCGAAATTCTTGAGGTAGATCGATAGAAGCTGCGTTTGCGATGAAATGCCGAGTTTGCGGTAAACATTGCGTCGATGCACTTTGACGGTACCGGTCGAGATGTTGAGCTTAAGGCCAATCGATTCCGACGAGTGCCCCTGAAGTACGAGGTCGACGATTGCCGTTTCACGGGCAGTCAGATTGAGATCCTGCCAGACGGCATCCGCGGGTTGGAGCGCTGTTGCTTTTGCTCCGCGCTTTTTACCTCGCTGTTGTCCGGTATTGAGTTGGGCATCAAAGCGCGCGGCGAGGCCGGACCAATAGTGCCTGGCCATCTTGGCGACCAGTGGCTCGACCTGCTTGAGCAATGCAATCTCGGCAGCGGGAAATGCCCCCGTCTTTTCTCTCCGCATCAACGAGAGCACGATCGTGGTGTCGCTGTCCGCGGCGATGAAAAAGCCGACCTCCTCCGCCAGCCCCGTTTGCACATAATAGGTGCGGTAATACTCACTGGAAAAAAAGCGATCCGGCGCGAGCTCGCGCATGCGGAAGACGCCAGTCCGCCGGGCATGTGCCGTGTGATAGAATGGATCAAGGAGGTAGGGACCCGCCTGATAGAGCGTGACGAAAATGATGTGCTCCTTCGGATCGAAGGTGCTGTAGAGATCGATCGGCCGTTCCTTGCCGCGGTAGGCAAAGGCCACGACATAATCGAAGCGTACCAGTGCCGACATCATGTTCCGAAAGGTTTCGCCGAACTCGGCGTCGCTCATCGCCGGCTTGCCGACCGTCGCGCCGAAGGCTTCAAACAGCGCCTGCAAATCGGTGCTCATCCTGACGGAACCCTCCCCGTTTCCTCGCTGAAAGCCCGCGAGCGTGTATATACCTTCCATGAAGCCATTTTGGCTTAAATACCTCTCTCGGGGTATATACCGTAAGAGAGGGTGCGGCTTAGTCTTTTACCAACGACGGTGGCAAAAGGCAGCGCTAGACTGCCCACTCCAAACCAACCGCAGGGAACAGACGTGGCATCCGCTTCGACGAACGATATCGAGTTCCGTTCGGTCACCAAAAACTATGGCGCGGTGACCGCCGTAACGGACATTAATCTTCATGTGCCGAAGGGCGCCTTCCTGGCGCTGCTCGGCCCTTCCGGCTGCGGCAAGACAACTTGCCTGCGCATGATCGGCGGCTTTGAGCAGCCAAGCGAAGGAACGGTCCTGATCGACGGGCGCGAGATGAACGGCGTCCCCGCCTATCGCCGCCCCGTCAACATGGTGTTTCAGCACTACGCGCTGTTTCCGCATTTCAACGTCGAACAGAACGTTGCCTACGGGTTGAAACAGATGCGGCCGAAGATCGCCAGCGCCGAGATCGATCGCCGCGTCGGCGAGGCGTTGGAGATGGTACGCCTTAGCGGCTTCGCCAAGCGCCGCATCCACGAGATGTCCGGCGGCCAACAGCAGCGCGTGGCACTCGCCCGTGCCATCGTCAACCGCCCATCCGTTTTGCTGCTCGACGAGCCTCTGGCGGCGCTGGACAAGAAATTGCGCTCAGCGATGCAGATCGAACTGCAAACACTCCAGCGCGAACTTGGCATTACCTTCGTTCTGGTGACGCACGACCAGGAAGAGGCGTTGTCCATGGCCGATATCGTCTGCGTGATGAGCGCGGGCCGGATCCGACAACTCGGCTCGCCGCAGGAAGTCTACGACCGCCCGGCTGATCTTTTCGTTGCAGATTTCGTGGGCAAGACGAACCGCGTCACGGCAAAAATGGAAGCCGACCGAGCGACCATCAGGCTCGCCGACGGGTCAGCGATCGCCGCCGGACCGCGCCCGTCCGTCGCTGTCGGCGAGGCGATTGTTGCGATCCGTCCGGAAGCCATTCGCCTGTCGCGGCAACCGGTTGACGGCACTGCCTTCAAGGGCACGGTGACGCACCGTATCTTCCTCGGCTCTTCTGCCGAGTATGCGGTAACGGTGCCCGGCCTCGGTGATTTTCTCGTGACCGCAGATCGGCGCGGTGTGAGCGAAAGCGACCTTGTGGAGCCTGGCGAAGCGGTGTTCCTCGCCTTCGACCCGCTGGCCGCGCATGTCTTTCCAGCAAGTGCAGCATAAAACCAAAACAAGGGAACAGCATCATGAGCAAGGACTACAAGGATAATCTTCCCATTTCCGCCGAAGGCTTCATGGACGAATTCATGCGCCTGAAGCGCGGCTCCGTCAGCCGCCGCCATTTCCTCGGCATCACCGGCCTTGGCCTTGCCACGGCGGTCATGTCGCGATTCCCCGGCGCGCTCTCGACACCTGCCTATGCCGCGGGTGAACTCGGAACGCAGATGTCGATCGCCACATGGCCGAACTACCACGACCCTGCGACATTCGATAACTTCAAGGCCGCAACCGGTGTCGCCGTTGAAGTCAACGTCTTCGGCTCGAACGAGGAAATGCTGGCAAAGCTGCAGGCCGGCGCGTCCGGCTGGTCGCTGTTCGTGCCGACGAACTACACGATTTCGACCCACCACAAGCTTGGCCTGATCGATGAACTCGATCTGTCGAAGATCCCCAATTTCAGCCAGACGACGCAAAATCCGCGCTTCACCAAGGAAGGCCAGATCGACGGCAAGACCTATGCCGTGCCGAAGAACTGGGGCACGACCGGCTTTGCCGTCAACACGTCCAAGATCAAGTCGAAGCCGACCACATGGAAGGACTTCTTCGAGCTCGCACAGACGGAAGCCGATGGCCGCGCCATGGTGCACGACTACCAGCTGACGACGATCGGCAGCGCACTGGTTTCGTTGGGCTACGGCTTCAATTCAATCAAGGCCGACGAACTCGCCAAGGCAGAAGAGCTCCTGATCAAGGTCAAGCCGCATCTGTTCGCCATCAACAGCGACTATCAGCCGGCGATGCGCGCAACCGACGCCTGGATGACGATGTGCTGGACCAATGACGGCGCACAGCTGAACCGCGATGTTCCTGAAATCGCCTACGTGCTGGGCACGGACGGCGGCGAAATCTGGACGGACTACTATGCGATCCCGAAGGATGCGCCGAACAAGGCCGCGGGCTATGCCCTTCTCAACTTCCTGATGGATCCGGCGAATGCCGCCAAGGAGCACATCGCCAATGGCGCGCCGGCAACGGACAGCCGCGTGATTTCGCTGCTTCCGAAGGAGATCACCTCGAACAAGATCGTCTACCCCGACGAAGCATCGCTGACGCCGCTCGAGTTCGGCGCCGCCGTGACGCTGACAGATCCGGGCCGCGCCGAACTGATGGCGCGCTTCAAGTCGGCCTGATCTGACATCTGAGGCCCTCCGTCTGCTCTTCGTCCAACGCGAAGAGCAGACGGACGCAGCCTTGTTGCCCACAAACCAGCATTGTGAAGCCCATAGCATGGCCCTGACAACGGATACCAAGAAACGGCTCGTCACCGCCGCGCTGGTTGCGCCGGCGAGTGCCTGGCTCTTCGTGTTTCTGGTCCTGCCCTTCATTGCGATTGTCGTCTTCTCCTTCGGCGAGCGAGCACCGGAGGGCGGATACCAGGCGGCGTTCACGTTTGCGCAGTTCGCCAATCTCGGCTCGCGTGCAGCGGCCTTCAAGAACACGCTCATTCTTGCTCCGATCGGCGCATTTGCCTGCCTGCTCGTGGCGTATCCGGTCGCCTATTATTTGGCGGTCAAGGCAAGCGCGAAATACCGGCTTCTGCTGGTTTCGCTTGTGGTCGTCCCCTTCTGGACCAGCCTTCTCGTTCGAACCTATGCGTGGATGTATATTCTCGGTGCGCGAGGCATTCCGCATCTGCTGGAACTTGTCGGCATCGAAAATGTCCGCCTGCTGAATACGCCGGGTGCGGTCCTGCTTGGCATCGTCTACGGCTATCTGCCGCTGATGATCATGCCGATCTACGTCAGCCTGGAGAAACTGGATCGACGCCTGCTGGAGGCATCTGCCGATCTCGGCGCAAAACCGATCTCGACCTTCTTCGGCATCACGCTTCCGCTGTCGCTGCCGGGTGTCATGACAGGGATTGCTCTCGTGACCATCCTGCTGCTTGGCGAATATCTCATTCCGCAGCTTCTGGGCGGCGGCAAAGTGTTTTTCATCGGCAATGCGCTGGTGGATCTCTTCCTGCAGTCCCGCAACTGGCCCTTTGGCTCGGCAATTGCAGTTAGCCTCGTCGTGGTGGTTGTCATCGTGCTTCTCGTGGCCATGCGCATCGCTTGGCGCGTCTCGGGCACCCGCCAAGTGGATCTCGTCTGATGCGCAGCCTCGTTACCGCAGTTTACCTCTTCCTCTACACACCGATCGCCCTGGTCGTCCTGTTCTCGTTTAATGCGGGCCGAAACGCTTCGGATTTCACCGGCTTCTCGACGCAATGGTACGGGAAGGCGTTGAGCAACACGTTCCTGATGGAGGCGCTGCAAAACAGCCTGATCATCGCAGTGACCAGCGCGGTTCTCGCAGCCATTTTCGGCACCATGGCAGCCATGGGAATGGAGCGGCTCGGGCCGAAGACCCGTGCTGCGTTCGATGGCCTCTTTGCCGCCGCCATCGTCGTTCCGGGCGTCGTCATCGGTATCGCGACGCTCGTTGCACTTGTCGAGGTGTTCGGCTTCATCAACCCGCTGCTCGCCGCTGTCTGGCCGGGCGAACAAGCGCCGAAGCTGTCGCTCGGCTATGGATCGATCATCGCCGCCCATGGGCTTTTCACGATGGCGCTGGTGACAATGATCGTCAAAGCACGCATCGCAAGCCTGGGACGGGATATCGTCGAGGCATCCAACGACCTCTATGCGACACCGTTCACGACATTTCGCCAGATCGTGCTGCCACAGATCCTGCCGTCGATCCTCGCAGGCTTCCTGCTCGCGTTCACCTTCTCCTTCGACGACTTCATCATCGCCTTCTTCGTCGCGGGCTCGAATACGACGCTGCCGATCTACGTGTTCGCATCCATTCGCCGCGGCGTCACGCCTGAGATCAACGCCATCGCCACCATGGTGCTCATCGCATCGCTGATCTTGATCCTCGTCGCGCGCTTCCTGATGCGCGACCGGAAAACGCAGTAACGGGAAATATCATGATCCTCAAAAATCGCGTCGCAATCGTCACGGGAGCCGGATCGGGGATTGGCCAGGCCGGGGCCTTGATCATGGCCCGCGAGGGCGCCCACGTCGTTGTCGTCGATGTCGACTTCATGAATGCCGGCGAAACTGTGAACCAGATCGTGGCCGCCGGCGGAAATGCCGAAAGCCTGGTTCTCGATGTCACCGATGACCGCGCGCTTGAAGCCGGTATCACTGCGATCGCTGAACGCCACGGACGCATCGATATCCTCCACAATCATGCCGGAGCACAGGTGGCAGGCGATCTAGAGGAAGTCGCGATCGACGGATTCGACAAATCCTGGAACCTGAACGTCCGGGCTCACTTCATGGCTGCGCGGTTCGCCATGCCGATTATGAAGAAGGCTGGCAAAGGTGTGATCCTCAACACGTCCTCCTCGTCCGGCGTGCTCTATGACCGCGAGATGATCGCCTACACAACGACCAAGCATGCCGTCATCGCCATGACCCGGCAAATGGCCGGCGACTACGCCCGCTTTGGCATTCGTGTGAACGCGCTCTGCCCAGGCTGGGTCGATACCCCGTTCAATGAACCATTCATTGCGCAGATGGGCGGGCGTGTTGCAATCGAGACCTATGTTGCCCAGCAGGTGCCGCTCGGGCGCTGGGCAACGGTTTCCGAGATCGCCGAACCGATCCTTTTCCTCGTGTCCGACAGGTCATCCTACATGACGGGCCAGATTCTCGTTGTCGACGGTGGCGAAACCGTCGTCTAGCCGCGCCGCGCTGCACGGAAACCTCTTGCAGAAAACCTCTTTCCGGCGATGCTGCCTCAGGGAGCAGGAGGAGGTATCATGAGCCGCGATATCATTTTGGTCGATCCGTTGCCGCGGACGCTCGAACTCATCATGGAGCCGGCCGTGCGTGGCCGGCTCGAAGCGCTTGGCGAGGTCGTCATTTCGGAAGATCGCCGCATGCCGGATGATCAGGTCGAAGCGCTGTTGCCGGAGACCGTGCTCATTTTTGGCCAGACGGATATGCCGAAGGAGCGACTGGATCGTGCACCGAAGCTCAAGGCGATCATCAATGTCGAATCCAACTTCATGCCGAACATCGATTATCAGAGCTGTGTCGAGCGCGGCATCTGGGTGATCACGCCTGCCTCCGCCTTTGCCTCGCCCGTTGCCGAGGCATCGCTGGCGATGGCGATCGATCTTGCGCGCGGGATTACCCAGGCAGACCGCGACTTTCGGCAAGGAACGGAGGAATACGGACTCGCCGGCAACAAGGGCGTCTTCCGCTTCGCCGGGGCCCCAATCGGGATTGTCGGCTTCGGCGATCTCGGCAAGCAACTTCGAGAGCTCGTCCGCCCCTTCAAGAACTCCGTTCGGGTATTCGACCCCTGGCTTCCCGACGAGGTGATACAGCGCCTTGATTGCGCGCCGTCGGACCTCGACGAACTCTTCCGCGAAAGCCGGGTTGTCTTTGTATTCGCAAGCGTCACAAGCGAAAACGAAGGCTTCATCGGCCGTCGGCAATTTGAACTGATGCAGCCGGGATCGGCGTTCCTGCTGATGAGCCGTGCCGCGGTCGTGGACTTCCCGGCTATGCTTTCTGCAGTCAAGTCGGGCCACATCAGGGCCGCGACCGACGTGTTCCCCGACGAGCCCGTGGCTGCGGACGATCCTCTGCGGACGATACCGGGCCTGCTCCTATCTGCACACCGGGCTGGCGGCACGCGCGATGCGTTCTACGAAATCGGCTCCATGGCCGTCGCTGATGCCGAATTAATCATGAGGGGATTGCCGCCACAGCTTTGCCGGCGCGCGGATCCGGCGACGGCGAGCCGGCTACGCTCCAAGCCGGTCTCCGTATCCTGATCGCGCGCAGAGATATTGTCGGCTTCAGATCGCCGTGAAGCCGTTGTCCACGAAAAGGTGCGCGCCGTTCACGAATCTGGAGTCATCGCTGGCAAGGTAGAGTGCCGCCCGCGCAACGTCCTCGGGCTCGCCGATGCGGCCCTGCTGGGCAGCGATGGCGGCATCAGACACATCGACGCCGAGAGCCTGGAGCTCGGACACCTCGCGCAACCCGTGAGGCGTACGAATGAAACCGGGGCATACGGCATTGCATCGAATATTGCGGTCCCGGAACTCGACACCAATCGCCCGCGCGAACATGTGGACCGCGCCCTTCGTCGTATCGTACAGCACCTCCATCGGCGTCGCCGCGACGGCTGAGATCGATGAGGTGCAAACGATCGAGCCACCGCCGGCCGAGATCATTCCCGGCAGCACGGCGCGCGTCATCAAGAACATGGACCGGACATTGACCGCGTGAAGCCAATCCCACTCCTCGACGCTCGTTTCCAGGAAAGGCTTTATGACAATCGTGCCCGCGTGATTGAAGAGCACAGTCACCGGGCCAAATTTCTCTTCGACACCGCGAACTGCGTTGTTTACGGCCGTCTCGTCCGAGACATCCGCGGTCCAAAAGTCAGCAACACCGCCATCGTCGCGAATGGCCTTTGCCGTCTGCGCGGCTGCCTCGGCGTTGCGGTCGATGATTGCCACCTTCGCGCCCTCCGCCGCAAAGAGCCGTGACGCCGCTCCTCCCATACCGGTAGCGCCGCCCGAAATAATCGCGATATTGCCGTTCAACCGTCCCGTCATGTTTTCCCCATATCATGTTCAAAATATTGCCCCAACGCGAGGCACGCGCTGTTTGAAGGCACGCGCGCGCCTTGCGCAGAGTATCAGAGGATAGCCACGATAGAAGGAGAAAGACGCTTACCAAACGTCGTTCGATTGCCGCAACGACGCCGCGCCGGACAGCGACCGGATCGCTGTCAGTTCGCTCCGGCTTTCAGGATACGATGGGTGCTCGCGTCCAAAGCATGACTTGCGTCCCTGCCATCTTTGGCGAGCCCGTTGGCGGTGTTGGCACAGGAGGAGAGTGCGAGGAGCAGAGCGACGACGGCGGCGACTTTTGTCATTTGGTCTCTCAATCGACTTGTTGATGACAATGACATGTCGCCGTGACGCGGGAAAGCAAGGGCATACCCGCCCAAGGCTCTACCCAGTCTAGGTGAAGCGCCCTGCCCGTGACATCACAGAGCGCGTTGCGCAGCCGCCGGTTCCTCATCGTTATCCAGTGCCAGCAGTTCCCCGACCTGCGCCAACGCTCCCGTGATGACATCGGTGCGTATCGAATAGAACACCGATTGAGACACGCGCCGGGTATCAACGAAATTGCTCTCCCGGAGGATTGCAAGGTGCTGCGATAGGGCGGACTGGCCGATACCCAGCGTCTTCGCGAGAACCTTGACCTGTATCTCTCCACGGCGGAGATTTTGAAGTATTGCTAGGCGATTGGCGTTGCCCAGGACCGACATGTAGTCGGCCAGCAAGGCGATATCGGATGAGACCCAGGTGTCTTCCTGCATGAGATTTCCCTTTTAAGAAATGGCTCGAATGCACGGCAGCAGACCACGGCTGTCGGTTTGCCCAAACCGGCCTTCGAAGCGTTTTTGAATTTTGAGAATGAGGTACCGGCTAGACCGGTGGGTCCGTATGTACTGACGCTCGACGATGAACAAATCTGAGACGCAGTGGGACATCAGCACAAGGAGTTGGTGCTGATAACAGCTGCGATACCGCCGCCTGAGGCGAGCGGCCATGCTGTAACAGGAGAGTGGACATCATGTTCACCTGATTGGAATGGAAACTGTCGACACCATCCTCCACACCATTAAAAAGATAGTTAAAAATCATCAGCTTCCCGGCCGAAACCGGGCTTTAAATCCCTTTATTTTAGACAATTCGGCAAATATGGTACTTTTCAGTACCCTTTTATCGCGTCATTTCGAGAATGGCACTCACGGAATAGGGTCAGTTGGCGCCGACGCCTCTTGCAAAGATTGCAATGCACTGCCGCAGATGAGCCTTGCGCAGCTCGAGATTCGGCCACGCTTTCGCCTGTCCCTCGGGTGGCCTTATGCCACCGAAGATCATATCCATCAGCATCCGCGCACAGCTCTCAGGATTGCTAATCGCGGCCTTGCCAACCGTGGCTTGCTGCGAAAGCCAATCGACCAATTGTTGTCGCGACTTGAGCATGCCCTCATCGTGCAGCATGTCCCTAAGCTCGGGAAACTGCCCGGACTCGCGCATCGCCAGGTGAATGAAAGCAGCGCGCTCCTCATCTGCCGCCTCATCCATATCAATCATGAAGATCGCCTCCAGTGCCTTTGACACGGGCAGATCCTCGTCTTCCGGTCGCGGCAGATCGAGCATCATCTGACGATGCGCGATCACCACTGCGCGGAAGAGATCTTCCTTGCTCGCAAACAATCGATAGAGGGTCTGCTTGGACACGCCACTACGGGCAGCGACAATGGCTGTCGTCGTGCCCGCATAGCCCAGTTCGACGAATATCTTCTGTGCGAAGGCAACGATGTGCGCTCGCTTGGTCTCGTCGCTCGATACCTTTGGACGCCCGCGCGGCCTCGGAATCGAAATGTTGGCAGGGTCCCCGGATCCATCCATGAAAGCGGCACTCGATTGGCAGCGACGACAGCGAAGGCTGCCAATCGCCCAGGCAGCCTGCCAGCGACGGCATTTTGCCAAGATGGTTTCTGTGTAGGACCACTGGATCAGGAACTGTTCAGTTCGCACCCATCACGTGACCCCATTTCCGTGGCAAAGCAGCTGTTCGCGACCTCCGAGTCGCACATCAGCCGCTACATCGCACCGTTGGCCGAACCTGCCTCGTGAAACCACTGAAAGTCAATCATTTTTGGCTAATGTTGGATTATCCGGCAAACAGCGGACTTCACAACCCCGTGTTTGCCATGACAGCGGGCGACCACACGATCTGAGCCGGCAGCAGATCGGGTGACGCGCCGTAGCCGTGCCGCTCACAGCAGCATTGAAGCGCCCCGATCGAGGTAGGTGTCCAGGAACTGTTCGAGGCGCGGATTTCTTGGCTTCCTGAACACATCCTGCGGGGCTCCGGTGAATAGCACCTTCCCGTGATCGAGGAACGTGATCTGCTGACCAACGGTGGCGGCAAAGCCGATCTCGTGCGAAACGACGACCATTGTCATGCCTTCGGCCGCCAGATCACGCATGACGTTCAGCACTTCACCCGTCAGTTCTGGATCCAGTGACGATGTCGGTTCGTCGAACAGCATGATCTTCGGCTTCAGCGCCAACGCTCGGGCGATCGCCACGCGCTGCTGCTGGCCGCCGGAGAGCTGCGACGGGTAATGCCCTGCACGACCTTCGAGGCCAACTTTGACCAGCTGCGCCATGGCGCGTTCCTCGGCGTCCTTGCGGCTCATCTTGTGAACCGTCTTCAAGGCTTCGCTGACGTTCCCGAGCGCGGTCATGTGCGGCCACAGATTGAACTGCTGGAATACCATACCGATCTGGGCGCGGATCGTCCGGTTCGCCGCTGCCGATATGCGCTCGCGCGCACCTTGCGCGTTCTCGGTGAAACCAAGCACCTCGCCATTGATCGTGATGATGCCGGAAGTGGCTTCCTCAAGGAACGCCATGCATCGCAGCAGCGTACTCTTGCCCGATCCGGATGGCCCGATCAGGCAGGAAACCTGCCCCTGCGGAATCTCAAGATCGATGCCATGCAGCACCGTCGAGTCGCCGAACTTCTTCACGAGATTTTTGACTGCGATCGCGGGTAGGCTCATGCGTTGAAAAACCTCAATCTGGTAAGTTTCATTTCGACGAGATGGCCAAGCCTGCCGGTGATCTCGACGAGCACCCAGTAAAAGAGTGCCAGGACGGAAAGCGCTTCGACGAAGGCGTATTGCTGGGCGCCGATGGCACTCAGCGTAGCAGTAAGCTCGGGAACGGTAATAATCGACAGGACCGCCGTCTCCTTCATCAGGAGCACGGCCATGTTCAGCGAAGGCGGCAGCACCAGCATAGTCATCTCGGGCAGGAGAATGCGCCGGATGATCTGGCCTTGGGTGAGCCCGACACATTCTCCGGCTTCGATATGCCCCTTGGGAACGGCAAGGAAGCCGGAGCGGAAGATCTCGCTATAATAAGCCGCACCATAAATCGAGATGCCGACAAGGCCCGCGGGCAGCGGATCAAGCGAAAGGCCAATGAACGGCCCTCCGTAGTAGACCAGAAAGATCTGGATCAGAAACGGCGTGCCGCGCAACACGGCGACGATCAGGCCGAGGGCCGTGTCGAGGACCGGTCCTCCAAATCGCCGGCCGACGGCCACGAAGAAGCCGATCACCGCCGCGGCAAGCGTTCCAACGATCCAGATCATGATCGTCACGCCAGCGCCGCTCAGGATGGCCGCGCGTTGGTCGAGAATGACGTTGATGTCGAAGGTCATCGCGGAACTCCTGGAAGGGAGCGCTCGATCAGGCCACCCGCAAGCGCCACGATCCAGTTGATCACGAGATAGATGAGCCCGGCACAGGCAAAGATCTGCAGCGGCAGGAAAGTGCTGCCAGCAAGATCCTGCGCCATGCGTGTCAGCTCGACGATGCCAACGACCGACACCAGCGAGGATGCCTTGAGGATTAAGATCGCTTCATTGACGAGCGCCGGGAAGGTAAGCCGCAACGCGATTGGTGCCTTGATGCGGCGAAAGATCTGTGCCGGGGTCAATCCCACCATCTCGGCCGACTCGACAAGCCCGATGGGAACGCTGGCAAAGCCGCCTCGCAGGTTTTCGGCCTGATAGGCCGCCGTACACAACGACAGGCCGGTGATGGCGGCAACGATACTCGGCACATTCAAGCCGATCGCGGGCAGCATGTTGTAGATCAGCAGCAGCTGCACGAGCAGAGGCACGCCACGGAAGAAGCTGATGAAAATCTGGGCAGGCGCGATGAAAAGCCGCTTTTGCGAGAGAAGCATCCCGGAAAGAAGGATCGCGATTGCAAAACCGATCAGGATCGACACGACGCTGATTGTCACCGTGTAGATCGACGCCTGCAGAAGCAGTTCGAAGAGTTTGATGGACATGTCCGGCTTTTGCCCGCCTGGCTGTCGTGGAGACCTGATCGCGCCCTGAAATCACAGGGCGCGATCGGTTAACGATCGGCAGAAATCAGAATGCCGGATCCTTGACAGCGTCAGGCGTGTCGAAGGTCGCGCCGAACCACTTCTTCTGCAGCTCAGCCATACGACCGTCGGCCTTGATCTTCAGCAGGGCGGCGTCGATCGCGTCCATCAGGGGCGCATGATCGGCATCCTTGAGACCGATGAAGCCGAAGTAGGACTTCTTGCCGAACGGCGGCAGAACAACCTCAAACGTTCCTTCGCGCTGCTTGGCAACGAAGGCGATGTTCGGCAGCGAGTTCGCTACGCCGGCAATGCGGCCGGCCGCCAGGTCCGCATAGGATTCCGTGAAGGCAGGATATTCGCGTATGTCCACCTTGGACGGCAGCGTTTCAGAGAACTCCTTGAGCTGGTCGAGCTGCGACGTCGCCTTGCCGACGCCGATCTTCTTGCCGGCGATATCCTCTGGCTTGCTGATCGTGGTGTCGCCGGCCTTCTTCAGTACGGCAATGGTCGCTTCGGCGATCGGCGGAGTAAAGCGATAGCGCTCCATACGCTTCTTTGTGATCGTCGCAGGACCTGCAACAACGTCAAACTTTCCGGCTTCAAGTGCGGGGAAAACGCCGTCCCACGGAAGGGCGACCCACTCGATCTTGACGCCGAGTTCCTTGCCGATTTCGGCAAAGAGATCCACGTTCAGTCCGGCATGTTCGCCGGCATCGATAAAGTCAAAGGGCGCGAAGGCGGTTTCGGTCCCGACCTTCAGCGTGCCGGCGGCCTTGACGGCTGCAAGCGTGTCCGCGGCGTGGGCCGACAGGGTTGCACCGAATATGAATGCTGCGCCGACGAGGCCCTTAAGCAACGAGTTTGCAATCATGATGTTGTTCTCTCCAGTTTTCCCTCCGCAAAGGAGGAGTTCCCGATTTCAGTCCCGTTGAACGGATTTCTGTGATCCGCTTTTGACTATACAAATAGATATAGGCTAGCCTAAGGTGTCAACGTCAAAGTCGACGGAAGCAAATTTTGTGCCGAACGACCGCATCGGAAGTAATGCCGATTGTCGCCTCGCCCGACAGCAAGGGCGGATGTCGCTGGGAGCAGGTGGCGTATTGATACCAATTCACCAAAGAATTTTCAAAGACATAGAGGCGAAAATCCTGACCGGCGACTGGCGGCCGGGCGACCGCATCCCGATCGAACACGACCTGGTTGAGGAATATGGATGCTCCCGCATGACGGTTAGCAAGGCGCTTTCCACGCTCGTGGAACGCGGCCTTATCGTCAGGCGCCGGAAGGCCGGATCGTTCGTTGCCGCACCACAGATCGACCGCATGGTAATGGACATCCAGGACATCGGCACCGAAGCAGCTCTGGCCGGTTACGAGCATCGCTATGAGATACTGGTCCGAAAGATCGACACGCTCGCACCTGCCGAAGCGGCGCAGCTACAGAGCACGGCGGGAGCCGAGGTTCTGCGAATTCAGTGCCTCCATATCGTGGATGGCAAACCGACCGCGATCGAACGGCGAATTATCCTGCTGGATACCGTACCGCAGGCACGGGACGAGAGCTTTGCCGACGTGCCCCCCGCGAAATGGCTTTTGTCACAGGTGCCTTGGTCGAAGGCTAGGCATGTAATCCGCGCTGTATCCGCCGACGCAACAACGGCCCGGGTGCTGCAGATCGGTCGCGGAGAGCCCTGTCTCAATCTCATCCGCCAGACGTGGCAGAACGACCGCTTGGTCACTTACGTCGAGATCACGCATCCCGGCGAGCGTTTCCAGTTTGCAGGCGTCTTCCATCCTGCAGAGACACTTGTTTCTCGTCACCAATCGTAGCGAGGCTTCCCGATGACCGACGAGCAGCACTTCAGGGCGGTTCCGCTTAAAGGCTTGCAGGCATTCGAGGCGGTTGGTCGCTGCGGAAGCGTTACGGCGGCCGCGACGGAGTTGAACGTCTCTCCGGGCGCCATCAGCCAGCAGATACGGAAAATCGAGAGCTTCCTCGGCGTAACACTCCTGGAACGCAGCGGCCGGACGGCCGAACTGACGCTCTGGGGCAGGCTTTACCACCGGGAGATTTCCAAGGGTTTCGAGCAATTTGCCGCCGCCGAGCAGATCCTCGCACGAGCGCGCAACGAGAACGCGCTGGTGCTGAGCGCGTTGTCGTCTGTTGTCAACAAATGGATCGGCCGGCGCATTTTCGATTGGCAGGCGCTCCATCCCGATGCGCATGTCAGGGTGACGGGCCGGGACCGCGAACCCCGCATGGGATTTGACGAGGTCGACTTTCGCGTGAGCTACGGCTCCGACGTGCTCCAGCACGACCACTATACAGAGCTGTTCCGCGACTGGGTCGTGCCCGCCTGCTCCCCTGCCCTAATCGACGCCAAGACTGTGCCGGCTTCCGCGCTGCTTCGCTATCCGCTGCTTCATGTCGAATGGGAACGGCATTTCACGCCCTACCCCAGTTGGGCGGAATTTGCCGAGAAAGTCGGCGTCCAACTCAAGGAGACCGCCCCGGGGCTTTCCTTCACCCTGTCGAGCAGCGCTATCGATGCGGCCGTCAACAAGCGCGGCGTCGTCCTTGCCCAGAGGTCGATGATTGCGGATGAGCTCGAGGCGCAGACTCTGGTCATCCCCCTCGATGTCAGGATCCCGCTCCGGGAAAGTTACTTCCTCGCCTGGGATCGTTCCGCGCTACAGAAGCCGTTCGGGACAGAGTTCCGCGACTGGGTTATCGCCATCTCCCGGCGACAGGCGACCGTCTCGGCACCCTCCACTCTTTAGAAAAACTAAAACGGAAGATAGCTTGCGCGATATTGATGAAAAAAGCCGCGCGGCGTTAATTTGCGCATATCGATGATGATCAGCCTCAGGAGGGCTTAATGGCGCGAACCGACAAGATGAAACTCGGCACCTTCGTCTACACGTTCGGTTTTCACCCGGCCTCCTGGCTTCACCCTGCCAGCAGTGTCCACGGCGCCAATGATTTCAGCCACCTTCTGGATGTCGCCAAACGCTCGGAAGCAGCGAAACTCGACTTCATGTTCATGGCGGATTCACCGGCCGCTGCCGTCGGCGATCCTGATGCGCTTGCGCGGATCCCGACGAAAATGAACCGCTTCGAGCCACTTTCCTTGCTCTCGGCTCTTTCGGTCACGACCGAAAACCTCGGCTTGGTGGCAACGGTCTCGACCAGCTACTACGAACCGTACAACGTCGCGCGCCTCTTCGCCTCCATCGATCATCTGAGCGGCGGTCGCGTGTGCTGGAACGTCGTAACCTCCGACCATGACGAGACGGGTTACAACTTCAATCGCGAAGGGCTCGACCCGCACGCACTACGCTACGAGCGCGGCAATGAGTTCGTCGACGTGGTCTTCGGGTTGTGGGACAGCTTCGAAGACGGCGCCCTGCTCCTCGACCGCGAGAGCGGCGTCTACTACGACAAGACCAAACACCACACGCTGAACCACAAGGGGAAGCACTTCCAAGTGCGCGGTCCGCTCAACATTGCGCGCTCGCCGCAGGGTCGCCCCGTAATTGCGCAAGCCGGCGGCTCTGAGCCCGGCATGGACATGGCCGCCCGTACGGCAGAGGTCGTCTTCAGCCTGGCATCCAACATCGAGCGCAACAGGACCTTTTACGACAACGTCAAGCGCCGCATGCCGGCCTACGACCGCAACCCCGATGATCTGAAGATCATGCCAGGCGTGGTCCTGAACGTCGGAGAAACCCAGGCCGAAGCGCAGTCAAAGGTCGACTACCTGATCGACAAGATGCATCCCGATGTCGGGCGCCTGATGCTCTCGGAATTCCTTGAAGCCGACCTGCGCGGCGTCCCGATGGACAAGCCTTTCCCGATGGACAGACTGCCAGAAACGCCGAAGGGCTCGCGCGCGCTGTTCGACGAACTCGTCGATTTCGTGAAGAGCGGACGCACCGTCGGCGAACTGGTGCGGCACTATGCCGAAAAGCACACGGGCAACGGCATTACGGGCACACCGGTTCAGATAGCCGACTTCATGGAAGAATGGTTCGAGACACGTGCGGCCGACGGCTTCATCCTGATGTTCCCCACGTTGCCCGCAAGTCTCGACGATTTCGTGAAGCTCGTCCTGCCGGAACTGCGCCGCCGCGGCCTGTTTCGCGAGGAGTATGAAGGTAAGACTCTTCGCGAGAATCTGGGGCTTTCCATGCCGGCCAATCGGTTTGCGGGCATCAATTCGCAGCGTTGAACGCGGAGGTAGGCAGATGGACCAGATCGCGAAGACGGTGTTTACCGTCGATCAATCGGCTTTCAAGATGTCGATGCGACAACTGGCGGGAGCCGTGAGCGTCATCACCGTCGGCGAACACGAGGAACGCACGGGCTTCACCGCCACGTCGGTATCGTCGCTATCCGCTGACGTTCCGTCCGTCATCGTCAGCGTCAACCGGACTTCGTCTTCCTGGCCAATGCTCGAAAAGTATCGCCGCTTCTGCGTCAATGTGCTTGCCGCCGATCAACAGCATGTTGCCCAGTCCTTTGCCGGCTTCGATGGACGGCGAGGCATCGACCGGTACACAGGTGGCACCTGGTATCACCTTGCCACGGGCACGCCAGCGCTGCGAGATGCCTTGACGGTCCTCGACTGCGAACTCGACGCGGTGATGAACCATCACTCGCACGCGATCCTGATCGGTCGCGTCTGCGCGATCGACACCAGAGAAGACATGGAACCGCTACTCTACTGGCGCGGGGGCTATCGCCGGCTATCAAACGGCATAGCGACGACTTCCTGAAGTTCTGGTTTGCGCGAAGGAGATGGTTCTACGCGCAAAACCGTATTCACTGCCCTCAGGCCGCGTCCGGGCGATGAAGCGTCTTGACCTCTAGGAAGTCCTCCAGACCGAACATGCCGCCCTCGCGACCGTTCCCGGACTGCTTGTAGCCGCCGAAGGGACTGCCATAGCGATGGGGGGCGCCATTAATGTGCACCATGCCGGCGCGAAGGCGTGCGGCCACGCGTTCCGCTCGTTCCGGATTGCCGGTCTGGACATAGGCGGCGAGACCGTAGTTGGTGTCATTGGCAATCGCGATCGCCTCCTCCTCGGTCTCGAACGGCATGATGGCCAGCACCGGCCCGAACACCTCCTCACGGGCGATACGCATCGTGTTGTCGACATCCGCGAAAATCGTCGGTTTTACGAAATAGCCCGTCTCGAAACCCTCGGGCTTTCCAGCGCCGCCGACAAGCACTCTTGCGCCATCGGCAATTCCCGCCTCGATCAAGGCCTGGACGCGACCGAACTGGATATCGCTGACCAGCGGACCAATGTGCGTCCCCTCTTCCGCGGGATTGCCGACAGCAACCTCCCGACCCACGCGCTCGGCAATTTCAACGGCCTTGCCGTAAACGGACTTCTGCACCAGCAGGCGCGTTGGTGAATCACAGGACTGGCCGGAGTTGTTGAAGCACTCCAGTACGCTGCCGGTGATACGATCTTCCAGATCAGCATCTTCGAAAACGATATTCGGAGATTTACCGCCGAGTTCCAGCGTGACGCGCTTGACGGTATCGGCGGCATCCTTGCTGACTGCAATCCCGGCGCGGGTCGAGCCGGTGAAGGACATCATCTCGACATCCTTGTGCTTTGAGAGTGCGGCACCGGCATTCAGGCCGTCGCCGTTGACGAGATTGAAAACGCCGGCCGGGAACCCGGCTTCATGCACCATCTCCGCATAGAGCATGGCGTTCAGCGGCGTAAATTCGCTTGGCTTCAGGACGCAGGTCGAGCCAGTGGCCAAAGCCGGGACAACCTTGAGCGCAATCTGGTTGATCGGCCAGTTCCAGGGTGTGATCAGCCCGCAGACGCCGATCGGCTCCCGCAACAACACATCACCGTTCGGCAGGACTTCGCGCATGGAAATGGTCTTCAGCGCGTCGATGAACCCTTGGAGATGGCCGACACCAACATCAGCCTGCTGCTCCCGGCTCATGGTCAATGGCGCGCCAAGTTCCAGCGTTATCGTCTGCGCCATTTCCTCGTAGCGGCGCTTGTAGATCGCGAGCAGCTTTTCCAAGAACGCAAGGCGCTCTTCGACGCTGGTACGGCTGTAGCCGGCAAATGCCGTCTTGGCGGCAGCAACCGCCCGATCAATATCGGCGGCGGTTCCCATGGAGATCACAGCCACCGGCTTTTCCGTGGCCGGGTTCAGGACGTCCAAATCGTTGGCGGCAAGCGGCGCCACCCATTCTCCGTTGATGTAGAACTTCCGCTTGTCGAGCATGGTGTGTCCTCTCAAGACTGTTTCTGTTTTTTGTTGAGCCAATCGCTGATCAGTTGCCGGTAGCGCTCGCCGCTGAAGCTTGGAAAGTGCCCCCCATGAACCACGCGGGCCGGGATCGTCAGCAGCCGTTCCATCGATGCGAGGTAGTCGTCGGCATTGGCGTGGTAGGTGTCCTCGATCAACGGCCCGTCGTAAAGGATGTCGCCGGAAAACAGGATCTCAGTTTCCTTTTCCCACAAGGCGATGCCTCCTGGGGAGTGGCCGGGCGTGTGGATCACCTCGAACGTCCTGTCTCCAAGGTCGATCACATCGGCATCGTTGAGAATGCGCGTCGCCGGCGCCCCGCGAACCGCATAGCACTTTGAACAATAAGGCTCCGGCGGCAGGGCATCAAAGATCTCGTCGGTGACGTAAGGGTCGGCAAGCGTATTGGCCCGCGTCGGATTGGCGAGCAGCTCCGCCTCGGCGGAATGCACCGCACGGCATTCGAATTCGTGATGGCAGCCGATATGGTCGAAATGCGTGTGGCTCGCGACGGCAATCAGGTCGCGCTCGGTGACAAGCGGCACCCATTCACGGAGCGAGACCACGCCCATCCCGCTGTCGACCAGCATGTCCCGGTCACGCCCCCTGATATGCCATATGTTGCAGCGGTAAAATTCCTGAATGTAAGGCTCCGAGATCGCGGTGACGTCGTCTTCCAGACGTCGCAACGCATACCATTTGCCGGGATCGATACGCTCCATCAGATCAGTTTCCGCCGCCATGTGCCGGCAAGGCTACGACATCGGACGCAGTGACGGCAAGCGCAACGCTTTGCCCTTCCACAACGCCCGCCGATTGCGGCATGTGCGCGACGATCGCAAGCTCCGGCGCGGTCAAGGGTTTCAGGTGGCAGCGATAGTGGGTCCCGAAAAAGGCTCCGGCGGTCACCGTTGCCTGGCCAAGCGCCGTCGCCGCCTCGGTCGCGGCGTCGCCGCGGCGGAAATGCTCCGGCCGGATGCACAAGGTCACCCTCTGCCCTTCCGTCGGCGCGGCGGCCGTGAAGCTTCGGTGCGCGAGAACGAGGTCGCCGATGGCCGTCTCGACCTTGGCGCTCGCCGCATCGACTGCCTTGACGGTGCCGGGAACGAAGTTCACTTCTCCCATGAAGCCGGCGGAAAACAAGGAGCGCGGGCGCATGTAGATTTCCGATGGAGGGCCGAGGTCTTCGATGCGCCCCTGGTTCATCACCACGATCCGGTCGGCGATCGCCATTGCCTCTTCCTGGTCGTGCGTCACGTGGACGAAGGTCGTACCCACCCGCTTCTGGATCGCCTTCAGCTCATCCTGCATCTGGCGACGAAGCTTGAGATCGAGAGCACCGAGCGGCTCGTCGAGCAGCAACACATCCGGGTCGACCGCAAGCGCCCTTGCCAGCGCCACGCGCTGGCGCTGGCCACCCGACAGTTCGTGCGGTCGCTTGTCGGCGGAGGACTTAAGGCCGACAAGGTCGAGAAAGCCTTTGGCCCGCTCTTCGCGCTCGGTCTTGGCGACGCCGCGCATTCTCAGCCCAAAGCCGACATTGTCCTTGAGCTTCATATGCGGAAACAGCGCGTAATCCTGGAACATGGTCGTCGTCGGCCGCCTGGCGGGCGGAACGTTGGTCATGTCCTTGCCGCCGATTGTGATCCGACCCTCGGTCGGCAAAAGGAAGCCGCCCAGAATGGAGAGCAGCGTTGTCTTGCCGCAGCCGGACGGTCCGAGCAGCACGATGAATTCGCCGGCTTCGATATCAAGCGAAACATTGTCGAGCGCGGTGAAGGCGGCAAAGGTCTTCGTGGCGTTTGCGATGGAAACCGGAGCGGTCATGATTTCTTTGTCCTTCCGAACAGGCAGAGTTCCAGAACGATCAGCACCGTGACCGACACGAGAAACACCAGCGAGCCGATGGCATTGGTTTTTGGATTGAGGCCAGAGCGAAGCAGGCTCCAGATCTCGACGGGGAGCGTGACGTCGAAGCGAGACAGCAGAAAGGCGATGATGAACTCGTCCCAGCTGAAGGTCACGGACAGGAAGAAGGAGGCGAGCAGCGAAGGCATCAGCATCGGTGCAGTTACCAGCATCATGACCTTGAGATCGCTGGCGCCGAGATCGCGTGCCGCTCGCTCGATGTTGATGTGGTGATCACCCATCGAGGAATAAATGATGGCAAAGCAGAGCGGTAGATTGATGACCACATGGCCGATCCCCACCGTCCAGAGGGAGAGGCCGATGCCGAGTGTATTTAGCACTGTCAGCAGTCCCAACGCGATGATGAGGTAGCTCACCGTCATCGGCGCGATGAGCAGACCGCGCTGGAGCGCTGAACCCGGCAATTTGTAGCGGGCCAGCGCATAGGCGGCGAGGAACCCGAGAACGCAGGCGACCAGCGAGGATATGGTCGCGACCAGAAACGAGTGAAGCAAGGCCGACATCAGCTTGCGGTCGGCGAAGACCGCCTCGTACCATTGCAGCGAGAACCCGTTGAACGGCGGCACCGGCAGACGGCCATCCTGGAACGAGAAGAGCACCAACACCACGACGGGCAGGAAGATGAACCCGAAGATCAGCAGGGCATAGGTCGTGGAAACGAACGTCGTTATCCTGTCGCGCATCGTCAAGCCCTTTCGATCTTCAGCCAGCGAGCGCATGCGATATAGGCGACCGTCACGGCGAGCATGAGGATGATCGAGAGCGCCGCCGCCATCGGAAAGTCGGCCCGGCGTCCGAGCTGCAGCATGATGATCTGCGGCAGCACAAGCTCGTTGTTGCCGCCGAGGATCTGCGGCGTGACGTAGTCTCCAATGCAGAGCACGAAGGTCAGGAACGCCCCCGTCATGATACCGGGGATCGTCAGCGGCAGGATCACGTGCCAGAAGGTCTGCAAAGCGTTTGCCCCGAGATCCGCGGCCGCGCGGCGGTAATTTGGCGGAAGCTGAACGAGGTTGGCATAGATCGTCAGCGTCAGGAGCATGACAAAAAAGTGTACGAAGCCGATGACTGTCGCGGTGCGATTGCTGGCGAGTTCCAACGGCTCGCTGATCAAGCCGCTCTGCATCAAAGCCTGATTGATGACGCCATTGCGGGACAACACCAGCAGCCACGAATAGGAACGCACGACATAGGATGTCCAGAACGGAAGAACCGCGAGGATGAGTGCCGTTCGTTGGAAACGCTGCGGCACGCGTTCGGCAATGATCCAGGCAAGCGGATAGGCCAGGAGCACCGAAAGGACGGTAACGATCGCGGTTATCTCCAGCGAATTCGTCAGGCCCTTGAACAGCGCGTCCTTTTCGAAAAAGGCGACGTAGTTGCCGAGGTTCCAAACGCGCACGATGGAGCCGCCCTGCTGGGCCCAGAGGCTCATCGCCGCCATGAAGAGGAAAGGCGCCACGAAGAAGGCAAGCGTCCAAAGAAGCGCAGGCGCAACGAAGCCCCACGCCTTGCGACGCTCCGTATCTTCAAGGGAAAGGCTGGCCATGCCAAAACTCCGTCCTGCCTCTCCCGCATGGCGGGAGAGGGTCATGGTAAGGCGTTGCGGAAAGATCGATGCTTACTGCTGCAGCATCTCGGTCCAGACATCCTGCATCTTGGCGTCGAGTTCGGCGCTCGGAATTGGATAGAGCTGGGTGCGCTTCAGATAGTCTGCCTGTTCGTTCCAGCGCAGCGCCGTCTTCTGCTCATCGGTCAGGTGGGCGCCGGCCTTCTCGTTGGCAGGCATTGCCCAGTAGCATGAGGAGGTCGCAAGCCGTGCCTGGCCTTCCGGACTGACGATATACTGCACGAACTTGAGCGCCAGGTCCTTCTTGGTCGAGTCCTTCATGACGCCGATCGACTGCGCCCAACGCACGGCACCCTGATCAGGAATGACCCAGTCGAGGTTGGGCTTGTCCTTGACCAGACCGGCGGTCAGCCATTCTCCACCGCCGAAGACGATATCGACTTCGCCCGTGGCCAACGCCGTCTGCGACGAGACGACATCGCTCACCTGCTTGGAGTTTTTCTTCAGCGCGAACAGCTTGTCCTTGATCGCCGGCATATCGGCGTCCTTCAGGTCGGCCGTGGCCTTTCCGAGATCGATGCCAGTCAGGCCGATCATCGGCAGGTAATAGTCGTAGACTGCAATGCGGCCCTTGTACTTGTCGGACCAGAGCTTCGACATGTCTTTCATGTCAGCCGGATCGACCTTAGTCTTGTCGTAGGAAACCGTGTTGTAGCCGAACTTTTCGGTAACGGCGTAGGTCTTGCCGTCCCGCGTGTTGTTGGCTTCCATCCTGACCTCCGGGAAGAGGTCCGCATTCGGAAGAGCATCGGCCGGGATCTCGGCAAGAATGTCCTTGTCGACCGCGCGCTGCACATCAACGCCATCGATGACGAGAACATCCCAGTCACCTGGACGGGACTGGTCGATGATCGACAGTCCCGCACCCGTACCTTCGTAGTCCTTTAGGTTGACCTTGACGTTGTTGGCCTTCTCGAACGGCTCGATCAGCGCGGGATCGGTGTGATCGCACCAGACGAGCGCGTTCAGCTCCTCCTGGGCGAAGACCGGCGCGGGCGCCAAGGCCGCGGATGCCGCACCGAGCGAGAGCACGGCGACGGATGACAGGAATTTACGCGCAAATGCGCCTGGAAACGCTTGGATCATGATGTTGCCCTCTGGTCAGCGACGCTCGTCTTGGCGCCTTCACAAAAAAGATTGAATGAGTTCATTTTTTAAGTCAATATGAATTTTGAAGGTATTCATAATTTGAAGAGAGCTGCAAATGACGGGGCTGCGCGCAAGGCAGAAAGCTGATCGGAATCGTCGCATTCTGGAAGCCGCGACGGGCCTTTTTCGTGAGGTCGGCTACGACAGCGCGCGTATCGAGGACATCGCCGAGCGCGCCGAGGTTTCTGTCGGAACCTTCTACAATTACTATGAGAACAAGGGTGATATCCTCGTGGCTGCGGTCTCGATGGAAGTCGAGGAGGTTCTGGAATCCGGCAAGGCAATCGTCGAGAACCCGCCTTCAGCAACACTCGACGCACTACAGGCGCTGATCGGCCAATATTTCGATCACTCGCTGGTCTATCTGAGCAAGGAGATGTGGCGAACGGCGATGGCCACCTCGATCCAGCAGCCCGACAGTCCCTTCAGTCGCCGGTACACCGAACTCGATGGCCGGCTCTGTGACCAGGTTTCCATGCTGATGCAGAAGCTGCAGCTACGCGGCGCCGTTATGCCAGGGATCGATGCGGTTGCCGTGGGCCAAATGGCCTTCAACAACCTCAACATGATGTTCATCGAATTCGTCAAGGACGAGGCGATGACGTTGGAAACGCTGAAGGAACGTGTCGCGCGGCAAAATCGCCCGCTCGCACTCCTGATCAGCAGCCCCAGAATTCAATAAAAATACGGGAGACAGGGATGGAACAGCAACAACAAGCCGTGCTCGCGGCGGCCGATCGGCTTGTCGACGCTTTCGGGCGGCATGATCGCGACAGCTACTTCGCGGCATTCGCACCAGAAGCGACATTCGTTTTTCACAATCTGGATCGCGCACTGCGCAACCGCTCAGAGTACGAGGCGGAATGGGAACTGTGGGAGACCAGAGACGGCTTTCGCGTGAGGGGGTGCCGTTCGAGCGACCGCCATGTGCAGCTGGCGGGACCGATCGCCATCTTTACCCACAGCGTGGAAACGGACCTTTCGTTCAACGGCGAACCGACGACAAGCACGGAGCGGGAAACGATCGTTTTTGAACAGCAGGCAAGTGGCAAATGGATTGCGATCCACGAGCATCTGTCGCCGCGCGCCTGACATCCGCGCCCCAAGACACCACCTGAATTCGACTGACCAGACGTGCTAAGTACCGCTTAGAAGAAGGATTAAGTGCATGGTTGATTTGAAGAAACACCTGGAAGAGCTGCGCAGCAGGTTCGCGGACAGCGCGGAGTTCTTCGATCCGCGGTTTCGCAAGGTAGCAGAGAAGATCTTCAAGGGCGGCACGCGCGCCGCACCTTACTCCGGCATTTCGACCTTTGCCGGCCTGCCCTATCGCGAGGTGGATTTCTCGGCTCCCGATTTCGGCGATCTGCAGGTTGCAGCGATCGGCGTTCCGATGGATCTCGGGGTCAGCAACCGCCCGGGCTCACGGTTTGGACCGCGCGCCGTTCGCGGCGTCGAGCGGATCGGCCCCTACAATCACGTTCTTGATTGCGCCCCGGCCTACGACCTGCGGGCCGCCGACATCGGCGATGTGCCGTTTGGAAGCCGCTACCGGCTCGAGCAGTGCCACCAGAACATCGAAGCCGTCATCGGCAAGATCGTCGAAGCCGGTGTCATCCCGGTTTCGGTCGGCGGCGATCACTCGATCACCCATCCGATTCTAAAGGCAGTCGGCGCAAAGCGGCCAGTTGGACTGATTCACATCGATGCGCACTGCGATACCGGTGGACCGTTCGATCAGACGAAGTTCCACCACGGTGGACCGATGCGCAACGCAGTCCTTGATGGCGTGCTCGATCCGACCAGAACCATACAGATCGGTATCAGAGGCTCATCGGAATACCTGTGGGAATTCTCCTATGAGTCGGGAATGACCGTCATTCACGCCGAGGAAATTTCCGGCATGGGCATACCGGCGGTTATCGAAAAGGCGCGGAAGATCGTCGGCGACGGCCCAACCTACCTGTCCTTCGATATCGACAGTCTCGACCCGGCCTTTGCGCCTGGCACAGGAACTCCCGAAATCGGCGGGCTGACCACCCGAGAAGCGCTGGAGCTCCTTCGCGGGCTCCGGGGCCTCAATTTCGTGGGCGGGGACGTGGTGGAGGTCGCGCCACAGTATGACAGCACCACGAATACCGCTCAGGCAGGCGCGCAGGTCCTGTTCGAGATTCTGAGTCTGCTGGTTTTCAGTCCGGCGCTTGCGACGCGCTAACAAAACCGTGATCGAAACAATGCGCGCGCCGAGACTCTCTCGGCGGCGCAACCGTATTCCTACCGGTAACGTTGCAGTAGCCGATGCGGGCGCCGAAATAGCCGCGGCCGCCCTAAACACCAATCCTGAGGGCTAACAATTAGCCCTTGCCACCGCGTTTCAGCGGACGATATACCCCCTGCAGGGTTGGAGACGTTAAGGTGCTGTCTCCTGCCGGTGCCTGATGCGTGAATATGTCGAACGCAGGTAGGACGAAACTGATGGCATTTTGTTACGCTCGTGATTGCCTGTCGAGCACACCTTCCCGCACGAGTGAAATGCCGCTCGCTTGCCAAGCGAGCTTACGCTGCAGGACGAAACTCAGTTCCATTTGCTGTCCATCCGATTACTAAACCGCGCGGCGAACCTGCGCGACAAACAGCTCGTTCTCGTTCGCCGGCATCCAATGGGGCTATTCCGTGGATAACTCACCCAAATCACCATCATTGCTCAGCCGCCTGTGGCTATTTCTTCTGGGCGCAATCATCACGATTGCCGGCCTTTTCTTTGCCATCGGCGGCGGCAAGCTCGCCTCGCTTGGAGGCAGCTGGTATTTCCTGCTCGCCGGCATCGGCCTCATCATCTCCGGCCTCCTGATCGTTCGTCGCAGACCGGCAGGTGCTTTGCTGTTCGGTCTCGTCTTTGTCCTTACCGCCATCTGGGCGGTATGGGATGCAGGGCTTGAGTTCTGGCCGCTCATTTCGCGACTGCTCGCGATCGGTGTCGGCGCCGTCGTGGTCGCCCTCTCTTTCCCGCTGCTGCGTCGCTCGGTCGGTCGCACGCCTGCCTATGGCGCGTCCTTCGTCCTCGCCGCCATTCTGGCCGTTGGCTCCGCTGCAGCCTTTGTCGGTATGTTCATTCCTCACCCCACGGTAACGGCGACGGCTGCCCCGGCTTTGACGCCCGTCTCGCCTGACAAGGAACAGAAGAACTGGGAAAGCTACGGCAACACCCCCGGGGGCAGCCGGTTTGCAGCGCTTGACCAGATCAACCGCAACAACGTTTCCAAGCTGCAGGTCGCCTGGACCTACCACACCGGTGATATCCCGATCAGCCCGGGCGCCAACGGCGCCGAGGACCAGGAAACCCCGCTACAGGTCGGCGACACCGTATTCCTTTGCACGCCGCACAACAACGTGATCGCCCTCGACGCCGACACCGGCAAGGAAAAGTGGAAGACGGAGATCAACGCGAAATCATCCGTCTGGATGCGTTGCCGCGGCCTCGCCTATTTCGACGCCACGCGGTCGCTCGAGCAGCCGACGGCACCGGGCTCCACTCCCGTCACGCAAGTGACAGTCGCACCGGGCGCGCTTTGCGAACGCCGCATCCTGATGAACACGATTCAGGCGGAACTGATCGCGATCGATGCCGATACCGGCAAACTCTGCGAAGACTTCGGCAACAAGGGTCGTGTCGACCTGAAAGTCGGCATGGGCGACGCACCTGATCCCAACTACGTGCTGACATCGGCACCGACGCTTGCCGGCACTACGGTCATCGTCGGTGGCCGCGTCGCCGATAACGTCAGTGTCGATATGCCTGGCGGCGTCATGCGCGGCTTCGACGTCGTCACCGGTCAACTTCGCTGGGCCTTTGACCCCGGCAATCCCGACATCACATTGCTGCCGCCTGCCGGCAAGAGCTATACACGCTCGACCCCGAACGTTTGGGCGGCCATGTCCTACGATCCGGCTTCCAATACGGTGTTCATGCCCGTTGGAAGCCCCTCGGTCGACCTGTGGGGCATTACGCGCACGGCGCTTGATCACAAGTACGGCGCATCCATGCTCGCTCTCGATGCAACGACGGGCCGCGAGAAATGGGTGTTCCAGACCGTTCACAACGACCTGTGGGACTTCGACGTCCCGATGCAGCCGACGTTCATCGACTTCCCGGGCAAGGACGGTTCGACGGTACCTGCGCTCGTCTTCGGAACCAAGGCCGGCCAACTCTACGTATTGGACCGCGCAACCGGCAAACCGCTGACCGAGGTTCAGGAACAGCCCGTCAAACCCGGCACGATCCCCAATGAACCATACGCCCCGACGCAGCCGCGTTCGGTCGGAATGCCGCAGATCGGCGCCCAAACCCTGACCGAGTCCGACATGTGGGGCGCCACCCCGTTCGACCAGTTGCTGTGCCGCATCGCCTTCAAGGGCATGCGCTACGATGGGCTGTATACCGTACCGGACACCGATATCTCCCTCAGCTTCCCGGGTTCGCTCGGCGGCATGAACTGGGGCGGATTGTCTTCCGATCCAAACAGCAACTACATCTTCGTCAATGACATGCGGCTTGGCCTCTGGATACAGATGGTCCCGGCCGACCCGAAAAGCACTGCGACCAATAGCGGTGGCGAAAGCGTCAACACCGGGATGGGCCTCGTTCCGATGAAAGGTACGCCTTACGCGGTCAACAAGAACCGCTTCCTGTCGCAGCTGGGTATTCCGTGCCAGAAGCCGCCATTCGGCACGATGACGGCAATCGACATGAAGACCCAGAAGATCGCCTGGCAGGTTCCAGTGGGCACCGTTCAGGACACCGGGCCGCTGGGGATCAAGATGGGATTGCCGATCCCGGTCGGCATGCCGACGCTGGGCGGCACGCTGGCAACGCAGGGCGGACTGGTGTTCATCGCCGGGACGCAGGACTATTACCTGCGCGCCTTCAACTCGGCGACCGGTGAGGAAGTCTGGAAGGTCCGCCTGCCGGTCGGCAGCCAGGGCGGCCCAATGACCTACAAGTCGCCCAAGACCGGCAAGCAGTATGTCGTCATCTCCGCCGGTGGCGCCAGACAGTCGGACGACCGGGGCGACTATGTAATCGCCTACGCGCTTCCGAACTGAAGCCACGAGACGTCAATGGGGGCCGCACCTGCTGGCCCCCATCCCACCCGGCACGGTTGACTCGACACGAGCCACAGCCGAAAACGCAGGAAGGCATGTTCCGGACTGCGAATTCCTCATGACAGATAAGCGCCCTACCCTCCCGCCGCTCAATGCACTGAGAGCCTTCGACGCGTTGGCGCGGTGCGGAAGCCTGAGAGCAGCCGCAAGCGATCTGGGTGTGGTGCCCGGCGCCGTGCGCCAACAGCTTTCCAGCCTGGAAGAACATTTCGGAGTACCGCTCTTCAATCGCGATGGCGGACGCGTCAGCCTGAACGATACCTCGCGCCGGCTTGCGGACGCTGTCGGTGTCGCCTTTGCGATCATAGCGAGGGCTGCCGACGAAGTATCGCCGCAGGGGCAGCGATCGAAGCTCAGGGTCGGCGTTCCGATGCCGATGGCAGCAGCATGGTTCATACCCCGGCTCCCTCGTATTCTGGCGGAGGTGAAATCGCTTGAAATTCAGGTTGTTCCCGTGCCGGTCAGCCTGAGCCTGACGGATGCGGCGGATATCGACGCGCTCATCGCAGGCGGCGAATACCGGCCCTTGCCCGATATCTCTGCCACCCAATTCATGAACGATGAGTTTGGACCGGTCGGAAGCCCGGAGGCGATCGAACAACTCGGCCTGGGTCTCGACGCCGGCACCGCCATCATTGCCAGGGACGTAAGCTACCTCTGGGACGACTGGTTCCGTGAAAGCGGCACCACGCCCGTGCGCTTTCAGAGGCGTACCGAATTTAACGACCTGATGCTTGCAATCAGCGCCGCCAAGGCGGGACTCGGCCTGACCATCGCCCCGCGAGCATCGATCGAAGCGGATCTGGCCGCAGGCACGTTGATTGCACCCTTCGGCTTCTCCGCCCGGCCCGCCGGCTATCGTCTCTGCTGCCGGGCGGTGGACCGTGATCGCAAGGCGATTGCGGCGTTGCGCGCCTGGCTCGTTGCCGAAGGGAAAGCAGCAAATCTGCGCGTGGAGACACTTTAATGTCCCTGTGCGAGAGCACCGCGAATTGGTTATGACGCTTTGACGGCAACCGGGCCGATTGGCCATGAAAGGCAATACTGCATGCTGCGTTGGGGTATTCTGGGAACGAGCTTTATCTCCCATACGGTCGCTGATGCCATCAGCGCCAGCGATGGCTCGCAAATCGTCGCGGTTGCCGGTCGCGATCCCGCGCGTTTGGCCGAGTTTGCAGACCAGCACGCCATCGCCAGACGCTATTCGACTGTGAACGCCTTGGTCGACGATCCGGATATCGACGTAGTCTATGTTGGCCTGCCCAACAATGTCCACCACGAGGCGGTCATCGAGGCTGCGGCAAAAGGAAAGGCCGTGCTTTCAGAGAAATCACTGACCACGACGATGGCCGAGGCGCAGGCGCTGGCCGCCGCGGTCCGTGAATCGGGGATCTTCTTCCTCGAGGGGTTGATGTATCTCAGCCATCCCATCATTGCCGAACTCGGCGGCATCATACGGTCGGGACGACTTGGGACCGTCCGCTCGATTGCCGGCCTCTACGCTGCCGACATCTGTAAGCTCGTCAATCCTCTCGGCAAGGGTACGCTCTACAACCTGGGCTGCTATCCGGCCTCATTGTTGCAATACGTCGTTCAGACCGCCTTCGGTCCGCAGGCTTTCGCGGATCGCTCGGTATCCGCTCACGGCAATATCTCGTCGCATGATGGCAACATCTGCGATGCCTCCCTGTCGGTCCGCTTCGGCAACGGGACGCTCGCCACGCTGCAGTCGACGGACAGTTACGGCATGTCCTTCGACTTTGTCGTGCGAGGCGACCTCGGATCAGTGCGCTTCCGGACAAACCCATGGCTGCCGACCGCCGGCGACAATATCCTGGAGATCGAGGACTATGGCCGACCGCCCGAGCAGATCCGTGTCCCGTCCGATTTCGACGCGTTCGGACATCAGGTCCGCCTAGTCGAGCGATGCATTGCCGAGAGATTGAGGGAAGCACCTCGCCCCTCTCCACGACTGAGCGATTCCATTGAAATCATGGAATTGCTGACCGACTGGGAAAACGCGATCCGGGCGCCTGCCACCTAGAACGACAGGTCGAGCGCCCGCCCTTCAAACAGGCGATCCCTCGAGCCCTCAAGGTGGGACTGCATCAGATTGCGGGCGTCATCCGACCTGCCTTCGGCGATCGCCTTGTAGATCGCGTTGTGTTCCTGAAAGACCTGCTCGAGACCGGGACGTGGCCCGAGCAGCGACAGCCCGTGCAGATGCATGCCAACCGCGATATGCGCCTTCAGCGCATCGATCGAGGCCGTATAGTAGTGGTTGTTCGCTGCTTCCGTCACGGCACGGTGAAAATTAAAGTCGGCGTCCGTGCGATGCAGCTGATGGCTCGTCGCTTCACGAAGGTCGGCCAGTGCTGCAGCAATCTTCTGGATCGCGGCCTCATCGCGTCTTTTGGCAGCGAAATAAGCGGCGGCCGGTTCGATCGTCAGGCGGAACTCATAACAGCGCTGGATATCCGCGATGGTCTTTACGGGTGAATAGGACAACTGCGTCGTCGGCGAACCGTGCGCGCTGACGAAGGTGCCCGCACCCTGCCGTGCATAGACCATCCCCTGGTCGCGCAGCCGAGCCAAGGCATCGCGAACGATCGGGCGGGAAACGCCGAGCAGCGAGGCGAGCTCGTGTTCGCCGGGAAGGCGCGAATCCGGCGGATAGTTACCGGACTTGATGCGCTCCAGCAGCTGATCGAAGACACGATCGACCAGCTTGACGGCTTTGCCGCGCTCCGGCTTCGCCGCCGCTGTCACTTGCGCGCCTGCCGATGCGCCATTTGCTTCGTCCACTTTCATTCTCCCCGCCGGCATCGTCTCACGCCGCCTGATTCTGCGGTATCAGTCTTAGCAAACTCTCGGAATTCCCAAAGCCCCCGGACTTGACCGCACAGCGGATGCTCACGCCATTCGATAGCGTCACACTGAACCACGGAATCCCCGCCTCGATCTCGCCCTTCGGAAGGAGGACACGAACTCCGAGCGCCTGGAAAACAGCAAGAGCCGTATCACCGCCGCCAACCATCAGCATTTCCGGATCAGTGGCTTCTATTGCAGATTTTACACCTTGCGCAAAGCGCTCCGCAACTGCCGCGGCATCGTCATTGATCTCTCCGGTGCAACGCAGCAGGACAGGCAGGTTCAATTCGCCGGTATATGCTAAGGCTCCCATCGGCGCATCTACGCTGGTGCGCAGAACCCCCGCAACCTCCAGCTTTGCCATCTGGGCAGCTGTAATCGGGTCGCGCGAGCCGAAGGCAAAGACCGTGTCGCTGGCTGGCTGGAACGGCAATCTGACCGCGCCGGGGCGCGTTATCGTGCGCGCGAGCGCGCTGCCAAGGCCACGGGCACCAACGGCAAGCGCCCCGGCCCAGTCGTGTTCGGCCACCAGACGATCGAGGTCTCCGTCACTCTCAGCATCTGCGACAAGAACAGTCTCGCGCCGACCGCGAAAGAGATCGCCGATGGCGAGTGGCTGATCGACGCCGCGGCCTACGACCTGACCATTTCGTGTGTAGCGCTCTTGGTCAGGAATAGCTGGCGCGACCACGATTTCGCGACGACCGAAAGCTGCGGCCAGAACCGAGCCTTCAGCTGCCACGTTACCTTTTAGCCGCGAATCGATCTTCTTCATGACGATATCGGGAGAGGCGGCAAGAAGCGCGTTGGCCGCGAGGCCCACTCTTCCTGCCGCTTCTTCCTCCGGGAGAGCCCGCGAAGCAGTGTTGACGACAACGACATCACACGCCGTCGCCAGTGCCTCGGATATGGCTTCGACATTGATCGCGACGGCCACCGATAGACCTGCGTCGACGAAGGGCGTACCCGTGTCGAGCGCGCCGGTCAAATCGTCAGCGATGATCGCGACCTTCAACGTCATGCAGCCTGTCCCGTGTTGACCGCGTGGCAGGCGACGAGGTGACCGGGCTTGGCTTCCTTCCACTCCGGCACGACCTTGCTGCACACATCCATCGCGATCGGGCAGCGCGAATGGAAGCGGCAGCCGCTCGGCGGATTGAGCGGGCTCGGCACGTCGCCCTGTAGGATCTGGCGCGTGCGGGTGCGCTCGAGTTCCGGATCGGTTTCCGGAACGGCCGACAGCAACGCCTTGGTGTAGGGGTGCAGCGGGTTTTCGAACAGCTCCTCGCGGGTCGCGAGCTCCGCCAGGCGGCCGAGATACATGACGCCGACGCGAGTGCTGATATGGCGCACGACGGCAAGGTCGTGGGCGATGAACAGGTAGGTCAGGCCGTATTTTTCCTGCAGGTCGAGCAGCAGGTTGATGATCTGCGCCTGGATCGAGACGTCGAGCGCCGAGATCGCCTCGTCGCAGACGATGAACTTCGGCTGGCAGGCAAGCGCGCGGGCAATGACGACGCGCTGGCGCTGGCCGCCGGAAAGCTCGTGCGGATAGCGCTGCGCGAAACGGGTCGGCAGGCCGACATCGGTCAGAAGTGCTGCGACGCGGTCCTTCAGCTCGGCCTTGGTGCAGAGCTTGTGGAAGAGGATCGGCTCGCCGACGGCCTCGCCGATCGTCATGCGCGGGTTGAGCGTCGAATAGGGATCCTGGAAGACGATCTGCAGGTCGCGGCGGAAGGGCCGCATCTGCTTTTCGTCCAGCGTCGCCAGATCCTGGCCCTTGTAGACGACCTTGCCTGAGGTCGCCTTGTAGAGGTTGAGGATGGTGAAGCCGGTCGTCGACTTGCCGCAGCCGGATTCACCGACGAGCGAGAGCGTCTCACCCTCCATGATGTCGAGATTGACGTTGTCGAGCGCATAGACTGTCGCCGAGCGTTCGCCGAAGGCGCCGAGCTTGACGTGGAAATGCTTGACGAGGTTTTCGACCTTGAGCAGCGGTTGGGCACCCATCACGCGGCCTCCTGCATTTTCTGGACGACGAAGCAGGCGGTGCGGTGGTTTCCGGCGCCTGAAATAGGCTCAAGTTTCGGCACGCGCTCGTGGCAGACGGCTTCCGCCAGCGGACAGCGCGGAGCAAAGGGGCAACCCTTAGGACGACGGCCGGGCTCCGGCGGCGTGCCGCCGATCGAGCTGAGGCGGCTTGCCGGCGCGTCCGACAGCTTCGGGATGGAGGCCAAGAGGCCGCGCGTATAGGGATGGCTCGGTCGCGCGTAGAGCTCGTCGACCGGTGCATCCTCGACCACGGTGCCGGCGTAAAGCACGGCGACGCGATCGACGAGACCGGCGATCAGCGCCAGGTCGTGGGTGATCCAGACGACGGACATGCCGAGCTTGGCGCGGAGGTCCTTCACCAGATCGACGATCTGCGCCTGGATGGTGACGTCGAGCGCCGTTGTCGGTTCATCGGCGATCAGGAGTTTCGGATTGCAGGCAAGGCCGATCGCGATCATCACGCGCTGGCGCATGCCACCGGAGAGTTCGTGCGGATACGCCTGCAGTCGCTCCTCCGGGCCTGGAATGCCGACGAGGCGAAGCAGTTCGACCGCGCGGGTGCGCGCCTCGGCCTTCTTCATGCCGCGGTGATAGATCAGCGGCTCGCAGATCTGGTCGCCGATGCGCATGACCGGGTTCAGCGAGGTCATCGGGTCCTGGAAGACGAAGCCGATATCGCCGCCGCGCACCTTGCGCAGCTCCTTGTTCGACATCTTCTGCAGGTCGTGGCCGTCGAAGCTCGCCGAGCCCTTGGTGACCTTGATCTTGTTCGGCAAAAGCCGCATCAGGCTCAGCATCGTCAGGCTTTTGCCGCAGCCGGATTCGCCGACGACGCCGAGCGTCTCGCCCTTGTTGACGTGGAGGTCGATACCATCGACCACGACCGCCGGGCCGTTCCTGCCGTCGATCTCGACGGTCAGGCCGCGGACATCGAGCAGTTTCTCATTGGATCGCGTCGTGTTCATTATTTGGAACCCCGCGGATTGAGTGCGTCGTTGAGGCCATCGCCGAGGAAGCTGAAGGCGACCGAGGCAAGGCCGAGGACGGCGGCCGGGGCGGCCAGCAGGTGCGGATAGTGCTGCCAGACACGCAGGCCGTCGGAGATCATGTTGCCCCAGCTGGGCGTGGGCGGATTGACGCCGACGCCGAGGAAGCTGAAGGCGCTCTCCAGAACCATGGCCGTTCCGAGACCGGCGCTAACCGAGACGATCAGCGGGCCAAGCGCATTCGGAATGACGTAGCGCTTCATGATGATCCAGTTCGACAGACCGAGCGCCTGGGCGGCGGTGATATAGGGACGGCTGCGGATCGACAGGACCTGGGCGCGCACGAGGCGCGCATAGGGCGGCCAGGAGATCAGCGCCATCGAGCCGAAGACCAGCATGAAATCGACCCATACGGTCTGGCGGTAGAAGGGATTGAGGGTCGCAAGATACTGCGCTTCCATCCACTTGGCGATCGGCGCCTTGAGCGAGGCATTGATGACGACGACGAGCAGCAGGTTCGGGACAGACATGGTCATGTCGGTCAGCCACATGATGACGCGATCGAACGGGTTGCCGAAGAAGCCGGCGATGGCGCCGAGCAGGGTGCCGATGAAGACCGCGATGACGGTGACGATGACAGCCACAAGGAAGGCCGTGCGTGTGCCAAAGACGACACGGCTGAAGACGTCGCGGCCAAGATCGTCTGTACCGAAGAGATGCGTAAGCGACGGAACGGCGTTGCGGGCCTGCAGATCCTGGCTCAGATAGTCATAGGGCGTCAGATAGGGGCCGAAGATCGCGGTGAAGGCCAGGATGAGCACGACTGCGAGACCGAAGACGGCGAGCTTGTTGCGCTTCAGGCGGTACCAGGCGTCGCGCCACAGGCTGACGGGGGCCTCTTCCTGTTGTGCGACGGGAGAGAGAGGGATAGCGGACATGGTCAGCGGCTCCTTCTTGCATCGTTGGCACGCGGATCAAGCAGCGGGTAGAGAACGTCGACCAGAAGGTTCGACATCATCACCAGGAAGGATCCGATAAGCGTGATCGCCAGAATGACGGGATAGTCCGAGTTGGTGAGCGCCTGCACGGTCAGGCGACCGAGGCCGGGGAGACCGAAGACGAGCTCGACGAAGATCGCGCCGTTGACGATGGTGATCATGATCAGACCGAGCTGGGTGACAACAGGCGTCAGCACCGGGCGCAGGATATGGCGCAGCGCCACCACCATCTCAGGCACGCCCTTGGCGCGGGCGGTACGGACAAAATCCTCCGACAGCACCTCGATGACGGCGGCGCGCGTCTGGCGCACGATTAGCGCGATCGGCTGGAAGGAGAGAACGATCAGCGGCAGCAGGATGCGCACGTCGAAGACGCCGCCCCAGCCATAGGGCACCTTGATCATCGGCATTAGCACGATCAGGCCAACCATCAGCAGTGGGCCGGCGACATAGGCCGGGATCGCCCAGAGGAAGAGCGCCGAGCCGAGGATGGTATAGTCGAGGCGGCTGTTCTGGTTCATCGCGGCGATCATGCCAAGCGGAATGGCAATGACCGTCGTGAGGATGATGGAACAGAGCGCCAGCTTGAAGGAAACAGGGGCGGCAGCCGAGACCATGGCCCAAACCGAGCGGCCTGATGTCAGCGAATTGCCGAACTGGCCGTGCAGGAGGTTCCAGATGTAGAGGCCGAACTGCTCGATGAAGGGCCTGTTCAGGCCGGCACTTTCGCGGATGGCTTCGATGCGCTGCGGGTTATAGGCGACGTCGCCGGGTGCGCGCAGAAAGATCAGCTTGATCGGATCGCCAGCGCCATAGAAAGCCAGCGCATAGACGGCCAGCATGACGATAAGGACTGACGGAATCCAGATGGCAAACCGGGTTAGCACGTAGCGTAACAAGGTCACCTCCCACCGGTTGGTAGACACGTTTCCGCGCTCACGCGGACATGCGATGTCTTCTTGAAACTTGCGCGAAGGCCTTGCGGTCTTCGCGCGGTTGCTAAAATGCCCGAAGGCTATCTACTTGTAGGTTTCGAACCGGCTCAGCCGATCGAAATGTCCCAGGGCGCCACGACCTGCCAGTCGAGGTTCTTCTCCATGCCCTTGACCTCCTTGGTGGCCCAGCGCGACATCGCCTGAGAGTACCACGGAATGAAGGCCCAATCTTCGCGGAACGCCTTCTGGGCGTCCTGTGCGAGCTTGATGCGATCAGGATCGTCGGCCGCTTTGGTCGCGGCTTCGGCGAGAGCGGCATCGACCTTGTCGTTCTTGTAACCACCAAGCTTGTTCTGCGCGTTCGACGAGGTCGAAGCGATGCAGCCGGCGAGATAGGAGACTGCGTCAGGCACGCGGGTGCCGACGTCGTCACGGAAGATCTGCACCGCGTTCTGGTCCGGGCCCGCATAGGAGTCCTGCTGCGGCTTCATATCTACGGCAGTGATGCCGAGGTTCTGACGCCACTGCTCGGCGATGAACTGCGCCGCGGCCTCGATGGCCGGAGCGGAAATACCGACGAAGAGGATCTTCGGCAGGCGCTCGGGACCGCCATAGGTAGATTCCGCGAGCAGCTTCTTGGCAGCAGCCGGATCGTACGGATAGGGCTCGAAGCCGGAATTGTCTGCACCCGGAACCGAATTCAGGATTTGATCGGCCTTCTTGTGCGGACCATCCGGATAGGACGCCTTGAAGAGACCGTCACGATCGATCGCCATGATCAGCGCCTGGCGAACCTTCGGATCATCCATCGGTGCGCGGGTGACGTTGAACCAGAAGTGCTGGCTGGTCGGGATCAGCGGGCCTGCGGAGAATTCGGGGCCGAGGTCCTGGATGATCGTCGAGGTGACGAGCTCGGTATGGGCGTTGAATTCGCCCGACTTGATAAGCGACGTCGCGGTGACGTTGTCTTCGATCGACGTAATTTCGATGCGCGCCAGCTTCGGCTTCGGGCCGAAAAAGTTCTCGTTCGGCTCGAATACCAGCTTGCCGGCGTCGATATCGATGCTGGTGAGCTTGAACGGGCCGGAATATACGGCGCTGCTGTCGGGCTTGTACCAATCCGCCACTTCCTCGCCATCGCTGCCGCGCGACTGCGCAGCCTTGGTAATCGGCGCGATGTGGTTGGCAAGACGCATGAAGAAGATCGGATCGGCTTCCGTCAGCGTGACGACGACGGTGCCTTCATCAGGCGTGGCGACGCCCGTCAGCTCGTTGCCGGAACCGGCACCGATTTCCTTGAAGCCCTGAACCTTGCTCAGCACCTGGTCGGCGCGCTGGCTCTTGGTGTTGGGCATGGAAGCGACTTCCCAGGAGCCCTTGACGTCAGCCGAGGTGATCTTGCTGCCGTCGGAGAAGACAGCCTTCGGGTCGATCTTGAAGGTCCAGACCTTATTGTCAGGCGATTCCCAGCTGGTGAAGACATAAGGCTTGATCTTGCCTTCGCTGTCGAAATACATCGGCGACGCCCACCAGATCGAGTTCCAGCGGAACGGAACACCGCCGCCGCGCAGCGGCGACCAATCCTGGTTGAACGCCGGGTTGGCGACTTTCAGCACCTGGCCGTCATCGGCGAGCACGATACGTGCATTCAGGCCAAAAACGGTGAGGCCAACGCCTGCGGCGAGGCCGAGCTTCAGCGCCTCACGGCGCGACATCTGCGCCTTCTGCGCAGTTTTCCCATCATTACGATCAGTCATCCTGTCCTCCCATGACAAAACCCAGACGCCCTCGTCTTCACTCCACACGAAGATGCGTCACGACATGGCCAAACATTCGCTCGTTAATGTAAATATGTCAATTAAAATTAGCAGATGTCTCCACAATCAAAATCGCTAAAATATTTTATTGTTGTTTTTCTTGTACTTACAGATTCGTCGCAAATTCATTTCCTATTGTCATATTGACAACACCGTTCGCGAAGATGAAGAAAACGCCATCCTGCGGGCCGAGTTCCCGCCCTTGCCGCCGATCGGGGCGGCGTTCATCCGAGGAGGACGACATGAACGCTCACAAGATTACAGGTGTATACAGCGCGGCCGCGACACCGCTGAACGCGGACGGAAGCCCGGATCTCGGCCTGTTTACCGAACACTGCCAGCGCCTGTTGGAAGAAGGATGCCACGGTGTTGCGCTTCTCGGAACGACGGGTGAAGCAAACTCGTTTTCTTCGAGCGAGCGTCGCAACATCCTCGAAGCCGCGCTGAAAGCAGGAATTCCCGCTGACAAGCTTCTACCCGGCACCGGTGTCGTCGCGATTCCCGAGACGGTGGAACTGACAAGGCACGCGCTCTCGCTCGGCGTAACCAAGGTCGTGATGCTCCCGCCGTTCTATTACAAGGGCGTTACGGACGACGGCCTCTTCACCGCTTATTCGCAGGTACTGAACACGGTCGCCGACAACCGGCTACAGGTCATCCTCTACCACATTCCGCAGGTTTCCGGCGTTCCGCTTTCCGTGCCGTTGATCGGTCGCCTGATTGAGGCCTTCCCTAAAACCGTTGTCGGCATCAAAGAATCTGCAGGCGATTTCAACAATATGCAGGCAATCATCGCCGCCTATCCGGGCTTCTCCGTACTTGCCGGCGCCGATCCTCTGCTGCTCCCGCTTCTCAAGGCCGGCGGCGCAGGCTGCATCACGGCGACGTCAAACCTGGTCGCCGACTCGCTGCGCGCCGTCTATGACAACGTCCACGACGAGGCACAAACCTCGGTCGTCGATGCCGCCCAGGCGCGGATCAACGCCTACCGCGCGCTGTCCAATTCCTACGTGCAGATCCCGACGATCAAGGCGATGGTCGGCCTGAAGACCGGCAATGCTGCATGGAAGCGGACGCGCGCACCATTGATGCCCCTCAGCGAGGCCGACTACGCCGCTCTTGCCGAAAATTACGCAAAGCTGCCGTAAGGAGCCTACCGATGACCTACACAGGCTTGCCGTCGGAAGCCGTTCCGGCATTGATGACTGGCGATATCACGCCCCATCCAAGCGAAAAGGGACGGGCCGAAGCCTATCTGCCCTCCCCCTGCATCCAGAACCACGCTGCCAACCTTGCCTTTTTGCCTGACGGAACGCTGACATGCGTCTGGTTCGGCGGAACCATGGAAGGCATGGGCGACATCTCCGTTTACATGTCGCGACTGGTCCCTGGCGGCTCTCGTTGGTCCGAACCCGAAAAGATGTCGGACGATCCTGCGAAATCCGAGCAAAATCCTTTGATTTTCAATGCTCCGGACGGAGCCACATGGCTGCTTTACACCTCGCAAACATCCGGCAACCAGGATGGATCAGTTGTTAAGGCGCGCATTTCGACAGACGGCGGCAAGACTTTCGGAGAACCGCAACTCTTGTGCGGCATCCCAGGGACATTCGTTCGCCAGCCCATCATCGTGAACAGCCGCTGGACCTGGCTCCTGCCCGTTTTCAGGTGCATTGGCCTTCCTGGGGAGCGATGGACGGGTGACGCCGATACCGCAGGCGTGCTGATTTCCCGGGATGCCGGCAAAAGCTGGGTAATGGCCGACGTCCCGGACAGCGTCGGCGCCGTTCACATGAATATTGTCCCGCTTGCAGATGGCAAGTTCGTCGCATTCTACCGGAACCGCTTCGCAGAACAGATCCTCTCGAGCCACTCCGATGACGAGGGCGAGACCTGGAGCGTGCCAGCGCCGATCGATCTGCCCAACAACAACTCGTCAATCCAAGCCACCCGCTTGAAAAATGGCGATATTGCAATGGTTTACAACCATTCCAACGCCATGTCATCCGATGCGCGCAGGCTGTCGCTCTATGATGAAATCGAAGGCGATGAACAGGAAGAATCCGCCGCATCGCAGCCTTCGGACCGACGCAAAGCGATATGGGGCGTGCCGCGCGCACCTCTCAGCCTCGCATTCTCGTCTGATGGTGGACGGAGCTTCCCGCGCCGGGTCGATCTCGACACTGGCGACGGCTATTGCCTCAGCAACAACTCCAAAGACGCCTTGAATCGGGAGTTTTCCTATCCTTCGATCACCGAAGGTTCGGATGGAGTGATCCATATTGCCTATACGTACTATAGGCGCGCGATCAAATACGTGAGGCTATCGCCTCCGGCTGTCTAGCGCGCAAGCGCACGCGCCCAAGTCAGATGCCCATTGAACAGGTGCGCCGTCAGCGACGGATTCTCGCACCTGTTTGACCGAACTTGTCCTGTTATTTAACAATTCCGTCACCCTGCGAGCTCCGACACACGGCACGGAGCGCAGACAAAATTACATGCCGATGTTATGCAGCATTATCACATTAAAACAATATGTTGATCGTGTTTTCAAACACTTCATCGGGAACCACAGATCGGAAAAGTGAAACAAATTCGACTGCGAAGCTTGCCAAGCAAGGCAGCTTTGTATAACAAATTTACATCTTAAGCGACACCTGTGAGTGCCGCAGCAGCGTCAGGGGAGGATTGATCCAATGGTCAGTTTGGATTCGCCTATCACAATCGTTCGGCCACACCATATCGAATTTGGCGTCGGCACCGCCAACCGCCTCGGAAAGTGGGCAAGCGAAAGAGGCTACAGCCGAATCCTCGTGATTTCCGATGCGTTCAACGCGACACGCGTCGATGCGCTCGCCCTGAATGGCGACATCACCGTCTTTTCCGAGGTCACGCCCGAGCCCGACATCGCCAATCTTGACAAGGTTCTTGCCGCGGCGAACGCAGCAGACGCCCAGCTGGTGGTCGGTTTTGGCGGCGGCAGCGCCATGGACCTGGCAAAGCTGGCTGCCGTTCTTGCCGGATCGGGCCAGACCCTGCATGAGGTTGTTGGGCCCAACAAGGTGCGCGGCCCACGCCGCGCCGCGCTCGCACAGGTGCCGACGACATCGGGAACCGGCAGCGAAGCCGGCATCCGTGCGCTGGTAACGGATCCGACGACAATGGCCAAGCTCGCCGTGGAGAGCATCCATATGCTTGCCGACATCGCGGTCATCGACCCGGCGTTGACATTTACCGTGCCCGCTCGCACCACGGCCGCAACAGGCGTGGATGCGATGGCGCATTGCGTCGAGGCCTTCACCAACCGCAAGGCCCACCCGATGATCGATCTCTACGCGATCGAGGGGACGCGGCTGGTCGGAAAGTATCTGGCGCGCGCCGTCAAGGACGGTTCGGACGCCGAAGCGCGCGCCGGGCTGTCGCTCGCGTCGCTCTATGGCGGCTTCTGCCTCGGCCCAGTCAACACCGCCGGCGGGCATGCGCTGGCCTATCCGCTCGGCACTCGTTGGCATGTCGCGCATGGAGCGGCAAATGCGCTGATCTTCCCGCATGTGCTTGCCTTCAACACGCCATCCGTGCCGGACAAGACCCGGGCGATCATGGAGGCACTCGGCCATCAGACGTCCGCAAACGTCGGCTCGGTCTTTGAAGCCGCCTACGCATTCTGCGCCGATCTCGGCATCGAGATGAAGCTGTCCGGCCTTGGTGTTCCGGAGAGCGACCTCGACGCGATGGCGGACGATGCTTTTGCGATCCGCCGTCTTCTCGATAACAATCCGCGCGATCTGTCGCGCGCCGATATTCGTTCGATCTATGAGGCCGCCTTCTAGGCGCGTTGCCACTCGAAAAGGAATGTGACTGATGGACAGGAATGCAAAAGTCGCCGTGACGCTGGGCGATCCCGCGGGTGTTGGTCCGGAAGTGATCGTCAAGGCGCTGGCCGCGCTGCCTGAACAGGAACGCGGTGATTTTGTCATCGTCGGCAATACCGAAGCACTCGAGCGCGCCAACCGGGCGGCGGAAACCGGCCTCTCCTTTACGCTAGCGAGCGCGCCCGCTGCCGGCAAGATCGCCGTTGACGAAGTGGAGCTTGGCGCGGCCCTTCCCGAGATCGGCAAGGTCAGCGCCGTCGCCGGCGACGCCTCCGTGCGCTACATCAGCCGCGCGGTCGATCTTGCACTCGCCGGCCAGGCCGACGTCATCGTCACGGCGCCGATCAACAAGGAGGCGATGAACCTCGCTGGCCACCATTTCGACGGTCATACCGGCCTGCTCGCGCATCTGACCGGTTCAAAAAGCTCGTTCATGCTGCTCGCGTCGGAACGTCTGAATACGATCCACGTCTCGACGCATATCTCGCTGAAAGGCGCGATCGAGCGTGCCAAGACGGAGCGCGTGCTGGCAACCATCGAAGCCGGACACAAGCACTTCATGCGCCTTGGCAAGAAAGCCCGCATCGCCGTCGCCGGCCTCAACCCGCACTGCGGCGAAAACGGCCTTTTCGGCACAGAGGACACCGAGTTTCTCGCGCCGGCGGTCGAGCTGGCACAGGCCAAGGGCATCGACGTCGTCGGCCCGATTTCGGCCGACACCGTTTTTGCGCGTGCCTACAACGGGGCGTTTGATCTCGTTATCGCGCAGTATCACGACCAGGGCCACATACCGATCAAGCTGGTGGCTTTCGAAACGGCCGTCAACGTCTCGCTAGGCTTGCCGATAGACCGCGTTTCGGTCGACCACGGAACCGCGTTCGACATCGCCGGCACCGGCAAGGCCAATCACGTGAACATGCTTTCGGCCATTGCCTATGCCCGACTGATGGCGCGGTCACCGCGTCAGCAGGCAGCCTGATAGCATGTAAGCGACCGTTTCGCGGCGGCTACGCTTACGGCGCCGCCCGATTCCGCATGCCGTGGGAGGAGATTGTAATGGACAGGACGGTTGTCATTCTCGGCGGAGATGTTGCTCCCGAAGGGCGGCTGCTTTTGGAAGCCGCCGGTGCGACCGTCTTGGCCACACCTGCCTATATCGACCGCAAGGCTGTGATCGAAATCCTGCAGACCCATAAGCCGGATGCGGTGATCGTACGACTGCTCGCCGACAGGCTGGGGCACGAGGAGATGATCGCAGGAGGCAAGCTTCGTCACATCGCCAAGCACGGCGTCGGCACCAACGATATCGACGTCAAGGCGGCGACCGAACTGGGCATCGGCGTTTCGATGACGACCGGTAGCAACGGACATTCCGTCGCCGAGCACGCGCTGGCCCTTATCATGGCGCTGGTCAAGGATCTCCCCAGGCAGGATGCACTGATCCGCGATGGGATCTGGGACAAGAACCAGTATCAAGGCCGGGAACTGCGCGGCCAGCATCTCGGCATCGTCGGCTTCGGTTTCATCGGCCAGACGCTTGCCGGAATGGTCACAGCGATCGGGATGACCGTTTCGGCCTTCGACCCGCACACGCCCGATAGTGCCTTTGGAGACACCTTCAGCCGCGACACTGATCTCGATGATCTTCTTGCCAAATCCGACATCGTCAGCCTGCATTGTCCGTTGACGCCGGAAACCCAAAACCTCATCGACGCGCGCCGCATCCGGCTCATGAAGCCCGGTGCGTTCCTGATCAACACCGCTCGAGGCGAAGTGGTCGATGAGAAGGCTCTCACGGCAGCGCTTGAGGACGGACATCTGGCCGGCGCAGGGCTCGACAGTTTCGCGGTGGAACCACCCGGCATTGCAAACCCGTTGTTCCAACTCTCGAACACGCTCGTAACCCCGCACGTGGCCGGCGTCACTCTCGACGCCAAGCGGGCCGTCTCGGTGATGTCTGCCGAGAACGTATTAGCCGTGCTCAATGGGAACACGCTCGCGCCGCGTTTCCTCGCCCGTTGACGACGGCGCAAAATCTAATGGAGATCTCCCATGGGTGATACGCCTGACATCCGCTACACACCCGAAGCGCTACGGGCGTTCACCCGCGACGTCTTTCTGGCCGCCGGCCTTGAAGACGCGAAGGCTACGGCCGTTGCCCACTATCTCGTCGAAGCGGACCTGCTGGGACATACGACGCATGGCCTGGCATTGGCCGGCTGGTATCTGCAGAGCATTGCCGATGGCGTCATGACACGGGCCGGTGAGCCGGAGATCGTGTCGGATCGCGGCCCCGCAATCGCATGGCGCGGACGCCGCCTCCCCGGTGCCTGGCTGACGTCGGAGGCGGTCAAATTGGCCTGCGAACGTGCCGCAACCTTTGGAACTGCGACGATCACCATTGCCGACAGCCACCATATCGGCTGCCTCGCGGCCTATCTCACCATTGCAACCGACCGTGGCTATATGGTCAGCATTGCCAGCTCCAGCCCCTCCGGCGCACAGGTTGCGCCTTATGGCGGGCGAAAGGGCGTCTATACGCCCAACCCCGTGGCCCACGGCATCCCGACGCCGGACGACCCGATTTTGATCGACATCAGCGCGTCGATCACAACGGTCAACATGGCGCAGCGCTTGGTGCGCGAGGGGCGACAGTATGAGTATGAATGGCTGCTCGACGAGCAGGGAAACCCCAGCCGTGATCCGCGGGTTATCGAACGAGGGGGAACCTTGCTACCGGCCGGTGGCCTAGACCACGGGCAGAAGGGCTATGGCATGGCGCTTCATGTCGAAGCCTTTACCCAAGGGCTGGCCGGCTATGGCCGCGTGGATGCCCCCAAGGGCACGAATGCGGCGGTAACGGTCCAGGTTTTTGATCCCGACGCCTTCGGCGGCCGCGATGCATTTCTGCGCCAGACAGGCTGGCTTGCGTCCGCCTGCCGCGAAAATCCTCCCCGCCCCGGTGTTCAGCGCGTCCGCCTGCCCGGCGAAAATGGCCTTACCCGCAAGCGTGCCGCGGCCAGCGATGGTGTTTCATTGGCTTCCGGCATCCTGTCGTCGCTCGTGGCGAAAGCGGAGGCGTTGGGTGTGATCCCACCCAGCCCGCTGTAATGCGGGCTGCACCACGCTATGGCCAATCGGCATAGCCGGATGACAGGACCTCATTGTGTGAGCCGGCCGCGGCTCGCGCCATCTGCCGGTATTTCTGCGGTGACAGACCCGTGCGCTTGGAAAAGAACTGACTGAAATAGGTCGCTTCGTGAAATCCCAACGCGTCGGAGATTTGCTGAATTGAGCGATCAGATCGCTCCAACCTTAGCTTCGCTTCCTGGATAAGCCGCTCGTGGAGAAGTTGTATGGGCGAGCGCTGCAGCTCACGCTGGCATATGGCGTGAAGGCGGTCCGGAGTCACGCCGAGTTCGCGTGCGTAGTCCCCGATCGGCTTGTGTTGCAGGAACCATCCTTCGACGAGCTGCCGGTATCGCTGGAGGACCGAACCACGCCGCCCCTTGTGGGCAAGCTCACCTTCGCCACCACCGTCAAACCGCCATACCGCCATCAAAATGAGCCGGAGGTAGGCGGATACGACCATCCAGGAGGCGCTTTGCGGATCGGCCAGCTCATTGGCGTAACCCGCGAACAACGGCGCCAAATCCTGGGAAAACTGCGGACCAAAATCGTTGATCAGCTTCAGCTGCTCAGTGAGAATTCTAAGCGAATAGGCCTCGACGCGGTCGCCAACGGCATCCGCCAGAAGGTGCGGTGACGCGCCGATCAGATAGCCATGACCGCCGGCGGCAATCCCGATCTCGTAACGGTCATGAAACGGCAGCGACACCAGCGACGGCCCCTTCATGAACCGCTCGTCAAAGTTCTCGGAACGGAGCGTCGCACTGCCCGCCGGCAGAAAGAAGAAGTGATGGAAATCGGCGTAGATGCCCTTCTGAAAATGAAGGGTCCGCTTCGACAAGGCGGAATCATGCCGTTCGCCGCGTGCGTGGTGATAAAGTCCGCTTTCCACACACCTCTCCCAGTATGCCGATGTATTCCCCGAATTATTATATGATTTAGCCAGAAAAGTATAATTCTTGGCTTGGCATTCGGCGTAGGATTTCTTCATCGGCCTTTGGGAGGAGGCATCCGGTATCGCTGGATGGGCAGCACGCTGCCCAGGAATATCGATTCACCTTCCATCGGCGCTGCGGGCTCGCCCCGCGTTTAAACGGGTGTCGCTGGTGTTTGTTACAAAACTCCTCATTCACGATCAGGAAACGGATGCATCCGATGCCTCGACGTTCGAGCGCATCAGCCCCGTCACGGGTGACCTCGTTACGATCGCTGCCGCGGCATCGCCCGCAGACATGGATCTAGCGGCGGATTCGGCCGCAGCAGCCTTCCCGGATTGGTCGGATACCCCACCCGGCGAGCGACGCGCGTTGCTCAACCGCGTCGCGGATCTGATTTCAGCGAGAACAACAGACCTGATCGCGGCAATGATCGAGGAAACTGGCGCGACCGAGATCTGGGCGAAGATGAACTGCGAACTGGCAGTTGACATTTTCCGCGACGCCGCCGCGATGACCACCCAGATAACCGGCGAAATCATCCCCTCTTCGATCTCCGGCAACATGTCGCTGGCCGTTCGCCAGCCGGCGGGCGTCTGCGTCGGCATAGCGCCGTGGAACGCACCGATCATCCTTGGTGCTCGCGCCATCGCGATGCCGCTTGCCTGCGGAAACACCGTCATATTGAAGGCGTCGGAACTGTGCCCGAAAACGCACTGCCTGCTCGGTGAAATCGTGCGCGCTGCAGGCTTCCCGCCAGGCGTGGTCAATGTTGTCACCAACGCTCCGAAGGATGCGGCGGCGGTCGTCGAGGCCCTGATTGCACACCCGGCGGTGCGGCGTATCAATTTCACCGGGTCAACGCGCGTCGGGCGTATCATTGCCGCTCTCGCCGCCAAGCACCTAAAGCGTTGCCTGTTGGAACTCGGCGGCAAGGCGCCGTTCATCGTGCTCGCGGATGCCGATATCGATGAGGCCGTGCGCGCCGCATCCTTTGGCGCCTTCATGAACCAGGGCCAGATCTGCATGTCCACCGAGCGGATCATCCTGCTCGACGAGATCGCCGACGAGTTCGTCGACAAGTTCAAGGCAAAGGCAACCCAGCTCGTCGCCCGGGATCGCCGGGAGGCGGTAAGCCCGCTGGGGGCGATCATCAGCCTTGAAGCCGCACGCCGTGTCACCACGCTCGTCGACGACGCGTTGCAGAAAGGCGCCAAATTGCTATGTGGCGGCCTCGCGCGCGGAGCATTCATGGACGCAACGATCCTCGATCACGTGACGCCCGCCATGCGTATCTATCGGGAAGAAAGCTTCGGGCCGCTGGCCGCCATCATTCGCGTGAGCAGCAATGACGAGGCCGTCACGATCGCCAATGACAACGAGTATGGACTGTCATCGGCGGTGTTCAGCCGCAACATCCAGGAAGCGTTGTCAGTCGCCAAGCGCATTGAATCCGGCATCTGCCACATCAACGAAGCCACTGTTTCCGACGAACCGCAGATGCCGTTCGGCGGAGTGAAAGCGAGCGGATACGGCCGCTTCGGCGGCAAGGCCGCCATCGACGAGTTTACGGAATTGCGTTGGATCACCGTCGCGACGGGCAGGCGCGACTATCCGATCTGACGCGAGAAGCACGAGTGGGGCGTGCCTGAACGTTACATGGGGCCAAAGTTTTAGGGCCAAATTCTGGGAGGAGTGAACCATGACGAAAGACCATAAGGAAACGAATTCGATGCCGTTCACACGGCGCGGCTTCATGGCCGCCACCGCAGCCGGCGGCATGACGCTTGCCATCGGCAGCAGATCGGCGCTGGCCCAGGCCGACGACACGATCAAGGTTGGCTTCATCAGCCCGCGCACCGGGCCGCTCGCCGGCTTCGGCCAGACCGACGGCTACGTGCTGGACCTCGCAAGGAAGGCACTGGCTGGCGGTCTGCAGGCCGGCGGCAAGACATGGAAGGTCGAAATCATCGACCAGGACACGCAATCGGATCCGTCCCGCGCCGGCCAGCTTGCCAAGGACCTGATCAACAATCGCGGCATCGACCTGATGCTCGCGGTCTCGACCCCCGAGACGATCAACCCGGTAGCCGACGCCTGTGAAGCCGCAGGCGTGCCCTGCCTTTCGACAGTGATGCCCTGGGAAGCTTGGTATTTCGGCCGCGGCGCAAAGCCCGGCGCCCCCTCGCCGTTCAAGTGGACCTATCACTTCGGCTTCGGCGTCGGCGAATTCCACAAGACCTATGTGTCGCAATGGAATCTGATCAAGACCAACAAGAAGGTCGGCGTCATGTATCCCAACGATGCAGACGGGAACGCCATCCGCGCCAATCTGGCGCCACTGCTGGCGAAGGACGGCTTCACCATCGTGGACCCGGGTCCCTATGAGAACGGCACCAGCGACTACTCCGCCCAGATCGCGCTGTTCAAGCGCGAGGGCGTCGAGATCTTCAGCAGCTTTCCGATTCCGCCCGACTTCGCAGCATTCTGGCGCCAGGCCGCCCAGCAGGGGCTAACTCGCAAGATCAAGATCTGCCAGGTCGCCAAGACTGGTCTCTTCCCGTCCGATATCGAGGCACTCGGCAAGCTCGGCGTGAACGTGAGCAGCGCCGCTTACTGGCACAAGGCGTTTCCTTACAAGTCGACCCTTACGGGCGTCTCCGGAACGGAGTTGGCCGATGGCTATGAGGCGACGAGCGGCAAGCAATGGACACAGCAGCTTGGCGCCAGCCTGTCACTGCTCGACGCGGGCTTCGACGCGCTCAAGGCCAGCACCGATGTGAAGAGCAAGGAAGCGGTGGCCAAGGCGCTCAGCACGCTGAAGACCACGACCATCGCCGGCAAGGTGGATTTCACCTCCGGACCGGTTGCAAACGTCTCGCCCGGACCGATCATCGGCACGCAGTGGGTAAAGGCGCCCGAAGGCTCGAAGTTCGCGCTCGACTATGTCGTCACCGAGAATGTCACTGATCCGAACGTTCCGGCCAGCGGCAAACTCATCCCCTACAACGGGTGAGCGGGCCAGTGCACCAGCAATTTCAAAAGGGGCCGAGAGGAGAGTTTCTCTCGGCCAAGGGCATCAGCAAGAGCTTCGGCGCGCTTGTCGTGATCGAAGATCTGGATTTCACCATGGGTGTCAACGACGCGGTCGGCATCGTCGGCCCCAACGGCGCCGGCAAAACGACACTTTTGAGCATACTGGCCGGTGCATTCGCGCCAACCAGCGGTGCCATCTCCTTCGCGGGCCACGACGTTACAGCGATCACGGCCGCCGACCGCTGCAAGGCCGGCTTGGTGCGCACGCACCAGGTTCCGAAGCCATTCAGCGGCATGACGGTCTTCGAAAACGTGTTTGTAGCCGCCGCTCATGGAGAACTTTCTCCTCGCGACGAAACCTACGACCGCGTCGTTGATTCTCTTTCTCTTTGTGGAATGCTTCAGGTCGCCAACCGCCAGGCAGACACGCTTGGTCTGCTCGACCGTAAGCGCCTCGAGCTTGCCCGGGCGCTGGCAACCAATCCGAAACTGATGCTTCTCGACGAAATCGGTGGCGGGCTCACCGACAGCGAAGCGAGCGAGCTTGTCGCAACGATCCAGGAACTTCGACGCCGAAACATCGGCATCGTCTGGATCGAGCACATTGTGCACATCCTTCTCCAGGTCGCCGACCGCCTCATCTGCATGGACGCCGGCCGCATTATCGCCGACGGCGACCCAAAGGCGGTGATGAGCGACGAGCAGGTGATGAAAGCCTATCTTGGGAGATCGCCCCTATGAGCATGCTCTCAATTCAGAACCTCGAAGTCCGCCATGGCTTGCTGAAGGCCGTGCGTGGTGTCAGCTTCGAGGTCGAAAAAGGCGACGTTCTCGCTCTCGTCGGCGCGAATGGGGCCGGCAAGACGACATTGTTGAGGTCGATCGCAGGCGCACATCTGCCCGCCTCCGGCAAAATCCTCCTTGAAGGCAAGGACCTCACGCACGTTCCCTCGCACAAGCGGATTGCGATGGGCGTCGCACTGGTACCGGAAGGTCGCCGGCTCTTTTCACAGATGACTGTCGAAGAAAACCTGCTGCTCGGCAGGACATCGGGCCGCAAGGGCGAATGGACTGTGGACCGGGTCTTCGACGCGTTCCCGAACCTCGTACCGCGTCGCCACGCAAAGACGGGCCATCTCTCCGGCGGAGAACAGCAGGCAACAGCGATTGGACGCGCGTTGATGAGCAATCCCGACGTCCTGCTTCTCGACGAGGTATCCCTCGGCCTGTCGCCGCTGGTTGTCGATCGCGTCTACGCCCAGCTGCAGAAGCTTCTGACATCCGGAACGACGATCATCCTGGTCGAGCAGGACCTTGGGCGGGCGATGAGCGTGGCGAGCCACGTCATCTGCATGTTGGAGGGCAAGATCGCGCTCGACAGCCCTGCCTCGGTGGCTTCACGCGAACAGATCACGCAAGCCTACTTCGGGCTGCACCGCAGCGACAGCGGGAGGGTGGCACAATGATGGACAGTCTTATTCAGGGCATTCTTCTGGGCGGCTATTACGCCGTGATCGCCTGCGGCCTCTCCTTCATGTTCTCGGTGATGCGGATCATCAATCTGGCTCATGGCAGCCTGGCGGTCGCTGCCGCCTATGGTCTCTGGCTGCTCGCCGACAAATTTGGCGTCTCGCCAATTGCCGGGCTGGCGGTCGTGTTGCCGATCATGGCCGCCATCGGATGGGCCCTGCAGCGCTTCATTCTTGAGCGCAGTGCACGTGGAAGCGCACTTCTTCCGATCCTGACGACGTTCGGGCTGTCGATCATCATCGACAACCTGCTCTTCCAGCACTTTGGTGCCGACACGCGATCGCTGGCACCTTTCCTCGGCGATCTCTCCTATGATTCCTGGGAGCTGCCCGGTGAAATCTATGTCGGCAAACTTTCGGTGATCATGATGGTGGCGGCTGTCGCCATTCTCGGTGGTCTCCAGCTGTTCCTCAGCCGTTTCGCGTTGGGCAGGGCCATTCGAGCCACGGCCGAGGACCCGGACACGGCCGGTCTCGTCGGCATCGATGCGCGCAAGATCAACGCCGTTGCCACCGCCATCGCCATGGTGACGGTCGGCATTGCGGGGGCCTTCCTCGCCATGCGGGCGACGTTCGACCCCTACTCGGGCGGCCCTCAACTGCTCTTCGCTTTCGAAGCGGCAGTCATCGGAGGCGCTGGTTCACTTTGGGGTACACTGGCTGGCGGCATCGTCCTCGGCCTCGCGCAATCGCTCGGTGCCCAGCTTCATCCGCAAGGTTTCCTGATTGGCGGCCACCTTGTATTCCTGCTGGTACTCTTTGCCCGGCTGTTCCCGCTGCGCGGCGCCCTTGTCGGTAAGACCCGCACGACCGTCCGGAGCCCCGCATGACCTATGTTCCGAAAGACTTTTCCGTCGAACGCTGGACCCGATCCTCGCGCCTTGCCGTGCTCGGCGGCGTTCTCCTTCTTGCATTGTTTGCGACTGCGCCGGTGTGGATGGGCGCTGGCGCCGTCGATCGCATGACGGCCTTGTTCATCTACGTGATCCTTGCTGCCATGTGGAACGCTCTGGCGGGCTATGGCGGCCTCGTCTCTGTCGGCCAGCAGGTGTTCTTTGGGCTTGGCGCGTACTTTACGGTGCGGCTTGCGGATGCCGGCCTCAATCCTTTCGTCTCGCTCGTCGTCGCAGCATTCATCACCGCTCTTCTGTCGATCCCGCTGTCGTTTTTCATGCTGCGCCTGAAGGGCGGCGAGTTTGCAATCGGCATGTGGGTGGTGACGGAGATCGTTCACCTGCTTGTCAATCTCGACCAGCTCATCCAGGGCGAGACCGGGACCTCGCTGATTTCGCTCAACGTCTACGATAGCCAGACGCGACGCGCGACGATCTACTGGATGGCGCTCGTGGCGATGGCCGGTCTCCTCGGCCTGCTATTCGCGGTATTGCGAAGCCGGGCGGGAGCGGCCATCCAGGCCATCCGAGACAACGAGGATGCGGCCATGTCGGTTGGCGTCAAGGTCATGGCGACGAAACGTCTGCTCTTCGTTCTTGCTGCGTTCGGTGTTGCGGTCGCCGGCGGCCTCTGGCTTGCAACGGCGACGACGTTCCAGCCCAAGACTTACTTCAGCATCCAGTGGACGGCCTACATGATCTTCATGGTCCTGGTCGGTGGCATCGGCAAGTTCGAAGGAGCGATCCTCGGTGCGGTGCTGTTCTTCGTCATCGAGACCTATTTCGGCAATCTCGGTGTCTGGTACCTGATCGGCCTCGGCGCGACGGCAGTGCTGTTTTCGCTCTACCTACCCTCGGGTCTTTGGGGCGCAATCGAACAACGGTCCGATGTCCGGCTACTGCCTGTCGGCTACCGGCTCAAACTACCCGCCAACCTCGTCAAACAAGAAGATCGATAGGCTCGCGAACCGCGGACTATCGGGAAAGGTGAAGTCAATGCTTTTTGGGAAGACAATTCTGATCACTGGCGTCGCGTCGGGGATCGGGGCAAGGACCGCCGAGCTCGCAGCCCAACTCGGCGCGGAAGTCATCGGCGTGGACGTGCGCGCGCCCTCGCAACACCTGGCGTCATTCATCCAAGGTGACATTTCCTCGGCTGACGGTGTCGCCGAGATCGCGCGCCGCCTGCCGAAGCGGCTTGACGCGCTTGCGAACGTAGCGGGTCTTTCCGGCAATACCGGCATAGCACAAACCCTTGCCGTGAATTTCTTCGGGCTCAGAGCGCTGTCCGAGGCCGTCGCACCGCGTCTGCGTGAAGGCGGCGCGATCATCAACGTCGCCTCGATCGCAGGATATGGCTGGCGAGCGAACCTCGATAGGGCAAAGCGCCTGACCTCAGTGGAGGGCTTTCCCGATGTCGAGAAGCTCGCCGCCGAGCATGGTCTCAAGAATGAAGAGGGTTATCCGCTGTCGAAGGAGCTTCTGTTGCTCTGGACAATGCGCGCTGCTCACCAGCCCCTGTTCAAGGATCGTGGCATCCGGGTCAACGCGGTCAGCCCCGGGCCGGTCGAGACTCCTATTCTGCAGCAATTCCGCACCGTTCTCGGCGATGCCCGTGTCGACAGCGACATCACGCGCGTCGGCCGCGCGGGAACGGCTGCCGACATCGCACCGGCCATCCTCTTTCTGTGCTCGGACGGAGCCCGCTGGATAAACGGCGCCAACCTTGCCACAGACGGCGGCCTCGAAGCCTCCATCAACGCCGAAGTTCTCGGCTTCTAACATCTTCGCATCAGGAGACCTGACATGGACATTGCCCTTCTCATCGACGGCGAGGACCGCCCGTCATCGACCGGCCGGACCTATGATCGCATCGATCCCTTCACCGAAAAGGTCGCCAGCCGTGCGCCCGCTGCTAGCCTTGACGACGTTGCAGCGGCAATCGATGCCGCCTCCTCCGCCTTTCCCGCCTGGTCGAAAACCGGTCCTGGGCATCGCCGCGCCATTCTGCTCAAGGCGGCAGACATCATAGATTCGAAGGCGGCGGAATTCACGCGCCTGATGATAGAGGAGACCGGTGCAACCGCACCCTGGGCAGGCTTCAATGTCATGCTCGCAGCCAACATCCTGCGCGAGGCCGGTTCGATGACCACCCAGATTTCGGGTGAGGTCATTCCCTCTGAAAAGCCGGGGACACTGGCAATGGGTGTGCGCCAGGCGGCTGGCGTCTGCCTGGCGATTGCCCCATGGAACGCGCCCGTTATTCTCGCCACCCGCGCGATCGCAATGCCGATAGCCTGCGGTAACACCGTCATTTTGAAAGCCTCGGAACAGTGCCCGGGCACGCACCGGCTGATTGCTACTGCGCTGGTGGAGGCCGGTCTGCCGGCCGGTGTCATCAATGTCATCACCAATGCACCGGAAGATGCATCGGCCGTCGTTGCCGCATTGATCGCAGCACCTGCCGTTCGTCGTGTGAACTTCACGGGCTCGACCAAGGTCGGCAAGATCATTGGCGAACTGTGCGGCCGGCACCTGAAGCCGGCATTGCTGGAACTGGGCGGCAAAGCACCGCTTGTCATCCTTGATGACGCAGATATCGACGGCGCCGTCAACGCGGCGATCTTCGGCGCCTTCATGCACCAGGGCCAGATCTGCATGTCCACCGAACGCATCATCGTCCATCATGCGATCGCCGACGTTTTCGTGGAGAAGCTCGCCGCCCGGGCACAGCAACTGCCGGCGGGCGATCCTCGCGGGCATGTCGTGCTGGGATCGCTGATCAGCCTCGAGGCCGCAAAGAAGATGGATGACCTGATCGCCGATGCGCTGGCAAAGGGCGCCAAGCTTGTCGCCGGCGGAAAACGCACCGGGACTGTCGTGGAGGCAACCCTCCTCGATCACGTCACTGCGGACATGCGCGTGTATGGCGAAGAATCCTTTGGTCCGGTCAAGCCGATCATTCGTGTTGCCGATGAGGACGAAGCGATCCGCATTGCCAACGATACCGAATACGGCTTGTCCGCGGCGGTGTTCAGTCGTGACGTTCAGCGCGCAATGGCGGTCGCGGCCCAGATAGAATCCGGCATCTGCCACATCAACGGCCCGACGCTGAACGACGAAGCACAGATGCCGTTTGGCGGCGTCAAGGGCAGCGGCTATGGCCGGTCCGGCGGCAAGGCCGCCGTCGCGGAGTTCACCGATCTCCGCTGGATCACGATCGAAGACCCGGGCCAACACTACCCATTTTGAGCCTAGACGCCGCCAACCCTTGCCAATGCGAAGAGATCCGGGCACGAGATGCCCGGATCTCCGTTTATGCCTCCGCCATAAAAAACCGCTTGGGTTTTCACCTCGGAATCATTTATAGAACTATTCGGTTCCGTAATGATTACGGGTGAGTCGTCGTTGGGGCTTTTGTCTCGTCCCCAAGCACACTCTCGGCTGAATTGGGGTCGCCGACCGATATCGGGGCATGCGGAAAGTCATACTGTTGATCTGCACGACGTCGCCTTGGCGGCGAACGGTCGCACTTTGCCGTTTGACTCCTGCGCATAGGGGCAGTGTTTATGGTTTCCACGTATCTCAGTTATCTGACGATTACCAACAATCTCGGCAAAACCCTCTCGAGGACCGCATCGCAAGGATCGGTCGCGACCGAAACGGCGTACTATAAAGAGAACATCGGCAAGGTTACGAGCGTCGATGACTTCATGAGCGACTACCGCCTCTATTCCTATGCCATGAAGGCATACGGCCTGGAGGACATGACATACGCAAAGGCCTTCATGAAGAAGGTACTTGAAAGCGACCTCAGCGACTCATCAAGCTTCGCCAACTCATTGAGCGACAATCGTTACACGGACTTCGCCGCCGCCTTCAAGTTCGTTGGCGAGGATGCGGCCGCTCAAACGAGCAGCCAGGAAAGCACGCTTCTCGACAATTACCAGAGCTCCTTCGACGATGAGACCGCCGATATCACCACGGAAACGGACTATTACGACGGCGCGATCAACAACATCACATCAGTCGACAGCCTGCTCGGCAGCTCACGCCTGCGAAACTATGTCCTGAATGCTTTCGGCTTGAGCACCGACTACACGTCCACCAGTTTCCTGCGCAATGTCCTGACCAGCGACGTCGATGATCCCGATAGTTTCGTCAATCAGCTTGACGACGACGTCTACCTCAACCTTGCCAAGGCGTTCAATTTCAACACCGACGGCAGTGTCAGCGACCCGCTGCAGACCGACGACCAGAAGGCCTATGTCGAGAGCGCCTACACCATTTCACAATCGACCTTCGCCTCGTCTCAGGTCGAAGATGCCTATTCGGCCTACTTCTCGGCAACCATCGGCAACATAACGACGGTCGACCAGTTGATGGCGGATGACAAGCTCGTTGCCTATATCCGGTCGGCCTATGGCCTCAGCGATTCAGAGCCCGACAACTACATCTCCGCCTCCTTGAAAAGCTCGACGCTCGCAACCGCGATCGGCTATGGCGATCTTCACGACGCGTTCAACTTCGAGTCCGACGGCACGCTGGCAGATGGCGTCTCGGCGCAGACTAGCGACCAGACCACGGCAACGACCGAGGCATTCTCCACGAACTACTCGTCGGCCAGCGTCGACACCTGGATCGAAGACTCGGTCGCGAACTACAAGACCCGCCTCGCGGATGTGACGAGCATCGACGACTTCCTGAAGTCGAATGCCGACGACGATGACGACAGCAACGATGACGACGCCGAATTGTGGCAGATGGCTCTGCGCTCGTTTGGCATCGGATCGGACGAGGTCACGAAGAGCGAATTCCGAAAGATACTGGAAAGCGACCCGGACGACCCGGACAGCTACGTCAACAAGCTCAATGACAGCAGGTTCACGTCGCTGCGCGCCGCCTTCAGCTTCGATGCCGACGGCAATACCACTGTGCCTCTTCAGGCAATGTCGCAGTCGGTCGTCGACGACTTCGTTGCCGACTACAAGGAAAACAAGATCAGGTATCTGACGGGCACTGAAAAGACCGATGCATCCAGCGCCGCAGATACCGAAATGACCTATTTCAATACGCAGATGGGTACGATCAGCAGCGTCTCCGAACTGCTGGCCGACGACCGCCTGGTCAATCTGATGCTTGAAGCCAAAGGCATCGATCCCGACGACGTCACCTCAAGCGAGCTGAAGAAGATGTTTGAGTCGGACCCCGACGATCCGGACAGCTACGTCAATCAGCAGTCTGACACCCGCTTCGCATCGATCGTTGCTTCCTTCAACTTCGATACGGACGGCAATCTGTCGGCAGACCCCGTCGGCACCGTCCAGCAACGCGGCGATGTAATCGATACGGTCAACAATTACGTCCGCCAGACGCTGGAGAGCAACGAGGGCGACAGCAACACGGGCGTACGCTTGGCGCTCTACTTCGAGCGCATGGCGCCGACGATCTCGAGCGCCTACGACATTCTGGGCGACAGCGCGCTGTTCGAATTCTTCACGACGACGTTCAATCTCTCAAGCTACGTGTCGAACATGGATGTCGACAAGCAGGCCGAGATGGTCACGAACTTCATCGATCTGGAGGATCTCGGCGACCCGGACAAGGTCGAAAACCTGATCCAGCGCTTTACGGCGATGTACGACGTTGCGAACGGAACCACCGATTCCAGCGCCCTCAGCATTCTCAGCGGCTCGACCTCGATCAGTGCAGATACCCTGCTCGCCGTCGCGCAGTTGAAGAGCGGCTAGGAGAGCGCAGCGATGAGTGGCTGGATCAGTTCGTTGACGGTACCGGAAGAAGATCTGGAGCAGGCTTTGAAGCTTGCGGCCGATCTGGTGGATCTTCTGCCGTTTTCTGGAGTCAAACTCTGTGAGGAGCAGAAGCGCGCTTGGCCGCGCAGCGGCGTCTATGGCCCCGCCGGCGACGAAATCACCGGAATCCCTCCTGAGGTCGAGTTGCTGTGCGAGGCGATCGCCACCTGCCTCCTGGCCGACGCTTCCATTGATATGTCCGAACTATCCGCGAAGGTCGCCCCGTTTCTGCGCGACACCATCCCCTCTTCACGGATTCACTGAAGCTATCGTGCCCGCACGCTTAATCCTGCGAGTATTTGGAATTGAGATTGGAGGGCGGCCGCTTGTACTTGCGCGCGAAGAATTTCACGAAAACGAGATAAAACAGGCAGTTGGCAAGAATATAGCCGCCTTCAAGTGCGCCCGCGTAAAGCGCGGACCACACGAAGACCTCGATACCCGATTTTGCCGAGCCGATACTCGCCAACGCGTATCCGGCAATCACGATTACGACCACGAGTGTAAAATGCAAAATCGGCAATCGGACGGCGCACACGGCGCCGACTAAAAACAGAACTAAAAGACTCCACGGCATTAAACTTCGGCTCCCAGCGGATCGTCTGGAATCAACACCCCAACCTTATCGCCTATTTCCACGCCCGAACAAGGTGGTCATATTTCGACCTCCCTTTTCACCAACTCGACCGCCACCTCCGGCAACGCACAAGCGTCACGGGGAGGCCGACGGTTTGAAGCCATCGTCGGCTGCCGGCGTACCGGGCGCTCCTTGCCATCTTTCAACACGAATGACATCTCCCGGGAAAACCGGGTCATTGTCTTTCGCAGGAATCGTGTGTGTCGCACCCTTGGCGGTGCGGTCGACCGTCGTCACGAACGACCCGGGGCCGTCATCGGCGGCTACATTGGCAGCGACCGGCGAGCGGATCTCGATATTCTGAAGCAGGGTTCGCGCCGTTTCGGCCTTCTCTGCGTTCGCCGCCAGCTGGTCGCGCACCTGTGCGGCCTCGGTCAGGGCATCGACACGGTATCGGTTGCGCACATCCGCGGTGTCTCGAGCCACCTTGGCAATATCCTGCTGCGCCCTGAGAATGGCCAGAGAGACGTCAAGATTTCGGCTTTCCAGATCCGCCAGATTCTGGCTCGAGGTGAGCTGGCGAGACGATACGGTCAACCCCTGGGCGATCAGCTTGCTGACGGCACCGACGTCCTTGTTGGCAAGATCAATCTGCTTCGCCAACGACGCCGACTTGGCTTTCAGGGTCTCGATCTCATTCGTGGCCAGCACCTTCGCCTGGTTGAGCGCATCGAATTCGGCGCTCATCGATTGCTGACGTGTATCGAACAGGTCTTGCTCCTCGCGCATCATGCGATCGACGACGGACTGCCCCGCCCTCTTCGTCAGCTCCTCTGGGAACGTGATCGAGGGTTGATTATGGGTAATCGCATCCAACCGGCCTTGCCGGGCAAGGAGCCCGAGCCGTTCCACCTGAAGCGTACGCAGATCCCCGCGGCTGACCAGCGCATCATGCTGCAAGGTGAACGAGCTCGCGTCGACCGGGCCGAACATACCGCCAGCCATGCTTAGCGCCTGAACAATCGTCAGACCGGGACTATAGCTGTATTTTCCCGGCTTCGAGACAAGGCCAGTGACGAAGAAGGGCCGGTACTCGGAAACCTCAACCGAAGCGTTGGGGCGCTTCTGCAGCCCGACCTGTGCTTGCAGTCGCTCGCCGATCGAGTTGGCGACCTGTTCCAGCGTCATTCCGGCAGCAGGCACGGTGCCGATGATGGGAAGCGACAGGTTCCCGGCTGCGGAAATGGCAAAGTCACCGTTCAGCGGCACCCATTCATAGGCTGTTCCCGTGACCGGCCGCCATTCGTAGACGCGAATTTTCAAAGTGTCCTGGGGGCCGAGGATGTAGTCCTCCGCTCTCGCCGAGGTGCTGAAGCACAGTGCGATGAACGTGGTCAGAAAAAGGAAAAGGCAAGCCACCCAGGCTCGCTGTCTATCGGCACCACCAATTGTTCTTTGCCACATCTGCCTGCTCGTGGAAGAAACTTTATGGGTCATGTTTCACTCCTACCAAATACCAGCGCGGTGATCGAAACAATGCTTCTCAGCCCTTGCTAGGCTACACCAACTTGGGCCCGACTGGCTGTCGACCTGACGACGAAAGACTTGAACTTCTCCATGAAGATCTCCGTTCGGAACTCTCCGGCGCGCGCGACCGCATCCGCCGGATCGAAATCGATCCGCTCCAGGCGTTCAACCGCGTCGATCAGCGCTTCGACCGTCTGCGTGCCGAAGAACACGCCGGTCCTGTCGCGCACCACGGTTTCGGTCGCTCCGCCGCGGCCAAATGCTATCACGGGGCGTCCGCTCGCCATCGCTTCCACCGGCACGATACCGAAGTCTTCCTCCCCCGGAAAGATGAGCGCCTTGCACCGTGCATAGTGATGCTTGAGGACGTCAAAGGGCTGAGGCCCCAGGATCGTCACTGTGGGCCCGGCGATCTTGCGAAGATGGTCGAGCATCTCGCCGCCGCCGATCACCAGGAGCTTCGCCTTCATGCGGTTGAAGGCCTCCACCGCCAGATCAGGTCGCTTGTAGCCTACCAATTCTCCGACCATCAGATGGTAGTCGCCGAGTTCGGAGGCCGCGACCGGCCGGAAGGCAGCCGTATCAACCGGCGGATGGATAACCTCGGCGTCCCTGCGATAGTAGCTCTTGATCCGCTGCGCCACCGTCGCGGAATTCGCCGCGAAATCGTCTACACGATTGGCCGTCGCGACATCCCAGGTTCTCAGGTAATGCGCGAGCGGCGGCATCATCAGGCGGGTCATCAACCCTGAACTATCGTAGTATCTGTTGTACATATTCCAGATGTATCGCATCGGAGAATGACAGTAACACACGTGCACGGCCGTGGACGTCGGGATTACCCCCTTGGCGGGCCCGGACTCGCTACTAATTACGAGGTCATACTCATTAAGGTCGATCTGCTCCAAGGCCATCGGCATCAGGGGCAGATATTTCTTGTACATCTTCTTTGAATAGGGAAGTCCATCGATGAAGGTCGTGTGGACCTTATGCTTCCGGATCACGTCGGAAATTGCTGCTATATCATAGACATGTGTGTAAATATCCGCGCACGGATAGATGTTGCAAAGTGCTTCCAGCACCTTTTCTCCACCGCGCATTCCAACCAGCCAATAGTGTATGATTGCCACACGCATGGAAAGCTCCATGAAAATATTAAACCGCATAGATTGTAGAAAATGAACGCGGCCATCAGATATGACAAAGAATATCATAAATCGACCAAAGTCGCTCCGGCCTTATCAATAACGATTTCAGCCAGATGCTACTCAGACATTATCGTAACCTACCTATAAATACTGCAGCGCAACAAAGACATTGTCAAACGGTGCGCTAGTTGTTAACTTACCGACCATGCCCGATCGGCGCAGTCTGCACATGCCCATTGACCTTTCTTGAGTAGGGAGCAAGCAGATGAGGGAATTTGATCTAAGACGTGACTTTGACGGACTGGGTGGCGCAAGGATGCGCCGGCCTACGGAACTGGTGCACATTGGACGTTCAAGGGCGAGAATTCCCGATACCGCACCGGGTAGAATGAAGTACGCCGTCGATGCGGTCCTCGCCGTCATCGCGCTGGTTGTACTGTCTCCAATGCTGCTGATGGTGACGGTGATCCTGCTTGTCACGCAGGGTCGGCCGATTTTCATCACGCATCGGCGTATCGGCAAAAATGGCGTGCTGTTCTCGTGCTTGAAGTTCAGAACCATGGTCTCCAACGCCGAAGAGGCGCTGGCGCATCATCTGACAGAAAATCCAGACGTCCGCGCTGAATGGAAGGCTACACGAAAGCTGAAGGATGACCCCCGCGTCACACCTTTCGGGCGGATTTTGCGTAAGAACAGCATCGATGAGATCCCACAGCTGCTGAACGTCATCAAAGGCGAGATGAGTCTTGTCGGCCCTCGCCCGATTGTACCGAACGAAGCCGAACTCTATGGCGTGCATTTTTCCGACTATATTCGGGTTCGGCCCGGACTGACCGGCCTTTGGCAGGTGAGCGGGCGAAACGACACGAGCTACAGCAAACGTGTGGAACTCGATGTCCTGTACGTGTCGGAGCAAACGCTATGGGGCGACGTGGTGATCATGGCCAAGACGATACCGGCCGTGCTGTCCTCCCGCGGTAGCTACTGAGACGTCGACCCTAGGGGCCGAGGGCAGATGCACGTCCTGTGCCGTCTGCCGCCACAGAAATATGACTGCGCCGTAAACAGACGTTCCGAGCATTGAAACCCTCATGGAAGGACGCTGATGTCAGCATTGCAGGATATCTATCTTTCCGATCATTATGCGGAGCTCAATCCGAACTGGCACGAAGAGGATTCCCCTTGGAAGGCCCGCCAGATCGAAAACATCATCAGAAAGAACGGGCTGCAATTCGATTCGCTTTGCGAAATCGGCTGCGGAACCGGAGAGATCCTGCTGAATTTGTCCCGGGCGTTCCCGGCAGCTCGGTTTGCTGGCTATGAGGTCTCTCCTCATGCCTACCAGAGAGCAAAGACAAAGGAGACAGATCGTGTCTCCTTTCACCTGAGCCCTAGCGCCGGCGAAGAGCGGACTTGCTACGATGTCCTTGTGGTCGCAGACGTCATCGAGCATGTCGACGACTACATCTCCTTCATAAAGGGGCTTCGCGCCCGCGGCCGCAAGGCCATCTTCCACATCCCGCTCGATCTCTCGGTTCAGTCGATACTGCGTGGCTGGCCCATCATGAATCTGCGCGCCAATGTCGGGCACTTGCACTACTTCTTCAAGGACACGGCGCTCGCGACCATCAGAGATTGCGGGTACTCGGTGATCGACTACAGCTACACCGCCAGCCGCCTGGAGCTTCCCAACCAGGCGCTCAGCAGTCGTTTGATGCGTCTGCCGCGCAGGATGCTCTACTCCATCAACCCGGATTTGGCAGTTCGGGTGCTCGGCGGCTACTCGCTCCTTGTTTTGGCAGAGTAACGATCATGACGATGGCAAGGAGACAAGCTGCAACATGATCCTAGAACCCATCGGCGTCGCTACCATTCTTGTTGGTCTGTTTTGCGTACTGCTTGGCGACATGACGATGGTCACCGTGCTTGCGATCGTACCGGTGCTGGGGTCAGCGGCCGCGATGTTCGTCGGCTTTGCCAATATTCAGCCGGCCCATGTCCTCCTCGGCTTTCTTGCATTGGGCGTCATTACCCGAAAGCAAGAGTTACGGGCCTTCATCCGCGCCCTCAGCCCCGGGGAACCGGGCTTCTGGTTCGTCCTTCTGATCGCCTATGGCGTGCTGAGCGCCTACTTTGCCCCACGCCTGCTTACGGGTGTGACGCAGATCGTCGCGCTCGGCTCGACGGTCTTCGGCGACACAGGATCGACCGTTCCGCTCGTGCCGGTCTCCAGCAACCTCACCCAAAGCGTCTATATGATCGGCAACCTCGTTTGCTTCGGGTTGACCTTGGCGGTGGCGTCGACCCATCGAGGCTTCAATGCGGTTCTGACCGGGCTGATCGGCTATTGCGTTGCCAACATCGTCTTTGCCGTGCTCGATATGGCCACCTTTGCCACAGGCACGCAATGGCTCCTCGATTTCATGCGCAACGCCCAGTATGCGCTTCACACCGATGCTCAGATCGGCAACCTGAAGCGAATTGTTGGCTCCTTCACCGAGGCTTCCTCTTTCGCGAGGTCGACGCTTGGCGTGCTGGCATTCTCGGGAACGCTCTGGCTCAGCGGCTACAAACGGCCGCTTATGGGCTCGATCGCCGCAGCCTCCGTCGTGCTGCTGTTTCTGTCCACTTCGTCGACAGGCGTCGCCGGCGCCCCCCTCATGCTGTTGATCCTTTACGCGACCGCGTTCTCGCTTAGCGGCAGGAGGCGAATCCGCCGCGTGACCGCCGCCGCTATGATCATGGTCCCTCTTGCAATGATTGCGGTCGCGCTGCTGATAGCCATCGATCCCGTGATATCCAAGACCGTCTATGACTACGTGGACATCGTTGTGCTGGGCAAAGCCACGTCCGATTCCGGCATTGAGCGGAGCACGTGGAATACAATCGCCATGCAGAACTTCTTCGACAGCTGGGGATTTGGTGTTGGGCTTGGAACCGTCCGCACATCGAGTTTCGTCATGGCGCTGCTCGCCAATGTCGGCATTCCCGGTACGATCTTCTATGCGGCGTTTGCCTACACCGCGTTTTTCAAGAAGCGCGGCGTCCCCGGAACGCTGACGTCCGATGTGCGGCTTGCCGCACGCAACGGGTGCTTCGGCTTGATGATCGGAGACCTGCTTGTCAGTCCGGTGCTCGATCAGGGGCTGTTCTTCTGCATGCTGGCTGCTGTCTGCTGCGCCCAGCCCGAACGCGAGCGCAGCACCCAGGCGGTGCGCGCTGCCACGCAGTTGGGAGCGACCGCATGAGCACCGTGCCCAAATTCGCCGTTAATGGCCGTTTCCTAACGCAGAATGCGACCGGCGTGCAGCGCTATGCATTGAATGTCATGCGGGCTCTGAACACTGCGCTGGAAGAAGCGGACGGGTGGGCAACGATCGTTGCGCCCGTCGGCGGAAATGATCCAGGCTTCGCCCGCATGCCTGTGAGCCATTCGGGCCGCCTGTCGGGTCACGCGTGGGAACAACTCACTCTTCCCGCCCGATGGCGAGGGAGGCTCCTCAATCTTTGCAACACCGCCCCGGCGTTAAAGGCAGACCAGATCGTCTGCATCCATGACGCCAACATCTTCGCAGCTCCCGACAGCTACAGCCGCTCATTCAGAGCGTTCTATCACACGCTGCAGCCGCTTCTCGCCCGGAGATCTGCCCGGATCACCACGGTCTCCCACGCTGCAGCCCGGCAGATCGCCAGACACCTTCCCATTGCTGTCGAAGACATAGCGGTCCTGCCGAACGGCCACGAGCATGCCTTGCGCTGGGATCCTGCGCTTGCACAGACCGCGCCAGGGATCATTGCCACGGTATCCGGTCGAAGCGAGCGTCAGTTCGTGCTCGCTCTCGGTTCACGCGCACGGCACAAGAACCTGACCCTGCTGATCGACGCAGCGCCGGGGCTCGATGAAATCGGGGTCGACATCATCATCGTTGGCGGCGACGCGGGAATTTTTGTCCCGGGCGAACTCGCGGCGCGGCCCAACGTCCGCCTGATCGGGCGCGTTTCCGACAACGATCTCGCATACCTGCTCGACCGGGCCCTCTGTCTCGCCTTTCCGTCATTGACCGAGGGATTTGGCCTGCCGATTGTCGAAGCGATGGCACGGGGCTGCCCGGTCGTCGCCTCCCATTGCGCCAGCATGCCGGAGGTTTGCGGCACCGCCGCTCTCCTTGCGTCCCCGACCGACCCCGTGGCCTGGGTCCAGCATATCAGCACCCTCAAGGATTCGCAGGAACTGCGCGCCGACCTCGTGCAACGGGGACGCAGCCAGATCAGACAGTTCTCGTGGTCCAACACGGCCGCAGGCTATTTGGAACTGCTTGAACGGCCGACGGCCCGGAGATCGATCTATCATGCACCGGTTACAGCTACTGGCGCGCGCACGGCGCTCGTTGTGGCAACACGCGGACGCCCTGCCCTTGTCAGCGCAACCGTGCGGCACACGCTTGCAACGCAAACCCAGCCCCCCGACACCGTTATCGTCTCATGCGTCGATCCCGAGGATGCGGGAGATCTCGCGGACCATCCCAACGTCACTGTGTTGACCGGACCGCCCGGCCTCGCCGCCCAGCGCAACACCGCCTTGGCCAATCTCCCCAAGAATACAGAGATCGTCGCTTTCTTCGACGACGACTTCGTTGCCGACGGAAACTGGATCGCCGCTGCCACCCGCACCTTCCGGGATGAGAGCCGCGTTGTCGCCTTTACCGGCCGCGTTGTTGCCGACGGCATCAACGGCCCCGGCATCGCATTCGCCGATGCCGTGCAGATGACAGCGGAGGCAGCGGCGGCCGATTGGGCTTGGATCGAACCCTACAGTCCCTACGGCTGCAACATGGCATTTCGCGTAAAATCAATCGGCTCGACCCGCTTCGACGAACGCCTGGTCCTCTACGGCTGGCTTGAGGACCGCGACTTCGCGGCTGCCCTCGCCAAGGGCGGTGGGCGACTGGTCAAGGACGCCGCTGCCTTCGGCGTCCACATGGGCACCAAGGGTGGACGCATAAGCGGCAACCGTCTTGGGTATTCGCAGGTCGTGAACCCGCTCTATATGCTGCGTAAGGGAACGATGACCATCCCGAAGGTCGCGAACCACATCCTTTGCAACATGGCCAGCAATTTCGGACGAGCGGCGTGGCCGGAACCGTTCGTCGACAGACGCGGCAGGGCACGAGGCAATCTCATTGCCATTGCCGACGTACTTCGTGGCCGTCTGGAACCCGAGCGCGCGGCAGGGCTCCCGACAGCAAGCCAGAGGGGATCAATTCAGCCGGAGGTAAAGGCGCGATGACGTATAACAGCCCGCAGCCCCTGAAGCGTTTGTCCGGGCTATGGCGGTTCGATGACACGCTTACGGAGAAGACCGACGAAGGTCCGGTGGCTCTGCTGCGCGCGATGTATCTGCTCGGTCTGCAGCACAAGACGAAACTGATCCTATGCACCGCGATCGGCGTAGGATTGGCAACGCTCTATGCCAAAACCCTTCCACAGACCTATTCGGCAACGGCTACGCTTTTGCTCGAGCCACGACGCCAGGCCGCGATTTCCGGCCAAGAGGCAATCGTACCGGGCAGCCTCGACTTGAACAGAGCCGATAGCGAGCTCCAGATCATCCGCTCGGAGCGTCTTCTATCGGCAGTATTCGACAGCCTGGACCTAGAGAACGCACCGAGCCTCGGGCCGGCTGCTGGACGAATGATCGACGCTCCGATGGCCGAGGTACAGCGCTATCTCGATCAGTCCGTGATCGGTAAACGACCGCCCGCCGAGAACAATCCCGCCGTCCCGGAAATCGGCAAGTCCGGGCGCTCGGTGCCACCTGCAGCGCCAAGCAACGATCCAGCCGAAAATAGCGCCCGCCAGGCGGCATTCCAGGACTTCATAAGGAACCTCAACGTCCGACGCGTTGGCCAATCCTACGTCATCGAGATCGAATACTCGGCAACCGACCCTGTGCTCGCGGCCCGCGTCGCGAACGCAATGCTGTCCGGCTACATCTCGCAATCTGTCGGCTTCAAGGCGCAATTGGCGCAAGCCGGAACGGAAGCGCTTCAAGGGCGCCTCGACGCTCTGGCCGCCCAGGTCAACGCAGCCACGGATGCAATGAGGCACGGTACGCTGCCGATCATTCCGACGCCGGATGCCGACGCCCGGATCATCGGTGCGGCATTGCCGCCGGTGAGCCCCACTGGCCCCCGTTCAAAGCTCATCATGGCGCTTGGGGGCGTGCTCGGGCTGATCGGGGGCTTCACCATCCTGGCGCTGGATCGCAAGGTTCGGACGGCCAAGGATCTGATGCGTGATACCGGCGTTCCCTGCCTCGGAACCATACCCGAAGCCGGTAGCTGGATCGGCGCAGCCTGGCGCACGGATATCGAGCGGGCCGCACTTGTCGTCAGCCAGCCCAGTAGCCGCTACGCTGTCGCTATGCGTGACTTGAGAACATCAATCGAGATCGCCTGCTCCTCCATTCGCAGCGAACGTAGTCTGGTGATCGCGATCGCCGGCTGGGAAGAAGGCGCCAATATCTCGACGGTCTGCCTCAGCCTTGCGCAATTGATAAACAGAAGCGGCCGGTATGTTACCCTCTTCAAGTCCGAGGTCGGGCGTCCGGACTATGAGGCCGGCGGGATGGACAGTTCCGTTGCCGTTTCGTTGGCTGATGCGCTGATTGCCGACGTGCGTCCCGAGCAAGTCCTTTTCACGAACAGAGACGGCATTACGGTATTGCCGATCCACTCGGTTAACCCAGAGACCAACCTTTTTGCTGACTTCCGAGACCGCCGTGTCGCACGTATTGTCGAGTCCGCTCGCGTCAGAGGCGACGTCTTGATCGACTTGCCACCTCTGCACGACTCGACGGACGCCCTGGCATTGGCGATTCACGCTGACGCGGTGCTGATCGTGGCAACCGCCGGGAAAACGACGACCGATGAGGTGAATGACATGCTTCATCAATTGCGGCGCTCCGGCGCCAATGTGATCGGCACCGTAGTCAATCGGAGAAAGGCATGACACCAGCAACGGTCGGCGGACAGGCAGCTGGCCTTCTTTACAGAACGGTGCCGCGCCAAAGGTCGAGAACCATGGCAAATGGTCACCAGGACAGAGTGACGACTCCGAAGCTTGCGGTCGTCATCACCTGCTGGAATTACGAGGCGTATGTGTCACGGGCGATCCGTAGCGTCGTTTCGCAAGGGCGCGACGATTGCGAACTCGTGGTGATCGATGACGGTTCGACGGATCACTCCTGGGAAGCAATCACCCGCGAAGGCGTGACCGCCTATAGGACGGAAAATCGCGGCCAGCGCGCGGCCTGCCTCTACGGGCTTGATCACACGCAGGCCCCCTTTGTGCTTTTTCTCGACGCCGACGACGAACTGGTCCCGGGCTCCCTTGCCACCATCATCGCCGCACTCGATGAGCGGGTTGCTAAGCTGCAGTTCCCCTTGATCCAGATTGATCGTGACGGAAACGTCACCGATGCGAATGACCCGTCGCTCGGCACGTTCCGAAGCAGCCTGACCCTCGCCGACCGGGTACTGCGTACGGGGGTCTACACAACGCCTCCTACCTCCGGAAACGTGTTCCGGCGTGACGTCTGCGAATATCTGCGAGAGGTCGATTATGATCGCGCGGTCGATGGCGTCATTCTGTTCATTGCCCCCTTCCTGGGCGACGTGGTGGGACTCTCGCAGCAGTTGGGGCGTTATCGCGTGCATGACCGAAACGACTCCGGGCTGGGACGTCCCCTCAGCGCTGAATCGTTGCGCCGGGATATCAGGCGCTTCGTGGATCGCACGGATCATCTGCGCCGAATCCTGGAAAGATCAGGCCGGGCGGCAGAACTGGTGGCGCCGGAGCAAACCTACTACTATCTCGAGCACAGCTATTATCTGGCGATAGTCGATGGCCAGCGTGTTTCCCTCGGCAACCTTGGTCGATTGTTGGTCGCCCTGTGGAGCGAATGCTACCCCGCGAAAACCAAGGCTAGATTGACAGCGTACTATCTGATCACCACTGCCCTGCCAAACGAGCGCGCACGCCGCGCAATTGGCTATCGGCTTGAGTCAGGAAGACGTTCGGCCATGGGCCTGCTTCGCTCACTTCTCTGATGGCAGCACACTTGGCGTTCTCACGCCCGACAGCTATCGACGATTGACAAGCTCGAGCCGCCCACCACCGGCGATCAACCGCACACCCAGAGCAAGCAGCGTGCCGACATAAGCCGCCGCACCCGTGCTCGCCACGATGCCAAGCTCAACGACATCGTTCCACGCACGGCCCGCAAGCTCGTGTCGCAACACCAGAACCCAGATCGCCATGACAATGGCGGCGAGCGCAATTTGCCACAGGTTCTTCAACTGCCTCCAGATTTCAACCTGCAGCAGCCGCCTCGTCTCCATGAGATAAAAGACAAACATGATCGAGGAGAGCAGCACCCTCGCAAAGCTGACGCCTGTGGTTGAAAAAAGATAGAAAGCAATAGAGATCAATACCAGCCTGAAGCACAGGTCGATCGTGTTGAGCTTGAAGATGATATGCGGCCGATCGACCGCAAGCCCGGCAGAGTACAAAGTCTGGAAGTAGGGAATGGGGATCATCGACAGCGCCAGTGGGGTGAGGAGAGGCGCCGCGTCCTTCCACTTCGCTCCGAGCAGCAGGTCCGTGACAAGGTCCGACGTCAGGCTGATACCGACACAGGCCGGCACCGCAATCAGCATGACAAAGCGAACGGCTTTCAGGAAGGCGAACTTCATCCGCTCGGGATCCGAGCCGATCCGTGCAAATGCAGCCATGACAGACTGTTGCGCAGGACCGATCAGGTTCTGCGTCGGAATTGCCGCGACATCGCTGACCAAGGCATACCGACCGAGTATCGCCTTGCCCGCGACGGCGCCGATCAACACGCGATCGAACTGCCAGTTGAGGGCCGATACCAACTGCGCGGAACTGAACCAGCCAATGAAGCCTGCAAAATCGGGCAGCCGGGACAACGAGAAGGCCGGGCGATAGGGCGCCAGAACATAGGACGCAATAGTCGCCGCGGTCGATGAAGCCACGTAATTTGCTGCGATCGCCCAGTAAGTTCCCCCGAGGAAAACGGTGGTCGTGGCCACGACGAACGAGGCTACCTTCCCGCAGAACTCCAGAAGGAAGGTCTGCCGGAAACCGAGATCCCTGGCGAAATGCACCATAGCCGGGCTGTATAGGCCCTTTATGACTGGGGCGAGCGCGAGCACCGCAACGAGAGGCATCAGCTCCGGGTCGTTATTCAGGGCGGCAAAAGGCCACGCTGCCGCCAGAATAATGACGGCGATCAACCCGCTTCGCAGGATACTCAGCGTGAAGCTGGTGTCCAAATGGCGTTGGTCAATTGTCTTGAGGCGGACGAGCGCCTGCGTGACAGGCAGCTCGAGGACGGTGTCGACAACAAGCACGAGCGACATCGCCAACGCCGCCAGACCAAAATCGTCGGGTGTCAGGCTGCGAGCGAGAACCAGCAGCGTAAAGAAGTCGATGATGCGGCCGACGAAGCGAGACACAATGAGCCAGCCGGCTCCTTTGAAGGCTTTGAATGCGAGCATTCTGAAATCAAGACCCCGCTGTTTGCCTCTTCGCTCCAAGGGTATCGCAATGTTGTTTCATGCTTGTGCATCGGCTGTACAAAGGAAGTGCGCTCAACCGGCTGCGAACGCCCGCAGGGATTCCGCAAGCTTGCTGTAAAGCACCCGTGTGTTGAAATGCTGGCGCACGGTTTCCACTGCGGCAGCACCGAAAGCCTCTTTGTTTTCCCAGGCATTCAGGATCGCAGCCGCAAGCGCCTCGGGATTCCCGACCGGAACCAGCCGACCATTCACGCCGTCTTCCACAAGGCGCTCGAAAGCCCTGATCCTGCTCAAGACCACTGCTGTGCCGCACCCCATCGCTTCCAGTGCGGCAACGGCCACGGCCTCGTTGGCCGAAGGCATCGCGTAAACTCCGCACGTCTGCAGGAAATCTCGAACCGTCGTTCGATCGACAAAGCCGTGAAACCGCACGCGAGCGGAAACACCAGCATCGACCGCGCATCGCGTCAGCATGTCAAGGTCGGGGCCGGCGCCGACGATGTCCAGTGACCATTCTTCCGGCAGAAGCCCAAGCGCCTTGATGATATCGCTCGTTCGCTTCTGTTTGTTGGTCAGCCGCGCCACCGTCAGAATTGTCTTGCTGCGTTGGACATCGGCGCGCGGATAGAACCGGGAGGTATCGCAGCCGTTGGGCTGAAGCGTGGGCACGCCGCCATGCTGGGCAACGATGTCGCATTCGTCGGGTGTCTGGCAGTAGACGCCCCGAGTTCGCGCGAAGGATCGGCGCTTGAACCACTTGAGCACGCCCTTCGAGACGCCGCCGTGATCAGCGGCGGTCGTCGGCAGGTCGATGCGCGAAACAACATGGTCGAACCGGCCGCTCCAATATTCCTGAATGTAGAGCAGATCGACGTGATCCTGTGCGAGCCCTGCTTTGAGCGGCTTCATCAGTGCTGCCGCATTGAGCCGCTCATCAGCGTAAAGCGTTAGCGGATTGGTCCGGCTCATTCGCTTGAGCCATACCCTTTCCGCCGGCCGGTACCACGCCGCAAGCTGAAGAAATCGTACAGCAACGCCCGAATCCGTTTCGTAACGGCCGCTTTCATGCAGCGAGGGAATGTAGAGCGTCACCTTGACGCCGTTCTCCACAAGACCACTGCCGTAATACCAACTCCAATCATTGCGGTAGCTCTGAAGGTATTTCTCGCGTGTCTGACCCTGTACACGTCCGAAGAACCCTTCGAAAGAACCGCAACTCAGAAGCATGGCAACATTCATCAGCAACTCCTCGGTCTGGCCAGTCTAGCGATGCAGGCGAACTGTGACGCCCCGCACGATATGCACCGCTTCAAGCGCTGCCAGCAGCGCCGGCTTGAGCAAGGGAAAGTCACGCGCAATCGCGCCCTCGCGCCATAGCTGCGACTTCACCGAGATGAGTTTCCGGCCGATCGCGGCCCTTTCGGAGCCACCGATCACCTGCACCATATCCGACCGTCCGAAATCGACCGAACGCGGGCCGGTGCCGAGCGCGACAAGATCGAATTGGGTCGGGTTGGTAATGGCTCTTTTCAAGCGCCGCCAGGCTCGGTCGGCGTCAGCCACAACCGTCGCTCCGCTGGTGACGCCGTCGATGTACTGCAGCGCTCCTGCGAGGAGCGGGTTGCCCAGCGAAGGGTCAAGTCTGCCGTATCGGATGTCGCCGGAATCCCCCACTATCTGGCCGTCGGCATCTTCGCTCAGCCGTCTTACCGACGGCACTGCCGGCTCGAACAGACTTTCGATGATCTGCCAGTACCTTAGAATGACGGATTCCACTTTGAGTGGGCTGTAGAGGTTTTGTTCGACCACAAGCCCCGCAACTCTCGGGAAATGATCCTCGCTCAGCCCTTTGTAATTGCACCTGGCGAACTGGATCGTCTCGAAACGGTGGTCAGGGAAGCCGGCGGCCAGGAGCCGTTGCGTGCTGCCATACAAGCCGGTATCGCACAGGATGATCCGCTTCGTGTCTCCAGCAACCTGATCGAGATGCCGGGCGAAAAGCTCGTTCTGCTTTCGCACATCGGCAAGGACACGTTGACCTTCCGAAGTGTCCAGCATGAAAAAGAGCCGCGCCGGGTCGAAAGGCTGCCGCCAAGCCGCCGGCAGGTCGTAGCGGCCCTCACCCATTGCATGAGCGACATCCGCAAAACTATTGCCGCGAAACTCGCGACCGAGCTCGTCCAGCACCGCTGGGCTTCTCGTCATGAGCGCGGAACGCGCCGCAACAAGGCGCGAGACCAGAATGCTCTCCCGCTTCATATCGAGCGGAAGCTCCAGAGCCCGCAACAATCGCTCGAATGCTTCACGGATACCGACGCCGCCTCTCGCGCAAAACAGCATGGTCGCATCGCCGCCTGCATTCGCCTGCCTGGCGTATAGCCAGATCAGCAAGCAGAACTCGGCGACGATCGGCCCAAAAACCTCCTTGCCGAACGACGTCCTATCCTCCGGCACGGGAACATCCATCCTGCCTCGCAACAAGCGTCGCCTGACGCGCCGAATTGCTTCCGTGGCTGCGCCGTCCGCCCGGGAGGCGTAGCTTCTGAAAGTGTTCCTCGGAAGATGTACGGCCCGGATGCCCATTCCCTCGGGAACGTAGAAGTCGGCTCTTTCGTCGTCCCCTATATGGAGCATTTGCAAGGGGGAGACCGACTCGGCTTCCAGAACTGCCGAAAACAACCCACCATGCCGCTTGCTCGCACCCATGTCGGCGCTCGAGTAGACCCGGTCGATGAGCCCAGGGCCATGAAAATAGTCGATCAGTTCGGTGAGTTTGTCTGCCGGCAACCCCGTGTCGCTCACGGCAACAACCCTGAGCCCCGCCGCATGATAGCGCCGCAGCAACATCGCGAGAGCGCCGTTCGCCGAAAGGGCCCTTTTCTCGGACGCCAGTTCGATCGCAAGCCGTTCCTCGACCAAATTCTCGGGCAATCCAAGAATGTTGAGTTGGTTGCAGATAATATCGGTGAGACGCACCTCACCCGCGCCGTCGCCCATATTCAACGCGCGATAGGCTGATTTCTGTGCCAAGAGACGCACACGAACAAGGTCGTCCGGAGGCACCGAAAAGCCGCGCTCGGCGAGCAGGCGCGCAAATTTTGCCTCGGCCGCTACGATCCGAGATCGCTCCGATTTCCTACGGCGTAACAATAAAGTATCGAAGACGTCGGTTGAGATCAGCTCTATCTTGCTGACAGGGCTGTAGAGATCATCATGGCTTCGTCGCAGCACTGGATACTCCCTGCGTCGGTCAGTTTAATTGATCCGTCTCTCCGGAACGAATCCGGCACACAAAACAACCCAGCCACGTCTCAGGAAACCGGGCTCGCACCAATGCATCGCATTCTCGTGGCGCAAACGAGCCCGTAATTTCAAGCGCCACCAAGATATAGTAGCAGACTCAAATTCACGATATCAAGTGCCGATCAACAACTCGATCAAAGAAAAAGATCGACAGAACTGAGATTTACTACTTAAGCGTTATAAGTTCTTACGTATGAAACGCCGGATACATCCGAATATATCAACCTTACTCTTATCTTTTCAGGTCGGAAAATTTAATCTATGGTTGGGCTTGGGGGTCTTATAGACGGGAACAGTCTATGGGTGACGCAAGTAGCGAAATCGTCCGCGAGACTAACATCGAACCAGAGGGGTTTGATGCAATTGTTCTTGGAGCCGGGATTTCCGGCTTGGTGTCTGCTTCCGTTCTTGCAAAGCAGGGAAATCGCGTTCTCGTTGTCGATGAGTATAGCCACATAGGGGGCAACCATATCGACTGGTCGTCCAACGGTTACACATTCGACATCGGAAGCCTGATCTTCCAGGACGACTCTCCCCTGCTCGACCACTTTCCGGAATTGCTGACACTTTACGTCCCAATCGATCCAAAGTGGGCGCGGTTGAACCCGCAAGGCATGGTAACGGCCTATCCAATCTCGCTGCGCGACGACATTCTGGGCGCTGGCCCGCTGGAGATCACCAGAATCCTCGCTTCCGCCGCCTACGCGCGGATCTTCCAGCGGAAAATGCGGAACGCCAAGGAATTCTCCCGATATTGGATTGGCGCCTATCTCCTCCACCGTTCCGGGCTGGAATCCTACATGAAACGCTTCTACGGGATCGGCGCGGAAGAAATCGACATTGATCTCGCCAGAAAGCGAATGCTCTGGATCAGCGAACATGCCTCCTTGAGAAATCTGGCCTCACGCGTGCTGAAGCCCAGGAGGCAGGGGCCAACAAACCGCCAGATGGCGCGTCCGCGGGAAGGCTTTAGAACGCTTTACAATGCCGCCGCCGAACGGCTGACAAAACAAGGCGTTACATTTCATCTTGATGCGAAGATGCAGAGTGTCCTTAGAATTCAGGGCAGGCTGCACTTGGATCTCGGGGATAGAACCGTCGCGTCCAGCCGGGTGATATCAACGATACCGATCCACCGAGCCGAGGAATTGTGCGGCCTCGATTCCGGCCGGCGGCTGGAAAGCATGACGCTCATCGCCCTCTATTTCAGCTTCTCCGGAGAGCGCGGGTTCAAAGAGTCGATCATCTACAACTTCTCTCACGAAGGCGCCTGGAAGCGCTTGACCGTCTATTCCGACTTCTATGGAAGGGTTGGCGATCGCGAATATTTCACTGCCGAGGTTGTGGCCAACCATGTCGGCGGATCCGTGAGCCAAGCCGAAGCCGATTTCCGTGCGCACGTTCAGGCAAACGGACTTTTCACCGGCGACCTGAAGCTCGAGGGAAGCCAGGTCCTCGACAATGCATATCCAATCTATCGCGAGGGCGCGGCGCGGCACGCAATCGAAGCTGGGCGGCAGCTGCGGGCCTTCGGGCTCGAGTCCTTCGGCCGGCAGGGTGCGTTCAACTATCAGCCGACCGCTCGCACCTCGACCCTGGAGGCGGAAGCGTCCGTCAACGGCGCATAGGATCATGTCTGCCGATACGGTCCGAGAGACAGGAGCAAACGTTCGCGGCGGTCAGGGTTGAGATTTTAGCCATTGCTGACAAATGTCGATCGGGCCATACTTCGATCTCATCCATTGCGAGCGCATAGCATTTTTGCCGACAACGACACTGGGTGCTTTTCATGCGTATCCTGCATATTCTCAATCATACCAATCGGTTGAATGGGCACGTTCATGCGGCGGTCGATCTCGCCTGCGCTCAAAGCAAGCTCGGCCACGCCGTCTGTGTCGCCAGCGGCGGCGGTGATTTCGATGCCCTGCTGCACAGGAACAATGTCGAGACGGTGGTAATCAATCACCACCGAAAGCCGGTCAACCTTCTCAAATCGTCATTTGCGCTGCGTTCGCATGTGGCCGCGTGGAAGGCGGATATCGTTCACGCTCACATGATGACCAGCGCCGTCCTCGCTTGGCCGATCTGCAAATTCGCCGGCATCCCGCTGATCACCACAGTTCACAACGAGTTCGAAAAGAGTGCAATCCTCATGGGGCTCGGCACGCGGGTGATTGCCGTGAGCGGAGCGGTCGGCGCATCCATGCGCAAACGCGGGATACCGGCTTCAAAGCTGCGGGTTGTCCTCAATGGAACGATCGGGTCCATGCGCTTCGAAGACCGCAACCGGGTGCCCGTTGCTCTCCACGCACCTAGCATCCTCTACGTCGGCGGCCTGCACCCCAGGAAGGGGTTGCCCGACCTGTTCAAAGCCTTCGACATTGCTTACGCACAACACCCTGAGGCACGGCTCTATGTCGTGGGCGAAGGACCATTCCGAAAGGCCTATGAGGAAATGGTCGGCCAGATGGATTGCGCGACAGCGGTGAGCTTCCTTGGCGCAAAGGAAGACCCCTTTGCCTGGATGGCCGGCGCGGACATCTTTGTTCTGCCGTCTCACGCCGATCCGGCGCCCCTTGTTCTTTCCGAGGCGCGGGAGGCCCGCTGTGCGGTCATCGGGACCTCGGTGGACGGCATACCACAGCTGTTGGAAGCCGGAGCCGCCGGCATTCTGGTTCCTCCAGAAGACCCCGGCGCGCTTGCGGCCGTTCTCTGCGATCTTCTCGACAGTCCCGCCCGGATTGAAGAGTGGAAAGACAAGAGCCAATTACGCATCGAGCACCTGACGATCGACCGCGTGGCGCGCGAAACGATGGATGTCTACGGAGCCGCCCTGTCGCCCATGTCGAAAACGGCCGCAGCAGCAGCCTGAAGCCCGCAACCCCAACCGGAGAGCCAAACCATGACCACCACTACGTCTCGCCGTGGTATTCTGATCGGCGCTGCCGCGCTGGCGGCCGGAGGCGGCTTGCTCCTCACCGGCACCCGCCCAGTTGCCGAAGAAACCCGCGACCCGACAGAAGGTCGGGCTCTCGCTTTCGATGAAAACTTTGCGATGCTCGATCCGGCAATCTGGTTTGCCGGCCCAAAAGCCACAACCTTCGATAGCGGTTTTTACGGCCGATCCGCCTTCAGCCGGATCGAAGGCGAGGAAGGCTTCCTCCCCTACGAGATCGTCGATGATGCGGCAGCGGGCAACGGCAAGGCACTCCAGATATCAGCCCGATATATCGGGCGTCCGATGAACGTGCCAAACTACTATGGAAACAACCTGCCCGAATTCCAGTGGATCTCCGGCAATATACAGACGGCGAAATCAGACGGCACAATCATGAAGGGCTGGAGACAGGGATATTTCGAAGTGCGGATGTGGGTGCCCGCGCATCCCCTGAGCTTCCCTGCCTTTTGGCTGATGAACGGCAGGAGCATCCTCTATCCAAAAACCAGCATCGAACTTGATGTCATCGAGCAAAAGGGCTTCGAGCCAACTCAATACGGCCTCTACCTGCACGAATGGGGCCAGCCCGGTGAACACCACGAAGGCATCGGCATGCATACCGGAACAGACATTACCAAGGGCTACTTTCGCTATGGTGTTTCCGTCGATGGCGGCCGTTGCCGGTTCTACTTCGAACGCAAGCCTATTCGCGATCCAAAGACCCAGCAGGCGGTAGAATGGACGATCGGGCGCGCGGCGGAGATGGATGCGCAAAACGACGTCTTCTGGCCGCTGATAACCCTCGCCCTGCAATCCGACGTTCCGTTCCCCAATCCGCTGCGCGATGAAGACCGGGAGACGAGACTGCGCGTTGACTACATGAGGGTCTATACCTGACCTCCACGCTGCGGCGAACCGGCCAGCGGCTATCAGTTATTTGACAAGCTGTGCTCGACCAGCGCTGCGAGCCCTAAAAGACCCGCATCATCCCCACGGCGTCCACTGAGCATCAGCCCAATTGGACGGTGTTGGGACGGTCGACGAACCGGGATGGCAATAGACGGCTGGCCGGAGAGATTGAACACCGTCGCGTTTTTCGACGCCTGCAAGTCGTAGTCGTCGTGCCAGTTTCCGAGAACCGCCGGCATGGTGGTTGCTGCCGGAGCAACGAGCACGTCGCAATCGCGCATGGCCGCGTCCATCGTCTGTGCAAATCGACGAACCCGGCCCCGCGCATCCTGGTAGTCGGCCAGAGTGATGCGCGATTTTCTTTCCAGTTTTTCCGAGGCGCGTGGGCTGAACCGTTCGCGGTGGGACAAAAGCTCGCCTGCGAACGCTTCGTAAGCTCCCCGAAACAAGCGTGTGCTTATCGTCAGGCTGTCTTCGACCCCTGCCTCATCCAAATCGACGATCAAGGCGCCCAGGCGCTGCAGATCGGACAGGCACTCCTCGACTGCACCTGCGATTTCGGGATCACCGTCAAAGAAGAAGCGGCGCATCACGCCGATCCGAACGCCCGCGAGCCCATCGTCTCGCACGGCAGCATCTTGCCCCTCAAGCCCCGTAGCCGCAGCAAAAGTCAGTGCTGCGTCCGCCACGGTTCGCGTCAATGTGCCCACATGGTCCAACGACGGCACCAGCGGCACGACACCGTCCGTCGAGATGGCATTGAAACTCGGCTTGAAGCCGACAACCCCGCAACAATGAGCGGGGAAGCGTATGGAGCAGGCGGTATCGGTCCCCAACGCCGCGAATGCCAACCTAGCGCCGACAGCGGAGGCCGAGCCCCCGCTTGAGCCACCGGCATCCAAGCGGGCATCCAGCGGATTGCGGATCGCACCGAAAAACGGATTGTCACTGGTGGTTCCATACGCAAGTTCGTGCATCCCGACCTTGCCAAGAATGATGGCGCCAGCGTCCCTCAATTTCCGGACGACCTCGGCATCGTGCTCGGGAACCAGATCGGCGAACAGCTCGGATCCGCTCGTCATGCGAACGCCGGACACCGCTATGTTGTCCTTGATGGCAATCGGCACGCCATGAAGCGGGCCACGCCAGCGCCCCCGTGATCGCTCGGCGTCGGCAGCGCCTGCAGCCTCAAGCGCCAACTCCCGTGCGACCGTGATGAAGGCGTTTAGCGAAGGGTTACGCCGGTCAATGCGTTCCAGCATATGCTTTGTGAGTGCGGCGGATGTCAGGGTGCCGGCCCGCATGAGCGCCGACACCTCGGCAATGCTGAGGTTGTGCCAGTTTTCTCCCGGCATCCTCAACGCTCGCTTTGACGCAGCCAGTCCGCGAGAGACCGTCGCTTCTGTCGCCCGCGGCCGACCATTGCCTCGGCCGCACACAGCGAGTTGAGCACGGCCTCCTGCGTCGCTTCGGCAGCGGCGCGGAAGAGTTCGTCTATCCTGCCTTCGTTGAGTGCCCGGATTTGAACGAAATCTGCGGGTTCATCGTGGTCGAAGACCACGCCCGTGCTGAAGCCGACCGTGATATCGCCGCTTCCGTGCCCCCAGAAGGCGCCGAGCCGAGCAAGGCCGGCACCGCACCGACGGCTGACACGCTGCAGCTGGCGGTGTTCCATCGGGATGTCTGTTGCCAGAACGATGATGACGGATCCCTTCTCGACATCCTGCGTCGTCTTCGGGCTTGGGCGTCGGCCATCCGGCAGGACAAGATCGCCCGCGCGCCCGAAGTTCGAAAGAACGAGAACGCCAAGATGGAAATCCGATGCATCCAGCACGATCCTGCGTGACGACGTGCCAATGCCGCCCTTGAAGCCGAAGCAGCTCATTCCGGTCCCGGCACCGACATTGCCTTGCGCCATCTCGTCGCTTGCGCTGACGAGCGCGAGACGGGCATGATCCTCGGTTACGGCCATTGCCTGGATATCGTTCAGCGGTCCGTCATTGCATTCGCCGACCACGGGATTGACCGTTGCAGTCTGCCTGCCGATATCGGGATTTTGCGCGATCGCCTCGCGGATAAGGGCATTGGCGCAGGTGCCGACGGCGAAAGTATTGCTGAGCAGGATCGGCGTTTCCAATGTCCCCAGCTCGTCGACCTGGACAAGGCCGGCGCTCTTGCCGAACCCGTTGATGACATCGGCGGCAGCCAGCACCTTCCGGCGATACATGTTGCCGCCATGAGGAACGATGGCGGTCACGCCCGTATTGATGTCGCCAGCCCGCAGCGTGTGATGCCCGACGCGGACGCCGGGCACATCGGTGATCGCATTGCGTGGGCCAGTGGGCATGGTTCCGCAGACGATGCCGAAATCACGTGCTGTTACGCTCACTGGTTAGTCCTTCCCGATCTAGAGACGCCCGGCTTCGATGATGCTCTTCAGGAACGCCTGCGTTCTTTCGCCCTGCGGCTGTCCGAAGATCTGTGAAGGCGGACCTTGTTCATAGACGACTCCGCCCTGAAGGAAGCAAACCTTGTCTGCCACTTCGCGTGCAAACCCCATCTCGTGGGTCGCCAGCACCATCGTCATGCCCTTCTTCGCAAGATCGCGCACGATGTCCAGAACTTCCGATACGAGTTCGGGATCAAGCGCCGACGTAATTTCATCGAGCAAGAGCAATGTCGGGTCCATCATCAGCGCACGAACGATCGCGACACGCTGCTGCTGACCGCCGGAGAGCCTGTCAGGATATTCGTTGGCCTTGTGCTCGAGCCCGATGCGGGCGAGAAGCGCGCGTCCCTTCTCGAAGGCTTCCTTTTTGGGCATGCCAAGCACCTTAAGCGGCGCCAAGGTGACGTTCTCGATCACGCTCATGTGCGGAAAGAGGTTGTAGCCCTGGAAGACGATGCCGATCTCGCGGCGCAAGGCATCGAGATCCACGCCCGGTCCGGTCACGCGGTCTCCGTGGAGGCGGATTTCGCCCTCCTGGATGGTCTCCAGCCGGTTGATGCAGCGAAGCAGCGTGGACTTGCCGCAGCCGGACGGCCCGATGAGGCATACGACCTCATGTTCCTCAATATTGAGAGAGATGCCGGCGAGAACCTCCACCGGCCCGTAGCGTTTGTATGCCTTGTCGATTTCGACGAGTGCCATTTTCAGAGTTTCCTTGCCTGCCGGCCTACATGCCCGAGCGCATCTTGCGGCGATCCCGCTCGATCAGCTTGTCGACGAAGCGCGCCTGCGGAATGGTGATGACGATGAAGATGAGCGCAACCGTGGTCACGGCGGAGAGGTTGAAGTAGTTGCTGGCAATGATCTTCGACTGATTGAAGGCGTCGATCGTACCAATGATGGCGACCAGCGCGGTGTCCTTCTGCAGGCTGATGCAATTGTTCATCAACGCCGGCACGATGCCACGGACGGCTTGCGGAACCACGACGTAACGCATCGTCTTGAAGTACGACAGACCAAGCGACCGGGCCGCAGCAATCTGGCTTGGATGAATGCTCTCGATACCCGCCCGGTAAACTTCGGACGTGTAGGCGCCGTATGTCAGCGTCAGAGCGATGATGGCATAGGCGTTCGACGAGAGATCCTTGAGGATCGGAAGCCCGGTCAGCGGCAGACCGAAGCCGATCAGATAGATGGTGATGATCGCCGGGAGACCGCGGAAGAGATCACCATAGATGATAGCCAGCGTGCGGATAGGTCTGCCGGCGTCACCGGGGAGCGTTCTGGCGATGGCAACGACCAGTGCCCAGACGAGGATCAGGATGCCCGACACGAAAAAGATGAAGACATTGGTGCCGAACGCCTTGAGGACAGCGCCCGCCGACTTGGCGATCAATCCGACGTCAAAGAAGGTCCGGCTTACTGCGGCATCATTAACCACGAGGAACCATGCAAGGACGCACACGATGAGCAGGGATGCCGCATAGGCAAGTGCTCGCCAGGATGCATCGGAAGCATTGGCCCCGAACTCGCGCCCCAGATGGACGTCCGCTGTTCTGGCCGCCTGGCGCGACCACGACAGGGCGCGCACTGCCAAGGCGACCACGAACAAGGGAATGATAACCGCAATGGTCGAGACGATCGCGACCGGCACCGCCGACCAGCCCTGCGCGACCACATAGCCGCGAATGAAGTAGACCGTATAAACGACGGCAAGAAGAGTGAGGATCGCGCAGAGCAGCACCGCGACGGAGCGTCTGCCATGAGTTTTCACCTGGTTGCGAGCGCGCCAGTTGCTGGCGCGCTCTCCCCCGGCTTCAACAGCCTGTATCGACATGGGGTTCTCTATCCTCGGCTCAGGGCTTCCAGGCCGGAACATCGTCCGGCGAAACGCCGCCGAAAGATTCCAGAAGGTAGGCCTTCTCCAGCTGCTTGAGCGTGCCGTCGGCCTTCAGCTCTTCCATCACCTTGTCGATGATCGGGTTGTTCGGCGAACCCTTCGGATAGATGCCTGCCGTCTGGCCACCCGTCGAATACTTGCCCACGGTAACCAGCTTGCCGCCAGAATTAGCGACTTGGCCGAGCACGATGCCGAGATCGGTCATGACCCCATCAACCTTGCCTGCCACAGCCGCGGTGAACATGGAGCCCGTGTCGTCAAACACGTCGACCTTCTCGACCTTCAACTCGTCCTGGAGATAGGAAACCATGGTCGTCCCCGCCTGGGTCCCCATGTGGCTCGTCTTAATGTTCTTTTCATCAAGCGTCGAGCCAGCCTTGGCGGCAATACCGTAGTCCGAAGTCGCGTAGGGCATGGAGAAGTCGACCACCTTCTTGCGCGGCTCGGTAACCGAGATCAGCGCCAGGGCGATATCGAAGTCCTTGTTCTGGCCAGCGACGATGGAATCGAACGATGCGTTGACGAGCTTGACCTTTTCGAGCCCAAGGCGGTTGGCGATGTTGACCGCCATGCAGAACTCGAAGCCGTCCTTGATCGTGTCGGGCGTATCGCCATTGAACTGGCCGACGGCCGGGAGATTGATGATGACCGTGAACTGGCCGGGGACAGCCGGCTTGATCGATGCCGTGCCTTTCTGGCCGGTGAGCGGGCAATCGCCGTAACCTTCGGTCGCCGAGGCTGCAGTCGCCATCGCCAGCGTGCCGGCGAATACGGCAGCAGTTGCTGACCTGGTAAGAATAGTTGAAATTTTCATGGTTCCCTTCCTTTTATCGTTGTTGGGTTGAAGTCATTGCCGCTACAGGATCGGCGCGGTTTGGGTCCGGGCGAGTTCCAGATAGGCGGCTTGCAATCGACGCGTAATCGGCCCGGGCTTCCCGTCGCCGATCGAACGTTGTGCAACTCGAATGATTGGCGTGACCAGGCTCGAAGCACTCGTCAAAAAGACCTCCCGGGCATCGTAGGCCTCGTCGAGCGTGAAGCGGCGCTCCTCGATCGTGAGACCCTGCTCCTCGGCGACGGCTTGCAGCGCCCGACGGGTGCAGCCAGGCAGCACGGCGTGGGAGTTCTGGCGCGTAACGATCACGCCCTCCTTGCTGACGATGTAGGCAGTCGACGACGCACCCTCGGTCACGTGCCCATCTTCGACGAACCAGGCCTCATGAAAGCCACGAGCTTTCGCGTGCTTCTTTGCAAGGACCTGCCCAAGCAGCATGACCGTCTTGATATCGCGCCTGGCCCAACGCGGATCGTCAGCTACGTCAACGGCAACGCCGTCGCGCACCGACGCCGTGTCCACGATCTTCTTTGCCTGGGTAAATCCGATAAAGCTCGGCTCAATCGCTTCGGCATATCCGAAATCGCGATCGGCGACGCCGCGAGTTACCTGCAGATAAATGACGCCCTCACGCAGGTTGTTGCGTCGCACCAACTCGGTCTGGATCTCGACGATCCGTTCCTTTGCCATCGGCATGGGGATGGAAATTTCACCAAGCGAGCGCTCGAGCCGGGCAATATGGAGGTCATTGTCGAGCATTCGACCGTCGATGACGGCTGTTACCTCGTAGATGCCGTCAGCGAAGAGAAAGCCCCGATCGAAGACTGAAATTTTTCCGTCTTCCTCCGCAACAAACGCCCCGTTTACAAATATCGTTCTGCTCACCCGTATGCCTCGCATTGATAGTATGCGTGGACGGTAGGCGATAAAGGATCGGCTGGCCAATGCATTGTTTTGCAAGCGTTATGCATATTTTGCATAAGACTGAATAGGCGTAAGTGTGCGAGATCGGGACCGCGCCAATGCGGCAATCCCTCGGCCCTATATCAGCGTCGAAGCGAGTCAAAAACGCGCGGCGAGCTTCTAATCGTTCCCGGCTCCGGCGGACGATGGCAACGTCCGCGCCCCCATTGCGCGCCAAAGGCGCTCTACAATCGGACGGGATGAAACGGCATGGCGATAGATGCGGATATCGACATTGATATTCCATTTGGGATCAAGGCTTGCCGGTGCGAGACGACCGCTCCTGATGTCTTCCTCGACAAGCTTTTCCGGCAGCCAGGCAACGCCCCACCCCGCCAACGCCATCGCTTTCAGGCCGACGGAGATCGTGTTCTCGTGGACGATCGCTCGCGCAAAGCGCTCTTCACGTGCGAAATGCTTCGAAAGGGCCACCCCGAAAAACGAAAAATCGCCATAGCTCAGATAGGGAACAGGTTTGCCGGCGGCTATGCACATGTCGAGAAGCGGACCGTCATCCTCACGCTTGCACACCGGCAGCAGCGTTTCCGTGCCGAGCAGCAAATAGGGAAAGCGATCGCTATCAAGCCAGAATGGCACATCGCTGTGCGCGTAGCTGAGAAAGAAATCCACTTCCCCGTCAATCAACATGGCCACGTTGTCTTCGATGCCACCTCGGTCTGCGCCCAGTTTTGAGCTGACCGGCCCGACCGCGCGCTCGAGATTTCGCAACCACTCGGGAAGGAACGTCACCGTCAGCGTCTGCAATGCGGCGAAGGTGACGACATCGGATCGCGCACTCGCGGGCCGCAATCGTTCTCGCGTGCCATAAAAGTTACGAATCGCCTCCTGCGCGGCCGGCAGGAAGGCTTTTCCTTCCTTCGTGAGCTCGGCCGGAAACGTCGCACGGCTAACCAGCGTCACACCAAGCCAGCTCTCAAGCTGCTTGATCCTGCGGCTGAAGGCGGACTGGGTGATGCTGCGTTCCTGCGCCGCTCGTGAAAAGCTGAGGCTCGACGCCAGCGCAACAAAATCCTCGAGCCACTTCAGCTCCAAAGTCCATACTCCCAAATGGCGTCAAACGCGGCACCCAAGGCGTGACTGTGCCAGCATGACACGGCAAATCCGCTCGGCAGCCGTGAACTGCCACAGCGACGTGGTCTCCGACTAATGAGCGGTATAGGCGCCGTCCACCGGGTAATAGCTCCCCGTTATGAAGCTCGCCTGATCCGACAGCAAGAAGCACACGACCGCGGCCACCTCTTCCGGCGTCCCGCGCCGGCCCATCGGCTGAAGCGCCTCCATGCGGCGCGTGCTGGTAAACTCCTGGTGCTCAGACAGAAGAGGCGTCTCGATCCAGCCAGGCCCAACGACATTGATTCGCACGCCCATCCTCGCATATTCGATCGCCGCCGCCTTGGTCAGACCGACAACACCATGCTTGGCGGCGGTATAGGCCGATATGGTCGGCAGACCGACCGATCCTAGCACCGAGGACATATTGACGATGGAACCCCCGCCGCTGCCCAGCATCGCCGTGATCTCCTTACGCATGCAGTAGAAGACGCCGTTCAGGTTGACGTCGATAATCTTGTGCCAGTCCTCGATCGGATAGTCTGCCGCTGGCCTGCGAGGGCCGTTGATACCGGCGTTGTTGACGGCGAGATGCAGCCCCCCACACTCCCCTACCGTGAATTTGACAAGCGCTTCGACCGCTTCGGGATCGGTAACGTCGACAACGAACTCACGCGCCTTGCCTCCCAGCGAGCGAATATCCGCTGCGGTTTTACCGGCAGCGGCGGCATCGATATCTGCGATGATAACCTCGGCACCGTACTGAGCAAGTTCGCGGGAAATGGCGGCGCCTATGCCGGAGCCGGCACCTGTTACGATCGCGACCTTCCCATCGAAACCGAGCTTCATAATGTCATTCCTCATTCCTACTCCACGACGCAGTCGAGCAGAGGAGAATGCCTGACGCAAGAAGTTTCGTCGGCTTGTCCCGCCTCGGTTGCAGTCGCTCCATTCGAACACTGTGACCGGAATGCCTAAGTCGCCCGAATAATCAAGTAAGAATGATCGCCGGGCAGCAAAATCCACTGCGAAGACTTTGGCCGAGACTTGGCCAATCAGAATTGGAATGTTACACCGTCGGGAGGGCTGATTGATCGCATAGCGGGTGAAAATGGACAAAAACCAGATTACGCGCCGGGCGCTCGTGCTGTCCGGCTTGGCTTTGATCACGTCGGGGTGCAGCGGAGCAGGATGGTTATTCGGGAGCGGCGAACGAGGCGCCAATCCGAATTTGCGAAGGCGGGAGGTTGCGTACAGCACCAATGAAGCGCCGGGAACGATCGTCGTAAACACCTCTGAACGCTTTCTTTATTTGGTAGAACCTGGCGGTCGAGCCACGCGCTATGCCTGCGCCGTCGGCGAAGAGGGCCTCAGCTACAAGGGTAGAGCGACCATCGGACGAAAGGCCGAATGGCCGTCATGGACGCCGACCGCGAGCATGATCGAGCGCAAACCCCGCCTGGCGCAGTATGCGGGCGGCGTGCCGGGCGGGCCGAACAATCCTTTGGGGGCAGCCGCCCTCTATCTCTATCGCGGCTCCGAGGATACGAAGTTTCGACTGCACGGAACGAATGAACCGTGGCTGATCGGCCAAGCCGTATCGAACGGATGCATCCGTTTGACCAATGAGGATATCGTCGATCTCTACAGTCGGATTCCCGTCGGTACGCCAGTATTGGTCGTGTAATGCTTACATTTAACGGCAAAGACGCCACGATCTGTTAGTCATCTTGCGACACGCCCGGCGCTCGGAAAGCCGGTGTGTCATTTCCGCACTTGGCGTTCGTGTATTTTGCCGCTATTAGTAGATTCGTTGCCTTCGATAACCTTATTCCGTGCTGTGGAGAGGACTACTTGATGAGCAGAATTCTAATCCTATCACTGATTGCCGTGTTTTCCGTTGCGAGCCTGAGCTCGTGCGGGACTGTTGGTAAAGGCAAAGGTAAGGCGCCGCCGCCAGTAGCGGAAGCGCCTATCACTAAGTAACAGTCGATCTTTGCGTGGGGAGGGGGCAGTCACTGGCCCTTCCCCATTCCTCGTTCAGGCTAGACCGGCTTTCCCGCTTGCTCGTGCATTGGTAGCATGCGCGCTTGCCTTTTGCCTGCGCTCATTTCAGCTTGGGAGATGCCGTGTGGGGATGATGCTTGCTAAGAGCCATCTGTCACTATTCCTCTTGTTTGGTCTCGCGTTGACGTCATGCCAAACAGATGACAAACCGCCTCAGCCGCGCTTCGTGTCCGACACAAGCGGAACGCCCGTCAAAGCAAATGCGGCTAACCAGTACTTTATCGAATTCCGATCCCGCTACGCGCTGACCTATGGCCACACCTATGCGGTGTTCGGTCGTCTGGACAAGGGCGGCGGGATGATCAACCCGCAGGTGGCGGGTCTCGCTCCAGCCTCGCCGGATGCAGCACCCTACGTGATGGGCCACTTCATCCCGGTTCCGGCATCAACGGGGGCTACGGATGGCGATCTGGAAGAGCAGTACAGATCGGCGAGCTGGCGCGTTCTGCTGACCGAAGCGGAGTATAACAAGGTTGTACCACATATTCGCGCTCTGCAGGCCAAATCCAAATTCTGGGAAGCATCCGTCTACAATTGTAACGCTTTCGTAGCGGACATCGCTCAATCAATGGGATATAAGACGCCCAGCATTTGGCTGAGACCGCAACAGTTCATCACGAAGCTTCGCGAGATGAATACAGGTTGATTGGATCGGCCTATTATTGATCGCATGATGGATTGCAGAAAGGCCCCGGTTTAACGTGAACGTCTCTGTCGCTGCAGCGGGTCAAATAGCGTGGGTGCTGGGCATCATCGCGTGGTCCGTCATTCGCTATCCCTTCGAGCGGCGCGCCAAACGCGTTCGCGTCGTCACTGACCGCCGCTCTGCCATAGAGGTGTTTGGGCTCACCGCAGCGCTCGTCGGCATGGCATTCGTGCCTGGCGTCTATGTCGCGACCGGATTTCCGAAGTTTGCCAACTATACCGCGCATGTCTGGGCTGTCGTAGTCGGGGCGATCTGCTTTGCAGCGGCCATGTGGGTTTTTCGCCGAACCCACAAGGAACTCGGCAGGAACTGGTCGATTTCGCTGCAGATTCGCGAAAAGCACGAGCTGATCAGCCGCGGCCCCTATGCGCTCGTTCGCCATCCCATGTACACCTCCTTCATGCTTATGGCTGTCGGCCAGGCCTTCCTTCTTGCAAACTGGATCGCGGGCCTTGCCGGTCTGGTCGGCTTCGCTATTCTCTTTTTCCTGCGGGTGGACAAGGAAGAGCGCATGATGCTGGAGGTCTTCGGCCCGCGCTATCGCGACTATATGGACAAGACTAAGCGGCTTATCCCTTATCTTTACTAGAGGTGGCATGATGCGTGGGCGCGCGGTCAAGCTTTCGGCGTCACGGCGCCTTGTCGGAGACCTGATGCGGTTTTCGATCGGCGTTCCTCGCGTGACGGTGCAACGGCAAATGAACCTTGGCGCTCTGCTTGGCGCACGCGCCGCCTTGCAGGATCGCCCCTCCTGGACCGTGCTGTTCCTGAAGGGATACGCGCTTCTCTCCGCCGAGACGCCAGACTTGCGGCGCGCCTATGTAAAGCTGCCAAGGCCACAGCTCTACGAATACCCTGAGAGCATCGCTTCGGTCGCTCATGAGCGAGAATACGAGGGTGAACGCGCCGTGCTGTTGAGCACGATCAAATGCCCCGAGCGCCAGTCCATATCCGACCTGGGCGCGGCGATTGGGGCGGCGCGGTCGCGGCCGGTTCTCGACGTCAAACAATTCCGCCGCGCCTTGAAAATCGCCCGCCTGCCGGGACCGATCAGGTGGCTGCTGATGTGGCTTGGTCTCAATCTTGGACGCCAGCGCGGACGGTTTTTCGGTACGTTCCAGCTGTCCGTCTACTCCGGCCTCGGTGCCGAATCTCTCAATCCGCTCTCGCCGCTGACGACGATCTTCAACTATGGGCCGATCGATCGGGATGGGCTGGTCACGGTTCGCATCCACTATGACCACAGGGTCATGGACGGAGCCAACGTCGCACGTGCGCTAGAGCGTTTTGAAACGATATTGAACGGCCCCGTTGCCGATGAAGTCAAAAAGCTTGCGAGCGGCGGAGCGCGCCCGGGCAAGGCAGTATCCGAGGCTACAACATGACGCCAAGTGGCGAACTCCGCCCGGCAATCGTCGTCATTGGCGCATCGCGTGGTATCGGCAAGGCGATTGCTGAAGTTGCCGCGAGGGAACGCACGATCGTCGTCCTCGTCGCCCGTTCCGCCGAGGGGCTTGCTGCCGTGGCAGCCAATGTGAAGGCATCCGGCGCCGAAGCCTACGTGCTTGCGCTGGATCTGATAGCACGCGACGCGGCGGCAGCGCTGGAGACTTTCCTTTCCGAGAAAGGTCTATATTGCGATGTCCTGGTCAACAGCGCCGGCTACGGATTGCGGGGCGGAGCGACCATCCTGAAATATGACGAACAGCTTGGGATGGTCGATCTCAACATTCGCGCTCTTACCGACCTCACGCTCCGCTTCCTTCCTGGCATGGTCGCCCGCCGCCGCGGCGGCGTTCTCAACCTGAGTTCGATCGCGAGCTTCACGCCTGGTCCTTACATGGCCCTGTATTATGCGAGCAAAGGGTTCGTCCGGTCGTTCTCGCAGTCGCTTCACTATGAGCTGCGCCGCAGCGGCGTTACCGTGACCTGCGTAGCACCAGGACCTGTCGCAACGGAGTTTCTGGAAAAATCCGGCGCCAATCGCGCCGCATTGTTCAAGATCCTGCCGAAGCTCGATGCCGTTTATGTCGCCGAACAGGCCTGGCGCGGCCTTCGGTCCGGCCGTCGCCTTGTGATACCAGGGATCTCCGCCAAGCTGGCGGCATTTATAGCGGCAGCGCTGCCGTCGGCCATCATGGTGCCCCTGATCGGCCGGCTACAGCAACGCAGCGGCGACCCCTGCCCCTGCGGCTCAGGCAAGAAGTTTAGGGAATGCTGTGGCCGCTAGCCGGCGCCGGATCTCAGGCGTTTTCGAAGCCCGACAGCACGCCGACCGCGTTGACGCCGATTTCCTCGACGGCATAGCCGCCTTCCATGACGAACAGCGTCGGCAGACCGAGCGCCGCTATGCGCGCGCCGATTTTCGGAAAGTCGTCCGTCGTCAGCTTGAACTTGCTGATCGGATCCTTTTCGAACGTATCGACGCCGAGCGAAACCACCACGACATCGGGTGCATACTCGGCCAGTCTGTCGCAAGCGTCGTCCAGCGATGCGCTCCAGCGATCCCAAGCGGTGCCAAACGGCATCGGATAGTTGAGGTTGAAGCCCTCTCCTTCCCCGGAACCCCGCTCGTCCGCATGGCCGAGGAAGTATGGATATTCCTGCATCGGGTCGGCATGCAGGTTCAAAACCTGGACGTCTGCGCGAGAGTAGAAGATTTCCTGCGTGCCATTGCCGTGATGATAGTCGACATCGAGGATGGAGACCTTCTTGGCTCCCTTGTCGCGGAACCACTGCGCCGCCACAGCAGCATTGTTGATATAGCAGTAACCGCCTGCAAAGGCCGCACCGGCATGATGTCCGGGTGGGCGGCAAAGCGCGAAGGCGGATCGATCGCCGCCGTGGACGATTGCTGCCGCGGTCAGTGCGACGTCATGCGACGACTTGATGGCTTTCCAGCTTCCCTCGACAAAACCCGCGCCGGCATCGAAAGAATAATAGCCGAGCAACCCATCGATGAAATCGGGTGGAACATCGCCGCGCAAACCGCGCGTCGGCCAGGTGAATGGCAGCGCGGTTCCTGAACGGCCAAGTGCTGTCCAGCGATCCCAGACTGTTGGCAGAAAATCGAGATAGTCCTGCCGATGCACCTTGGCCGCGGTGGAGAGGTCATGCTCTTCGGCCGCGAGGATCGGTCCGAGACCGACGGCGCCGATGCGCTCCGCCACGAATTGCGGTCGGGACGGCAACTCGAAACCTGGAACGATGGCACCCGCGACGAGTTCAAGCTGGCTGGAATGGCCGCTATGCAGCGGCGAAAAAACGGTCTTCATATGAATTTTCCGAGAAAAGGATGCGGCCGTGCGAGACATATGCCATCGCACGGCCGGCCTGGAATTTTACTTCTGAAGTTCTGTCCAGATCTTGGTGTACAGCGCCTGAACTTCAGGCGGGCAAGTCTCCGACGGATGACCGTTGGCCGCAAATTCGGCGGGCACCTTGATCTCCGGCGCATCCTTCATATCTGCCGGCATGAACTGCTCGGAGCCGGCAATGCCGTTGGCATAGCGGTGGAAGCCGGAATTCATGCCGGCATTTTCAGGCTCCATCATGAAGTTCTGGAAGAGCTTTGCGTTCTCGACGTTCTTGGCATCCTTCAGGATCACCAGATTGTCGCTCCAATCGACGAAGCCTTCCTTCGGGTAGCCGTAGTGGATAGCCGGGTTCTTCAACCGCTGCCGGAAGGCCGAACCGTTCCAGTCGCTGGTCGCGGAGAAGTCGCCAGAGGTCATCTTCTCGATGGTGTTGTACTCCATCGCCACCCAGTTCGGCTTTGCCGCGATCAGGGTGTCACGCACCTTCTTGAGGACCTTGAGGTCGCCCGTGCACTTCTTGCCGCCGCTATAGAGAACGGCCGCGTCCATCACGTCGTTCATCTCCGGTACGACGTTGATCTTGCCCTTCAGCTCATCCGGGGGATTGAAGACAATCGACCACGTGTTGATGTCGCCTTTATAGACGTCGGTGTTGACCACCGTTCCGACCGTTCCCATCGCCCACGGCACCGAATAGTGGCGCCCCTTGTCGAAATCCGGATCCGCCCATTCCTTGGCGACGTTCTTGAAATTCTCCATCTGGTCCGGCCGGCTTTCCAGCAGCAGCCCTTCGGAAATCCAGATCGGAAGGTAGTTTTGCGAGGGCACAGCCATGTCGAAGCCGGAGCCACCCTGGCGAACCTTGGCAAGCGCCGTATCGTTCGAATCGTAGTCGGTGATCGTCACCTTGACCTTGTACTTGTCCTCGAACTTCTTGATCATTTCGGGGCTGGTATAGTTGCCCCAATTGTAGATGTTCAGCACACCTTCGGCGAAGGAGTGCGAGGTCGAAGCCAGCAATACGGCGGCTATGACCATGGCTGATTTGGCGATCTTCATGCTGTTCCCTTTCGTTATCCACGTTTCTTATTGACGAAGAAGAAGACTGTGACGGCTGCGACAGAGAGGACGAAGAAGACGGTGGAGATGGCATTCATCTCCGGCGTGATCGCTCGTCTTATTTGCCCGAGCATGTAGGTCGGCAGCGTGTCCTCCCCTGCCGACTTGACGAACTCGGTGATGACGACGTCGTCGAGCGAGATGACGAACGCCAGCATGAGACCGGCGAGAATACCCGGCCAGAGCAAGGGGAAGGTGACGTAACGAAACGTCTTGAGCGGCGTGGCGTAGAGATCCGCAGCAGCCCGTTCAAGCGTCAGATCCATGTTCTCGAGCCGCGCGCGGATCGGCAGGTAAGCGAACGGAACACAAAACGCGGTATGTGCCGCGATGAGATAGCCGAGCCCAGTGTAGCCGGTCCAAATCTTGATGCGGGAGAAGAGGATGAGCAGCGCCACGGCCGTAACGATCTCCGGCACCATCAGCGGCGCATTGATGAAGGCATACTTCATCGTCAAGCCGCGATAGGCCGGTGTGCGTGTCGTTGCCAGCGCCGCCATCGTGGCAGCGATTGTAGCAACGACGGCTGCAATTGTTGCAATCTGCAGCGATCGGATCGATGCGTCGATAACCTGCGCGTTGTTAAACGCGCGGTCGAACCAACGCAGCGACAAGCCCTCCCAATTCGCAAGACTTTCGCCCGCGTTGAAGGCATAGACGACGAGAACCGCGATCGGCAGGTAAAGCAGGAAGAAGCAGATCATCGCGATGGTCGTGAAGCCTGCCTGACGCTTGACCGAAAAACTCCTAGCCATGGCCATTGCCTCGCGCGCCGGCGTTGCGGACATAGACGAGCAGCGCCGCCATGACCACGACCATCAGCGCGATCGACAGAGCGGAGCCGAGCGGCCAGTTTCTGCCTTGCCCGAATTGCAGTTCGATCAGGTTTCCAAGCATCATGTTCTTGCCACCGCCGAGGATTGTCGGGGTGACATAGGCGCCAAGCGAGGGGATAAAGACCAGAATGGAGCCCGCGACAATGCCGGGCATGGACAGCGGCAGGACGATACGCTTCAACACCTGGAACGGCGTTGCATAGAGGTCGTAGCCGGCTTCGAGCAGCCGGAAATCCAGCTTCTCAAGACTTGCATAAATCGGCAGCACCATCAGCGGTAGATAGACATAGACCATGCCCGCCATGATCGCGCCGTTGGTGAACAGCATCTGGATCGGACGTTCGATCAGACCGAGACGCAGCATCAGCGTGTTGATCAGCCCCTCGTTACGCAGGATCTCAAGCATCGCGAAGGTTCGGATCAACAGGTTCGTCCAGAACGGGATCGTGATCAGGAAAAGCCACAGTTCACGCGTGCGCTCCGGCCGCGCTGCAATGAAGTAGGCCGTCGGGAAGCCGAGAACGAGCGTGAAAACGGTTGTCAGCAGCGACAGAACGGCCGAACGAACGAAGATTGACGCGTGAGCATCCGCCAGCGAAAGCGTGTCGTCGAATATGTCGCGCTGCAGAAATACACCGATCCAGCCATCCTCGGAAAATAGCCATTGCACGTCGCCGTAGGGTCCCGGTGTCAGGAACGAATAGACCAGTACGATGAGAAGCGGACCGCAGGCGGCGAAGAGGATGATGAGCAGGGCCGGAGTGGAGAGCAGCCAGCGATTTCGAATGTCGCGCCGTCTGTAATCGTCCATGACCCCGGCGGCTTCGCTCATCTTAACCCCTCAAGACCCGCGCGGCGTTTGGCGCGAAGGCGATCCCGACCTCGTCGCCGACCGCCAGACCGATGCTCTGGTTTGGCTTGTTCTGTTGCCGGATCGTGAAGGACGTCGCGCCGTCAGACAGCCGAACATGGTAGTGGGTATCGGTGCCGCTATAGATGATATTGGTCAGCGCCCCCCGAATGCCGCCAGCCCCACTGGCCTCCTCGGGGGCACAAAAGCCGGCGTGCTCGGGCCGGAGCACCACGGTGACGTCGCCGTCCGGCGTAAAGTCGGAAGGAACCGCGGCGCGAATCTGCCCCCCGGCCTTGAGATGAACATCGGCATGCTGTCCGCTGAACGCGATCACGCGGCCTTCCAGGAAATTCGTCTCGCCGATGAAGTCGGCTACGAACCGGTCAGCTGGCGCATCATAGATATCGCGCGGCGCACCGACCTGCAGCACCTTGCCTGCAGACAGGACCGCGATGCGGTCCGACATGGTCAGCGCTTCTTCCTGGTCATGCGTGACAAAGATGAAGGTAATCCCTGTCTCGGCCTGCAGTCGCTTCAACTCGATCTGCATTTCTTTCCGCAGCTTGTAATCGAGCGCGGAAAGCGGCTCGTCCAGCAGCAGCACTTTCGGCCGTGGTGCCAGGGCTCTTGCAAGCGCGACGCGCTGCTGCTGGCCGCCCGAGATCTCGCTGGTACGCCGGTTGGCCAGAGCCTCCATCCGCACGAGTTTCAACATGGCGGCCACTCGTTCCGCCACCTCCGCCTTGGGGCGGCCGAGCATCTGCAGGCCGAACGCGATGTTTTCGCCGACAGTCATGTGAGGGAAAAGTGCATAGTTCTGAAAGACCGTATTGATCGGCCTTTTGAACGGCGGCATTGCAGCGATGTTCTCGCCATCCAGCAGGATCTCGCCATGGGTCGGAAACTCGAAGCCGGCGATCAAGCGCAGCAGAGTCGTTTTTCCGCAACCGGAAGGTCCAAGAAGCGTGAAGAACTCATTCTGCCGGATGGCGAGCGAGGTCTCGTTGACGGCGGCTACGGCATACTCGCCGAAGCCGAAAAATTTGGACACACTGCGAATTTCGACGGCATTCAATTGCGTCATGCACAGGCTTCGCGTTCGTTATTGCTGTTCCCTTTTGACGCTAGGTGAGCACAGCGCAAAGCGATTGACAACCCGAATTCGCAAGCCCGCCCAATCATTTCTCCGAAAAGGTGATGCGGCCGCCGCAGATCGTCATAACTGGGCGAACGCTGGTCAGGTCCGTTGGATCGATCGCCTCAAGGTCATGGCTGAGGATCGTGATGTCGGCCAGGAAGCCCGGCTTGATCTGTCCTTTGGTCGCTTCACGGAATTCGACATAGGCGCCCTCGACGGTGTAGGCTTCCAAAGCTTCAGGTAGCGAAAAGCTTTGGTCTGGATCGCTTTCCTGCCAACGCGTCCTTGTGATCGCGGCATGCATGCCGTGGATCGGGCTGATGGGCGAGACCGGCCAATCGGAGGCAAAGCAAATGTGGGCGCCGGCATCCTTGAGCGTGCGCCAGGCATAGCTCAGCGGCCAACGACCGCGACCAATGCGCGATACGGTCGGCTCCAGCGGCACGCCCATGCAGCCCGGTGGATGCGGCGGCTGCATCGAGGCTACGACCCCGAGCTCGGCAAATCGCGGAATGTCCGAACCATGCACCACTTCGATATGTTCGATACGGTGGCGGCTATCTCGAACCCCGTTCGCCTCGCGCGCTGCGGCATAGCCGTCGAGCACCGCCTTGACGGCACCGTCACCGATCGCATGAACGGCGATCTGCAGGCCCCGGCGATCGGCTTCGACCGCGACCTCACGAAACTGCTCGGCCGTAAACAGTCCTTCACCGCAATAGTCGGGGCGATCGGCATAGGGCTCGACCATGACTGCGGTCCAGCTGTCGAGAACGCCATCGAAGAACACCTTGACCACCCCCGAGCGCAGGAAGTCGCTGTCGTAGCGCGCTGCCATCTCCGAGGCCTTTTCAAGCATGTCGACCGACATGAAATTCTTGAAATGGAACGGGATCATCACGCGGCACGGCAGCGCGCCATCCTCCTCCTCGATCGCGGCAAGGAGTTCCAGCTGATAGAGGTTGCCGTCCATGTTCTGGATGGTTGTGATGCCGTGCCGGGCGCAGTAGTCGAGGCCGAGCCGCATCACATCCATGTCCGTGCGCCATTCCGCGGCGGTCGGTCGTGGATCCGGCTCACCGCCCGTCGAAAGGCCGAGGCGATAGCGCCCGAAGCCGCCGGCTGCCTGAACCGGGCTGAAAGCCTCCATTTCTCGAAGTTCGCCGGTTGCAAGGCCATCGGCGCCCATAACGATCTCATTGCCAGGCCGAAGCTGCTTGCCTTCGAGAAGCCCAGACAGCTCGAGCGCCCTTGTGTTGGCCCACGCCGTATGATGATCGGGGGCGAAAAGTATCAGGCCCTGATCCGGCGAGATCTTATCGAGATCGTGCCGTGTCAAGCGATCCGTCTCGCCGAGCAACGTGTAATCCGCCCCCTGGGCGAAGAGAATTTTCTGTTCGTCGCGGCCCTTAGCATATTGCCGAACGGCGGCCGTCAGCTCGTCCAATCCGGATACGCCCTTGAGTTGAAGGTGGTCCAGCTCCGCCGCCCCGGAAAACAGATGCATGTGATTCTCGGAAAAACCGGGCGTAACGGAAGCGCCGGCGGCATCGACTATCCGGGTATCCGGCCCACGCCAGCTCGCCGGTCCCTCGTCTGCCTCAACACCCCGTATCTTTCCGCCGGAGACGGCGATGGTAGAGAGACCAGACCGCGTCGTACCGGGTGACAGGACGCGCGCGTTGACAATGAGAAGCTCGGCAAAATCGGACATGGATGGCTGACCCTGAATCGGAAAGGAGTGAGACCCAGCTAATCATGCTCCGCGGCAGCCAGACAAGGCCTGATCGAATCTAAAAGATCCGTGGCGCCAGATTGTTCAGCAGGCGCTTGAAACGTCCCCGTGAGGACGCCAAGCGAGGTGGTTCACCCGGCAGTCGCCGGATGAACCATTGCATAACGTTAGTTGGCAAGCAGGTCGTTGACGCGGGTTTCCGCATCAGTCAGCGCGGCATCGATTTCCTTCTGGCCGGTGATGGCGGAGGCCATCTCTTCGCCGATGATGTCATTGACGGCGAACTGATGACGAACCTGTGCCGGCAGCGGCTTGGCAACATTCGCGATGCTGAGGATCGTGGTGCGATGCGGCAACGCCTTGAACTCGGCAGAGTCGATGACCGCCTGCTGAGCCGGCAGGTGACCGGTGCGAGACCAATCGAAGTTGTGATCGGCCATGAACTTCAGGAACTTGCCGATAGCGGCAACCTGTTCAGGAGAACGATCCTTCTTCGTCATTGCCCAGGAGTGGCCGTCCGACCAGTATGCCGGCTCACCACCGAATACCGGCGGATACGGATAGACCGCGTAGCCGTTGCTGAGCGGATTGTCCGCCTGCTTCGACAGAGCGTCGAAATCGCCGACGACCCAGGTACCGTTCAGGAGAACGCCGCCATCACCCTTGGTGAAGCCGGACAGGGATGCAGCGTAGTCCTGATCCTTCGTTGTCAGATCCTGATCATAGATATCCTTGAACAGCTGAACGATCTTCTTGGCTTCAGGCGTGTTGAGCTTGACGTGGGTCGGATCCGCGAAGAAGTCAGACTTCATCTGCGTCAGGTAGATATAGAGCGCACGATAGAAGGCGCCCTTTTCGTTGGCCATGCTCTGGACGAGATAGGGCTTGCCGGTCTTTTCCTTGAACTGCTTTGCCTGTGCGAGCAGCTCGTCGGCGGTCTTCGGCAGCACCGGCGTGCCGTCGTCATTCACCAGACCCGCCTGGCGGAAGTAGTTCATGTTGATGTGCCACAGCATGGTGTGGGAATCGATCGGCAGACCGAAGATCTGGCCTTCCTTCGTGACACCCTCGCGGCCAGCGGAGGTGAAAGCCGAAGGCTCCACGCCGGCAGCCTTGAGAACCGCATCGAGAGGCTCGAGAAGACCCTTCGACTGGTAGTCGGAGAGAACGGATTCGTGAATGGTGACGACATCCGGCGGCTCGCCCGATGCCAGCTGTGCCGTCAGCTGGTCGTAGCCGGGCCATTCGACGGTGTTTACGTTGATCTTGATGTCCGGATTGTCCGCAACGAACTTGTTGATCTGCGAGGTGATGATCCCGCACTCGCCGACAGCCTTGCTGACGTCGGTGTTGGTGCCCCAATCGGCGTCGCACGATCCGAAGAAGCGCTGGACGGTGATTTCGACCGGATCAGCGGCCACGGCTGGCCACGACGCCATGGTCATGGCCGCCGCCAGTAGGATGTTTCTCAAGCTAGTCTTCATTGCAATCTCCTCCTATTGCTTGCGAAAACGCGGGTTGAAACCGGATTGTCAGGTCATGATCGTCATCTCACTGCGTAACCCGAAACCGCAGTGACGATGTATTTCTGGAAGAACAGGTAAACGACGAGCGTCGGCAGCCCTGCGAACACCGCCTGGGCCATCAGGAAGCCAAGGCCTTCGGTCTGGGCGAAGTTCATCTGCATGGAAGCGATGCCGGTTGTGATCGTGTACATGTCCTTCTTGGTCGCAGAGATGAGCGGCCAGAGATAGTCGTTCCAGGCGCCGAGGAAGGTGAACACACCGAGTGTCGCCTGGGCCGGGATGGTCAGGGGCAGAAGCACCTTCCAGAAAATCTTGAAGCGTGACGCGTTGTCGAGCAGCGCTGCCTCGTCCAGTTCCTTCGGAATCTCCCGGAAGTACTGTGTCATCAGGAAAACACCGAATGGTGCAGCCAGACCCGGCAGGATCAAACCGGGATAGGTGTTATGCAGCCGCAGCATGCTGAAGATCTGATGCCGCGCGACAATCACCGCCTGCTCCGGGACGGCAAGGCCGAACAGAACGATGACGAAAAGAATGTCGCGTCCCGGAAAGCGCAGCCGGGCAAAACCATAGCCGGCAAGCGACGACAGGATCAATACGCCGAGCGTCATGCCCGACGAAACGATGAGGCTGTTCAGGAACCAGCGGAAAACATTCGATCCACCGAGAACGTCCACGTAGTTCTTGACCGTATAGGGAACGTGGAAGACCGAATTCGTATCCAGCTTCAGTTCCGCATTGAGCTTGAACGATAGCCCGACGACCCAGAGGATCGGCACGACCATGATCAGGCCGGCGACCACGACGGCCAGAAGGATGATGCGATCGCCGAGGGTTTTTCCGACCATGCCGGAGCTTGTGCCGCTCATCGATTTTCTCCGCGCCGGTTGGAAAGGAAGTATTGCAGCATGCCGGCCATCAGGATGATCGCGAACAGAACCTGCGAGGTCGCAGCGCCCATGCCGACATCGAAGCGGGTGAAGGCAACGTCGTAGATGTAAAGAACGATTGGTCTCGAAGCATTGTTGGGACCGCCCTGCGTCATCAACTGCGCCTGGCCGAACACCTGGAACTGGAGCACGCTCTGAATGATCAGCACGAGCAGGAATGTCCGGCGGATCGACGGAAGCGTGATGCGCCACAGCGTCTTCCAGCGCCCGGCATTGTCGAGCGCCGCGGCTTCATAGATCTCGCCCGGAACCTGTTGCAGGGCCGCCAGGAACAGCATCATCGGCAAGCCCACGCCCCACCAGACTGTTGCGATCGCAACAGCAGGAAGCGCAAGGCGCGCATTGCTGAGGAAGGTGACCTGCGGCAGGCCGAACCAGCCGAAGATATTGGAAAGCAGGCCGATGTCGGGGATGAAGACAATGCGCCATATCAGCGTAACCACCGTGACCGAGAGCACCGACGAGGCAAAAAAGACGGCGCGCATCACCGAGGCGAAGCGTGTCTTGCGATTGAGTGCCAAGGCAAGCGCCAAGCCAAACACGGCAAGAACCGGCACGGTCAGGACAACGAAATAGAGCGTATTCAGTACCGCGCCGCGGAAAATCTTGTCGTTGAACAGGCGCGTATAGTTGGCAATCCCGACAAACTTGCCGGGGCCGAAGAGGTCAGCCTTCGTCAGCCCGAGCCAGAAGCCCCAAAAGAGCGGGATGACCAGCAGGCAGACGAAAACAAATACGAACGGTGCAACGAACAACCCATTCCGCAGGCGGGATTCGTTCATGTGCATGGCCTGGTTCATCACGCGGCCTCCGCCGTGTGATAGCCGCGGCCGGCCGCGTCAAACAGGTGGGTTCTGCGGCCGTCGAACGTCAGCGCCACAGCCGCACCGGGCGCGAGCGGGCTATCGCCCTTGGCTTCCGCCACCAGCAGCGAGTTGTCTGCGATGCGCGCATAAACCAGCGTGCGATCGCCCAAACGCTCGATCACCTCGACAACGGCATCGGTGTCGCCTGTTCCGGCCTGCCCAATCGAAATCGCTTCCGCACGGACACCCAGCGTGTAGTGGCCGGACGATGCCAGGTCGTTGAACCGCACCGCCGTACGGACGGTCGCTCCATCGGTGAGGCGAACAACCTCGCCCTCGAGTTTCACCGGCAGGAAGTTCATGGCAGGAGAACCGACGAACTCGGCGACGAAACGCGTCGCAGGCCGTGCATAGATCTCCATCGGCGTGCCGACCTGTTCGATGCGACGGTTGTTCATCACCACGATCCGGTGCGCGAGCGTCATCGCCTCGATCTGGTCGTGAGTGACGAAGACCATCGTCGACTTGACCCGGTTGTGAAGCTGCGCGAGCTCGACGCGCGTTCTGACGCGCAGTGCCGCATCGAGGTTCGACAGAGGCTCGTCGAACAGGAAGGCCTGCGGCTCCTTGACGATCGCGCGGCCGATAGCCACGCGCTGACGCTGGCCGCCGGACAGTTGGCCCGGCTTGCGATCCAGCAGCTTGTCGAGAACAAGAACCTGCGCCGCCTCCGTTACCCGGCGACCGATCTCCGCTTCGTCGACGCCAATGTTGCGCAGGCCGAAGGCCATGTTGTCGCGAACGCTCATGTGCGGATAAAGCGCATAGTGCTGGAACACCATGGCGATACCGCGTTCGCCCGGTGGCAGATGATCGATGCGCTTGCCGTCGATGCGGATCTCGCCGCCGTCGATGCCCTCCAGCCCGGCAATCATTCGCAGCAAGGTGGATTTCCCGCACCCGGATGGGCCAAGGAAGACCATGAACTCGTTGGAGTTGATCGTCAGGGACAGATTGTCGATGACCTGCACGGCCCCGTATTGCTTGCTTATGTTTACCAGTTCAATGAGCGCCACGTATTCCTCCCGTGATTGGGCTCCAGAGCCTTGCCGTGCGAGACTGGGTGCGGCCTTCCGCGCCCAGCTCTGACATCGTCACTTGCTCTGATTGACCGTCGCGATCATGGCGTCGAACAAGGCGGCAGCGACCGGATCCGTACCGGCAGCTGCATTGGTTAGCCGGAAAGTCGTTGCAACGAGATTGCCACGGCCGACGCGGCGCTCGGCGATCGTGACCGCAGGCTTGTGAACCCAACCGATGACAAGCCCGCCATGGACCGGTCCGGCATACTCGAATGTGCGGAAGCCCGTCATGACGTGATGCGGCACGACCTTCTCGAACGACAGGTCGAGCAACGGACCGCCCGGCAACGAAGCGAATGCACCGTCACGACGGATCCAGCTGAAGTTGGCAATCCAGTCGCCGCGCCACAGCGTGCCTTCACGCGCGATCAGGCCGATGCCTGGAAGCTGCTGATCGATGCCGACCGGCATATCCCGCTCATCGATGGTCATCTCGCGATAGAGCTTTTCGCCGGCGGGAATGTCCGTGCGCAGATTGCGATGCGTGGGAACGCTGCCATCCGCGATCACGAAATAGCGTGCGCCGTGACGCATCGCCTCGATGTCGCTCTCGTCGAGGGCATGCACCAGATTGACGTCAGCTCTTTCAGGCTCAGCGATAGGATAACCCAGCGTCTCGGCAAAAGCGCGAAGCGCCGGGTCCTTGGAAGCGATGCTCGGCAGGTTGGCCCGGCTACGCTTTGCGTAGAGCGCGATATCGAGAACGTTGGTCGCAAGCCGCTGGCCATTCGACAGGACTTCGAACTCGATGTGCAGCGTGCGGTTGGCGTCGGTATCCGGCATCTGCATCGGCACCACGCCGACGCTTGCCACCGCATTGGCAGCCGTTGTCGGCAGAACTCGCTCGCCGTCGTGCCCGTAGGTCCAGCGGATCGTTGCCCCATCGGGGATGGACGCACCACCGGTCGCGACCGAGAGATCAACCTCCAGAACATCCCCCGCGTAAGCCGACCAGGCAGTCGGGCGGGCGACAATCACGATATCGCTATTGATGCTTGCGAATTGGTCGTGGAAGACGCGCGGATTTCGGTTGATGTCGAGAAGGCCGTTTGCTTCCCAATGAACGTCGGTGAATTCCGTGATGACGTAGCCAACAATCGTCGGGTGCGCGCGCATCACTTCGATTTCGTACTTCAGATTTGCGAACTGGTACCACTGGGCGGCCTCGATGAACGAGCCGAAATCCTTGAAGACGGTATCCAGATGCAGCGATCGGAAGCGCTTCTGGACGCCGTGCGGATAGGCAACGCCATCGCCCCATGTCGCACCGGTCTCCATCCAGAAGGGTTCGGAGCCATCCTTGAGAAGGACCTTCGACGGATCAGGCAGCCCCCATACGCCAAACTCGGAAACGATAAGCGGCTCATCGCCCCGCCGCTGTGCATCACCAAGACCCGAATAGGTCCACGCAGCGCCGCCTGCGAATTGCTTGGTGATGTCGTCCCACTCTTCGCGACGTTCCGGAACTGAACGGTAATAGTGGTAGTCATTGAGATCCGACTTCACATGGAAGTTCGGGAAGCAGGCGGAATTATCAGAAACAAGACGGCTCGGATCGAGCGCCTTCAGCCAGTCATAGGTCTCGGCCAGCCACTGGCGATGGTCGGCATTCTCGACGGTGCGCGTTCCCCAATCCTCGTTGATGATCGTCCAGGCGATGATCGACGGGTGATGGCCGTCGCGCCGGACAATGCCCTCCATCGTCTCGCGCATGCGTCTGGCCGACGCGTCGGTGAACGTCTGGACGTTCGGGATTTCAGTCCAGATCAAGAGCCCAAGCCGGTCAGCCACTTCGTAGTAGCGCGGATCGGGAACCTTGATGTGAATGCGCAGCGTATTTAGCCCAAGCTCCTTGGCCTTGCGGGCCTGATCTTCGAGAAACTCCAGCGAAGGAGGCGTGCAGATGCCCTCGGGATAGTAGTCCTGATCGAGCGCTGCACGCATGTAGAGCGGCGCGCCATTCAGGAAGAGTTGACCGTCCCGGGTCTCGATGGTGCGAAAGCCGAACGTGACCGACGTGGCATCGACGATTGCGCCCGCCACGGAAAGGCTAATGTCAGCACGGTAAAGGTTCGGCGTCTCGGGCGACCACGCCTTCACCCGCGGAACAACGACGCTCAACGTACGGCCGACCCCCTTGCCTGTCACCTCCAGCGCACCGTCTGGCCCATGGACGAGGACGCGCACCTCTGCGTCTACCGCGGCGGCAGAAAGATCCAGATCGAAGCGGACGGCGCCGGATGCAAGGTCGGCATTTGCCGTTGCATGCTTGATATGGCTGGCATCGCGCGCTTCCAGCGTCACCGACTGCCAGATGCCGCCGAGCGGGCCATACCAGCTCTGCTTGCCGTGCGGAATTTCCGCAAAAGGAAACTGCGGGTACTTGGTCGCGTCGGCGCTCGGGAGCGTGACCGAAACATCGATCTCGTTCTCCGCCTTGAGCACACTGCTCGGGATGCTCAATGTGAACGGAAGGTAGCCGCCTTCATGCGTCCCGATCGACTGACCGTTGACCGAGATTTCAGCGAAATAGTTTACCGCACCGAAATGAAGGGAAATGTCGCGGTCGGCCCAATCCTGCGGCAGCGAGAACCGCCGACGATAGACCCCCTTGCCGAAAGCGTCACGCAGATCGGCGAATTCGGACTGCCATACGGACGGGACATTTGTCGAGCGCCAATCGGCATCGCTCTCGAACTTGAACTGCCAGAGGCCGTCGAGTGTCATTCGCTTGCGCGCATCCTGAGACGGCGCCAAAGCGGGCGTGACATGGGCGGTCATGAACTCTCTCCCTTGCGGATTATGTTATTAGTTATATTATTAGTGATGGGTATCGACATTATAACTTAGTGGCAAGCGGAAAATTCCACGATGCGCAAAACCCACAGGGGCCGGTTGTCGGAAAAGTGGATTTTCTATAGCTTGATGAATGGGATGGGCCGATCGATGAAGTGGGACAGACAGTGACCAAGCGTGCAACCATGGTTGACGTTGCACAGCGTGCAGGCGTCTCACAGGCAACCGTATCTCTCGTGTTGAATGGGGTCAGCAACCCACGCGTTTCCGAGGTCACCCGGGCACGCGTCATGGAAGCCGCGGAGGCGCTCGGCTATCGCAAGGGCCCGAGACATAACGTTCCCGAACACCGGCGGCCCGTGATCGGATTACTGATCGACGAAGTCAGCACAACCCCGTTCGCCATGCCCTTCATCGAGGGCGCGCGCGACGAAGCGGCGCTGCAGGATATCCTGATTGCAACCTTCTGCACCCGATCCGATCCCAAGATCGAGAGCGCAGCACTCGATTTGCTGCAGGAACTCAATGTTATCGGCATTCTCTACACGACCCTGACGACCCGGCAGATCGTTGCCCCCGAGCGGCTGAACGACATCCCTACGGTTCTCGTGAACTGTTACGACAAGCATCGCCGCCATCCCTCGGTTGTTCCCGGCGACATCGCGGGCGGCCACGCGGCGACCGAAGCGTTGCTGAAGGCCGGCCATCGCAGGATCGCCCACCTGAAGGGAGAGGACTGGATCGACGCCGCCCGAGACCGCGAAAAAGGATACCGGCAGGCGCTGACCACCTGGGACGTTCCCGTTGATGAAGACCTCATTCTGATGGGGGGATGGACCGTCAACGGCGGTCGCGAACTCACACTCAAACTGCTTGATCGACAAGACCCGCCGACCGCCATCTTCTGCTTTAACGACCGCATGGCAGTCGGCGCCTATGACGCCGTCAAGAGCCGCGGCTTGCGTGTCCCGGAAGACATCTCCGTGGTGGGTTTCGACGACGAGGATCTGGCCTCCTACATGGTGCCGCCGCTTTCGACCGTGCTGCTGCCCCACGACGAAATGGCACGATGGGCTGTGGGCGCGCTGCTTGACCACAACGAGGGCATCTCATCTCACCGCACCACGCAGAAGATCAAGATCGAGTGCCCGCTTGTCGAGCGTGCCTCGATTGCCGAGCCAACCGCACCGTGATCACATGATTGTTTGGCGACGTTCGCGTGCCCCCGCCCATCCGTTAGCCCGCCGCGCCAAACGTGGTTGATTCGCGGAAAGCCCCTTTCCTCGCGTGCGACAGTGCAATTTGACATCCGACCAAAGGATGCCGACATTGCCTCCGATGCCACGACCAGCGTGGCCGACGGAATGCAGAGTCGCAGACCTTCTCTGAACAGGATGAGCAATATGAACCTCAAGGACCCCTCACTCTTTCGCCAAGCGGCACTGATCGGCGGCGAATGGATCGATGCCGATCCCGCCAACGCGATCGAGGTCAACAACCCCGCGACCGGCGAAATCATCGGCCGCGTGCCGAAGCTCGGCGCAGCCGAGACGAAAAAGGCGATCGAGGCCGCGCGAACCGCCCAGAAAGGCTGGGCCGCACGCACTGCCAAGGAGCGTTCCGGCATCCTGCGCAAGTGGTTCGAGCTGATGATCGAGAACAAGGATGATCTCGGCCGCATCCTGACGCTGGAGCAGGGCAAGCCGCTCGCCGAAGCGACCGGCGAGATTGTCTATGGCGCGAGCTTCGTCGAATGGTTCGCGGAAGAAGCCCGCCGCGTCTATGGCGACCTGATCCCTGGCCATCAGCCGGACAAGCGCCTCATGGTGATGAAGCAGCCGATCGGCGTTGTCGCTGCCATCACGCCCTGGAATTTTCCAAACGCGATGATCACCCGCAAAGCCGGCCCCGCCTTTGCCGCCGGTTGCGCCATGGTTCTGAAGCCCGCCTCGCAGACGCCTTTCTCGGCGCTGGCGATCGCCCATCTCGCCGAACGCGCCGGCCTGCCGAAAGGCCTGTTCAGCGTCGTCACCGGCTCGGCCGCGGCAATCGGCGCGGAGATGACTTCCAATCCGACCGTTCGCAAACTGACCTTCACCGGATCCACCGAGATCGGTGCTGAGCTCTACAAACAGAGCGCACCGACGATCAAGAAGCTCGGCCTGGAACTCGGCGGCAATGCCCCCTTCATCGTTTTCGACGATGCCGACCTTGATGCAGCCGTCGAAGGCGCACTGATCGCAAAGTTCCGCAACAACGGCCAGACCTGCGTCTGCGCCAATCGCCTATACGTCCAGGACAGTGTCTACGATGCCTTCGCGCAGAAACTTGCGGCCGCGGTCGGCAAGCTGAAAACCGGGAACGGCTTCGACGAAGGCGTCATCCTTGGACCGCTGATCGACAAGCCGGCCCTCGAAAAGGTCGAGGAACATGTTGCCGATGCGCTGGCCAAGGGAGCAAACGTGGTGCAGGGCGGCAAGCGCCACCCGCTCGGCGGTACCTTCTATGAAGCCACCGTCCTTGCCAATGTCACCAAGGACATGGCGGTTGCGCGCGAAGAGACATTCGGGCCGGTAGCCCCCCTCTTCCGCTTCAAGGATGAAACGGATGTCATCGAGCAGGCGAACGACACCGAGTTCGGTCTTGCTTCCTATTTCTACGCCAAGGATCTCGCCCGCGTCTTCCGGGTCGCCGAAGCGCTGGAATACGGCATGGTCGGCGTCAATACCGGGCTGATCTCGACAGCCGAAGCGCCCTTCGGCGGCGTCAAGCTCTCCGGCCTCGGCCGCGAAGGCTCGAAGTACGGCATCGAGGAGTTCATGGAGATCAAATATGTGTGCCTCGGCAGCATAAGCTGAGCTCAAGGTACAGATCGGCTCCCTTTCCATGGGGGCAGGGAGCCGATTTTACAGTGGGTCCTTGGACCGTTGCTTGCCGAGCGATTTCATAGACCGAGCGCATGATCGACAGGTCGCCCCGGCGTCTCGTCCGTTATTGTCGACCATGCCTGCGCGTCAGCAGCCATACGAGGTACGGACCGCTGATCAAAGCTGCAAAGAGCCCGACCGGCACCTGATAGGGATAGATGATGATTCGCGAGAGCCAGTCGGCGGCGATCAGAACGCCCGCGCCGATCAGGATGCTCGCCGGTAGCTGGTGGCCGGGTTTCTGAAAGCCGATCAAACGGGCGAGGTGTGGTGCGATCAGGCCGGTGAGGCTTAGCGGGCCGACGAGGAAGGACGCTATGGCAGTCATCACCGCGGCGATGACGGCTAGGATCAGCCGGCTAAGACCGACCGAAAGGCCGAGGCCACGGCTGGCGCTGCCGCCAAGCGGCAATATCGTGAGCCATCTCCCCAGCAAGGGCAGTGCCCCTGCCAGCGCAACGGCAGAAATCACCGCTGTCCAGGCCTCAAAGGCGCCGGCTCGGCTGGTCGATCCCGAGAGCCATGTAAGTAGGATATACCCCCGCATATCGCCCTGCGCGAGCACCATGGTGACGATCGCCATGGCAAAGGCGCCGATTGCTATTCCGGCCAGCAACAGTCTTTCGGGTGCGAATTGGGTACGGCCAGCGATGGCAACCATCACCATAAACGTCACCAACGCCCCGAGTGCCATGGCAGTGAGCATGATTGTCGGTGACGGAAACCCGAAGAGGAATAGCGCCACGGTGAGCCCGGCACCGCCGCCTGCACTGACGCCCAGCACTTCCGGGCTCGCGATCGGATTGCCGGTCACTCGCTGCATGATGAAGCCTGCGGCGGCAAGCAACGCCCCGGCACCTCCGGCTGCAGCCGTGCGCGGCAGACGAAACGGAAGCAGGTCGGAAAACAGCGCCCCCACCGCGACGTGCCAGCCATCCTCGCCCGGTCCAATCGCCAGTGCTGCCAGAAGAAAAAACAAGACCAGCACGCAGAGTGCAAGCAGGCCCACAACCGGTCGCTCCATACGACGAAATGCAGCGGCGGAGCGCGCCGTCACTGCGGCGACGGAGTGGACGCGCGGCAGGAGGAACAGCAGCAGCGGTCCTCCCAGCAGTGCCGTGGCGGCACCGGCAGGCGCCAGATCGGAAAATCCCGGCCCAAGCAGCTGCGTGATGCAATCGGTGAGAAACAGCAGGCCAGCTCCCACCAGCGGAGCGACAATCATCACTTGCCGGGTGGTCCTCGCCCCGACAAAGCGCGCGATCGCAGGTGCCGCGAGCCCGAGAAATCCGATGATCCCGACCTGCGCCGTCACAGAGGCCGAGAGCCAGACGCCGAGCGCCAACACCAGGAAGCGGGTGGTATGCAGTGCGACCCCAAGGCTTCTGGCTGCCCCGTCGTCCAGCGAAAGCACGGTCAAGGGCCTCATCAGTAGCGTGGCCGCGAGCGCGCCGATCAGCAGGCGGGGACCAAGCGAAAGCACACCACTCCAGTCCTGCTGGCTGAGCGAACCCGCGCCCCATATGTAGATCGACATCGCATATTCGCCGCGCGCGAGAACAACCGTGACACTCAGCGCCGAAGCAATCAGCGTCACGATCATGCCGGAAAGAGCGACAGTGACCGGATCGAGGCTGCGCCGCCAGCTGAGTGCTAGCACGATGGCCACCGCTACCAGTCCGCCGCCGAAGGCAACGAGTTCCCGCGAAACGCCGAGAAGCAGCGGCGAAAAGCTCATGGCGATGGTCAGCGCCAACTCCGCGCCGGAGGCGATGCCGAGCGTCGAGGCATCGGCGATCGGATTGCGCAGCACCCGCTGCAGCAACGCTCCGGAAAGACCGAGCGCAGCTCCCGCGATCAGCGCCATCGCCGCGCGTGGCAACATGCTGTCCCACAGGAGAATTGAGTCCAGCATAGCCGCATCTGCGGCGTCGGTGGGAACCTGTGGCCGCAACAGAACAAGCAGCGCGAACGCGATGACGCAGAGCACGGCGAACACCGCGCCGTTCGCGGGAGCGAAGGGTGATATGGCGCGGTTTGGCACGCGGTTAGCCGTTCCAGGCACGTGTCAGCCCTTCCGCGAGAAGATCGGCAAACCGCATTGCTGCTGGCAAAGCGCCGTAGGGGTTGATCGAGCCCAAGGTCAGGACGCGTCCCTGGCGCACCGCCGGCAGCGCGTTCCAGAACGCGCTGGTCTTGAGGGCTGCCAGCGCGTCTTCGGGCTGCGGCGGGATCATCACGATCCAGGCCTCGGGAACGGCGGCAAGCGTTTCGATGCCGACCGGCGCCATGGCGGAATAGCTGGTGGCACCCGACCAGGCATTCGCCAGTCCAACACGCTTCAAGACTTCGCCGAACATGCTGTCGGCACCGAACACTCGGTAATGCCGTGCATCGCCGAGATTGATCGGGATGACCGGTCGCCCGTCACCACCGGCAAAGACGGCGCGATATCGCTCAAGTTTTTCGGAAAGCGTGTCCCGCAACTGCTCGGCTGCGGGCAGCTTCAACCTGTCCCCGATTGCGAGCGCCGCCGCTTCGGCGAGCACAAAGGGACTTTCGTTCGGCTCATAGATCGCGTGGCTTACCACAGGTGCGATCCGGCTCATCAGATTGTCGGCCCAGGCGTAGAAATTCGAGTTGAAGATCAGGTCCGGCCTTGCAAAACGCATCGCTTCGAAGTTTGGCGTGCCGCGCAGGCCGAGATCCGAGACCGACGCTGGCACGTCAGGCGCTACCGCAACTTGGCGGAACTGCCGGAGCTCCGTCCCAGCCACAACATTCGCGCCAATCGCAAGCAGCGTTTCAAGCAACGCCCAGTCCAGCGTCGCCACCCGCGGCAGCTGCTGCGCCGACAAGACGGCAGGTGCGGCCAGCAAGGCGGCAGCGCCTGCGATGAAATGCCTTCGGGTTGAATACGTCACTGTTGTCACAGGAGATAGCGGACCGTTCTAACGGGGTAAGACACCGGGAGGGACAAGCCCTCCCGGTCGCGCAGCCAATGCAAAACTAAACCACCGCTGTCAACTTACCATTTCTTGCTCAGCTTGAACGTAACCGTCCGAGCGTCACCGTAACCGCAAACGCTGAGGCCACCGCAACCGGACACATATTCCTTGTCGAAGAGATTGCTGACGTTGAGCGATGCGACCCAATTTTCCTTTTCGTAGCGGATAGCCGCGTCGAATACTGCTGCGCCTGGGACCTTCCTGGTGTTCGCTTCATCGGCCCATGACCAGCCCTGATAGCGGACACCAGCTCCAAGGCTCATCCCCTCCAGGGCACCCGACGTCACAGCATAATCGAGCCACAGCGCGCTCGTCACCTTCGGGACGATATAGGGCGAGTTGCCCACCAATGCGGGGTTGGCCTGGTTCTCGGTCACTTCCATGTCGGTATAGGCAAACGAACCAAGCATCTTCCAATTGTCATCAAGATTGATCTTGGCTTCCAGCTCCGCACCACGGGAGACAACCTCACCAAGCTGGCTCTGGCTGAAGTCCGGATAGGTGACCGTGTTGTTGTGCTTGGTGATGTGGAAGACGGACGCTGTGATCACGCCATCGATGAATGTCGGCTCGTATTTGACGCCGCCTTCGACCTGATAGCCGTCCTCCGGCTTCAGGGCGCCGGAGATACCGGTTCCGATCTGCGGATTGAAGAAGCTCGCGACACTGACGTAAGGCGTCACGCCGTTATCGAATTCATACGCCAAACCGGCACGTCCACTGGCTGCCGCATCGTTCGTGCTGTAGCTCGTCCCGACAACAGCATCGGCGTCGGTGTTGACGAAGTCATAGCGTCCGTTGACGGTCGCCACCCAACCGCCGCCAAAGTGTATCTGGTCCTGGGCGTAGATGCCAAGCTGCTGCTGCGTGACAACCTGATCGAGCTGCACATCGTTCGCCGGCTGCGGCAAGCCATAGATCGGATCAACCGGGCTGATAGGCGTCGCGGCGGCGGGCCACGTCGGCCATTTCTGCACGTGATCCAGCTTGTAGTATTTGTAGTCGGAGCCCACCATGACGTTGTGGGTTGCGCCACCGAGATCGAACTCGTTCTCTGCCCGGTTATCGACGGAGACCGTATCCACCCTGGAGGTACCCTCGAAGCCGACGCGATAAAGCTCGGTCAGGGTCGCGTCGGTGTAGCCATAGGGGTACGGCCCGATCTCATGCTTGTCCAGATGACCATAGCGGAGGTCCTGCGACACCTTCCAGCCATTGTCGAACTCGTGCTCGAACTCGTAGCCAAGCATTTGCTGCGTATAGTTGCCGTCATCGATATCGGGCTCGCCAAGGAATGTCTTTCTGTCGATTTTTCCATAGGGCGCGTTCACAACCGTTCCCACGTAGGGGAGGAAGCCGTTACTCGAATGCACCTGATCGAGCGCGCCAGCATAACCCCAAACGGTGAGGCTCGTTGCGTCGTCCGGAGCGACAGTCAGCTGGGGCATGATGAAGCCACGCTTGTCGTGGGTGTAATCGACATAGTTGTCGCCACCGGCAACCTTGCCGGTGAGACGATAGGTCATCGTGTCGCTGGAACCGACCTTGTCGGAAATGTCGAAACCGGCGAATGCGTTGCCGTTCGAATTGATGCCAGTCTCGGCATAATAGAGCGGGTCATCCGTCGGGCGCTTGCGCACAAGGTTGACCACGCCGCCTGGATTGGCGCCTCCGAGAAGAACCGAGGACGGTCCCTTGAGCACTTCGACGCGCTCAAGCATGAACGGATCGATCTGGAAACCGCCGAAGCCATAGCTGAACAGCGAGAGGTTATCCATGAAAACGCCGGTCTGCGTGGCGTTGAAACCGCGAATGAAGAACCAGTCCGTATCGCCGTCATTACCATAAGGCTGAGCCACAACGCCCGGCGTGTAGAACAGCGCCTGGTCCACCTTGTTGGTGATGCCACGATCGTCGAGCTCCTGCCGCCCGATGACGGAGACGGATTGCGGAATTTCGTTCAGCGGAGTGTCGGTCTTCGAACCCGTCGTCGTCGCCTTGGCGACATAGCCTTTGACAGGGCCGGTCGCCGCGGCATCGGACGCGGCGACGTCTGCACCTTGAACCACCACCGGCTGCAATTCCGTTGCCTCCTGCGCCAGCACGGAGGACGCATGTGCCAACCCGGCAACAGCCACCCCCGCCAACAGATTGGCCCTGAAAATGAAACCCTTGGTCCTGCTATGCATGCCGTTACCCCATCCACGCCGCGCAAAGGCACGGCCATCACCTGAATAAGGTGAGTAATTAACTCAATTTTAATGGCCGAGCTTGTCGCTATCCGGGGAGAATTGAACGATTTTGGGCAATTTTTCGCACTGCAAACGAACGCCCGACCGCTGTGTCTTTCAGGCCACCCGCGCCTTTTTCCAGTAGGCAGGCGTGGTGCCGACATTCTTGCGGAAGACACGCGTGAAATGCGCCTGATCGGAAAATCCCGTTTCAGCCGCGATCACCGTCAGCGGCTGATCGCCCTCCACAAGAAGCTGCTTGGCCCTGTCGAGACGCGCGTTCATCTGCCACTGGTGCGGTGCCACGCCCGTCGAAGCCTTGAAAGCATGGCTGAAATGCGATTGCGAGAGCCCGGTGAGAACCGCCAACTCTTCCAGGCGGATGTTGCGGAGGCAATTTTGCTCGATGAACTCGGTCGTCTTGCGCAGTTGCCACGCCGCAAGCTTACTGCGCTTGCGCGGTGTCGCCTTCGTCAACTTCATCACATCGATGATCAACGACATCGCCAAGCCGTCGCCATAGAGGTCGTGCAGCGGCTGCGGATTGGTGCATTCGGCAGCGATCAACTGCGCGAGCGTGAGGATGCGTTCGTCCGAGAACAGAAGCTGCGGGCTTTTCAGTCTTTGGGGATCGATTTCTTCCATCAGCCGGCCGCTGACGATATCCGCATCGAAATGAAGGTCGAGATGCCTGATAAACTCGACATCCACCAGATCTGCCCAGAGCTCCATATCGGCAGGAACATAGGAAATCGGCCGGTAGGCCCTATCTTGGACCGTGCCCTGCCCCTTGGGCATCAGCCTTACCTTTGAATTGCCGGGACCGTGCAAGTCGAGCAAAATGAAGAGGCGGGGATCGCTGGCAACGTAATAGCCTCCCGCATAGGGGGCGCATTCGACATCCCAGACATCGGCCACGATCCCGTTCCATTGGCGGCGATGCGCGCCGCCAATAACGGAAAAGCCCTCGATCTTGTTTTGCATTCTCGGTTGAAACGTCATGGCCGGTCTCGCATTCCGGCGCGACCGGAAAACATGTGTATTTTAGTCAAGTTTACTATCGTGATCTTGTCGTGAGCGCAATGCGAAATTGCCGAATAGTCGACAGGTGGTAAAACATCAGCGGGGACTGTGCCGGTCCGCTATTGCGGCGCGACCGCGTCCGCCAGTGCCTGCCGGTCGAGTATCCGTTCGATCGAACCATTTGCCATGATAGCGGTGCGATCGCACATGTGGCCGATAACGCCGGGATCGTGACTGACGAGAATGAACGTCATCCCATGCGCAGCCTTCAAATCGTTCAGCAGGTTCAGTATGCCGGCTTGCACCGAAACGTCGAGCGCCGAGGTCGGTTCATCGAGCAACAGCAACTTCGGCTTCAGCAGCAAGGCGCGAGCGATCGCCACGCGCTGGCGCTGGCCACCGGAAAGCTGGTGCGGATAGCGTTCAGCGACCATCTGCTTCAACCCGACCTGATCGAGCGCCGCGTGCACGCGATCACTGACATCGGGTATTCCACGGATCGATAATGGCTCGCCGAGCGTCCTTGCGATGCGATGGCGGGGGTGCAGCGACGAGTAGGGATCCTGAAAGACCATCTGAATTTCTTCGCGAGCGGCGCCGGTAATCTTCCTGCCTGGCGACAACGGCTGGCCGAACACACGGATCTCTCCCTGCCATCCGGTATTCAAGCCGGCGATCGCCCGCAGCACAGTCGTCTTGCCACAGCCTGACGGCCCGATGAGGCCGAAGGTTTCGCCTGCGCCCACCTCGAAACTGACGCCACGAACCGCCGTATAGCCGCTTCCCGCGCCCTGAAAGGTCACAAAAAGTCTTTCGACCGAAAGCGCCGTCATGCTTCTTCCCCATAGACCGGCAGCCGCGAACCGTAAGTCGCCGCCGACGGACGCGCATTCCAAAGCGCCCGCGTATAGCCCGACTGCGCCCCGGCAAGATCTGCCGCGACCATCTGCTCTTCTATACGGCCGTTCCGCATGACGACGACACGATCGGCGTAGCGCGACACCTGTTGCAGGTCATGACTGATCAGCAGCAAACCCATTCCGAGTTCCTCGGTGAGTGACCGCAAAAGCTTCAATATCTGCTCCTGCAAGTTTTGATCGAGGGCCGAGGTCGGCTCGTCCGCAATCAGCAGTTTCGGCCGATTGACCAGCATCGCCGCGATCATCACGCGCTGTCCCATGCCGCCCGAAAGCGCGGCGGGATAGCTTGAATAGGCTCTCTTCGGATCGGTGAAGCCAACCCTTGCCAGCATATCAAGCGCATGCTCACGTCGTTCGGCCGCCGATAGTCCGGTATGCAGCAGCAACGCCTCTTCGACCTGTCGGCCAACCTTGTGAGCCGGGTTCAGCGAATATTTCGGATCCTGAAGGATAAGCCCGATATCGTTGCCTCGGATCTTGTTCCAGCCGGCAGGCATCAGGCCGCCCAGATCCTGTCCGTCGAACATAAGACGCTTTGCCTGCACCTTGGCGCGAGACGGCAAAAGCCCCATAATTGCCCGTCCGGTCATCGACTTGCCCGACCCGGACTCACCGACCATTGCCACGATCTCGCGCCCGACGGAAAATGAAACGCCGTCGACGACGCGCACCGGGCCGCGATCGGACGGGAACGAGATCGACAATTCCTCGATGGACAGCAGCGGCTCAGTCATGGCGCGGATCCAGAATATCACGCAGGCCGTCGGCAAGCAGGTTGAAGGCAAGCGAGGTGACGAAGATCGCTGTACCGGGAACCGCCGCGACCCACCATTGGTCGAAGATCACCTGCGTTCCCTCAGACACCATCGACCCCCATTCCGCTGTCGGCGGACGGACACCGAGCCCAAGGAAGCCAAGACCAGCCGCGGCGAGAATGATGCCGGAAAGGTCAAGCGCAAGGCGAACGATGGCGGACGGCAGAACCAGTGGCAGAACATGCCCCCAAAGCAGCCGGACGCCCTTGATGCCGACCATCTCGGCTGCCGCCAGATAGTCGCTTCGCCGCAGCGCCGCGGTCTCGACGCGCGCTTGGCGCGCATAGGCGGGCCAGCTTGTCAGCGCCAGCGCCAAAGCGCCATTGATGAGACCCGGGCCCATGATCGCGACGAAGGCAAAGGCGAGCAGAAGCCGCGGAAACGACATGACGATATCCGTGAGCCGCATGAGCACGCGCTCCGTCATGCCGCCGAAAAAGCCCGCAAGAATGCCGACGACGATGCCGAGCGGCGCCATCAGCAGGACGACGATCAGCACCAGCAGCAAGGTCGGCCGCGCTCCGTAGATCAGCCTCGACAGGATATCGCGCCCAAACGCATCCGTGCCCAGCCAGTGCCCGGCAGTTGGTGGCATAAGGCGGTTCGCGGTCTCCTGAAGATTGGGATCATAGGGAGCAAGGATCGGCGCCAGCAGTGCGACCATGAGAATAAGAAGGACAATCAGCCCCCCGATCGCGGCGGAGCGCGATCTCATGAAGCGCCCGACAAACGCCGCCTTGCCGACGGGGATATCAGCAATATCGCTCATTGCCGTCCCCTTGCATTGATGCGCGCGACGCCGAGGTCGGTGAGTGCATTCAACAAGACGAATGACGCGCCGACGACAAGTGTCGCCCCAAGGATTGCCGGCGTGTCGCCGGCGAACATCGCCGTCGTCAGATAGCGACCGATACCGGGCCACGCAAAGACCGTTTCCGTCAGAACCGCGCCTTCCAGCAGACCGGCGTACGAGAGCGCGATGACGGTCAACAGCGTGCCCGAGATGTTGGGCAGGACATGGACGAACACGATGCGGCGCAGGTTCGCACCCTTCGCGCGAGCGGTCGTCACATATTCCTGGCCAAGTTCGGTGAGGATCGCGGCTCGCGTCAATCGCGATATGGCAGCAGTCGCATGAAGCGCCAGGACAATCGCCGGCAAGGCCAGATGGGCCAGCACGTCGCGGAACGCCCCTGTCTTCCCCGACATCCATGAATCGATGAGCGCAAATCCCGTCACCGACTTTACGGTGTACTGAAAGACGACGTCCGCCCTTCCTGGCCCCGGCGCCCAGTGCAAACGCGCGTAAAACAGGAGCAGCATCAGCAGTCCGAGCCAGAAGATCGGGACCGAATAGCCGAATAGCGAGACGAACCGTGCAACACTATCCACCCAGGTGCCCTGCCGTGCGGCAGCGGCTATGCCGAGCGCCAATCCGATGACGGTTGCCAGCAGGATCGCCGCGGTGGCCAGCTCGATCGTTGCCGGGAAGGTCCGGGCGATATCCTTGGCGACAGGCTGCCCTGTCGAGATCGACTGCCCCAGGTTTCCGGCAAGTGTTGTCTGCAGATAGCGAAGGAACTGCATCGGGACAGGCTGGTCCAGACCGAGTTCCAGGCGCGCCTGTTCGTAGGTCGACTGGCTCGCATGATCGCCGACCATTTGCAGGGCTGGATCGATCGGCGAAAGCCGTGTCATCGCAAAGGTCACGATCGCCAAGCCCAAAAGGGTCAGCGCGAATGACCAAAACCACTTAAGAAATGGCCGAACGAACGACAACTCCCGCCAGCGTTTGCGCTGGCGGGAGTTGGTCATGTCGGCATTGGATCGCGTTGCCGCTTGCGGCACTTATTTTTCCACCTTGTCGTAGTAGACCTGGTCCGCATTGAGACCCTGGGCATAGTTCTTGATTTTGTCGCTTAGCACGACTTGGTCGTTGCCTTGAAGCGTAAAGATGAAGGGCGAGCTAGCCTGAATCTTCTTCTGCAGGTCCTGATAGAGCGCGACGCGCTTGGCAGGGTCCTGTTCCTTGACGGCTGCAAGCGTCTCGTCGGTCAATTCAGGAATCACCCAGCCGGCATATTTCGCGGCCGTGTTGGTGGAGTTGTCCTTGTTGATCGCAAAGGCACTGGCGTTGGAATGCGGATCGAAATAATCCGGGATCCAGTAGCGAAGGGTCATCTCGAACTTGCCCGAACGGCCGCGTGCATAGATGTCGCTTGCCACGCCCGGCTGGATGTCGAGGTTGATGCCGGCCTGCGCGAAGGTCGACTGCAGCGACTGCGCGATCGAGAGGAACGGCTGGTCGTTAAAGACGATGAGTTCGACCTTGAACGGCGTCTTGATGCCGGCATCCGCCAGAACCTTCTTCGCCTTCTCGACGTCGAGCTTGAATGGCGTATCCGTCAGCGCGCCGGGGAAACCGACTGGCAGGAAGGCCTGATGCACGGTGCTCTGGCCGCGCAGCAGGTTCTTGGCGATGCCATCGTAATCGACCAGATAGCGAGCCGCTTCCCAGAAGGCCGGATTGCCAAGGGTCGGATTCGCCTTGGTGTTGAGCAGGATATAGTCGGTGCGGGCAGAAGGAACGGAGAGCACCTTGACGCCGTTCTTGTCCTTCAGCGCTTCGATCTGGTCGGCCGACAGGCCACGAGCGATATCGGCATCACCCTGTTCGACCAGCAGGCGGCGCGCGCTAACGTCAGGAACGTTGCGGATGATCACGCTTTCCAGCTTCGGCTTGTCGGAAGAGTTCGGATTTGCCTGCAGCACGAGAGCTTCGTGCGGCGTGTAGGTGGCAATGGCAAAGGCACCGCTGCCGGCGGAATTCGTCTTCAGCCATTCATTGCCGAAATCATTGTCCTTGGCTTGCGCTGCAACGGTCTGCTCATCGACGATCGAGGCGATCGGCGCCGTCAGCAACGACAGGGCAAAGCCTGAGCCGACATCAGCCGTCCAGGTGAGCTTGACGTGCTTGTCGTCGACCTTGGTGACAGCCGCGTCGACATTGTCAGCCGTCCAGCCGAGCTCGTTCAGGATGAAGGCAGGCGACTTGTTGAGCTTCACTGCGCGGGTCAGCGAGAAGACGACATCCTCGGCGCGCACCGGATTGCCGGAGGCGAATTTCGCATCGGCCAACTCGAACGTCAGGCTCTTGCCGTCAGCCTTCCAGGAGGCAGCCAGCGCCGGCTCGATTTTCGTGCCATCATCCCGGTTGGACTGCACGAGCCGCTGATACAAGTTGTTGAAAGACTGAACCGTCGTCAACTCGAAGCCTTCGGCCGGGTCGAAGCTGACGGCATCATCGATCGACTGGGCAACGACCAGCACATTCGGCGGCGTTTCGGCATAGGTGACCGGCGCTCCCAAAAGAAGCCCCAAGCTGAAAACGGTACCGAGCAGTTTAGCGCGGCCGGCGGCGAGGTTCATATTCATATCTCCATGAGTTAATTGGTTTAATTGTTTTGGCCAAACTTAGCGATGCGGCGGGCCGCCACGAGGCCTGATTGTCCATTTTTGCATTTCGGGGTGGAAAATCTTTCCGGTTGTCGTGGATGGCAAATCTACTCGGCTGCGGCTTTCGAAAGAATCATGTGATCGAGCGGCAGTTCGGTCGAATACTTTATCTGCTCCATTGCGAATACCGAGGAAACATCGCGGATATCGATCTTCGCGATGAGCCGTTTGTAGAATGCATCATAGGCCGCGATGTCGGGCACGACAACGCGCAAAAGATAATCCACATCGCCGCTCATGCGATAAAAGTCCAGAACCTCGGGGAAGGTCACCACAACTTCCGAAAACCGCTTCAGCCATTCGGTCGAGTGCGCGTCCGTCCGGATCGACACGAAGACCGTAACGCTCGCGTTGACCTTTACCGGGTCGAGAATGGCAACCTTCCGCTGAATGACACCATCCTCCTCCATCTTCTGGACACGCCTCCAGCAGGGAGTGGTGCTGAGACCGACCTTCTTCGCGAGATCCGCGACCGACAGCGTCGCGTCCTCCTGCAGAATGCGAAGGATCTTGCGGTCGAGACGATCCATCCTGGAATGCCTTTCGATAGAAGAATTGAGACAGAGCCCGCCCACACGGAATTAGCTTTCCGCATGTCAATTTGGGTTGAACAGGCCTTTGGGGAAGAGCAGTGAGGCAGCGCTTCTTCAGCTGGCGAGCTTGCGAAGCGCTAACAGATCGAAGACATCAAAGTCATTGAAAACTCACTTTCTTTCCTAAAGACTACTATTTCAGTAGGAATAATCGAGAATTGAAAATCTCAAGAATGTGCGCTTCGCGGGAAAATTCTTCTACAATTTGGCGACAACCGGAGAGCGTCAGTTGGGGAAGGTCGGAGTGCCAGGCTTCCGTCGCAAATCCTCCGAATTGCCCAGAATGGGGATGCAGGTCCCGAGGGCCTGCCCTCGCCTAGCGGCGCGCGGCCCAGCTCAGGCCTCGCCGCAATATCAGCGGCATATGGGCATGATCGAATTCGGCGGCGACGTGACCGAGCGCGGAATAGAAGACACGACCGGCACCAAAGCTGCGCTTGAAGACCACCGGCATGGTGACATCGCGGGCTGCCGGGTCGTGTTCACCGGTGAAGGTGGTGGTTGCGAGGATTTCGATGGAAGGGTCGTAGTGCAGGTAATACTGCTCGGACCGATAGTCGAAATCCGGAATTCCCCGCATCACCGGGTCTTCCGGGCTGGTAACCGAGACGCGAAAATCGATGATATTGCCGGGATGGGCAACCCAGGTCACGCCGGAGACGTAGCGGAACGGGGCGCTTTCCTTGAATGAGGTCGCGAGCGAGCCATGATGTCCACCAAGACCGAGCCCTCCGCGTACGACTTCCACGAGGGCGTCGGCATGGGATTTTTCGAGGACCTCGCCCGTGATCACAGGCACGACAAGATCTGCTTGAGCGAGCTGCGGCGAACCGAAGACGCCGAGATCGTTAGTGACCTCCGTCTGGAAGCCATCTTCCGCGAGAAGCCCGGCGACGATGCCGGCGCATTGCTCCGGCTCATGGCCCCGCCAGCCGCCCCAAACGATGATCGCCTTACGCATGATCTTTCCTTATCTCGGATGCGCTGAACCGCCGGAGGGGCTTGGCCGCCGGCGGTTCAAATATCCACGATCTCAGCTTCGGATCGTGGCCTTCCCTTCCTCGACCAGTCGTGCCGCTGCTTCAGCAGGCGTCGTCCGCTCAAACGCGAGTTCGTCGGCGATCGGGCGCAGGACGCGCTGGTCGAACTCCGTAGACCCCAAAGGCGCAGGCGCTGGATAGTCACCCACCTGATCCTTGAGAAGGTTCACGTATTTCACGGTAGCCTGCTCCGTCGGGTTGAGGTTCGGCAATATCGCTTCGCGGACCGCCGGCGACATCGGCACGCCGCGTTCGACACCAAGGATCTTGCCGGCGTCCGGGTCATTGACGAAGAAGTTGATGAACCGTGCCGCAGCTTCGCCGTTCTTCGTCGTCGCGCCAACGCTCCAGATGAGAGCCGGGCGATAGTAGTGGCCCGACGGTCCGCCCTTTTTCTCGCGGGGCAGCATCGTGATGGCCAGCTTGCTTTTCGAGATCAGCTGGTAGCCGACCAGCTGGTTGGAATAGGCCATGCCCATTGCCGACTTGCCGAGCGCCAGACAATTGGTGTCGATCGTGTTCTGGTCCAGCGTCTGTACGTCGGCTGCAACGGTGCCACCCTTCTTTCGCAGCTCCTCCCAGAAGCTGTACCACTCCTTGGCGTCCTCGACGTCGAAGCCAAGCGTCGCGTCCTTGTAAAGGCTCTTCCCGCGCTGCCGCAGCCAGGCGTCGAACACATAGTTGTAGCGCGCGCCGTAGGGTCCACCCGCGTAATTGTCCCTGCCGCCCGCCTTTGTGAGCTCGACTGCCAACTTTGCATACTCGTCCCAGGTGAGATCCGGCGTAGGCACCGGAATACCAGCCTTCTCGAATGCCGTCTGATCGAAGAAGAGCGCGAATGAATTGAGGCCAAGACCGACGCCGTAGAGCTTTCCGTCCACAGTCGTCAGCTTCAGCACGTCCTTGCCGAAGGCATCGACCTTCAATGTCGAGGGCACGAACTCATCGAGCGGCAGGCAGGCCCCGCGCTTGGAGTAATCGGAGATCGTTCCGGGCTCGAGCTGAAACACATCCGCGATCGAACGGCCAGCCATCTGTGTCGCCAGCTTGGTCCAGTACCCGTCCCCGCTGAGAGATTCACCAACGATCGTCACGCCGGGCGTCTTGCCTTGATAGAGCTTGGCGACGTCGAGCGTGCGCTTTGCGCGATCGTTCGATCCCCACCACATGGCGCGCAGCTGTGCGTCCGCTGCAAAAGCCGGAATGCTAGCGCCGGCGCCGAATGCCAGGCCGGTCGCCACGCCGGCGGAGCCCATCAGAAATGAACGTCGATTGATCTGCATGCTGATTCCTCCGGTTGCCTGCCCTTGGCGTCCTCCAACGTCTTTCGGGCATGTGGCGGAAAGAGTACGCAAAAACTTTCTGTTTGCAACAAAATATCTTTCTATTGCAAATTTGCGTAATTTGCATAACTCTACACTCATGAGCGAAATCAAATCAAAGCGGCCGCGTCAGGCCGACATTGCCGCCACTGCAGGCGTCTCCGTATCGACCGTGTCGCGCGTCCTGGCAAACGAACCCGGCATCAGCGAATCTGTCCGGCAGCACATCTTGCGGGTCGCAGCTGAGCACGGTTATCAAACCAAAGGCTCTTCAGAGCCAATGCCGGGCGGTCTCGCGTTGATTGCCAGTGACGGTGCGACAGGCGGGCTCAGCGTCTTTTACGAGTCGATTGTCGAGGGTTTGCGCGCAGGCGCAGCGGACGCGGGCATGTCCTTCGAAGTCCGGCTGGTCCGTGAGGACCGCGCGATGCCTGATGTCATTCGCGAGCACATGAAGGCCACCAACGCCGAAGGCCTGTTTCTGGTCGGCATCGACCCCAATCCTGCGCTGCGACAATGGATCGAGGCAGAAAAGATCCCAGTCGTTCTCGTCAACGGTACTGATCCACGACTTCGGCTCGACGGTGTCTCTCCTGCCAATTTCTTCGGCGCCCTCCAGGCAGGCGAACGGTTGCTTTCCGCCGGCCATCGCAAGATCCTGCATTTCACCGGTTCCCATCGCCACACCATCCGCGAGCGCGTCAGGGGCTTTGACGCAGCGATCGCGTCGGTGGAGGGAGCCACCAGCAAGGTGGTTCCAATGAGTTTCCAAGGCAGCGCCAGCCGGGAAGCTCACGAATTGATGGCCGCCATCCTGGATGAAGAAGAGGGGTTTACCGCCGCTTTCTGCATGAACGACTTCATTGCCGTCGGCGTTCTGGAAGCCGTCACCGAGGCAGGCCTTCGGGTGCCTGAAGATTTCGCGATCGTCGGTTTCGACGATCTGCCCTGCGCAATGATGACCAATCCGCCGCTCTCCACCATGCGCGTTGATCGTGGCGCTCTCGGCCGTGAGGCCGTCGGCCTGATGATCGACAGGTTCCATGATCGGACAGCGCCAGCCCGTCACGTCTGCCATGCGGTCGTCCCCGTTGCCGGGGGCACCGTACCAATGCCGAAAACCGATGAGTGATGTTGATGACCTATGATCCGGCCAGCGCCAATCCGTTAGCGGGCAACCCGCTGGAGACGCGCGAAGACATGAACCGCGCCCTCCTCGATCTCTTCGATCCGTTGCTTCCCTATTTCTCAGCGGGCAATGCACGCGTTCGGCTGGATGCTGCCGGCGCCCATTTTGATCGCGCAGCCGCGGACCTGGAAGGGTTTGCCCGCCCTCTTTGGGGCCTGGCACCGCTTGGAGCTGAAAATGGCGACTTTGCCCATTGGCAGCGTTTTGCAGAGGGGCTGGCGAACGGCACGGATCCCGACCACCCGGAGTATTGGGGTACGGTCAACGGCCGAGACCAGCGAATGGTCGAGCTCGCAGCGCTCGGTTTTGCGCTGGCGCTTGTCCCCGAAAAGATCTGGGAGCCTCTGAGCGAGCCGGCGAAGGCCAATGTCATCGCCTATCTCAAGCATGCACGACAGTTCGATTATGCGGATAACAACTGGAAGTTCTTCCGCATTTTCGTCGACATCGCCCTTGATCGCGTCGGCGCCGAATTCGACCGCAGCCTGACAAGGCGATACCTCGAGGAGCTCGAGGGCTTCTATATCGGTGACGGCTGGTATCGCGACGGCAACGTGCGCCGCATCGACCACTACATTCCTTTCGCGATGCATTTCTATGGACTGATCTATTCCAAGCTTGTCGATGACGACTACGCGAAACGCTACCGAGAACGCGCCGTTCTGTTCGCCAAAGATTTTCGCAACTGGTTTGCGCCCGATGGCGCGACAATCCCCTTCGGCCGCAGCCTGACCTACCGCTTCGCCTGCGCCGGGTTCTGGTCGGCGCTCGCCTTTGCCGATCTTGAAGCCCTGCCCTGGGGCGAGATCAAGCATCTCTGCCTGCAGCACCTGCGCTGGTGGAAGGACAAACCGATGACCAATCGCGATGGCATCCTGTCGATCGGCTTCGGTTATCCGAACCTGCTGATGTCTGAGAGCTACAACTCGGCGGGATCGCCATATTGGGCATTCAAGGCCTTTCTGCCGCTGGCGATCGCGCATGACCATCCATTCTGGACAGCGAAGGAGAAAGCGCCTGCACCAAGCGAAAGCGTCTCGCCGCAGCGCCATTCCGGCATGGTCCTGATGCGTGCCGGTGGCGATGTCGTGGCCCTATCTTCGGGACAAGAAAATCTGCAGATGCGGTTCGGCACGGAGAAATACGCGAAGTTCGCCTATTCCGCACGCTATGGCTTCAGCGTCGAAGCCGATGAGCGGAACTTCGCCGGCGGTGCGTTCGATTCCGCGCTCGCCTTCAGCGACGATGGATTGCACTACCGCGTGCGCGAGACGAACGCTGAGGCAAAGCTCGCCGGCGACGTGCTCTATTCGAGATGGTCGCCATTCAGGGATGTTTCCGTCGAAACCTGGCTGGTTCCCGCAGCACCCTGGCATATCCGCGTCCACAGGATCAACTCTCCGCGCCCACTGCAAACGGCCGAAGGCGGGTTTGCGATTGCCAAGCGAGACTTCGATCTAGACGTGCTTGCGGCTGCGCCGGGCAGTGCCCACGTCATAGGTGAAGCCGACTTCTCCGGTATTGTCGACTTGGGTTCGACCGTGGAACGAACCGGGCTCGCGCAGAAAGCTCTGCCGAATACCAACCTGATCGTCGCCAAGACGCTCGTTCCCCAATTACGGGGCGAGATCCCGGCCGGCGAAACCATCCTGGTGACGGCCGTGCTCGCGCTCGATGAGCCGGCTGCGGTTTCCCGCGCATGGACCAAGCCTCCGGCGGCACCTGACATCTCGGTGCTTGAGGCCCGCATAGCCAGGGACGGCATCACCGTCAGCGCCATCGAAGCGCCGGGGCAGATGCCATGAGTCGACCGGGTATCGCGCTTGCCATGCACCCGGGGCGGACGGAGCACGTTCTCCCCGATCGCCTTCTCGACCGGCTGGAAAGTCTGGGCCGATTGCTTGATCGAGAGCCGTTGCAGACCTTCGCTGACGAACGCGCCAAGCGAATACTGCCTGAAACGGAAATCCTCATAACCGGATGGGGTGCTCCCTATGTCGGCCGCGATGTGCTTTCGGCAGCCGGAGGGCTGAAGTTGATCGCCCATGCGGCGGGAACAGTGAAGGGCCTCATAGATGAGCGGGTTTTTCGCGCAGGCATCGCCGTCAGCCATGCTGCGGAGGCCAACGCGATCCCCGTGGCCGAATTCACGCTTGCCGCCATCCTCTTTGCTGGCAAGCAGGTCTTCCGGTTTCGCGACACTTATGTTGCGGACCGCAACCGGCATCGCACGCATCCGATGCAGCGGCTTGCAATCGGAAACTACGGCCGCACGGTCGGCATCATCGGCGCGTCGCGCATCGGCCGGCGCGTGATCGAGCTGCTGAAGCCCTTCAATTTCAGAGTTATCCTCTTTGACCCCACGTTGAGCGTGTCGGAGTGTGCGGCGATGGGGGCTGAACAGGCTGATCTTGATTGCTTGATGCGCAGCGCTGATATCGTCTCGCTGCACGCACCTTCCCTGCCGTCGACGCGCCATATGATCGATGCCCAAAGGTTAGCGCTGATGAAGGACGGCGCGACGCTCATCAATACGGCACGCGGCGCCATCATCGACGAGGCAGCACTTCTCGCCACGCTTTCAACCGGTCGGATCGATGCGATCATCGATGTGACCGACCCTGAGATACCGGAACCGGCATCCGCGTTTTACGACCTGCCGAACGTGTTCCTGACACCCCATATCGCCGGCGCCGTCGGGCTCGAGCGGACGCGATTGGGCGAAATGGCCGTCGACGAGATAGAGCGATACTTGAGCGGTCAGCCACTGCAATACGGGATCACGCTAGCCGACCTCGAAAGAATGGCCTGATGTTTGAGCCGTGGCTTCGCTTGCGCCGAGCCGGCTCAATTAGCCATCCGGCAAGGTGAAGACCAAGCAGGAGCGGTCGATACCGCGCAACCGGTGCTCCCCCAGGGAAACCAGTTCTTTGCTGGCTTGCGCGGTCGCCTCGCCGGACACGAGGACCGTGCGATGCAGAGGCTTGCACAATCCCTCCAGCCGGCTGACGAGATTCACCGCTGGCCCGATCGCCGTGAAGTCCAGCCTGTCGGCAGCGCCGATGTTCCCCCACAATATCTCACCGAAATGCACGGCCACGCCAAACGGCAAGGGCGCGAGACCTTGCGCCTGCCGCGAAACCTCGAGGTGAGCCATGCCCGCCCGGGCAGCCACAACGGCGTTCAGCGCCGCGTCGCACGCCTCCGCCGGGGTCGCGGTCACGGGGAAAATTGCCAGCAATCCGTCGCCCATGAATTTCAGGACTTCTCCGCCGAAGGCGTGCACTGCTCCCGCGAGGCGCTCGAACCATGCATCGAGCGCAGCAATCACCAGCAAGGGTTCTGTCGTTTCCGACATGGTGGTGAAGTCCCGCAAATCGGCGCACAGAAGCGCCGCACGAATGATCTCTCCGGTTCCACGCGAAAGCGCGCCTGACTGTACGCGCACGGCGCTCCGCCGGCCGAGATAGGTTTCGAGCAGTGCTGCCTGCGCCGCCCTTGAAGCGATGGCGGCCAAGGGTGCCAACGCAAAGCGCGCAACCTCATTCAGCCGGCCTGTTTCGGTAGAATCGAATGGTCGTTTGCCAGCCCAACCGAGCACCGGAGTATCCGGTGCCTTTCCAATCGCGCTTTCAAACAGCGGTCCGAGCTCTTCAAGCCAACCGCGCTGCCCGCTATCGGGCGCTCCTGCGAGAAACCCCAGACGTTCTCCCACCACCCCAGTGTCGGCTCTCCACAGCGACGTTCGGTGTGCAATGATCGGATGCGCGACAGCAAGCGTCAACGCACCACCGGCGAGCGGCAGCCCTTCGGCTTCAAGGCGACGACCGAGGTCTCTCAGGAACGACGCGGCGCTGGGTGACGCTGCCGCGTCATCAACAAGCCAGGCAATGGGATCGGATAGGTCCATTGGGAACGGCCTCACGGCATTAGCGAACGATCATCCAACACCAGCCGCAGCTCCCCGTCAGGTCGCTGTTACCCACGGATCCGGCCCCGGATCTCGGCCGGCCGCAACTTCGCCAAGCCGACCGAGGTAGTGTTCCCAACCCCGTGTATGGCTCGCACATTCTTCCGCGTCCGGCAGGCCTGTGTGGGTGAAGCGCAGGAGCGTTCCGTCCGGCTGCTCGATCAGATCGATTTCGACCAGGCTGGAGCCAGGGGGAAAGGTATCACTGCCTTCCCAGCCGAAACTATAGGCAAGGCGGTGGACAGGCACCACTTCGCGAAACGATCCGCGGGCAATGCGGGTACCGTTGACGTTCACGAGATATAGGCCTCCCGGGCGCGGCTCGACCTGGGCTTCGGTGCCCATCCAGGCGAGTATTCTCTCCGGGTCGGTAAGCAGCGCGAAAACCGCCGCAGGTGGTGCGGGAATATGGGTTTCGCGCTGGATAATGAATTGCTCCTGCATCTATCGCTCCCGGTTCCTCGACCGCCTCCGCAAGCCCTACCCGAACTCGGCCTCAGCCATCCCGAGCTATGGATGTAGTCCTGCCGTTCACGCGAGCAAGTCCAAGTCCCTGAAACTTGTGCGGGACGACGCGCCGTGCTGCCGTGGCCAGCGACGAGATAAACAACTTGATCTGGCGACCTCTTTTGCGCATTCAATGAGCCGCAGGCCGTGATCGAGTGACAAATTGCAAACCATGCATGAGTTAAAGCGACAGGATGATGCAAGCGCGCCTCCTATCCCTCGTCAATGAAGGCCAGATGATTTTGCGGTCAACCACCTCATGAAACCCAGCAGCCTCAACGTCCTTGTGATCGACGAGAACAGCATCCGAGCGTCCATCATCGAGGTGGGTCTCCGCGAGGCCGGCTACGACAGGGTGACGATTATTGCCGATATGCATGGCCTTGCCCGGCGCATCATGGAGATCAATCCCGACGTCATCGTCATCGACATCGAAAATCCCAATCGTGACATGCTCGAAGGCATCTTTCAGATTTCACGCGCCGTGAAACGCCCGATCGCCATGTTCGTCGACAAGTCGGACGAGGCGTCGATCGAGGCCGCTGTCGAAGCCGGCGTGTCCGCCTATATCGTCGACGGGCTCAAGCAGGAGCGGGTTCGTCCCATCCTGAAGATGGCGATCAGCCGGTTCAATGCGTTCTCCCGTCTGAGCCGCGAGCTGGAGGAAACCCGCGGTGAACTGGAGAACCGAAAGGTGATCGACCGCGCAAAAGGACTTCTGATGCGCTCGAGAGGGCTGTCGGAAGAGGACGCCTATGCCCTGTTGCGACGAACGGCCATGAACCAGAACAGGAAGATCGTCGAAATCGCCCAAAGCCTTGTTACCGCAGCAAGCCTGCTCGACCCCGGAACCGACGCATGACACACGAAATCACCGCGGGCTTCCTGCCGCTTCTCGATAGTGCGCTTCTGGTGGCCGCCAAGGAAAAGGGGTTTGCCGAGGAGCACTCGGTTGCCCTCAAGCTCGTGCGCGAGCGCTCCTGGGCAACGATCCGGGACCGATTGGCGGTCCGCCACTTCGATGTGGCCCACATTCTTGCGCCGATGCCAATTGCCTGCAATCTCGGGCTGACGGCTCCCGCGCCGCAGATGGTCGTCCCGATGGCGTTGGGGCTGGGCGGCAACGCAGTCACCGTGTCTCCTGAATTGTGGAGCGAAATGGTCGATCACGGCGCAACCGCCGATCTCGACGCTCGATCAAGCGGGCTGACACTGCGGCAGGCGATCGTCGGCCGCAAGGGCGACAAGGTACGCCTCGGCGTCGTCCACCCCTATTCAGGCCACAACTACGAACTTCGCTACTGGCTGGCGGCGAGCGGCATCGACCCCGAGAATGATGTCGAGATCGTCATCCTACCCCCGCCGGATATGGCCGATGCCCTTACCGCCGGCATTATCGATGGTTATTGCGCGGGCGAGCCCTGGAACACGCTCGGCGTCCTCAGAAGCGACGCCCATCTGGCGACAGTCAAGGCGGCAATCTGGAAGTCCAGTCCGGAGAAAGTCCTTGGCGTCAACCGCCGGTGGGCAGACAACCATCCTGAGGCGCTGGCTGCCCTCCTTCGGGCGCTCTACCAGGCTTCGCTCTGGTGCTCCAATCCGGCAAATCACGAGGAACTCGCAGCGCTTTTGGCAACAACGACCTATGTCGGCCGACCAGCTGAAAACCTGTTGCCCGCTCTGACTGGCAGACTTTCGATCGGTGGCGGACAAATCCAGACGGTGCAGGACTTTTTCGTTCCCAATGCCAAGGCCGCGACCTTTCCATGGCGGAGCCACGCCCTGTGGTTCTACACGCAAATGGTTCGATGGGGGCATATCGAACACACGCCCGGCCACCAGCAGATCGCGGCAGATACCTATCGACCGGATCTCTACCGCAGCGCCCTTAAGACGCTCGGCGTCGCGCTGCCGTCCGCGAACTCCAAGGTCGAGGGCGCTCTGGCCACCGAGACGCCTGTCGGCTCGACCGGCACTTTGACACTTGGGCCGGACGGTTTCTTTGATGGCAGCCTGTTCGATCCCGATCGAGTCGATGCTTACATTGAGAGCCAGACCGTCCGCTAAGCGGCGTGCTCATTTTGTGCGCATTGCACAAAATTTGGATGAAATGTTGCACTGCTTTTAAAGCGCCTGGTCTCCGCACCATCGACCAAAACTACAAAATCCTTACAAATCATAATCTTAAAAAATCTGGCACGCCTTTTGCTTTCCTTTAAGAAGGCCAATAAGCCAAGAATTCGGCGTCCAACGACGGGCGCCCCAAGCAAAGCCGCTGTTCAGGACATCTCGCGCACCTCGTGGTGCACGCGCGCTCCCTGACCAGCGGCTTTTTGTTTTTAACCCCCAGCGATGGATAGGCACGACCTTGTCGGGCCCCGGAGAAGCTATGTCTGTTCTCAAGAAAACGCAGCCCATGTCCACCGGCGAACCAGCCAGAGCATTGTGGATTTCCACTCTCGCCTTCACGATCTGTTTCGCCGTCTGGACGATATTTGCGATCATCGGCATTCGGATCAAACAGGAACTGGGCCTGAGCGAGACCCAGTTCGGATTGCTGGTCGGCACACCTGTCCTGACCGGATCGCTCGTTCGCATCCTGCTTGGCATATGGACCGAACGATACGGCGGTCGCCTCGTCTACACGTTGACGATGCTGGCAGCAGCAGTCGCAACTTTTCTGCTGTCCTATGCCACCACCTACCCGCAGATGTTGATCGCGGGCCTGGGCGTCGGCCTCGCCGGCGGCTCATTCGCGGTTGGCGTCGCTTATATCTCGCCGTTCTTTCCCGCGCAGAAGCAGGGAACGGCACTCGGTATCTTCGGCGCAGGCAACGTCGGCGCAGCAGTTACCAAGTTCGCAGCACCTTTCGTCCTTCTTGCCTGGGGATGGCAGGCGGTTGCCGAGATCTGGGCTCTCGTCCTTGCTGCCATGGCACTCGTCTTCTGGTTCAGCACATCCGATGATCCGGCCTTTCGCGCTCGCCGCAATCGCGGCGTTGCCCGCAAGAGCCTGCTTCAGGAGTTTGCCCCTCTGAAGAACGTCCAGGTCTGGCGCTTCTCGCTCTACTACTTCTTCGCCTTCGGCGGTTTCGTCGCCCTTTCCCTGTGGCTGCCGCGTTATCTGGTCGGCGTATACGGCTTCAATCTTGAGACCGCCGGCATGGTCGCCGCTGCCTATTCGATCCCCGGCAGCATCTTTCGGGCATTCGGCGGCTTTGTTTCCGACAAGAAGGGCGCCCGAAGCGTGATGTATGCGACCTTGGCAGTTTCCGCCGTCGCCACGCTCATCCTGTCCTTCGCGGTAACGCCGGCAGCGTTCATCGTCGTCGTCTTCGTACTCGGCTTTTTCATGAGCCTCGGCAAGGCAGCCGTCTACAAGCATATCCCTGTCTACTACCCGGAAAGCGTCGGCGCTGTCGGCGGCGTCGTTGGAATGATGGGCGGCCTTGGCGGCTTCATCCTGCCGATCGCCTTCGGCGCCCTCAAGGATATGACCGGGCTCTGGTCGAGCTGTTTCCTGCTGCTCTTCGTGGTCGTTTCGATCGCCTTTGTCTGGATGCACCTATCCGTAAAGCAACTCGAACGCCGTGGCCTGTCCTCCCAGGCCGTCGCAGCATCCTAATTCGGGAACGAAAACCAATGACCCAGAAACTTGTCATCGTCGGCAATGGTATGGCGCCGGGACGCATGCTCGAGCACTTGCTCGAAAAGGCGCCGGGCGAATATCAGGTCACGATCTTCAACGCCGAGCCGCGCGTCAACTATGACCGCATCATGCTCTCGCCGGTCCTGTCCGGCGAGAAGGACTACGAGCAAATCATCATTCACGGTGATGGCTGGTACATCAAGCACGGCATCACGCTCTACAAGGGCCACAAGATCGTTGCGATCGACCGGCACGCAAAGACGGTCACATCGGACCACGGCGTCACCGAGAGCTACGACAAGCTGGTGATCGCCACCGGCTCGGTCCCCTTCATCATTCCCGTCCCCGGCAAGGAATTGCCTGGTGTCATCACCTATCGCGACCTGGACGACGTGCAGGCGATGTTGCTGGCAGCACAGTCACGCGAGAAGGCGATCGTCATCGGCGGCGGCCTGCTCGGCCTCGAAGCGGCTGCCGGCCTTGCTCAGCGCGGCATGGACGTGACCGTGCTGCATGTCATGCCGACGCTGATGGAGCGCCAGCTCGATCCGGCTGCCGGTTATCTCCTGCAGAAGGCCGTGGAAGAGCGTGGCATCAAGGTCATCACGAAGGCCAACACCAAGGCGATCATTGGCAACGGCAAGGTCGAAGGCATCGAACTGGACGATGGCCGCATCATTCCGGCAACGCTTGTCGTCATGGCGGTCGGCATCCGTCCCAGCGTCGGGCTTGCGAAGGATGCCGGCATCGCGGTCAATCGCGGCATCGTCGTCGACGCCGGCATGCAGACCTCGGACGGCAGCATCATGGCACTTGGCGAATGCGCAGAAGTCGGCGGCCAGGTCTACGGCCTTGTCGCGCCGCTCTACGAAATGGCGCGCGTCGCCGCCTCGCACCTCTCCGGTGACACCTCCGCCGCTTTCGTGCACTCCGACACGCCGACCAAGCTCAAGGTGACGGGCATCGAACTTTATTCGCTCGGCGATTTCGCCGATGGCGACGATCGCGAGGAGATCGTGCTCCGCGACGCCTCGGCAGGGGTCTACAAACGCCTAGTGCTCAAGGACAACAGGATCATCGGCACCGTCCTTTACGGCGAGACGGCCGATGGCGCCTGGTTCAACGATCTGAAGAAGAAGCAGACCGACATCACCGAGATGCGCGAAACGCTGATCTTCGGTCAGGCCTACCAGGGAGGGTCGCCGCTGGACCCTATGGCGGCCGTTGCAGCCTTGCCGGATGATGCGGAAATCTGCGGCTGCAACGGCGTATGCAAGGGAAAGATCACCTCGTCCATCACGGCCAAGGGGCTGACGTCGCTCGACGACGTCCGCGCCCACACCAAGGCATCCGCTTCCTGCGGCTCCTGCACCGGCCTGGTGGAGCAGCTGATGACCCTGACGCTTGGCGACAGCTACAATCCCGCGGCCGTCACACCGATGTGCACCTGCACCGAGCTCGGTCATGACGATGTTCGTCGCCTGATCAAGGCCAAGGGATTGAAGACGATCCCCGCCGTCATGCAGGAGCTGGAATGGAAGACGTCATGCGGCTGCGCCAAGTGTCGTCCGGCGCTGAACTACTACCTCGTCTGCGACTGGCCGGACGAATATGCCGACGATTACCAGTCGCGCTTCATCAACGAGCGCGTCCACGCCAACATCCAGAAGGACGGCACCTACTCCGTCGTTCCGCGCATGTGGGGCGGCGTGACAAACTCCAACGAATTGCGCGCCATCGCCGATGTCGTCGACAAGTTCGAAATCCCGATGGTTAAGGTCACCGGTGGCCAGCGCATCGACCTGCTCGGTATCGAGAAGGAAGATCTGCCGGCTGTCTGGGCGGACCTCGGCAAGGCCGGCTTCGTCTCCGGGCAGGCCTACGCCAAGGGATTGCGCACCGTGAAAACCTGTGTCGGCTCCGATTGGTGCCGCTTCGGCACCCAGGATTCGACCGGCCTCGGCATCCGCATCGAGAAGTTCATGTGGGGCTCATGGACGCCGGCCAAGCTGAAGCTCGCTGTCTCTGGCTGCCCGCGCAACTGCGCGGAAGCGACCTGCAAGGACATCGGCGTCATCTGCGTCGACTCAGGTTTCGAGATCCACTTTGCCGGAGCCGCCGGTCTCGACATCAAGGGCACGGAAGTTCTCGGCCTCGTCAGGACCGAGGACGAAGCACTGGAGCATATCGTGGCGCTGACGCAGATGTACCGCGAGCAGGCCCGCTATCTCGAGCGCATCTACAAGTGGGCGAAGCGCGTCGGCCTCGACGAAATCCGCCGCCAGATCATGGGCGATGCCGACAAGCGCAAGGCCTATTACGACCGTTTCGTCTTCTCGCAGAAATTCGCCCAGGTCGATCCCTGGTCGGAGCGCGTCTCCGGCAAGGACAAGCATGAGTTCAAGCCGATGGCGACCATCGGCTACCCCCAGGCCGCTGAGTAGGAGATGGACATGAACTGGATTTCAATCGGCGACATCTCCGACATTCCGCTGCGCGGCGCACGCTGTGTGAAGACACCGCAGGGCAAGGTCGCCGTTTTCCGCACCGCGGAGAACGAGGTCTTCGCCATAGAGGACCACTGCCCGCACAAGGGCGGGCCGCTCTCGCAGGGTATCGTTCATGCGAAGGCAGTCACCTGCCCGCTGCACAACTGGGTGATCTCGCTCGAAACCGGCAAGGCACTCGGAGCAGATGAGGGCGAGGTCAGGACCATTGCGGTGCGTAACGAAAACGGTGCGCTCTATATCGCGCTTGAAAGCCTGATGATGGCAGCCGAATGATGGAAAGAGAGGTCAAGACAACCTGTCCCTATTGCGGCGTTGGCTGCGGCGTCATCGCCAAGGTTGCAGAAGACGGCAAGGTTTCCGTCAAGGGCGACCCGGACCACCCGTCCAATTTCGGGCGACTCTGCTCGAAGGGCTCTGCGCTCGGCGAGACGATCGATCTCGATGGGCGCATCCTCTACCCGGAAATTTCCGGGGAGCGGGTGAAATGGGAACAGGCGCTTGACCTCGTCGCACAGCGGTTTTCGGATGCCATCAACGAGCATGGCCCCGATTCCGTTGCCTTTTACGTCTCCGGTCAGCTGCTGACCGAAGACTATTACCTCGCCAACAAGCTGATGAAGGGCTTCATCGGTTCGGCCAACATCGACACCAATTCGCGCCTCTGCATGTCGTCCTCCGTCGCCGGCCACCGCCGCGCCTTCGGATCGGACACAGTGCCCGGCACCTATGAGGACATCGAGCTTGCCGACCTGGTGATCCTCACCGGCTCGAACCTCGCCTGGTGCCACCCCGTGATCTATCAGCGGCTGGCGGCCGCCAAGGCAGCTCGCCCGGGAATGAAGGTCGTTGTCATCGACCCGCGGCGCACGATGACATCGGATATCGCCGACCTGCACCTGGCGATCCGCCCCGACAGTGATGTCGCCCTGTTCGTCGGCTTGTTCTCGCATCTGATCTCGAACGGATGCGTCGACCAGAACTATGTGGCCGAACACACCAACGGCTTTGCCGAGGCCTTCGCGACGGCGTCCAATCTTTCATCGAACGAGATCCTCGAACGCACGGGCCTGCCGACCATGCAGCTTCGCGAATTCTATCGCCTGTTTGCGACAACGGAAAAGGTCGTCACCTGCTACAGCCAGGGCGTCAATCAGTCCTCCTCCGGCACCGACAAGGTCAATTCAATCATCAACTGCCATCTCGCAACCGGCCGGATCGGCAGGCAGGGCATGGGGCCGTTCTCCCTCACCGGTCAGCCGAACGCCATGGGCGGCCGCGAAGTCGGCGGGCTCGCGAACATGCTCGCTGCCCACATGGCAATCGAAAATGCCGAAGACCGCGATCGCGTCCAGCGCTTCTGGAGGTCTCCGAGGATCGCGCAGAAGCCCGGCCTCAAGGCCGTGGACATGTTCAAGGCGGTCGCTGACGGTCGCATCAAGGCGTTGTGGGTCATGGCGACCAACCCGGTTGTCTCCATGCCGGATGCAGATGCCGTCGAGGCCGCCATCAAGGCCTGTCCCTTCGTCGTCGTCTCGGACATCCTCAGGGAAACCGATACGGCCCGCCATGCGCATGTCCTGCTGCCCTCCCTCGGCTGGGGCGAAAAGAGCGGCACGGTGACGAACTCCGAGCGCCGCGTTTCCCGTCAACGTGCCTTCCTCGACGCACCCGGCGAGGCCCGCGCCGATTGGTGGCAACTGAACGAAGTCGCACGCCGCATGGGTTTTGTCGAAGCCTTCGACTTTGGCTCCAATGCCGAAATCTTTGACGAGCATGCCGCGCTCTCTGCCTTCGAGAACACCGGCAGCCGCGATTTCGACATCGGCGCCTACGTTGGCATGGGCGAGCCGGCCTATGACACGATGGTTCCCTTCCAGTGGCCGCAGCCGGTCGGCAAACACAGAGGCATCACACGCTTCTTCGCCAGTGGCGGTTTCTTTCATCAGGACGGCAAGGCACGCTTCATCGCAATCGAGCCGACCGGATCCGATCGCACCAATCCTGACTATCCGTTCACGCTGAACACCGGCCGCATCCGTGACCAGTGGCACACGATGACGCGAACCGGCAAAAGTGCGCGATTGTCGGCCCACATTGCCGAGCCGTTCGCCGAGCTGCACCCGCGCGACGCCATCGAGGCCGGCATCGGCAATGCCGGTCTCGTCGAAATCGCGAGCCCTTATGGACGCGCGATCGTACGGGCGCTGCTTACCGAGCGACAGGCCCGTGGCAGCATCTTCGTGCCGATGCACTGGAACGATCAATTTGCCGCCAAGGCCCGCATCGACGCGGTCGTCGCCCCGCTGACGGACCCCGTGTCCGGCCAGCCCGCCTCCAAGAACGTCGCGGTGGCCGCCCGGCCGTTCAAGGCAGCACGCTACGGTTTTGCGGTGTCGACAGCGAAGCCCGACAATCTGGACGCAGCCTATTGGGCACTGGCCAAAGCCGAGGGGGGCTGGCGCCTCGAACTGGCGTTCGATCAGGCAGCCGACGACTGGTGCAGCTGGTGCCGCAGCACCTTCGCGATCCCTGAGGATGTCGAACCACTCGGCTATGCCGACGAGCAATCAGGCGATCTCCGCCTGGCCTTCTTTGCCGGCAAGCGCCTGCTTGCAGCGCTGTTCCTGGCCCGCGAACCGGTGGCCGTCGCGCGCAACTGGGCGATCTCGCAGCTCACCGCCGAACATGGCGATCTGCGCAAGCGTTTCGCCCTCGTCGCCGGGCGCCCCGGCGCCGACAAGCCCGATCCAGGCGCCACCGTCTGTTCCTGCTTCAGCGTTGGCGTCAACCAGATCGTCGGCGCAGTGCGCAACGGCTGTCACAGCGTCGAGGCGATCGGCAAGGAACTCAACGCTGGAACCAACTGCGGCTCCTGCCGCGCTGAAATCAGGGGGATCATCGATGGATGTCTTGCAGCAGCCGCTGAATGAAGCACCCGCCCGCATGGAGCCACTCGCGAAGCTCCCGGTGTTCTGGGCACTGGAGGGCACGCGCGCTGTCATCGCGGGCGGCACAGATGCGGCCGCCTGGAAGGCCGAGCTTCTCGCGGCCTGCGGCGCACAGGTTCATATCTATGCCGAAGAGCTCTCCGACAGTTTCGAGAAGCTGATCTTGCGCGGCGCGGAACACCCTGAGGGCGGCTTCGTTCATCACTGCCAAGCATGGGATGAAACGGGCTTCGTCGGCGCGGTCATAGCCATCGCCGATTGCGAGGGAAATGACGAGGCGGCGGCCTTTTTCGGCGCGGCTCGCGTCGCCGGTGTACCGGTCAACATCATAGACAAGCCTGCCTTCTGCCAGTTCCAGTTCGGCTCGATCGTCAATCGCTCACCCGTCGTGGTCTCGATCTCCACAGATGGCGCCGCTCCGATCCTTGCCCAGGCAATCCGCCGGCGGATCGAGACATTGCTTCCGCGCACGCTGAAAGCCTGGGCGGGATTGGCACAGGCGCTGCGAGATCGTGTCAACGAACGGCTGGCGGCGGGCCCCTTGCGCCGTGCCTTCTGGGAGACATTCGTCGATCGCGCCTTTTCAAGTTCGGATACGCCGGAGGAGGGCGTCGGCGGGCAGCTTCTCGAGGAAGCCGAAAGGCTTCGAGGAGCGCCCGCCCACTCGTCGCGCGGCCGGGTAACGCTGGTTGGCGCCGGGCCCGGCGATGCGGAGCTGCTGACATTGAAAGCCGTCCGCGCCCTGCAGGCGGCAGACGTCATTCTTTTTGACGATTTGGTTTCACTGGAAGTGCTGGAGCTCGCCCGCCGAGAGGCCAAGCGCATGCTTGTCGGCAAGCGCGGTGGGCGCACGAGCTGCAAGCAGGAAGACATCAACGACATGATGGTGAAGCTTGCAAAGGCTGGCAAACGCGTCGTGCGACTGAAATCCGGCGATCCCATGATCTTCGGTCGCGCCGGCGAAGAGATCGCCCATCTCGATCGCGAGAACATTCCGGTGGACGTGATTCCCGGAATTACGGCAGCGAGCGCCATGGCGTCGCGCCTCGGCATTTCCCTTACGCACCGTGATCACGCCCAGTCTGTCCGCTTTATGACCGGCCACTCGCGCCACGGCGGACTGCCAACCAATGTCGACTGGAAGACCGCGGCCGACACGCACACGACCACGGTGTTCTACATGGGAGGCAGGACGGCGCCAATGATTGCCGAACGGCTGATGACGGAAGGGCTGCCACCCTCGACACCTGTCGTGATCATGAGTGATGTAAGCCGTGCGACACAGGCACAGTGGTATGGAACGCTCGATACGGTGCGCGAGGGCATCGCCGACGTCGGCTATGACAACCCTGTCCTGATTGCTGTCGGTCGGGCGCTGGCGGCCCGCGCCACAGGCGTCGCGGAACACCGGTTGCTTCCGCAGGTGCCTCCAGCCCCAACCCAGGGCGACGATCACGCCACCGAAACGCTCCTGCGGGTCGGCAACGGCTAGATCGCCGACGGCTGCCGATAGCCACCGCGTTTTGCAGGGGATCGCAGAGCGCCCGGGTTGCAATTCCCGCTATCTGCCTTATCGCCTTGAGGTTCGGAGAGTTGACTTTTCTTCGGATCGAAAGACTAGCTGCCTTTGCGAGCTTGAGGCCGTCCTGAACGGTTTGGCGGTAGGCAGCGAATGGAGCGGGCAGGCAGGATGAGCGACAAAGATATAAGTTCCGAGGACACCGTAAGAACGCGTGGTTCGGGAACCCAAAGCATCTACACCGCCTTGCGCCGGGAAATTCTTTCCATGGCTCTGCCGCCGGGCAGCCCGCTCGATGAGGTGAGGCTTTCCGAGCGCTTCGGCATGTCGCGGACACCGATTCGCGAAGCCCTGCTGCGACTGGTCGCCGATGGGTTGGTCACGACTCTTCCAAACCGGAACACGATCGTCGCAATCATCGATTTTTCTACCCTCCCGACCTATTTCGAAGCGCTGACGCTAATGTACCGTGTGACGACCCGTGGTGCCGCCCAGCGCGGTGGAACGGCTGGCCTTGATGAAATCCTGCGCCATCAGCGCGATTTCATCGCTGCCGTGGAAGCGCAGGATGCCTTTACGATGATCGAGGCGAACCGCGAGTTTCACGTCGCCATCGCCGAGCGCGCCGGTAACTCCTACTACACAACATTCTTCGCGCGTTTGCTCGACGAGGGTCGCCGTATCTTGCGGCTCTACTACTCGACTTTCGATGACAGGCTGCCAAGGCAGTATGTCGACGAGCACGAGGAGATGATCGACGCAATCCGCACCGGTGATGTCGAAAAGGCCGACAGGCTCGCCGTTGAGCACGCGGACCAGATCGTTCGTCAAATCCAGGAGTATATCTCTCGCGACTTCAACAACGCGCGTGCGCTGCCGGGCCTCTAGTTTTCAGCGCCCTTGCGGCAGGACGAGCCTATCGGTTCAGGCTGTGGGTCCCGGGCTACTTCACGAGAACACAAACAAGGCGCCCTCGAGGGCCACCATTTACCACAATGATCCGGCGCTGACGGTAATGCCTCCCGTTCTTCTGGCGCCTTGCATGAGAAGGAACGATTATGTCTTTGTCCCCACGCCCATCCGCAATTTCCGATGCCGAGCGTCTGGCACGCCTTGCCCGCCTTCGCGCGAGCATGGAAACCGCCAATCTGCAGGGCGTTCTTCTCGGATCAACGGAAAGCCTTCGCTATTTCACCGGACTTGCCTGGCACCCGAGCGAACGATTGCTCGGCGCATTGGTCACGCCAACCGCGCTCCACTACATCGTTCCGGGCTTCGAGCTCAGCAAGGTCGACAGCATGCCGAAACTTGCCGGTGAGATCATCACCTGGGAAGAAGATGAAAGCAGCTCCACGCGCGTTGCCTCGCTGCTTGGTCCCACGGATCGTCTCGGTCTCGACGATGCGCTACCGCTTTTCGCCTATCATGCGCTGGCCGGTGCCATGGGCTCGGACCGTCTGGTCGATGGCGGACGTATCATCCGCGATATTCGCCTGCGCAAATCGACAGCTGAGATCGCTATCATCCAGTATGCGATGAACCTGACGCTCGAAGTGCATCGTCGGGCACATGGCTTCATCAAGCCAGGCACCAAGGCGTCCGATGTGGTCTGCTATATCGACGAGCAGCACCGGGCGCTCGGCGCGGCAAATGGATCGAGCTTCTGCATCGTTTCCTTCGGGGAGGCGACCTCCCTCCCCCACGGCGCGGAGGGCGAGCAGACCTATTCGGCAGGCGATGTCGTGCTCGTCGACACCGGTTGCCGGATCGACGGATACCATTCCGACCTCACCCGCACCTATGTTCTCGATGCGCCCGACGCAGAATTTTCCCGCGCCTGGTCGATCGAACGCGAAGCGCAGCAAGCGGTTTTCGAGGCTGCCCGGCTTGGCGCTGCCTGCGGCAGTCTTGACGATGCCGCGCGCGCCGTCATCACACGGCATGGTCTAGGACCTGATTATGCGCTGCCCGGCTTGCCGCACCGGGCCGGCCATGGCCTGGGTCTCGAAATCCATGAAGAGCCCTATATCGTTCGCGGTAACCGCACGGTGCTCGAAACCGGCATGTGCTTTTCCAACGAACCGATGATCGTCTTCCCCGGTCGCTATGGTATCCGGCTGGAAGATCACATCCACATGACCGAGACCGGGCCTAAGTGGTTTACGACACCGGCAAAGGGTCCGGCTGAGCCGTTTGCCTGATTGCTTCCCGTGCCGGATTCTTCCGGCACGTCTTTTCTGTCGACAAAAAGAATACAGCGTGTATTATAGATCTCGAAAGGGTCGGATTGGACGCGTCGGGCGTCGCAATCGCCAGCCACCAGAGGTTCACAGGAGCTTGAAATGAAGGCCAAGATTTTTTCGGGTGTAATTCCCGCGCTGATGACGCCCTGCAAGGAAGACCGCAGCCCGGACTTCGATGCGCTTGTCCGCAAAGGCAAGGAACTGATCGCCCAAGGCATGTCGGCCGTTGTCTATTGCGGATCGATGGGTGACTGGCCGCTGTTGACCGATGCACAGCGCATGGAAGGTGTGGAGCGCCTGGTGAAGGCCGGCGTTCCAGTTATCGTCGGCACGGGAGCCGTCAACAGCGCACTCGCCGTCGCACATGCCGCGCACGCTCAGAAGGTTGGCGCGAACGGCCTGATGGTAATCCCGCGCGTTCTGTCGCGTGGTCCTTCTCCGGTTGCGCAAAAGGCCCATTTCAAGGCCATCCTCGCCGCCGCACCGGAGCTTCCCGCCGTTATCTACAACAGCCCCTACTACGGCTTTGCCACCCGCGCCGACCTGTTCTTTGCATTGCGCGCCGAGCATCCCAACCTCGTCGGCTTCAAGGAATTCGGTGGCGCCGCTGACATGCGCTATGCGGCTGAGAACATCACGAGCGGCGACGATAGCGTTACGCTGATGATCGGTGTCGATACCGGCGTGTTCCACGGTTTCGTGAACTGCGGTGCGACCGGCGCCATCACCGGCATCGGCAACGTACTGCCGAAGGAAGTCATTCACCTGTGCAACCTTTCGCAGGCCGCTGCCAAGGGTGATGTGGAAGCGCGCCAACGCGCGGAAGAGCTTGAGAGGGCACTGAATGTCCTGTCGTCCTTCGACGAGGGTCCGGACCTTGTTCTCTACTACAAGCGCATGATGGTGCTGAAGGGTGACAAGGAGTACACGCTCCACTTCAACGAGACCGACGCCCTGACCGAGAGCCAGCGCGGCTACGTCGATACGCAGTTCAACCTTTTCAACACGTGGTATGCCACCTGGAGCAAGCTCCCGGGCGCGGTGCAGACCTACAAGGGTTAAATTCCGGCCAAGCCGCTATCTTGAAAGGCCCTCTCAACGAGGGCCTTTTTGCATGAAGGACGATGTTGAAACGTCAGCGCTGTCGCTAGGCGACTGCGTCAAGCCCAAGCGCCAGCAGGCGGTCAAGCTGCTCCACCTCGGCCTGGGTCAACGCGATGCCATCCGCCACTGACTTGGTACGGGCAGCGTAGCGCCGCTGTGAAGGCAAGCGTGCGCCTTGGCCGGCAATTGCCTCGAACAAGACTTCCGCGCGGGCGAAGGGATCGCCGGAACGACCTGCGGCGAAGGCGCGAGGCGAAAAGCCAAGGATGAGCTCGCCGTGGCGCGGGGCCAGCGTCGTCGTCCCAAGAAGGTCAAGCACCTCAGGACTGGTCAGATCACCGATCATGATTCCGGCCAGAAGCTCGACCATCGTGGCGATGGCTGATCCCTTGTGCCCGCCAAAGGGCAGCATTGCGCCGGCAAGCGCCGCGTTCGGATCGGTCGTCGGGTTGCCTTCCGTGTCGATCGCCCAGCCCTCCGGCAACGGCTTTCCCGCCCGACGGTACAATTCGATCTCGCCGCGTGCGGCCACCGAGGTCGCGAAGTCGAATACGTAGGCTGGCTTTCCCTCGCGGGGCCACCCGAAAGCGAGAGGATTGGTACCGAGCAGTGGCTTGTTGCCGCCGGTCGGGGCAACGGTAGCGTAGCTCGGGCACATGACGAGCCCCGCGAGTCCCTGCTCGGTCAGCGCCTCCACCTCCGGCCAGAGCGCCGAGAAATGCGTACAGTCGTTGATGACGAGTGCTGCCAACCCGCAGGATCGAGCCCGCTCGGCGAGCACTGGCAGGCCGAGTTCGAACGCAGGGCTTGCGAAGCCGCCCTTCGCATCCACCCTGACGATGGCAGTGCTTTCCTGCGGCACGAGTTCCGGCAGCGCATCCGGGTCGACCTTGCCCGCTTTGACCGTGCGCAGAGCGCCCTCGATCCGGTAGATGCCGTGCGACTTGCAGGCGTCACGCTCCCCGGCCACGACCACGCGCGCCACCGCGCCCGCCTGCGTGCCATTCAGGCCCGCTTTGCGGAAGATCGCTTCGACACGCTCTTGAAGCGCGGTGATCGTCAGGGTAGTGGTCTCGCTCATCTTGTGTCTCTCATGTGTGGCCTCACGCGCCAGCGTTGATATTATGCATACATAGAGTATACAAGCTGCCTGACCGCGCAATTCGCCAAGGGCTGATGTTCGGCCCAGTTGCACCCTGAATTAGAGAAGGATACCTCACATGGTCTTCACCCCGAATGGAAAACACCTCATCGCGGGCGAATGGGTCGACGGAGCGGGTACCTTCGCGTCCTCCCCTGCGCATGGCCCCGTGCACCACTTCGCCGTCGGCACGCCGGAACTGGTGAACCGCAGCTGCGAAGCGGCGGAAGACGCATTCTGGAGCTATGGCTATTCCACACGCGCCGAGCGCGCCGCGTTCCTGCGCGCCATCGCCGACGAAATCGAAGCCCGGGCAGAAGCAATCACGGAAATCGGTACCCAGGAAACCGGCCTTCTGGCAGCCCGTCTGCAGGGCGAGCGCGGCCGCACGACCGGCCAGCTACGGCTCTTCGCCGATCACATTGAGAAGGGCGAGTATCTCGACCGCCGCTTCGACGCTGCACAGCCCGATCGTCAGCCGGCACCACGTCCTGAAATCCGCTTGATTCAGCGGCCGGTCGGCCCGGTCGCCGTCTTCGGCGCGTCGAACTTCCCGCTCGCTTTCTCCACGGCTGGCGGCGACACGGCGGCGGCTTTGGCAGCGGGTTGCCCGGTGGTCGTCAAGGGTCACTCGGCCCATCCCGGCACTGGCGAGATCGTGGCCCAGGCCATCGAAGCCGCCATCCGCAAGACCGGCGTTCACCCGGGCGTCTTCTCGCTGATCCAGGGCGGCAATCGCGACGTGGGTCACGCGCTCGTGCAGCATCCGCGGATCAAGGCTGTCGGCTTCACCGGCTCGCTCGCTGGCGGTCGTGCACTCTTCGACCTGTGCGCCGCACGCCCTGAACCGATCCCCTTCTTCGGCGAACTCGGTTCGGTCAATCCTATGTTCCTCCTGCCGGAAGCGCTGAAGTCGCGCGCTGCCGCGCTCGGACAGGGATGGGCAGGCTCGCTCACAATGGGTGCCGGCCAGTTCTGCACCAACCCCGGCATCGCGGTGGTGATCGAAGGCTCTGACGCCGATACCTTTACCGCAGCTGCCGTCGAGGCGCTGGGCAAGGTCGCTCCGCAGACCATGCTGACGGATGGAATTGCAAAGGCCTACCACGATGGACAGGCGCGTTTCGCGACCCGCAACACCGTCAAGCCTCTGCTCGTGACTGAATCGTCCGGCCGCGAAGCTACGCCGAACCTGTTCGAAACCACCGGTGAGAAGTACCTTTCCGACCATGCACTCGGCGAGGAAGTCTTCGGGCCGCTCGGTCTCGTGGTACGGGTCGGGTCGGTCGACGAAATGGAGCGCCTCGCACGCGGCTTCGAAGGCCAGTTGACGATCACCATCCACATGGAGCCCGCTGATCTCGACGCGGCACGTCGCTTGCGTCCGGTGCTGGAGCGCAAGGCTGGACGCCTTCTGGTGAACGGCTTCCCAACGGGCGTCGAAGTTGTCGATTCCATGGTGCACGGCGGCCCGTATCCGGCTTCGACCAATTTCGGCGCGACCAGCGTAGGTACGATGTCCATCCGGCGCTTCCTGCGCCCGGTAGCATATCAGAACATGTCTGAAGATCTTCTGCCTGAGGATTTCCAGGGCTGATCTGACGGTCCAAATTTCGGGAGAGCTTCAGCCAATGAGGCTCTCCCTGGAATTTACAGCTTATTGAAGAGTTGGTGTTTGCGGGCGCTCCATATAACGGAGGCGGAAGCCCTCGATCAGCGTCATGGCCTGCTGGAGAAGAATCTCCGCCGCACGAAGATCTTCGCTTGCCAGCGTGTCGGCACTGCCACGAATAGTCAGCGCCAGGCTCTGGGAATTCACCGCAAAGCCGCGATTGCCCTCGCTGAGTGCTTCTTCTGCGCTTAGCTCTAATGCCTCCGCCACTGCAGCAAGAATATCCTGCCGCTCGCGCACGCTCATCTGCGTGATCGTCTTCGATCCGTCCATAGTTGTCTTCTTTCTTGGGATGACGGCCCGGTAAGCCTGCTGGTCAGGCTATATGTAGGCAGGATCGATCGTTGATCAATACGACTTTGTGCCAGAGCTCTGCCGATAGAAGCCGAATGCGAAATTCACATCCGGATCACATCGACCGCATCGCCAAGCTCGCGCATCGCGATATCGACCACACTCGCCTGATGGGTAAAGAGGATCGTCTGGAACGCGCGTGGCGCCGACGCAAGCGTCTTCAATCCAGACCGCGTCCTGTCGTCGTCGAACGTCTGGAAGATGTCGTCGATGACAAGGGGCGCCGGCTCATTGCGCGAGCAATAGTCCTCGAGGAACGCCAGTCTGAGAGCCAGATACAGCTGGTCCGCGGTGCCCTCGCTCAATCCCGCAAGGGGAACGCGTTCACCACCTGTGCGAACAGCCTGCAGATGGAGCGCATCATCCTCGCCATACTCCTGCGCCAAGCCTAGGAATGCTCCTTCCGTCAGGGCCGAAAACAGCGTACCGGCGCGTGCCACAACAGGATCGGATTGGGCCTCCCGATAGGCCTCCATCGAACTGGAGAGCATCCTTGCGGCCAATTTCAGAACAATCCACTGGCGCGCGAGGTCCTTGGTCTCCTGCTCGGCAGACAGCTTCTCGAACACGGCGTATTCGACGCTCTTGCTCGTCTCCAATTCCTGCTTTTTCCGCTGGGTCTCGGAAAGGCGAGCGGTCAGCGCGCCCAGGCGATCGACGAGCTTGACGTCCTCGCGTTCCAACTCCTCGATCAACAAAGCCGCCTCTGTCCGATCGAAACCGGAAAGCTCGAGACGAACGTCCTCTTCGGCTCGACCGTTCGCATGCTGCGTGAAGCGCCGCCTGCTAGCCTGAAGATTGCCCAGCGCCGCGCGCCGGTCCGTCAGTCGTTGCAGAAGCGACGATGGCTCGACGGCCAGGGAGAGCGACCGCGTCAGATCGGACAAGACGGCGTCGCAGGCGGTCGCCTCCTCCTCGCATCGCTTGAGCGACAGCTCGGCGAGTTCCATGTCGGCCACGAGCCTGGTGCGCCGCTGCTGCTCCGAATTGGTCGCAACGGCACGCTGGTGAAGCATATCGATGGCGGCGTCCGCGGAAAGCTGGGACAGGTCGGTCGCGACCTCACCCGTGAGGGCAGCCACGCTCTCTTCGAAGGCACGGATGTCGCGGGACATCCCCCTCACCCGCCGGCTCCTGTTTTCTCGCTCGACAAGCACCTGCGGCACCTGTTTCCAGACATCCAGCGTCGCTTGCGCCATCTCGATTGTGGCGCCTTCTCCAAGGCCCAGAGCTGCCGCAGCTTCCGCAAACTCAGCTTCCCAACGGTCGATCCGATCTCTCAGCTCTTCGCCGTCCGCCTCAAGATCGCGAATGGTCTCGAGGCTCGAAGCCCGCTTGCCATCTGTCGCGCGGCTCTCGCTCCATCGCTGCTCCATGGCTTGAAGGTGACGCTGTAGCACGCGGCCAAGGGCAGAACAGGCCAACGTACGCGCGTCCGAAAGCCCGGTCTCTCTCGCGATCTCGTTGAGAACCGGAAGGGCGCGATCCTCGCTCAGCCGCAGAACCGCCATTTCGTCTTCCAGCGCATTCAATGCCGTGCGCTGGGCACTGAGGTCCTCAACGGCGCGACGCCATTCGACCATTTGCTCGGCCGCGAGCGGGGTTACACCGGAGCGCGCGAACAACCCGGTATATTCGCCCTCGTGCCGCCTCAGCTTTGTACTCGCGGCTTGCTCCTCGCTCTCCAATCGAGCCTGGATCTCGAGCAGTTCGGCGGACCGCATCAGAAGCTGGGTGTGACGCGCGACCCTTTCAGCATCGGCCAGCGCCAAATCGGAGAGGTGGTCGACGCGAAGGATGGCAGCCGAAACGTCCTCTGCCTTGAAAGGCGCGCCACCTGCGACAAAACCATCCCAGAGTTCGTCGCGGCGCGACCGCTCCCGCGAGATGTCATCGCGGGTCACGATTTCGTCGCCGCTCTCCAGGCGCTTCATCTCGAGGGAGACGGTAACAATCTCTGTTGCAGCCTGCGCAATCTTGCCCGAAATCTCGCCCAGCGAAGCCATCGCGGTCTCGATTGTGCGGCGATGCGCAGAAAGTGTCGCCACATCCGGCAAAGGCACGGACATCAACTGATCCAGACTGTCTACCGCCGGCGTCAGCCGGCCAATTCCGCTCTCAAGGTCGGATCGTGCGCGTTCGATGCGAACCTGCAACGCGTCGCCGCGAGCAATCTCGGCAAGATCACCCTGAAGCGCTGCCAGCCTGTCGGCGTATGGCCGGGGATCGACCGGAGGCGGGCCGTCGTAGATGTTGTCCAATTCGCGCAGATAGGAGCGCTCCTTGGCCAGGTTTCGCTCCACATCCACAGACAGCCGGCGCAATTCGCGTCCTGACTCTGCCAGATGGTGAAGACGCGCGAGCGCGGCGTCGGTTGGCTGGTGATCCTGCAGCTGCTCCGCCTCGACATCCAGACCGAGCTTGCGGACAAGCTGACGGATCCTTTGATCGAAATCGTCGACTTCGCCGCGCACGCGCACAATGTCGGACTTCGCGGCAAGGTAAGCGGACTTGCCCGCATAGCGCTCCATGATCTTTCCGGCGGCGTCATAGAGCGCCTCGTCGACCTGCGCGACGCTCAGCGCATCGCGCAATCGAAACGTGTTGGCCCGCGCGGCGTTCATGCTGTCGACGGCCTGACGGTTGGACTCGATCGCGGTCGCGAGCCGCTCCTCCGCATCGACCATGCCATCAATTTCCGCAAACGCGGAAATCACCCGCTCCTCGGCGTCGATCTCGACCAGCAAAGGCTCAAGGTTGCGAAGTGCGGTGAGTCGCCCGTGTTCCTGGCGCTTGGCAAGACGCTGGGACTGCAATTGCGCAAGCTCCGCCGCGATGCTCTCTTCCTCGTCGATCAGCCTCTTCCAATCGCCGGACCTGAGCTCGTGCTCCCGCTCGGCCTTGCGCGCCTCTTCGTGTCGTTCGAGGGCCTGATAGAACAGCCTGTCCTTCGACCGCCGCTGGGCGAAAATCCCCTCGGCATCACTGTCCAATGCTCGGCGGAGGTTCGTCAGGCCGGTCAGGCCGGATGCGGCAGAAAACAACAGGCTGCCGATCTCGCCACCGCTTTGCAGCATCGTCGCGGCACCTTCGCGAAGGCGACGCGTATTCAGTCCAAAAGCGCGCTCGAACACCGGCCGCGCCAGCGCACCCAGGAACGGTGATAGCGCATCATCGGGAAGCGGCGCTTCCTGATCGGAATGGGAGACCAGCGTGTTCTTGCGACCGCGACGCCGCCGGAAACGGAGGTCGTTGCCGCCCCGCGACGTTATCGCCGCGCCGATCCGCAAGGTTGAAGCCTCGTGCAGAAAGGCCTGCTCGATTTCGTGCGGAAAACCAAAGAGGAGATCCGATATCGCCTTTAGGGCCGACGACTTTCCGGCTTCGTTCGGACCATAGATGATGTGCAATCCGGCGCCTTTGCGAAACTCAAGCGAGCGATCGGTCAATGCGCCGTAACGCAGGATATCAAGACGGTCGAAGCGCATGTCAGGCGTCACCCTCGCCGCGCGCCAGCAGCAACTGCCTGGCTTCCTCGATCAGGGCATCGACGGTCATTTCAAGCGGCAGGTCGCTGGCGCCGATGCCGCCGGGCAGACGCGGAACGATCGATGAGAGCAGGATCGCCGCCTCCGATTGCAGGTCGTCTTCGTTGCCGTGCTCGGCCACCAGTCGACCGAGATCAAGGATCGCACCATCCGATGCAGCGCGAATAGGAGGCTCGATCACCAGCAACTCAAGCTTTTCCAGCCAAATGTCTTCGTGGGCGCGATGACATGCTGCCTGGACTTCATCGATCCATTGTTGCCGGTTGGCCGTGAAATTCCGGTGCAGACGTGATGCGCCCCGCAACCGGACGCGTAGCGCCGTGATGCGTTCGTCAGCGTCAGCGCGGATCGCACGTGCCGATTGCTCCACCAGCCGCAATATGTCAGGCGCGCTCTGGTCGAGATCGATGCCGATTTCGGTCACAGCGAAACGTGCCTCATCGACGATCATGCGCGCAAGTTCGATCCTGCTATCGTCGACGGTAACCAGCACAGCGCCTTTCGCGCCCCGCTCCCTGACGCTTCGCCCCTGGAGATTGCCGGGGAACACGACGACCGGATCGCTTGCCACCTCCTCGAACTCATGCACATGGCCAAGAGCCCAATAGTCGTAGCCACGAGAGCGCAGGTCTTCAAGCGAACATGGTGCATAGGGGGCGTGCGGCTCCTTTCCACCAAGAGACGTGTGCAGAACCCCGATATTGAACCAGCCTCGAACGGCGGGAGGATAGGTCAGCGCCAGATTGTCGTTGGCGGACCGCTCGGCAAAACCTTGCCCGTGCAGCGCGACATTCAGGCTTTCGACGAGCATCGTTTCCGGCTTGGATGTCGAAAACTCGTAGACATTCCCAGGCAGAGAGATCGTCTTGGTAATGATGCTCAACGCGTCGTGATTGCCGCGCAAGAGATAGACCGGGATGCCCGCGCGATCGAGCCGTCCCATCTCGCGGCTGAAGAACAAGCCGATCTTGTTGTCCTTCCAGTCGCCGTCGTAAACGTCGCCGGCGATCACGAAGAAATCCACGTCAAGTTCTATCGCGCGGCTCACCAGCGTCGAGAAAGCCTTGCGACTGGCCTCAACGAAAATGGCGGCAATGTCGGGATCCTTGAGGGCGAGCCCCTGGAATGGGCTGCCCAGATGAAGATCCGCAGCGTGGATGAACCTGAAAGACGACATGCACTCGCTCTGTGTTCATGAAGACGCAGCAAGTCTATTGGCTGGCAAGGGCGATTGAAACGATTCATGAACGAAACAGCCGGTGAGGCAGCGGATAGCCACAAGATATTCGGCGTTTCGCCGGCGAACAGCGGTTCGCTAGCCTCCTTCCCCACGTGATGGGACGCGTGTGCGCCTCTCCAAGTGGGGAATAGAGAATCGAAAGTGACTTAAAACAGCCTCGAGGCGCCTACGCAGCGATGCCGTCGACGATGACAAACTTCTTGCCGTGTGAGCAGGTTTCGATGCGCGCGTCGACCTTGTAGATGTCGCGCAGCATCCCACAGTTGATGACCTCTTGGGTCGATCCGCTGACGGCCATCTCGCCGGAGGAGATGACGATGGTGTGCTCGCAATAGTGCAAGGCGTGATTCAGGTCGTGCAAGGCAACAAGGACGATCATGCCGGCCCTGCCGGCAAGATCGCGCACGAAGCTCAGCACCTCGACCTGCCGATGCAGGTCGAGTGCCGATGTCGGCTCGTCCATCAGCAGCACTTCGGGCTTTCGCACAAGTGCCTGGGCCAGGGACACCAGCTGGCGCTGCCCGCCGGAAAGCTCACCCAGCCCGCGGAACGCAAGATCTTCGATCCGCAGCGCCTTCAGGATGGCGTCGATTTCGAAAAGTTCGTCATCACGGACACGCCAGCCGCCACCCTGTTTTGCAGACAGGAGAACCGACTCGTAGACCGTGAGCACCGCGTTGGCGCCGGTATCCTGCGGCATGTAACATATCGCGCGGTCACCATTGGCGGCATCGGAAAGCTCGACGAGGCCTGGACCAGCGATGAGCCCCGCTATCCGCTTGAAAAGCGTCGATTTTCCGGCGGCGTTCGGTCCGACCACTGCAGTCAGGCTGCCGCTTTTCAGCGTGTCCACTCCAACTTTCGAAAGGACGGTCACTCGGCCGTATGAGGCTCCGACATCCTTCAACGCAAGAGCTACCACGCGCGCCTCCTGTTGCTGAAAATGAGCACGAAGAAAAATGGAACGCCGACGATCGCGGTGATAACGCCGATCGGCAGGATCGCGCCGGGGATGAGGATCTTGCTGACAACCGAGGTGACGGAGAGCAGCAGTGCGCCGCAGATGATCGAGCCGGGCAGGAAGAAGCGCTGGTCCTCGCCCACGACCATGCGCGCGATGTGCGGTCCAACCAGACCGACGAAGCCGATCGTTCCAACGAAGGACACGGGAATGGCAGCCAGCAGGCTGACGGTAAGCATGGTCTGCAGCCGCAGCGCGCGTACGTTTACACCCATGCTCGCGGCCTTGTCGTCGCCAAGGCGCAGCGCCGTCAGTGCCCAGGCATTGCGCATGAACAATGGGACCGTGACGACGATGATGGCGGCCGTCACATAGACCTTGTCCCAGGTCGCCTTCGTCAGGCTTCCCATGGTCCAGAACACAACCGCCGCAAGCGCCTGTTCGGAAGCCAGATACTCCAGCAGCGACAGCGCGGCGTTGAACGTGAAGACGAGAGCGATGCCCAGAAGGACGATCGTTTCGACAGTCACACCACGCAAGGTGGAGGCAAAATGGATGAAGAGCGCAGCGACCATCGCCATCAGAAAGGCATTGATCGGAACCATGTATTCGATGCCGGCCGGGAAAATCGCGACCCCCGTTACCAGCGCAAGCGCCGCCCCGAAACTGGCCGCCGCCGAAATCCCCAGCGTGAAGGGACTGGCCAGAGGGTTGGACAGGATGGTCTGCATCTGCGCGCCGGCCACCGACAGCGAAGCGCCAACAGTAACAGCCATGAGCGCGATCGGCATGCGAATGTCCCAGATCACCACGCGCAACTGATCGGCTGCTGTCGCGGGGTCGAACAACGCGGCGAGAACCTGACTGATCGTGTAGTTGGCCGGCCCGAGTGCCATGTCAGCCGCAATGCTGAGGCCAAGCGCCACGAGCAGGAGACAAAGGATCACTATGCGCCGGAACGCGAGAGCGCGATAGCGCTCCCGCCCAGTCGCTGCAGCTTGAAGAGCCACGCTGGCCATATGTCAGCTATCCTTCAGCGAGACGAAATATCCCGGCTTGTAGTCCAGTGGCAGGAAGCGCGAGTGCAATTCCTTGAATGTCGCTTCGGGATCGAGGTCCTTGAACAAATCGGGATGCAGCCACTTGGCCATCTGCTGAATAGCCACGAACTGATAGGGGTTGTTGTAGAACTGGTGCCAGATGGCGTGGACATTGCCATCCTTCACCGCCTTCACGCCGGTGAATGCCGGGCGTTCGGTCAAACCCTGCAATTTGCGCCGCGCTTCCGTGAGGTCGGCGCCATAGCCCACGCCAACCCACTTGCCGCCGGGCACATATGCCTCCCACAAGCCACCGGTCACGATGACCTGATCGGGGTTCGACGCGATGATCTGTTCCGGATTGACCGTGCCGAACGTGCCGGGAATGATGCCCTTCGCCATGTTCGTCCCGCCGGCAATCTCGACCATCTTGCCGAAATTCTCATTGCCGAACGACATGCAGCAATCATCGGAATATCCGCCCGCACGTTCGACGAAGACGACCGGCCGTGGCGGGTTCGACTTCTCCAGCACATCCGTTACCTGCTTGATGCTGTCGGCGCGGAACTTGATGAAGTCCTCGGCCAGTTGCTCCTTGCCGGTGAGCTTGCCCATGATGCGCATGCTCGGCTCGGTATTTTCCATCGGCTTTTCGCGGAAGTCGACGTACACGAGCGGAATACCGACCTTGGCGAGCTTCTCGATGTAGCCCGCCTCTTCCGTGGCCGTCTTGGCATCGACGTTCATCAAGATCACGTCGGGCTTCAGCGCCACGGCCTGCTCGATGTTGAAGGTTCCATCCTTCATGCCGCCGAAGGTCGGCAGCTTGGCAATTTCAGGATACTTCGCGAGGTACGCGTCGTAGGTTTCCGGATCCGCCTTGGGCAGGTCGTCGCGCCAGCCGACGACATGTTCGAACGGATTGCTCTTGTCGAGTGCTGCAAGGAAGTAGATCTGCCGCCCCTCGCCCAGAATGATGTGCTTGACGGGAACGCTGACCTCGATGTCGCGGCCGGTGACGTCCTTCAACGTTATCGTGTCGGCAAGCGATGGCCATGCCGAGGCAAGGATGCCGGCAGCAAGCAGCGTGGCTTTCAAAGTCAGACGCATCAGGATCACTCCGTGGAAAACTCGGAGCTGTATTTATTTTATGATTGTCTTCGTCAAGTTTTATCTTTTAGAAGAGTTCGAAATAGTCCTGACGATTCAAAGGAAGACGGAAGAGATGTCCGGCCACAACCACGGACTGCGCGAGGAGATAAAGGCCTATTGGTCGGAGCGCGCGGCGACATTCGATCAATCACCCGGTCACGAAATCTTTTCCGCGCCGGAGCGCCTGGCGTGGCATCACCTGATCCTGAAGCATCTCGGCGCGGGCGATGGTCGACATGCGCTCGACCTTGCCAGCGGCACCGGCGTCATCTCCCATCTGATGGACGACCTCGGATATAACGTGACCGGCATCGATTGGTCGGAGGAGATGCTGGAGCGGGCGCGCGCAAAGGCTGCCAAGCGCGGTCGCCCGATCAAGTTCTTCCTCGGCGATGCGGAAAACACCATGGAAGGCAGTGAGGCGTACGACGTCGTCGTGAACCGCCACTTGGTCTGGACGCTCGTCGATCCTGAAGCCTGCTTTCGCGAATGGCTGCGCGTCTTGAAGCCAGGCGGCAAACTGATGATCGTTGACGGTGATTTCGTCAAAGTCGGACGCGGCGAACGCCTTGTCAAGCGGCTCGCCGCCTGGCTGGAAAAGGCAGGGCTATTGAAACCCGACACCCCGCATGCCTCGCGTGAATTTGCCGAACGCCACAACAGCATTCTCGCGCGCGTCTATTTCTCCGCCGGCGCACGCGCCGAATCCGTCGTGGACTTGCTGCAGCAAGCCGGTTTCGAGGATATCGTTATCGACACCAATCTCCGGCAGATTCATAAGGCACAGGCAAAGAACTGGAACTACCTCAAGGCCTTGGCGAGAGGACTGCAGCACCGGTATGCGATCGTGGCGCAAAAGCCGGCCTGAACCGGCGCGAGAGCAGAAGAGTTCGTCAACAGCACGAGCGAAGTGCTGTCTCTGGAGGAGATAGCCTCAGGTGCCGGGATCAGCGTCAACTCGCTGCAACGCCTGTTTCATGCGGCCCATGGGACGACAGTATTTCACTACATCAGAACGCAGCGGCTCGAGCAGGCGCGGCTCGCGCTGGAAAGCGGTGACGTTTCGATTGCCCAGGCTGCCTACGTGGCGGGCTATACCAGCGCGGCAAACTTCTCCACCGCCTTCAAACGCAGGTTCGGGTTTACGCCAAAGCAAAGCCGGCAGGGCTGAGAGCGACAGGCTACAGGTGGCTGCGATGCTGGATCGCGAAAGCGCTCACCCTGCAGCCATCCGTCAGATGATGGTCTTTTGGACGCTAACCTATTCGATATGCCGGAGGTTTTCATCCATATGGCCGATAACGAGATTGGCGCTACTGCGGGTAAACTCGTGAAGCAAGCGGCAAGTTCGGGAGCGACCAGCTGGCTGGAGGAGAAGACCACATGACACTCACTGTTAACGTCGGAGCCGCGCCGCAGGCGTTGGAGCCGGTTAACTCGAAGGACTATGTCAGCGCGATGTCGGCGCATGTGTCCTCGGTCTGCGTCATCACGACAGCGATCGGCGGACGCCGCTTCGGCCTGACAGCAACGGCTGTGTCATCCGTCTGCGCCAGCCCGCCGCGACTGCTCATCTGTGTCAACAAATCCGGCTTCAGCCACGACAGGATCATCGAGGCCGGCCATTTCTGCGTCAATGTCCTGACGGAGGACCAGGTCAGCGTGGCGGAGCTTTTCGCCGGCATGAAAGGTTCCGACGTGGAACGGTTCGCCTCGGGCGCCTGGACGAACATGCCGTCCGGATCGCCGGCGCTGACTGGCGCAGCCGCAGTCTTCGACTGCCGCACTGCGCTGATCAGCGATCAATTCACCCATTCCGTCATTTTCGGCGATGTCGTCGCGGTCAACAGCCAGTCCGGACAGGACGCCCTGCTTTACGGTGCCCGGCGGTTTCGTTCTCTGCAGAAGGCGCCCTCCGAGCTCAACTGAGGGCGCCGGGCTGCCGCGGCTAACCCTGCGCTCCGTCTCGTTTGGCTTGCGCCACTGCCTGCGCTTTTCTCAACCTGCCGCGCTCTGCCGGCCGCACCAGCGAAATCGCCTTCCGGTCCGGGATATCCCGCATGCCTTCATTGGCATGGCGTGTGTTGAAAGGCACGTTGCCCTTTTGAGCCGCCTGCTTGAGTTCGAGTGCGCGCTGGGCGTTTTCAACGAGCGAGTGGTTCTTGGCCATCGCCGTCCGCCGCTGTGACTCGGCATTCAAGCGTTTCATCCCGATCGACAGAACCGAAGCCTTCAGTCGAGATCCGGCGTCCGAGGTCTTCGGCGACGCGCCCTTGGGGGCGGACTTTCCGCGCATCTCGCGCCGATGCTGATTGGCCTGCGACTGCGCCTTGTCGCGCATGTCGCGAAGCCTTCGCGACAGCTTGTCCAATGCGTCGTCAGATAGCGCCTGTATCTCGGGATGACGTGTCTGGCGAACAACCTCGCGCTCGTCGACGTTGAGTGCCCGATCTTCTTCCTTACGGGTAACGGCCATTTCATGTCTCCTTTGTCTGGGAGGTTTCACAGGACTTGGTCATGGCGAAGCGGCATCGGTGGACAGATATGTCACCGAAGGCTTCTTTCCACGCATTGCCTCGCGATTGACGTGGATATACATCTCGCCGATAGACATTCCCTGGAGCAAACGATGACAGCAGCCCCCATTTTTCCTGGACTACTGATCGAGTCCGCCGAGATCCGCTTGATCCGCCTACCGCTGCTGACACCATTTGTGATCTCCACGGGAACGATGACCGAAAAGGTAATTCCGATCCTGACGCTCCGTGCGGAAGGACTGGAAGGCTATTCCGAAGGGGTTATGGATCCTCTTCCCGATTACCTCGAGGAAACGATCTCCGGCTCCCTGAGCTTCCTGAAGGGAGCCGTGCTCCCGCAGGTTATCGGCAAGCGCTTCAACGGCCCGGCGGAGCTGAACAGCATTCTCGACCCATGGCGCGGCCACAGGATGAGCAAGGCCATGGTCGAGATGGCGATGTGGGATCTCTGGTCGAAGGCGCTGAACCTTCCGCTCAGCGTTGCCCTCGGCGGCGTACGTGATGCCGTGGACGTTGGCGTCAGCCTCGGCATCGCCGACATTCCCACGACCATCGCCCGCGTCGAGTCGGCCGTTCAAGCCGGCTACAAGCGCGTGAAGCTGAAAATCAAGCGCGGCCATGACCTCGGTCTGCTCAAGGCAGTCCGCGAACGCTTCCCTCACGCGAAGCTGACAGTTGACGCGAATACCGACTACAAGCTGTCCGACCTCCCCCTTCTCAAGGCGATGGACGAGTTCGCGCTTGATTACATCGAGCAACCCCTGGCCTTTGACGATATTTCCGATCACGTGAAGGTGCAGGAAAAACTTCTCACCGCCATCTGCCTCGATGAGAGCATCCGCTCGGCGGTCGATGCAAGAAAGGCGCTGGTCGCAGGGGCCGGTCGCGTCATCAACATCAAGGTCGGGCGGGTTGGCGGTCACACCGCGTCGCGCGCGATCCACGATCTCTGCGCTGCGTTTGACGTCCCGGTGTGGTGTGGCGGAATGCTTGAGGCCGGGATCGGTCGAGCCCATAACATCCACCTGTCGACGCTTGCGAACTTCACCAAGCCAGGAGACACCTCGTCGGCCAGCCGGTACTTCCCGCGAGACATCGTCAACGAAGCGCTTGAGGCGGTCGATGGGCAGATGCCGGTGCCGAAGAACGGTCCCGGGATCGGCGTGACCCTGGATTACAAATTCCTCGACACGGTGACGAGCCTCCAAGAGGAGCTCGCCCTGTGAGCGAGATCCTGATCCGCGAGCTGGAATCCGTGGCGGAGCTCAAACATTCCGAGCATCTGCAAAGGCTGATCTGGGGAGAGGACGATCCTCCTGACAACTCCGACCTGCTGCTCGCCATACAACACGAAGGCGGCCTGGTTGCCGGCGCGTTCTCCGATGGAAAGATGCTCGGCTTCATCTTTGGCTTTCCGAGCTCGACGCAAGGGGTGCAACATTCGCACCGCCTCGGCGTGCTCTCGGAAGCGAGAGGCCTGAAGCTTGGGGCGCGCCTGAAATGGTTTCAGCGGGACTGGTGCCTCGCTCGCGCAATAACCTTGGTCCGTTGGACCTACGACCCTTTGCGCGCGGTCAATGCCGGGCTGAACATTTCAAGCCTGGGGGCGACATCATCCACCTACCATGTCGACTACTACGGCCCAATGGTCGGCATTAACGCAGGCCTCCCCTCGGACCGCATCGTCGCCGAATGGAAGCTGGACTCCCCGCTTGTCGCAAGCCGGGCGCGAGGCGCCCAGCCTGACCTGCCGCAGGGTCGAAGAGTGGACATTCCGCGCGACATCGAACAGCTGGTATCACGCGACCCGCAGGCGGCGCTGGCCGCGAGACTATCGCTGCGCGAAACTCTCATGGATGCCTTCGGCAAGGGCGAGCGCATCATCGGGTTCGATCCGGAGACTGCATCCTATTTGATTGGCTGAGCTCGCGCTCAGCCTTGCCGGTCACCTTTGATGGAAGCCGCCTGCGTTAACCTGCGGGCTCCTGTCATCTCGTCAGAACGGGTCAGCGGCATCACTGCGAATGCCGCTGGGTGTTTCCCGCCGATTAACCTGCGGCAATCATGAAGCCATCAAAGAAATCGGCGAGCGCCGCATGGGCATCGAGCGGCAGGATGTGCGCAACATATTGATCTGGCCGTACGACGACCATGCATCCCTTCTCTCGATCGACGCCGCGCAGGTCGAAGATGTTGTTGCTTCCCTTAAGGTCGGGACAGAACATCTTTTCGTAGTCGCGCAGGTCGAAGCGCCCCTTGGCGGGAAAAAGCAGCGCTGGCATTGCCTCGATCGCAAGCTCGCGATGGGACTGCTGGAAGACAGCGCGAACGTCGATGACGGAATCGATGTCACCGCCTTGCGGCGTGAATTTCGCCAATGGCGACCCCGCGCCCTCGAGAAAGCTGCAAAGAGCCGCGAGCGGTGAGCCGGGCTGGGCACGGTCACCTTCACCCGCAAAGGCATAGACGTGCCAGCGACCGTCAGCCTCGGCCGCATGGCCGAGTTCCATCGGTCGGGCATCGCCAAGGCGGACGACCGGTGCCGAGTGGAAGCGCTTGCCGATCGGGAACCCCTTTGCAAGGTCCTGATAGGTCGCCTCGCCGGTGAGGACGGAGGGTGCATAGCGCGTGGCGGTGCCGGCGGTGTAGCGCCCGGACCGGACGAAATACTCCTGGACGTCGGCCGGGTCCACACCATCGGGATTCGTCGCGGATTTCAGTGGCGCACTGAGCATTTTTGCCCATTCACGGTCGAAATCGATCAGTTCCTTCGCGATTGATTGCCGCTCGGCGGAATAGCTGTGCAGCAACTCGGCAGGTGCGCGGCCCTCCAGTACGGCGGCAAGCTTCCAGCCCAGATTGAAGGCATCCTGCATCGAAACGTTCATGCCCTGCCCGGCCTTCGGGCTGTGTGTGTGGCAGGCGTCGCCGGCGATGAAGACGTGCGGCAGCCGCGTCGCGATCTCCGCCTCCGGCACATCATCGAACTTGTCGCACAGTCGCTGACCGATTTCATAGACCGACCACCAGGCGACTTCCTTCACCTCGAAGCTATAGGGCTGAAGCACCCGCTGGGCGGCGGCGATCAGATGGTCGACCGTTATGTTCTTGCTGGCGACGCGCTCATCCTTGGCGAGCTTGTCGAGCTCGACGTAAATGCGCACGAGATAGCCGCCCTCGCGCGGAATGAGCAGGATGTTGCCTTCGCCGGCCGACTGGATCACGGCCTTGAGGCGGATGTCCGGAAAATCCGTGACGGCCAGGACGTCCATGACGCCCCATGCCTGATTGGCGGAATCGCCCTTCAATTCCCGTCCGAGCGATTTGCGCACGGCGCTGCGCGCTCCATCGCAACCGACCACATAACGGGCCTGCACGGTCTCGATCTGGCCTTCATGGGCGGAATCGTTCCGCTCGAGCTTGATCGTAACCGGATGACTGCCTGCTGTCGCGGCGGTATCGATCGTGAGGTCGGCCAGGCGGCGAGCGTAGTGAGGCTCCAGCCGGTTCGGCGAGCGGCGCATGATATCGAGGTAGAAGTCATGCACGCGTGCCTGGTTGAGGATGACGTGTGGCATTTCGGAGAGGCCGTCTTCGACGTCCTGGATTCGGCCGTGTCGGACGATGTTGCCGCGCTTGCCATCGTCGGGCTTCCAGAACGATGTTTCGTTTACCCAGCACGATTCCTTCAAGACCTTCTCGGCAAAGCCGAAGGCGTTGAACATCTCAAGCGTGCGGCAGGCAATCCCGTCTGCCTGGCCGAGCTCCAGTGGACCCGGCTTCTGGTCGACGATTGCGGTCTTGATACCGGGAAAGGCGGAGAGCTGGCTGGCGAGCGTTAGACCGGCCGGGCCGCAGCCGACGATCAGAACGTCAACTTTCGAAGGCAGCGCGTCCGCCCCCGCCGACGCCTCTGGCGATGGCTCTGACAATGCAGGATCGCCGGTTCTGAAGCCATTCAGGTGAAATTGCATGGACATTCTCCTCCCATCTTGGGCTGCGAGGCGCCCACAGCCTGGGGTGTGGACGCACACACCGGGCCCCGTTTAAGGTAGCGCGCAAGGCACATATTTCGCAGCAATCAATATTGCTCATAATACTGATGATCAGCATACTGTCAATTGACTTGTGCAGGCGGAGGGACGAGTGAGAGACAACAATGACATGCCGGGGCATCTGATCCGCCGGTTTCAGCAGATCGCGGTGGCCGTGTTTCACGCAGAGGCGGAGGCGGCAGGATATGACCTGACGCCAGTGCAATACGCGGCATTGGCGGCCATCAGTACCAATCCCGGCATCGATCAGGTGACCCTTGCGGGCTTGATCGCCTATGACCGCACGACAATTACCGGCGTGGTGGATCGGCTGGCGCACAAGGGCATGATCGAGCGGAACGCGAGCAGCCGCGACCGGCGCGCCCGTGAACTGACCATCACGACGGAAGGTATACGCACGCTCGAAGGCATCACGCCTGCGGTGGAGGCCGCGCAAAAGACCATGGTCCGCGGGCTATCAACCGACGAGGTCGAAGAACTGATGCGGCTCCTGCGCAAGGCGACGGCATCAGGCAACGAGCTCAGCAGGGCGCCGCAGCGCGATGTCCCAGGCGACTAGAAATCGCATGGTGTGGCAGGCTTCCTCAGCCTGCCACACTTTCGTTCAATCGCGTCGAGCTGGTCTCCGCAAAGCGGAGCGGTCATCGACGCGCGATACGCTTGTCGATTATGAAGCGGCGCTTTTCGAGCTCTACGAAGTAAGACGCGACGTTGAAATACTCTTCCGGCGCCCATACCCCCGGCTTGCGGGGATTTGCCAGAATCAGCTGGGCAGCGATGGAACCGTTCATCGATGTGCAGGCATCGACGTAGGGCGCGTACATGTCGTCGGGCTTGACCACGACTTCCACAGTCACCTCTGTCTCCACGCCATCTTTCAGACCCCGACCGACCGCGAAGTGGATCTCGTTGCTTTCCTGCGCCGGAATGAGGTGCACATTCTTCTTGATGTTTCGATCGAGCACCTTGTTGAGCACGTCGAGCGGCTTCACCTTGACGCCGCCGATATCGACCGGTTCATCGAAATCTCCGAAGCCTGCCTTCGCAAGCCCCACCCACGCTTCGTGCTCGCGGTGCGGAAGATGTAGTTTCCAGGTGAACTCCTTGATGCCTTTCTCCCTTATGCCGTCAGCCAACGGCACCGTCAGCTGTTCGGAATGGGGAGAATGCATGAACTCGCAGCGTCCCCAGGGTTCAGGCAGGTCGAGATATTCCCGCCCACTCATCGGCGCGCACTCGACATGCCGGCCATCATAGAACTGGGTGCTCGGATGGGCATATTCCGCAAGGACGGTGGACACGCTGTAGGGTGGCACTAGAACGGGGTTCTCATCGCCAACCAGTTCCGCCGCCCAGTAGAGATTGATCTTGTCGATCGTATCCAGTTCGTCGGCAACGGCACGGCATATCACGTTCGACATGCCAGGATCGGCACCGACCCCAATCACGGCCGTGACCCCAGCCTCCTTGAAGCGCTCGTGTTCGGCGAGCTGCTTGACGGTGTAGGTACCGAGCCCTCCCAAGTCGATATAGGAGACGCGTGCTTTCAGGGCCGCCTCGAAGATCACCATCTGGAAACCGAGCAGGGTTGGAACGCAGTTGATGCAGATATCGGCGCCAGCGATGGCCGCGTCCAACGCATCCCCGTTGGTAACATCGAGATCGAAAGGCACGGTGCGCGGATCACCCAGCTCCGACACCAATGCATCGATCTTTTCGCGCGATGCGTCGCAGAGCCGTAGCGTCGTGATGTCGATGATGGAACGCTCGGAGAGCAGGTCGCGGACAATGCCTGCGCCCATGAAGCCAGCGCCGCCAAGAAGTGTAATGATCATTGTTTAGTCCTCAGGAGAAACTAGGAGTGCTTTCGGCCGCCGTGCTCGTAGAACCACTCATCGGGATAGGGATACCACCAGCCCTGGACGACAGGCTTGTGATCGATGATGACCATCTTCGACCGACGGAAGGTATCGAGCCCAAGCCTGGAAAGCTCGCGCCCGAGACCCGATTTTTTCCAGCCGCCGAATGGAAGCGCATCATTGTCGATCAGCGGATTGTTGATCCACACCATGCCGGCTTCCAGCCGCTCCGCCGCATCCATCGCCTCATCGAGCGAGGTGGTGAAGACTGAGGCGCCTAGCCCGAACTCGCTATCGTTGGCACGCTCGATCGCCTGGTCGAAATCGGCAACCCGCATGACGGCCGCAACCGGACCGAAGCATTCTTCGCGCATGATCGCCATATCCTGCGTGCAACCCGTCAGGATCGTCGGTTCGTAGAACCAGCCGGTTGGCTCGCTTTCGGGGATCCTGCCCCCCACGACAACGGTCGCACCCTTCGATTTTGCGTCCTCGACAAGGCGAATAACCTTGTCGCGGGCAGCCTTGCTGACCAGTGGTCCGATCTCAGCCCGGGTCAGCCCGTTGCCGATCCTCAACCTTTGGGTCTCTTCCGCAAATCTGGCGATGAACTCGTCATGGATACTGTCGACAACGAAGAAGCGCTCCGCCGACGTGCAGACCTGGCCGGACATGTGAAAGGCAGCCGTCACCGCTCCTGCAGCCGCTACATCGACCGGTGCATTGGCCGTGATGATCATCGGGTCCGAACCGCCAGCCTCGATGACAGCCGGCTTCATCTGTCCGGCCGCGGCCATCGCAACAGCCCTGCCCGCCGCAACCGAGCCAGTGAAGGCTACGGCATGCGTCTTCGGTGACTCGATGAGCGCGGTTGCCAGTTCAGCGCCGCCGGGAAGGCACGCCACAAGCCCTGCGGGAAGCGGATCGAAGACCTGCATGAACTCGAGCGTCGATAACGTCGTGGCGGGTGCCGGCTTGATAATGCAGCCGTTCCCGGAGGCCAATGATGCCGCCACGGTCCAACACATCAAGAGGATCGGAAAATTGAACGGCATGATGTGAACGCTGACGCCCAATGCTTCATAGCGTGAATGCTGGAATGAGCCTGCCTGTGTCGTGCCGGCAACCTTGCCACCATCATCCCGGGCCATTTCCGCGAAATAGCGGAATGCCCCGGCGCAGTTGGCCACCTCGCCGATCGCTTCCGGGTATGGTTTTCCCATCTCCCGCGACATCAGTTCCGCGCAGCGGCGCATGTCGGTCGCTTCGATGCGACTGGCGACCTGGTGAAGGATCGTCGCCCGTGTCTTGGCGTCCAGCCGCGCCCATTGGCGTTGCACTTTGCTGGCGCCGTCGAGTGCGGTCTCCATCTCGGCAGCGGTCACCTCGCTGCGGATACCCACTTTATCAAGGTTTGAGGGATCTATGACGTCGTGGGCGACGCCGGCACTGATCTGGTAAGCGCCGTCAGCGAAATAGACAGCTTTCGAGGGATCAAACATCGGTCTCAATTCCTGCGTTCGTGTAGGTCGGCGGGCTGGCTTGATCTGGCCTGGGCAAACTGCTGCCAGCCTGGGAGGCACTCATCCATGCAAGACCGGATTTCGGTGAGATTGGCTTGGCTCAGAGCGCGATCCAGCAGCGTGGAGACATGCTCCTGATACCGGAGGTAACCATGCTTGCCGTCACGCCTGGAGAGCCGCTCGAAGTTGCCCAGGATCTTGGTGTGACGATGGGCAGCCAATAGCCAGTAGTCGGCCATGAACGTCGCATGGTCGACGTTCGGACGTGCGGCGAGATATCGCTCGACCAAGCTGGTCTCGAGCGCCGGTGCTATCGACCGACGGGCATCCTGTGTCAGCGAAACGAGGTCATAAGTGGCCGAGCCGATAAGTGCGTCCTGAAAATCCAGGACACCACAGGCGGCGATCCCTTCGCGCCCGTCGATCACCATCAGATTGTCGACGTGGTAGTCACGCAGGACCAGCACCTCGCGACGGCCCGCCACCTCGGCGAGCGTCTGCTTCCAAAGCGAAAGGAACCTTTGCTTGAATCGCGCAATGTCGAGGTCTGGATTGCAGAAAGGAGCAAACCAGTCGGTGAACATGCCGAGTTCCTCGAACAGAGGCGTCTCGTCATAGCTCGGGAGGTCGATCCTCGTCGCGCCGGGCGCATCATGCAGATGGACCAGCGTATCGATCGCAAGCTGATAGAGTTCCGTCTCGCTCTCCCCTCGGGCGAAAAGGCGCGTAAACGTGTCGTGTCCAAAGTCTTCGATCAGCGCCAGCCCCCTGTCGAGATCCATCGCGTAGACTTGCGGAGCCGACAGGCCCAGTTGCACGAGGTGCCGGCTGATCTCAACGAAAGCCGGAAAATCCGGCGCATGCGCCGGAACTTCCATGAGAAGGCGCGGCGTGAACTCGACACGATAGTATTTTCGTGGGGAAGCGTCGGCGGGCAGTTGCGTGAGTTGCAGCAACTCATCGCAAGACTTGAAGACAAAGCCCTGCCGTGCATCCCATGAGGTTTGATCCTGCATGATGCTCATTCACTTTCTTCGCGTTTAAACTGACCGCCGGCGCTAGGCGACTTAGCGGATCATGTAGACCTTCTTGATCGTTTCATGGACCGTGCAGACACCTTTCCAATCCTGGGGGAAGAAGGCGGCCGTGTCCGGCGTTACTTCGATCACGTCCCCGGATTCATGCACGTAAGTGCAGCGCCCCTCGAGAAAGTGGCAGAACTCATCGCGCGTTACGTGGCATTCCCACTTGCCGGGCGTGCAGATCCAGAGGCCACATTCGCTCTCGCCGCTTGGACCCTTGTGGATCAGCCGGCCCGACACGTGGCTTACCCCCTCGATCATCGTGGGAATTGTTCCCCAATCGACGAGGTCGCTCTGTTCCAGCGGCTTTCGCATCAACGGTGCGGTGGTCATGTGCGGTTTTCCTTTCGTCTCGGCTTACGCCAGCATGTATATGTTGCGCATGGTCTCATGGACGGTGCATTCGCCGGTCCAGCCGGCCTTGAACATCACCGCCGTTCCTGCAGTCACCTCCACGACCTCGCCGCTATCCGAGCGGTAGGTCGCGGAACCGGTAACGAAATGGCAGAACTCGTCGCGGGGGATCGACAGGCGCCAGCGGCCCGGCGTGCATACCCAGATCCCGGTTTCCGGCTGGTTGTTCGGCCCCTTGAACAAGAGCCGACCAGTGGATTTCGACTGCCCTTCAAGCGCATCGGATTGGACACCCCAGTCGACAAGATCGTCGAACGTCGTTGCGCCATGTATATGTGGGGCCGTGGAAGTCAGGGTTTTAGGCATTGTATGTTCCGGTGTTGATCAGCTGATTGAGGATGCCTGCGGCCTTTTGCGGACCATTGCGGCTCTGCATGTGAGCCGACGTGGAGGCGAGTTTTGCCTTCATCGCGGCATCATTGATCATGTGCTCGAGTTTGGTAGCGAGCTCTTCGTCGGTCCAATCATAACGGGGCATCTTGAAGCCATGACCGGTCTCATCGATGCGGGTTGCGTTGTCGTGCCCGTCCCATACATAAGGCATGATGATCGCCGGCTTGCCGAAGTAGAGGCACTCGGTGAAGGAGTTGTTTCCTCCGTGATGGATCGCCGCATCGATCTGCGGGATGACGGACGGCTGCGGGAACCAGCTCTCGATCACCACGTTGCCAGGCACATCTTCATACTGGTCCTTGTAGTCGCCCACATTGACCAGCGCGCGGTAGGGCAGCCTGCCGATCGTCTTGATCAACCGCTTCAGGAGATCGGTGTCGCCTGCTCCGAGGCTGCCAAACGAGATGTAAATCAGAGGCTTGTCATTGTTCTCGGCAAACGTCGGGACGGTGTACGGCGCCTCCTTGCGGATGCAGCCCTCGAGATACTGGTACTGGTTTGGATCGAGTGGATGCGCCCGGTCGAACTTTACCGACTGCGGATAAAGCAGCAGGTTCATATGGGGCGAGGCCTCGAAGAACTGACCGATGGGATAGGCCTCTTCCCCTGTCGAGGCGAGGAACGCGTTGAAATCATCATGGATGGGCTTGATCACTTCATTGAAGCGGTCACGGAAGGCCGCGTGGCCGGCAAGGTCATCCTGGCGGCATCCGGAAAGGTGCGGCGGGATTTGCGGGTCCTCGATCTCGTTCTCCGAGCAGGAAATGATCCGCACCCACGGCTTGCCGAAGTGCTTGATCGCCGGAAACAGGATCACGTTATCGACGCAGATAAGGTCTGGCTGGATCTTCGCCAGAACGGCCGGCAGATCCTTTTCCGCCCATTTGGCGCTGTCCACGATCGCGGTCCAGCAGTCCTTCACGTAGTTGTCGATCTGGTCGTAGGGGCTTTTGCGGAAATTCGGGATATGGCCGTTGATGAAGTCCTCCCAGAACTTCGCCATCTGTTCAGGCGGCACCGGGGCCGAGAGATTGACGGGATAAGCCTCGAATCCATAGCCCTCGTAGACCGACACGAAGCCCGGATCGGAGAGAAAAACCGCCTTGTGGCCGAGGGCCTGGACGGCTTGGGCGATACCAACCGAGTTGAGGGCCGGGCCGAACGCGGCTTCCGGAAAGAATGCAATCGTTTTGCTCATCAATGTTCCCTTCTTGTCATTATTCTTGTGCCGCCATCCCTAGAACAGGTGGCATTTCGCAGGATCGAACAGCAGGCGTACCTGCTGCGCCGGCCTGAAATTCCGCCCCTCCTCCGCGGTGACACGAACTTGCACCGGAGCCTGAGACGCAGTCGTCTCAACGTGAAGCACGCGGTCGAGCCCGTGATAGGCGATGTCGGAAATCGTGCCCGCGAGGCCAGCACCATCGTCGGAAAGACGGATCGCCTCTGGGCGCGCTGCCAGTGTTGCCTTGCCGGGGCCACGGTCGGAGGAAAGCGCAATCCGGTAGCCGTCAGCAGTGAAAGTGCCGTGGTCGCCGACGGTTACGTCGATGAAGTTCATGATGCCGATGAAATTGGCGACGAAACGATCGGCAGGCTGTTCGTAGACCTGCTCGGGCGTGCCCACTTGCAGGAGTTTCCCGTCGCGCAGGATCGCCATGCGGTCGGCCATGACCAGCGCCTCCTCCTGGTCATGCGTGACGATGATGAAGGTGATGCCCGCTTCGTGCTGCAGGCGCTTCAACTCCAGCTGCATACGCTCGCGCAACTTCTTGTCTAGCGCCCCGAGCGGCTCGTCCAGCAGCAGCACTTTGGGACGCTTCACCAGAGCGCGGGCGAGCGCTACACGCTGCTTCTGGCCGCCTGAGAGCTTGTCGGGCTTGCGATCGGCAAAAGCGGTCAGATCCGTCGACAGCAAGGTTTCATCCACCCGCCTGCGGATTTCGGCCTTGTCGAGACGCTCCATCTCCAGGCCGTAGCTGAGATTTTGGCGCACGGTCATATGCGGAAAGAGCGCGTATGACTGAAACATCAGGTTGAGCGGCCGCTTTTCCGGCGGCAGCGACGCGATATTCTCCCCCGACAGCACGATCGCCCCGCTGGTCGGCATCTCGAAACCGGCGAGCATTCGCAGCAAGGTCGTCTTGCCGCAACCAGACGGCCCCAGCAACGCGAAAAACTCGTTGCGCTGGATGCTCAATGACACATCGTCGACCGCAGAAACCGGGCCGAATGCCTTGCTCAGGCCCTCGATCTTCAGGATCGTCTCATTCTTGCTGGGAACGTTGGTCATTGCATCTGTTCTTTGTTGAGCCATTGAGAAATGAGGAGCGCGGTTGCACTGACACCCATGACAATCGTCGCCAGGGCATTGACTTCCGGCGTGATACCAAAGCGGATCATCGAGTAGATCTGAATTGGCAGGGTGATCGACGACCGGCCGGCGCCGGCCGTAAAGAAGGCGATGATGAACTCGTCCACGGACAGGGTGAAGGCCAGCAGGGCGCCTGCGATGACGGCCGGCAGGATCACCGGAAGCGTAACCCGCCAGAATGTCGTCCACGCGGAAGCTCCAAGGTCGCGAGACGCCTCGACGATGGAATTGTCAAAGTTCTTCAGCCGTGCCCGGACCACGGAGCAGACAAAAGCCAGATCGAAAATGACATGGCTGATCACGATGGTGTGCAGGCCAAGCGTGATGTTGAGCAGCGAGAAGAAGGACAGGAGCGCAACGGCAAGAACGATATCGGGGATCACCATCGGCGCGAAGGCAAGAGCCTCTATGCCCGTGCTCTTGCGCCGGCGCTGCTCCATGCCCATCGCCAGCATTGTCCCGAGCACGGTCGAAATTGCCGTGGCACATACCGCCACGATCAACGTGTTCCAGGCGGCGCCCAGAATGCTCGCATTGGCAAGCAGCGACCCATACCACTTGGTCGAGAAACCAGACCAACTGGTCGGCAAACCGGACTCGTTGAAGGACAAGAGAACCAGCACCGCGATCGGGAGGTACAGGAAGCCGAAGACCAGGAGCAAGACGATGCGGGAAGGCAGGCGTGATTGTGGCATCTCACGTCTCCCTTTTGATCGTCTCGCCGCTCGCACGGGCCGCGACCCTTGCTTGCAGCAGCAGCAATGCCATCATGGTGATGATCAGAACCATCCCGAGCGCTGCGCCAAACGGCCAGTCATTGGCGCTGAGAAACTGGTCGTAGACCACGTTCCCGATCATCTGGAAGCGGCCGCCTCCAAGAAGCGCCGGCGTCACGAAATTGCCGATCGACAATACGAAGACAAATACCCCGCCCGCAGCGACGCCGGGCAGCGTCAGAGGAAGCGTGACCCGAAAAAAGGTGCGAATGGGCCCGGCACCAAGATCGCGGGAGGCTTCCATAAGCTCCGGATTGAGACGCGTCAGGGTGGAGTAGATCGCAAGGATGACGAAGGGCAGATAGTTATAGACGAGCCCGACGATGACCGCGCCTTCGGTATAGAGCAGTGACAAGGGTTCGCCCTGGTAACCGAGCACCTGCAGAAGCTTGTTGATCAGCCCCTCGCGATTGAGAAGCACGATCCAGGCATAGGTGCGGATCAAATAGTTCGACCAGAAAGGCAGAACCGCAAAGAAGAGCAACATAGGTTGGCGTGCCCGCGGTGCACGACTGATCGCATAAGCGGCGGGATAGCCGATGAGGACAGCCAGCAGGGTGGCCAGTCCCGCGATCTGCGCGGATTTTAGGAAGATCCGCGCATAGAGTGGGTCCGCGACACGCAGGAAGTTCTGCAGATTCAGATTGTAATCAATACCGCCCCAGACGCCGCGCTCGAAGAACGCGTAGCTCAGGACCAGCAGGCATGGCGCCACCATGAAGGCGAGCAGCCAGGCGACAGCGGGCGCCGCAAGGAGGTTAGGTCTGGTTGCTTGGTAAGACACGAAGAAGGAAACCTCTGGAAGGTTGATTTCCCAACAGCTGCCCGATCACTTCCCACATGCCTGCGTGAAGTAGCCGAGTGTCTGTCGATGACCGTAAGCGCGGCAGCTAGATGTCCAGCCCTCAGGCGGGACATCTGCCGAATTCGATCGAGCCGCGTACGTGCGGCAAGGCCCTAGTTGGCGGCCTTGATTTCGCTCACGGCGCGGGAATAGTCCTTCTGTGTCGCCCCGAGATCCCTGAGGAGCTCATACTTCATCAGTTCCGTCGGTGTCGTACCCATGTTTGGATACTGAGCGATCAGCTTCGGATCGAGGCTTTCCATCGCGGCCTTGTTCGGAACCTTGTACAGGATGTTCTCGGCCGCCCAGGCGTGGTTCTTCGCATCGAGCATGAAGTTGATGAACTTCATGGCTTCCGCCTGCTTTTCAGAGTTCTTCATGACGACAATCGTATCGACCCAGAGATCCGAGCCTTCCTTCGGCACCACGAACTTGATGTCCTTGTTGTCGGTAATGCCGTAGTTGCACCAGCCGTCCCAGGCCTGCACGAGGTGAGCTTCGCCGGATACCAGCTTCGAATAAAAGGTCGTGTCGTCGTAGGCGAGAAGGGTCTTCTTCGCTTCGATCAGCTTGTCCTTTGCCTGCTCGATCTTGCCGGCATCCTTCTCGTTGACCGAATAGCCGAGGGAAAGCAGACCCGCCGCCATCAGCCAGCGGTCAGTCGCCAGCATCGTGGTTTTTCCCTTCAGCGTATCATCGGGCTTCAGAAGGGTATTCCAGCTGTCCACCGGTGTCTTCACGAGGTCGGATCGGTAGCAAAGACCCGTCGCGCCCCAGGTATAAGGAACTGAATAGGCATTGCCCGGATCATAGGCCAACTGAGCGGCCTCCGGATAAAGGTTGGCGAGGTTCGGGATCGCGGACTTGTCGAGCGGCGCCAGCATGCCTTGGCCGTTGAGAATCTCGGCGAAGGGCGACGAAACGAAGACCACATCGTAGCCCTTGCCCTTGCCGGCCATCAGCTTGCCCATGATTTCTTCATTGGTGGCATGATTGACCACTTCGATCTCGAGCCCGGTCGCGGCTTTGAAACTCTGGGCTACATCCTTCGCCATGTAGCCGTCCCAGTTGGAGATCACGAGGTCAGCCGCACCGGCGACATTTGCGCTGCCCAGAATGACCGAGATAGCCAGAGCCTTCGTACTCGCGCTGCGGAGTACTGCTTTCGTTTTTCCACTCACGGAGAATTCCCTTTTTTATTTGTTCCACCTCAGAAATCAGGCGCCGCCGCTTGGCACGGTCATTTGCTGCCCGACGCGATGGTATTATTTCAAACAAAAATACGTCAATAGAAAAAATGATCGGCGGTATCTTTTTCCAATTTCGTACCATCGCACTTGAAAATCAATCCTGCGCCGGGCACTATGAATCAACGAACACGGGACGTACCGAATGACATCTGAGACGCAACGCCCACGCCATCGCCATGTTGAATTGGCGCAAAAGGTACTGGACATCGCGATAGAACGAGGGATGTCACCGGGCGAACGGCTTGCCGAACAGGCCCTGGCGTCCCTCTGCAATGTATCGCGAACACCGATCCGCAAGGCCCTGCAAGTCCTAGCCGATGAGTCCATCGTCACCGCGGACACCGATGGCGGCTATGTTCTCGCGGTGGATCCCGTGACCCTTCCGAGACTCGCGGGCGGCGAGTCGGAAACGAGCGAAGGGGATTTGCATCTTGCAATGCTGCGGGATCTCGCAGCCGGCAGGATCCAGGAAGTCCAGACCATAGCCGGCTTGCAGCGACGCTACGACGCATCCCGAATGACGGTACAAAATGCGCTAAATAGACTGTCAGAAGACAATATGGTGGAACGTGGCGCCGGGCAACAGTGGGTATTGAAGCGCTTCGCCGTCAGCGTTGACTCCATCTCCAAGAACTACGAGTTCCGTCTCGCGACAGAACCCCTTGCGCTCACGATGCCGGATTTCAGGCGGGATCTGCCTGCCATTCTGGCGCTTCGCCACTCCATGAACAGGCTCAAGGAGATGGATGAATCGAGCTTTGATGTCAGGCTGTTCGAGCGCACGGACTTTGATCTGCACATGCTGATTGCGCGCTGTTGCGGAAACCCGTTCATGGCCGAGGTCCTCTCGAATTTCCATAAGCGACGGACAGCGATGCCGTCGCCCAGATATGCCAGCATGTATCGCCTGATCCAGTCCAATCTGGAACATATTCAAATACTTGAGCACATAGAGAGAGGGCAGCTTGCGCTTGCGGCGGATCTTTTGCGCGTGCATATTCAGCTGTCCCAATCGCAGCGCCCTTCGCTCGCTGGCCGGGGCGTTCCCCGCGCATTCAAAGTCGTAGGCCGTTGATCGAACATGCCCACTGAAAAAACCATCGCCTTCTTTCCCGAGGCCAGCTACGGAGCCGCGCTCAACTGCATCGGCATCGCACAAGCGCTGCGGCGCATGGGACACAAGCCAGTCTTCATCTGCCATCCGGGCTTCTCGGGCATCTTCGCCGACTACGGTTTTCCCGAATATCCGCTGTCGGATACCGAAGAACCGACCGACTGGAACGATTTTATCGAGCGCCATCAGGATGCGTTTCGCCAGCCGCCGGTCGATCAGCTCGACACCTACATCGGCCCCACGTGGGAAACGATCGTGGACACGGCGATCCGCGTCGAAGAACCGCTCCGCCTGCTTTTGGCTCGACTGCAGCCGGACGTGATCGCGCTCGACAACGTTGTCATGTTCCCGGCGATCGCCAATGCCGGCGTCCCCTGGGTGCGGATCGTTTCATGCGCCGAGACTGAGATCCCGGATAGCAATGTCCCGCCATACCTTTCGGGTGCGGGTGAGAACGACAAGGACGATTGGGATGTGTTTTCGGCGCTCTACAAGAAGACCGTGGCGCCGACGCACCGCCGTTTCGCAGCTTTTCTCAACGAATGTGGCGTGAAGCCACCGCCACCACCCACTTTCCTCGACGCCTCGCCATACCTCAATCTTTTGCTGGCGCCGGAGATTATCCGGCACAAGAGACACCAGCCGCTGGATCCGGAAAAGTTCGTTTTCCTCGATGGATGCGTGCGCAATGAGGCGCCCTTCACGCCACCGCGTTTTGCGAACCATAACGATGCGCCTCTGGTCCTGATCAGTTTCGGCTCTCTGGGCGCAATGGACGTCGAGATGATCAAGCGCATGCTCAGCGTGCTTTCGACGCTCCCCTTCCGCTTTCTCGTCAATGTCGGGCACTGGCGCGAGGAGTATCGCGAGGTGCCGGACAACGTGTTTATCGACGCATGGTTCCCCCAGCCTTCGGTCGTCGAGCAGGCAAGCCTCTTCATCCACCACGGCGGCAACAACTCGTTCTGCGAAGCGCTCTATTTCGGTGTTCCGTCGCTGGTGATGCCCTACTGCTGGGACGGCCACGACAACGCCGTGCGGGCCGACGAGACCGGCGTGGGCAAGCGGCTGGACCGCTACAACTGGTCGGATGAGGAACTCGCAGGCGCGATCCATTCGCTGATCCGGGACCAGAAGATGCATATCCGGCTAAAGGCGAACGCCGAGAAAATGCGAAAGGCAAACGGCGTTGCCCGAGCCGCGCAGGAAATCGTCACCGTCGCGGAAAATCACAAGTGACAGCAATCAATCGCGAACCAATGGCCTGGAGCTGAGGAATGAAAGACAAACTATTCATCGCGGGCCAGTGGGTCGCTCCGGTCAAGGGAGGCAGCTTCGACGTCGTCAATCCGGCAACGGAGCAGACGATCCATCGCGCACCTGCCGGCACCGCCGAAGACATCGACCTCGCCGTCACCGCGGCACGACAGGCGTTCGACGTCGGCCCGTGGCCCAGAATGTCGGGCAGAGAACGCGCCGTCATCTTGCGCCGCATCGCCGATATCATTCTGGCGGAAAAGCATGCCCTGGCGCATCTGGAAGTGCTCGATAACGGCAAGCCGCTGCCCGAAGCAATCTGGGACATCGAGGATGTCGCCGGATGCTTCAACCTCTACGCCGCGTTTGCCGAGGAACTTGACGAAAACGCGGAAGAACCGATTGCGCTCGCGGACGCTCGTTTCTCCTCGAAGGCCGTCCGGGAACCGATCGGGGTAGCGGGCGCAATCATTCCGTGGAACTATCCGCTGCTCATGGCGGCTTGGAAGGTCGCCCCGGCGCTCGCAGCCGGCTGCACCATGGTGCTGAAGCCCTCCGAACTCACGCCGCTGACGGCGCTCGAACTCGGCGGAATCGTCGAGCGTGCCGGTTTGCCGGCAGGCGTGCTCAACATTGTCAGTGGCCTTGGGCCGGATGCGGGACAGCCGCTGTCCGAGCACCCCGGAATAGACAAGCTTGCCTTCACCGGGTCCGTGGCAACGGGCTCGAAAATCATGGCCACAGCCGCCCGCGACATCAAGAACATCAGCTTGGAGCTCGGCGGCAAGTCGCCATTTGTCGTTTTTGCCGATAGCGACATCGAGAAGGCCGTCGAGTGGATCATGTTCGGCATCTTCTGGAATCAGGGCCAGGTCTGCTCCGCGACTTCGCGTGTTCTGGTGGAGGAAAGCCTCTATGCGCCCCTCCTGGAACGGCTGGTGGCGGAGGCAGCGAAGATCAGGATCGGCGACGGCCTTGCTGATGGAACGCTGCTTGGACCGCTGGTTTCAAGCGGTCAGTATCAAAAGGTTCAGGCGGCTATCACCCGAGGCAAGGCCGAGGGCGCGACGATCGCCGGCGGAGGCAAAAGACCCGAAGGTCTCGACACCGGCTATTTTCTCGAGCCGACCATCCTCACAGATATGGCTGAAACCAGCTTCATCTGGACCGAGGAGATCTTTGGCCCCGTTGTGTGTGTCAAGCCGTTTCGCGATGAGGCCGATGCGATCCGCATGGCAAACGATAGCCGTTTCGGCCTTGCAGCAGCCGTCATGTCCAAGGACAAGGCACGGTGCGAGCGGGTCGCGAAAGCACTGCGCGCGGGTATCGTGTGGATCAATTGCTCGCAGCCCACCTTCGCCGAGGCTCCTTGGGGCGGTTACAAGCAATCCGGCATCGGCCGGGAACTGGGACGGTGGGGTCTCAGCAACTATCTCGAGACCAAGCAAATCACCACCTTCGAGAGCGATGATCCCTGGGGCTGGTACATCAAGTAATCGGTTGAAACCCCCGCCCTGCCTTTCATCCCTGCTCTTTCGGAGATTACTCATGCGCAATCCCTCTTGCCTGGCCATCATTCTAGCCGCCGGTGACAGCACGCGAATGAAATCGCGACGCTCCAAGGTGCTGCATCCGGTTGCGGGGCGTCCGATGATCGCCCACGTCCTTGATGCCATCAGCGAGGCGGGCGTGTCGGAGGCCGCGCTCGTGGTCGGACGAGATGCCGATGCGATCGGTGCTGCTGCGACGGGTACGAACGTGCAGGTAGAAACGTTTATCCAGTCCGAGCGGCTGGGCACCGCGCATGCCGTATTGGCTGCACGCACGGCGCTTGAGCGGGGCTATGACGAGATCCTTGTGACCTATGGAGACGTGCCGCTGATCACCGGCGCCACCTTGCGTGCGGCCCGCACGGCGCTCGCAGACGGCAGCGGCGTCGCGGTCATCGGCTTCGAAGCCGCGAACCCGACCGGATATGGACGCCTGCTGGTCAAGGACGGTGAGCTTTTGGCCATCCGCGAAGAGAAGGATGCGACCGACGAGGAGCGCCTGATCCGGCGCTGCAACAGCGGCATCATGGCGATCAGCGGTCGCCATGCGATAGAACTCATCGCGCAGGTCAGCAATGACAACGCCAAGGGCGAGTATTATCTGACCGACATCGTCGAGATCGCCCGAGCGCGCGGCATCGCAACCTCGGTCGTGGACGCCGACGAGAACGAACTCGCCGGCTGCAACAACCGGCAGGATCTCGCCGCGGTCGAACGCTTCTGGCAGGAGCGCCGACGCCGGGAGCTTATGCTGTCGGGTGTCTCGCTGATTGCCCCGGAAACCGTGTTCCTTTGCCACGACACCGTTATTGAGCCGGATGTAATCGTTGAGCCCAACGTCGTATTTGGCCCTGGTGTACGCGTTGAAACGGGAGCGGTTATCGGAGCCTTCAGCCATCTGGAGGGCGCGCACGTGTCAGCCGATGCACATGTCGGACCCTACGCCCGCCTTCGCGCCGGCTCACGGCTCGCCCGCGGCTCCAAGGTTGGCAATTTCTGCGAAATAAAGAACGCGATGATCGGGGAAGGCACGAAAGTCAATCACCTGAGCTACATCGGCGATGCGCAGATAGGCTCCGGCACCAACATCGGCGCAGGAACGATTACCTGCAATTACGACGGCGTGAACAAGCATCTCACGACCATTGGGTCGCGTGCCTTCATCGGCTCGAATGCATCTCTGGTCGCACCGTTGAGTATTGGCGACGGGGTGATCGTCGCTGCCGGCAGCACAATCACGGCTGATGTCCCAAGCAATGCCCTCGCCTTCGGTCGTGCACGACAGGAAACGAAGCCTGAGCGCGCCAACACGGCAAGAAAGACCAACCGGGCCTAGACCTGCAGCTCGAGCGAGCGAGCGACCGACCGATCGGAAGGCAATCCACCTCATCGCGCTAGGATCGCGAAACCAGATCGAGGTTGAAGGCCTCCAGCTGGTGGTAGAGTTCCTTGTATTTGGCGTAGCCATAGGCGTACCGATCCGTCAGCGACGGATCGGGTTCGAAAACGCGCTCCGTCACGACGAGCTGTGCGGCTGCATCGGCCAGCGAATGAAACAGCTGCGCTCCCGCGCCGGCCAGCACCGCTGCGCCGAGCACGCCGGCATCGAGATTCTTTCGCCGCAAGAGTGACTTTCCCAGCACGTCAGCACGGATCTGACACCAAACATCCGAAGCCATGCCGCCGCCTGCCGCGCAGAGCGCCGCAGGCACGGTCCCGGCTGAACGTTGCAGGCTTTCAATCGCCATCCGCGCCGAAAACGCCACGCCTTCCATCATCGCGACGGTGAATTCGGCGGGCCCCATCGCCGCATCGATGCCCGAGAAGGATGCCCGTGCATGGGCATTCCACAACGGCGCGCGCTCGCCCTGCAGGTGAGGAAGAAAGACTGGCGTCATGCAGCGCCGATCGACGTGATCGGCAAGGGAAGAAAGCTCCGCCGGCGACCGCCCAAGCAAGGTCGATAGCCACGCCATGGAGGCACCGCCGGCTTGCGTCGGAGCGGCATGAAGCACAATGGATTCGCAGCGTGGGAACGCGATCACACCCGGCTCGGGATTTCGTTGCTCGGAAACGATGCCCAGCACCTCGCTTGTTCCGCTGAGATACAGGCCATCCCCCTCGCGCAGCGCACCGCTGCCGAACAGGCCGGACCATGCGTCCATGGTCGCAACGACCATCGGCGTTCCGGCAGCCGGCAACCCACTTCTTATCTGTCCGGCAAGCGACGTAAAGTCCCGGATGGGTGCCAGTCGCTCGGCGGCCCCATCGACGAGGTCGACCAGCCCGCTTATGTAGCGCAAATCCTGATCGATCACACCGAAGGACTCCATCGGGTCGGCCACGACCTCGCCGGTCAATTGCATGATGCAATAGTCCTTGGGTGACATGACCCAACGTGTCTTTTGCCAGATATCCGGATGGTGACGCTTCACCCATTCCATGCGCGACAGCACATGGCTCGCGTCGATCGGCAGCGGCGCTCCCCACCAGGCGATCTTGTCGGTCGGGTCAACCCTGGCGTCCAGTTCGGCGGCCACATCGGCACACCGACCGTCCTGCCAGATAATCGCCGGCATCAAAGCATCGCCGTTCGCGCCGACGAAGACGTGACTGTTCACATGGGAGCACAAGCCCACCGCCTGCAACTGACCGGGTGCGAGATCAGAGGTAAGCTCGTCCAACGCCGCCTTGACGTTGACGATCCAGTCGCCCGCATCCTGCTCCACAATGTCTGGCGCCCGGCGCGTCGTCGGATAGTGACGGGCATAGCTGCGCTCGACGTTGCCATTCGCATCGAATCGCGCAGCCTTGACGGCCGTCGTTCCGACATCGATGCCGATCAGCATGGGACCGCTCACAATTTCCTCCGTCTGCGCTCTTGCAACCGACGCCATCCTTAGCGGCGCGATTGACTCATGACAATCTGTGGCAACCCTTGGGTACGGTCTATTGAAATGCGGATTAAGCTCGGCTAACGTCCCGAACACATTAGAGAAATCGAAAGATAAGGGCGGGGACCAGCATGACTTTCGTATTGAAGACCAGCGCCGTTGCGGGAGTTCTCGCAGCGCTTTTCATCGCAGGCGCAGCCAACGCTGCCGGCAAGATCGCGGTGATCACGCCATATCTCTCGCAGCCAGGCACACAGTTTTATGTCGAGGCCTTCCAGGAGGAAGCCAAGACGAACGGCTGGGATATCAATGTCATCGATACGAAGGGCGATGTAGCCGCAGCCATCAGCCGCATTGAAGACGTCAGCACCCAGAAGGTCGACGCCATCGTCATCAATGTCGATCCGGCGCAAGTTGCGGCCGGTCTGGAGACTGCCAAGGCAGCCGGGATCCCGGTCTTTGGCATGGATGCCGGCGCAAACCCGCTGCTGGTCACGAATGTCACATCGAATGGCTATGCGATGGCAGCCGATACCGCCGCCTATGCCGCAAACCGCATCAACGGCAAGGGCAATGTCGTGATGTTCGTTTTCGATGCCTTCCCGCCGGTTCAGGCGCGCGGCGTGATTGCCGACGCGATCTTCAAGAACAATCCCGACATCAAGGTTCTCGAGCGCGTCACCCCTGATGTCTCCGACGGAGGCATCGCGGATTCCCGAGCCAAGATGGAAGCAATCCTGACGGCTCACCCGGAAAAGGGATCGATCGCAGCGGTCTGGGCAGCTTGGGATCAGCCGGCCCTCGGCGCGTTGCAGGCAATTGAAGCGGCCGGCCGGCAGGACGAAGGCATCGTCATCACCGGCATCGACGCCAATCCTCAGGCCCGCGACGCCATCGCCAAGGGAAGCAATTTCGAAGCTTCGATGGCGCAGGATTTCAAGGGCATTGGCCGGACAACTGCCGACGCCGTGAAGCGCTATCTCGCAGGCGAAAAGATCAAGCAGAGCGTGCTCTACGTGCCGACCAAGCTCGTGACCTCGGCAAACGCCAAGGAATGAACGCGCCGACCCTCGAAACGCGCAGGCTTTCCAAGAGTTATTCCGGCGTACCTGCGCTAAGAGATGGCTCCATCACCGTCGCGCGTGGCGAAGTCCACGCGCTGATGGGCGAAAATGGTGCGGGCAAGTCGACGCTGATCCGTATTCTTGCGGGTGCGACGACGCCTGACAGCGGCACCATCCTGATCGACGGCCAACCGGTGTCGATCGAGCATCCCTCGCAATCGCGGCGGCTGGGCCTGCGTTTCATCCACCAGGAACTCGCCGTCATTCCGGAGCTTTCAGTCGCCGAGAACCTGTTTCTCGGCCGGCCCTATCCGCGTCGACTGGGCTTCCTTGCCGACTGGCGGGAGCTCAATCGGCGTGCATCGCGCGCCCTCGAAGCATTGGACATCGGTCATATTGACCCGAGCCGGAAAATGGCGCGGCTATCGCTTGGCGACCAGATGCTGGTAAAGATCGCCGCGGCCTTTCTGGATGACGACGGTGAGGCCGCTCGCCTCTATGTGATGGACGAACCCACGGCCGCCCTGACGAGCGAAGAATCCGAACGCCTGTTCAAGGTTATCGCCGGTCTGACGGAACGAGGACGAAGCGTCATTTACGTGTCCCACAGGATGGACGAAGTGATGCGCATCGCCGACAGGGTGAGCGTCTTGCGCGACGGCGAGACCGTGGCAACACGCGCGATATCAGAGATCAGCAAGGCTGAGATGATCGAGCTGATGACGGGTCGTCAGATCGCGGACGCTTATCCGCAACGGCAGGCGACGACCACGTCGGCATCCGTGTTGCGTCTCGACGAGGCGCGTTCGCCGGATGTGCACGCTATCTCGTTCGACCTGCGTGCAGGCGAGATCCTGGGTGTGACCGGCCTCTCCGGCGCTGGCCAGAGCGAGGTCTTGCGCCTGCTTGCTGGCGCCGACAAATGGACAGGCGGCACCATTGAACTCGACGGCAAGGCGCTGGCAGCCGGTACACCCGCGGCGCGTTGGGCAGCCGGCATCGCCTATGTGCCGCGCGAACGGCGGCTCGAAGGTCTTCTGCCGCGCGCGTCGGTCGCCGACAACACCGTCCTTGCCCATCTGGAATCCCTGAGCCGCGCAGGGATCCTGCGTAACCGCCGGGCGGAACTGCAGAGATCAGCCGACATTGCCTCGCGCGTCAAACTGAAATCGACAGGCGGCAAACAGCCCGTCTTTCAATTGTCCGGCGGCAATCAGCAGAAGGTCGTGCTTGCGCGCGCGATTCTCGGCGGCCCGCGGGTCCTTCTGCTCGACGAGCCCACCCGTGGCGTTGATGTCGCTGCAAAATTTGACATTCACACATTGATCCGGGAACTCGCCGCAAGCGGCGTAGCCGTTCTCCTGGCATCGTCTGATCTCTCCGAGCTGACCGGCATGGCCGACCGCATCCTCGTCATGCGCGAGGGGCGGCAGAGCGACATCGTCGCGGCCGATGGCCTCACGCAGGCAAGATTGCTTGCGCTGTCGTTCGGTGAGCCCGCTTAATTTCCCTGAGGACGTTCAATTGATCCGCGCCATTCGCAAATACGGAACCCTGGTTGGCATCATCGCCGTGATCCTGTTCTTCTGGATCAACATACCTGATACCTTCATGACGGCGCGCAACTGGCTGAACATTTCCCAGCAGGTTTCCATGCTTGCCGTCACCGCCTTTACCATGACGATCGTCATGGCGATGGGCGATTTCGACCTTTCCGTCGGGTCGATGGCCAGCCTTTCCGGTATCATCGCCGCGCTTGCATTCAAGGCAGGCGTGCCCGTACCCGCAGCGATCATCCTTGCCCTTGCCGTCGGGCTTGTCGGCGGATTGATCAATGGCTTGCTGGTCAGCTACATCGGCATCCTGCCATTCGTCGCGACACTCGGCACGCTCACCGTGTTTTCGGGCTTCGCCTTCCTCGTCAGCGGCGGCAAGACGATTTTCGGCACCGACATCCCCGCGAGCTTCAGCGGCTTTGCACGCAGCGGAATTCCGCTGTTTCAGGCTGGCGAGCAATGGGTGTCGCTACCGTATCTGACCCTTCTTGCGCTGATCGTGCTGTTTGTGGTTTGGGTGCTCCTGGAACACACCGTTTACGGCCGGCGTCTCTATGCCATCGGCGGCAATGCCGAAGCGGCCAGGCTTGCAGGCGTAAGGGTACGTTTCCTCCGCTTCTCCGCCTTCGGGCTGACAGGCATCGGCGCAGCGACTGCCGGGCTGATGTACGCCAGCCGGGTCGCCTCCGCCAACCCGACACAGGGCAGCGGCCTGATGCTTTCGGCAATCGCTGCCGTCTTTCTCGGCATGACGATGAGCGAAGAGGGAGAACCCCGGGTCCTGGCCACGTTTTTCGGAGTGCTCATTCTTGGCGTGCTCGACAACGGTCTCACGCAGATGAGTGTCGATTCCTATGTTCGCGAGATCCTGATCGGAACGATCATTATTCTCGCCGTGGCCTCCTCGAGCCTGAGCAAGCTTGGCCAACGATAGTCTGACACTCGGGGCGCCGCCACGGCGTCAGAGTGTCGGTTCGGTGAGGAAGCAGCGGACGACGGGAGCCTGATCCAGCACTTGGCACCGGCTAGCCGGTGCATATCCCGATTCTGCCGTCATCAAGACACATGAAGACGACGCCGCCATCTTCCAGCGCAAGTCGTAGCTGCGCCGCGGTGGCACGATGAACGTCATGCCGACAGCCTTCATAATCCCGTATGGTGCTGCGTGAGACGCCGGCTCTGCCAGCGAGGTCCATTTGAGTCCAGTCGAGGAGGCCGCGAGCTGCGCGACAAAGCGCCGGCGTCAAAATCTTGGAGTCGTTCGCTTGACCCATCGCTCGAAGTCACCCATATTGGTTGATATATGCCATATAGGGCAATTTCAGCCCAATTGCTAGATGCTGGCCGGATCCGCCCTTACGGGCTCTGGGATCGAGAAACAGAAGGAATAAAGCCTTGGGATAACAGTCGGACCGTCTCTGCTCGTTGTCCTGCTGCTTCTGCCTTTTGTCGGAAGCCTTCTGTCCGTCTGCCTGCTGAACACCCCGTCGCGGCGCCTGCCGGCCGGCTTGGCCGCCATCATCATACTCGCGTCCCTGTTGTTGACAGCAAGTTTTTATCCTGCGGTTTCCGACGGCGGGGTCGTCCGCTTCGATACGCAGTGGCTGCCGCAGCTCGGCTTGAACTTTACCCTGCGGATGGACGGCCTGGCATGGATCTTTACCATGCTGATCACCGCAATCGGCTTCCTGGTCGTGCTTTACGCGCGCTATTACATGTCGGAAGAGGACCCGGTCCCGCGGTTCTTCTCGTTTCTTCTCGCATTCATGGGCGCCATGCTCGGCGTCGTCATCTCGGGCAATGTGATCCTGCTGTCGGTGTTCTGGGAACTGACAAGCATCTTTTCCTTCCTGCTCATCAGCTACTGGCACAACAACCCCAACGCCCGCGACGGCGCGAGGATGGCACTGACGATTACCGGGATCGGTGGCTTCTGCCTGCTGATCGGCCTCATCCTGCTCGGCCACATCGTCGGCAGCTACGATCTAGACAAGATCCTCGATTCCGGCGATGTCGTTCGCAATCATCCCCTGTATCTGCCAGCCCTGATTTTCATCCTCCTGGGCGCGCTGACGAAAAGTGCGCAGTTCCCGTTCCATTTCTGGCTGCCCAACGCCATGGCCGCGCCGACACCGGTCTCGGCGTTTCTCCATTCCGCGACCATGGTCAAGGCAGGCGTGTTCCTGCTGGTTCGCTTCTGGCCAGTGCTTTCGGGCACCTACGAATGGTTCGCGATCGTCGGCGCCGCCGGCATGATCACTTTGCTGCTGGGCGCCTATTTTGCGATGTTCCAGCAGGACCTTAAGGGCTTGCTGGCCTACTCGACCATCAGCCATCTCGGCCTGATAACGGTCTTGCTCAGCCTAGGTAGCCCTTTGGCAACCGTTGCAGCAATCTTCCACATGCTGAACCACGCCACCTTCAAGGCCTCGCTCTTCATGGCGGCCGGCATCATCGACCACGAGACGGGAACACGCGACATGCGACGGCTGAGCGGCCTCTTCCGCTTCATGCCGTATACCGCAACGCTTGCGATCGTCGCCAGTGCCGCCATGGCAGGAGTGCCGCTCCTCAACGGGTTCCTGTCGAAGGAAATGTTCTTCGCGGAAGCGGTGGAGACGCATGCGGATTCCATCCTGGACCGCATTCTTCCCTATATAGCGACCCTTGCCGGTGCGTTCAGCGTCGCCTACTCGCTGCGCTTCATTCACACCGTATTCTTCGGTCCACCGCCGACCGATCTCCCGAAAAGCCACCCGCACGAGCCGCCCCGCTGGATGCGGTTCCCTATCGAATTCCTGGTCATCGCCTGCCTGATCGTCGGCATGGTCCCGGCGCTATCGATCGCGCCTTTTCTGCACAGCGCCGTCGTCAGCGTCCTGCGAGAAGACACTCCGGAATACAGTCTCGCGATCTGGCATGGCTTCAACCTGCCGCTGGCGATGAGCGCGATCGCCCTGGTTGGCGGTGCGCTGATTTACTTCTTCTTCAAGGATTACTTCTCCCGGTGCGATGACGGCCCTCCGTTCCTTCGCCGGCTCAAAGGGCAGCGAATATTCGAGCGCGTTATCGTCGAGGTGTCATGGCGCTGGGCCCGCATCGCGGAGGGACGCCTAGGCACGCGCAAACTCCAACCGCAGCTCCGTTGGCTGGTGGTCATGGGGTTTGCCGCAGGGATGCTTCCCCTCTATGTCAGGGGCTTTGAAAGCCGTCCATTTACCTACTCCGGTTTCGACCCCGCCTTTGCTGCGATATGGGCGATCGGCCTGGCGCTTGCGGTCGGCACGGCCTACATGGCCAAGTACCACCGTCTCGCTGCCCTGGTTATGCTCGGCGGCGTAGGCCTCGTCGTGTGCATCACCTTTGTCTGGCTTTCTGCACCCGATCTCGCGATCACCCAGCTGCTGGTCGAGATCGTTACCACGGTCCTCATCCTGCTCGGTTTGCGCTGGCTGCCGAAGCGGTCGGAGGACCTCGGTGAATCGATGACGCTGAGAGCACGGTTCCGCCGGTTTCGGGACTTCGCGCTGGCCATTCTCTGCGGCGTCGCCATGTCATTCATCGCCTATGCCGTGATGACGACGCCGGTGCCTGACGCGATTTCCAATTACTTCCTGGAAAACGCCTACACCGAGGGCGGTGGTCGCAATGTCGTCAATGTGATCCTCGTGGATTTCCGTGGCTTCGACACGATGGGTGAGATTGCCGTTCTCGGCGTCGTCGCCTTGACCGTCTATGGCCTGCTGCGCCGCTTCCGCCCGGCTGAGGACAGCATGGATATGCCGGAGCAACAGCAGGCGCAAAATCGCTTCGACGAGGAGCGGCCGGAGCGTTCGGCAGGCGACACCGTGCGCGACTACCTGCTGGTGCCGTCGGTGATCATGCAGTGGATGTTCCCGGTCATCATCACCTTCTCAGTCTATCTCTTCATGCGCGGGCACGACCTGCCCGGCGGCGGTTTCTCGGCCGGCCTGACATTGTCGATCGCCTTCCTGCTGCAATATCTGGCCGGCGGGACGCGGTGGGCGGAAGACAGAATCCGTATCCTGCCCTTGCGCTGGATGGGGGCAGGATTGCTGACAGCCGTCTCAACAGGGATCGGCGCCTGGTTCTTCGGCTATCCTTTCCTGACGTCGCACTTCCAATACATCGACCTGCCCCTCATCGGAAAAATGCCGGCGGCGACCGCGCTCCTGTTTGATCTCGGGGTCTTCTGCCTTGTGGTCGGATCGACGGTTCTTATTCTCGTCGCGCTCGCGCACCAGTCCTTGCGCATCAATCGCCTGCGGACGATTGAAGCCGCCAAATCGGAGGAGCGCTGATGGAGCTCGTACTATCCGTGGCCATCGGCGTCATGACCAGCTGCGGCGTCTGGCTGATCCTGCGCCCGCGAACCTACCAGGTGATTATCGGGCTTTCGTTGCTCTCATACGCCGTGAACCTGTTCATCTTCGGCGTCGGCGGCGTGAAGGCCAATGTCCCCCCGATCCTCGGCGACGGGGCAGCAGGCCACTTGGCGGATCCGGTGCCGCAGGCTCTTGTTCTGACCGCGATTGTCATCGGCTTTGCGACGACTGCGCTGTTTCTCGTCGTGCTGCTCGCGTCGCGCGGCCTCACCGGTAGCGACCACGTGGATGGGAGGAACGAGCCGAAATGAACGGTTGGGCCCACCACCTTATCATCGCGCCGATTTTGGTGCCGCTGATCGCCAGCGCTATCCTGCTGTTTGTCGATGAACGCCAACGTCTCGCCAAGGCCATGATCAGTCTTGCCTCGGCGATCGCGCTTACAGCCATCGCCATCATTCTCTTCCGCATTGAAAGCGGCCCGAACGGGTTTGAAGGCGCCTATCTGGTCGGCAACTGGGCTGCACCCTTCGGCATCGTGCTCGTGTTGGACGGCCTTTCGGCTCTCATGCTGTTGCTGACGGCCCTTCTTGCCGTCCCGGCCCTGATCTTTTCACTTGCCCGTTGGCACGCGGTCGGCGCGCACTTTCACAGCATGTTTCAGCTTCTGCTGATGGGGGTGAACGGCGCCTTCCTGACCGGCGATCTGTTCAATCTCTTCGTCTTCTTCGAAGTCATGCTGGCAGCCTCTTACGGCCTTTTGCTGCACGGCTCCGGCCCGCTCAGGGTCAAGGCGGGCATGCACTACATTGCCGTCAACCTGGTGGCTGCGCTGTTGTTTCTGATCGGCGTCAGCCTGATCTACGGTACCGCCGGAACGCTCAACATGGCCGATCTTGCGGCACGCATACCGGACATGGAGCCGGATCGTCGAATGCTCATGGAGGCCGGCGCCGGCATTTTGGGGATCGTCTTCCTCATCAAGGCGGGCATGTGGCCCCTCTGCTTCTGGCTGCCGACGGCCTACAGCGCCGCATCGGCGCCCGTGGCCGGCATATTTGCCATCATGAGCAAACTCGGCATCTATGCCATCCTACGCCTGACGATGCTTCTGTTCGCAGATGGCCCATCGGCGAATTTCGGCACCGTCGTTCTGCTTTACGGCGGCATGGCAACGCTGATCTTCGGCACCATCGGCGTGCTTGCCTCACAGGCCCTCGGTCGACTGGCCGGATTTTCGGTTCTCGTCTCCTCCGGCACCCTTTTGATGGTCCTCGGCATCAATGATGGGGCCGTGTCGTCAGGCGCCCTTCTCTATCTCGTCAGCTCGACGCTGACGATCAGCGCCTTCTTCATGCTGATCGAGCTTGTCGAACGCGGACAGGATGCCGGCGCCAACGTGCTCGCGGTGACCATGGAAGCCTATGGCGATGCGGACGACGAAACCCTGAACGAAGAAGAGGGCGTCACCATGCCTGGCACGATGGCCATCCTGGGCATCTGCTTCGCAGCCTGCGGTATCCTGCTTTCCGGTCTCCCCCCGCTTTCCGGCTTCATCGCCAAATTTGCGATGCTGTCGGCCATGATGGGCACGGGTGCTATCGGCGTACCGCCGACGGCCGCCGTCTGGGCTTTGATCGTGTTAGTCATCCTGTCCGGCATCGCAGCCCTTATTTCCATGACGCGCGCAGGCATCCGCACCTTCTGGGGTTCCATCGAAGGGACGGTTCCTCGCGTGCTCGTCATCGAAATCGTGCCTGTGATGTTCCTGCTTGCCCTGACCCTTGCCTTGACCATCCAGGCCGGACCGGCAATGCAATATATGGACACGACTATTCGCACGCTGAGCAAGCCGGCAAACTACATCAATGCGGTCAGCACGGCCGTACAGATCCCCGGCTACAAAGCGAGTTCCGGCGCCGCAAAGGAGAGCAAGTGATGCTGCCTTATCCCTTGCTCGCAACCTCCCTTGTCCTAATGTGGCTGCTGCTCAACGGCTTTACGCTCGGCAATCTGATTTTGGGCGTGCTGGTCGCCGTATTCGCGACCTGGGCCATGGCATCGCTACGGCCGGAAAAACCGCGGCTGGCCAAATGGTACCTCCTGCCCAAGCTGTTCGTGCTCGTGGTCTACGACATCGTGAAGTCGAACATGGCGGTGGCCGCGATCATCATCAGGAGCGGTTCGCGGCATCATAATCCAGGCTTTGTCACCATTCATCTCGACATCAGGAGCCGCTCCGCCCTCGCCCTGTTGGCTGTCATCCTGACCAGCACTCCCGGATCGGCCTGGCTCGAATATGACTCCAACGACAATTCAGTGCTCATCCATGTTCTCGACATTCAGAACGAAGCTGTCTGGCGAGACACCATCAAGAACCGCTATGAAAAACTGCTGATGGAGATTTTCGCGTGAGTGCAATCATTCTGTTCAGCGCCGTCTCGATCGCCCAGCTGATGCTGGTCCTGTCGATGGCCATCGTATCGGTACGGATGTTCATCGGCCCCCGCGCCCAGGACCGGATCATCGGTCTCGATACCTTCTACATCAACGCAATGTTGCTGCTTATGACGTTCGGCGTCGGTACAGGCCGGGTCGTCTATTTCGAAGCGGCACTGGTCATCGGCATGCTCGGGTTTGTCGCCTCGGTCGCCTTGGCGAAATTCCTGATGCGCGGCGAGGTGATCGAATGATGTATTCGGCCGCAGATATTCCTGTTTGGGTAGCCGCCGTGGTTGCCTTTTTCCTCTTGCTCGGCGCCGCACTGGCATTGATCGGCTCGATCGGCCTGCTGCGACTGCCGACATTCTACGAGAGGATCCACGCCCCCACGCTCGGAACGAGCTGGGGAATAGGTGGTATCATGGTTGGGTCCATGCTGTTCTTCTCGGTCGCGTCCTCGCGCCTGGCGGTCCACGAGATCCTCATCGGGGTCCTTGTTACCGTCACAACCCCTGTGACTCTCATGATGCTCGCGCGCGCGGCGCTGCATCGCGACCGGGTCGAGAACAACGGAAAGGCGCCGCCGAAGCATTCCGGGCGGCACCTCTGAGATTTCCCGATTTGAACGGAGGAGGAGCGGCATCATTCGCGTCCGCTCCTTCTCTGCTATCTCCGCCTCGCTAGCCTATATGCCCACCGCAGCGGCAAGCGCGGCCAAGGGTGAAGGCTCAGGCGAGAATACGTCAAGGACGCAAGGCGCCGCCACAACAGCCAGCGCCAGCATGCCAAAGATCAAGCGTTTCATGGGGTACTCCCTGGATTATCGAAATGGTCAGGCGAGTGTCAGCTCGACTGCGATATTGCCCCGTGTCGCCTTCGAGTAGGGGCAAGTCTGGTGCGCTTCCTCGATGAGGGCCCGGGCGAGTTCCGGGTCGAGGCCCGGCAGGCTGACATTCAATCGGGCCTGCAGAAAATAAGCGCCGTCGGTGGTGCCGAGATCGACTTCGGCATCGACAGCCGTGTCGGCCGGGAGCCGTAGCTTGCGCTTGCCGGCAGCAAGTCCCATTGCGCCGATGAAGCAGGCCGACCAGCCGGCAGCGAAGAGCTGCTCAGGATTGGTGCCAGGCTGCGCCGTGCCGGGAGGCGAGAGCTTGACGTCGAGCTGGGCATCGTCGCTGCGGACCAAACCATCGCGGCCGCCGGTCGTATGGGTCTTGCCGGTGTAGAGAACCTTTTCAATCTTCGTCATGGGAGCACTCCTCGTGTTCTGTCGCAAGGTGCGACGTTGTTGACAGGAGTGGTTTTGAAGGACTGACGTATCCGGCTTGTTTCCTGAAATGCCGGAAGTGTATCAAAGCGTAGCTAAAGGCCGGCGGGATATAGTCGCATACACAAAGCGGCCCGCGACCTCATGGCCGCAGCGTCACTTCGGCCGCCAGCCCGCCACCCTCCCGGTTGTAAAGGCGCACCGCGCCGCCGATCGTGCCGGCGAGCTGTTGCGCGATGGCAAGACCCAGCCCCGTGCCCCCGGTCTCACGGTTGCGGGACTGCTCCAGCCGGAAGAATGGCTGCATGGCCGCATCGAGCATGTCGTCAGGGATACCCGGCCCGCGATCCATCACCGTGATCGCGATATCGCTCTCGCCCTTTCGCTCGACGCTGATCTCGGCAGCGCCAGCGAACTTGATCGCATTGTCGATGAAGTTGGTGAGAATGCGCCGCAAGGCATGCGGCTTGGTCGAGGCGGTTCCTTGAACGACGCCGACCACGGAGACCGCCTTTCCGGTATCCTGATAATCATAGGCGATACTGTCGATGAAGGAAGAAAGGTCGATGCGCGCGATCTTCTCGCCATTGCCGTGCGAGCTGCGTGCATAGGCAATGCCGTCCTGCACCAACCGTTCGATCTCACGCAGGTCGTTGACGAGCTTGTCCTTCTCCGGCGAGTCATCCGCCATGTCGGCGCGCAGGCGCATGCGGGTGATCGGCGTCTGAAGGTCGTGGGAAATGGCTGCGAGAATCTGAACCCGCTCTTCGAGATAATGGGCGATGCGTTCGCGCATGCCGTTGAAGGCGCGCGCCGCGTGAGCCACCTCGCTCGGGCCGGCCTCGCTCATCGGCTGCCCTTTTTGGTTCGGATCAAGCGCATCGGCAGCCGCCGCGAGCTCACCCAACGGCCGGATCGCCTGCCGTACCGCGAACCAGGTACAAAGGACCAGTAACCCCATCTGCACGGCGAAAACGTAGGGAAGCCATTTGGCAACCGGCATCACGCCGGTCGGCGTGACGTCGATCGTCAATGGAGAGCCGTCGGAGAGCGTCAGGTGTCCCTGCAGCCGTTTGCCGTCGCCCGGAATGGATTCGATCTTCAGGGGAAACTTGTGGCCTGCGGCCTCCTCTATGCGCTCCGCGATCTCGGCACCCCGGCCGGACATGTCAGGCACGCCGGGAAGGCCCGGCCCGAGAACGAGGCGATAATTGCCACGGCTCAGCCGATCCAGCCAATCCGCCCGCTCGTTGGCCGGCAGCCGGTCGACCACGGCGATGGAGGTGGCAAGGTCGCTTTCCAGCGTCCCTAGCATCACCGCCTTGGCCGACATGTAGCGCTCCAGCAAGAGGATGCTGAAGGACAGGCCGTAGGCAATTGCCAGTCCGGCGAACAGGATGAGGAAGAGCCGCGAGCGGAGCGTGCTCGGCCACCGCCAGCGGCGAGCTGTACCGCTGGCCGTCATGTCCTGGGCTCCGAAATCTCGACCGGAACGGAGAAAACATACCCTTCGGCCCGCACGGTCTTGATGTAGGTCGGTTCGCGCGCGTCGTCGCCCAAGCGCTGGCGCAGCCGGCTGACGAGAAGGTCGATGGAACGGTCGAAAAGCTCGGCATCGCGCCCCTGCGTGAGATTCAGCAACTGATCGCGATTAAGCACACGCTGTGGATGATCGATGAAGACCCTTAGCAGACGGTATTCGGCTCCACTCAGCGCGATTTCGGTGCCATCCTTGTCGAGAAGATGCCGGCCAACCGTGTCCAGGCGCCAATCGCCGAAGGTCAGGATCTGGCCGGCTTCGCTGATCTGGAGATTGGGCGGCAGCATCCGCGTTCGGCGCAGGACCGCCTTGATGCGCGCCAGAAGCTCGCGTGCGGCAAAGGGCTTCTGCAAATAATCATCGGCGCCCATCTCCAACCCGATGATGCGGTCCATTTCGTCGCTACGAGCCGTCAGCATCAGGACTGGCGTCGCCTTGTGCTTGCCGGCGCGCAATTCGCGGCAAAGGACCAGCCCGTCATCACCCGGCATCATGACATCGAGAACGATCAAGTCGACCGTATCCGTCTCGAGGAAGTTGCGCATCTGCCGGCCGTCGGCCGCCACCGTCGCGCGAAGTCCGTTCTTCTTCAGATAGCTCGACACAAGCTCGCGAATTTCGCGGTCGTCATCGACGATCAGGATATGGTCGATATGCTCCATCTTCGGACCTTCAAATCCTCGTTTGCTGTATGGGCGGCGAACCGCTGATCCTCTTTAGACGCGGATTCGGCTGCTGCGAAGCGGAGAAATATCCTCACAGCAGCCAACGTCGACCTAGAACTTCGCAACGTCGAGGACGGCCTGGGCAAACGCCTCCGGCGCTTCCTGGGGCAGGTTGTGGCCAATGCCGCCTGTGATGTTGCGATGCTCGTACTTTGCGGAAAACTTGGCCGCATAGACCGAAGGATCCGCATGTGGCGCACCGTTTGCGTCACCTTCCATGGTAATGGTCGGAATGGTGATCACCGGCCCCATGGCGAGCTTCCTTTCGTATGCATCGTACTTGGCTTCGCCCTTAGCCAGCGCCAGCCGCCAACGATAGTTGTGGATGGTGATCTCCACATGATCGGGATTGTCGAAGGCCGGCGCCGAACGGTTGAAGGTTTCGTCGTCGAACTTCCATGTCGGCGATGCGGTCTGCCAGATCAGGCGGACGAAATCGCGGGTATTGGCGGCATAACCGAGGCGGCCGCGTTCGGTCGCAAAATAAAACTGGTACCACCAGGCAAGTTCAGCCTTCGGAGCAAGCGGCTTCTTGTTGATTTCCTGGCTGCCGATCAGGTAACCGCTGACGGACACGAGAGCCTTGCAACGCTCCGGCCAGAGTGCCGCCATGATACCGGCGGTGCGTGCGCCCCAGTCATAGCCGGCGACGATAGCCTGCTCGATGCCGAGAGCATCGAGAAATGCGATCATGTCGGCGGCAAGAGCAGACTGCTGACCATTGCGCGGTGTCTTGTCGGACAGAAAACGGGTGCTGCCATAGCCACGGAGATAAGGAACGAGGACGCGATAGCCGGCCGCTGCGAGGATCGGCGCGACATCGACGAAACTGTGGATGTCGTAAGGCCAGCCGTGCAGCAGCAAGACGGCCTGGCCATCCGCCGGGCCGGCCTCGGCGTAACCGATGTCGAGCACACCCGCTGCGATCTGTTTCAGGCTCTCGAACGAGGTATGGTTGCCGGCCTTGCCGGCGGCAGACGACGATCCCGTAGCAGATTGGGCGTTCGCCAACGAGGTCATGCCGAGCTCGACGGCTGCAACGGTCATTGCAGCTACGCCGAAGAAGCGGCGGCGTTGAAGGTTGACTTCGTTCTGGGGCAACTTGGGGCTCATCGTGTTCTCTCCGATCCGTGTTTGATGATGTGGGACAAAATGCTGGCGGCATGTATACGACATGTGTCCCCTGCGTCCCGTAATTGCATTCGGATGTAGCATCCGCCAGCCCGGATACAGTCTGATACAATTCATCGACCGTATGCCCACCCGGCTGCAGACTTGGCAGCACGATTGTCTCGTTCTGTAGACTGAGGGCCAATCCCTACACTTCGATACATTTCCCCGCCGATCCGGACACACGCGGGATACGTCACGTCGACCAGATTGGCGCCGTGCTGGTCGAACCGCATCGCCGGCCAGAACCAGAACCCGGTTTCAAAGGAAACGATGATGACCCTTCTTATCATTGCCTATCTTGGAGGCGCGCTGACGATCCTCAGCCCCTGCATCCTGCCCATCCTCCCCTTCGTCTTCGCTCGATCAGGACAACCTTTCGTCCGCAGCACGCTGCCCATGCTCGCCGGCATGGCTGCGACCTTCGCCGCCGTGGCGACGCTCGCCGCGGTCGGCGGCAGTTGGGCGATCCACGCCAACGAATATGGTCGTCTGGCTGCGATCGTCTTGCTAGCCGTTTTCGGCGTCAGCCTGATCTCGCCCCGCATCGCGAGCGCCATTTCCCAGCCGGTCGTTGACCTAGGCAACCGGATGCTGAACACCGCTGGAAAACCTGGCGCCGCGCCGACGGCGGCGAGCTCGCTAATCCTTGGGATCGCGACCGGTCTGCTCTGGGCGCCATGCGCCGGACCGATCCTCGGCCTCGTTCTGACCGGTGCCGCGCTACAGGGCGCAAACCTCGAAACGACCTTCCTGCTGGCCGCCTACGCCGCCGGCGCCGCGACCTCGCTCGCCATTGCCTTGGCTGTGGGCGGCAAGATCTTTGCTGGCATGAAGCGGTCACTGGGTGTCAGCGAACGGATCCGCCAGGCCTTGGGTGTAGCGGTACTGGCTGGCGTTGCCACCATCGCGTTTGACCTCGACACCGGACTGCTCGCGCGGCTTTCCTATGCAAGCACAACATCCTTCGAGCAAGCGGTATTGGACCGGCTGCAAGTGAAGCAGAATGCTGCACAATCCACAGAGGTTGCCAGCAACGGCGCGATGGCGATCAGCGACGCTACAGGATCGTTCCACGCGAACCTGCCGATCGAAGGCCCTGCCCCTTCATTGAATGGCGCGGTCGAATGGCTGAATTCGCCGCCGCTTGATCTCAAGCAACTCCGCGGCAAGGTCGTTCTGGTCGATTTCTGGACCTACTCATGCATCAACTGCATCAGGACCACACCCTTTGTCCGCGCCTGGGCTGAAAAGTACAAGGACCAGGGTCTTATGGTAATCGGTGTACATGCTCCGGAATTCGCGTTCGAGCAGAAGATCGACAATGTCAAAAAGGCCGTCAGCGACTTCAAGATCGGCTATCCGGTTGCGATCGACAACGACTACAAGATCTGGCGCGCCTTCGACAACAGCTATTGGCCGGCCCACTATCTGATCGATGCCGACGGCCAGATCCGCTACCACCACTTTGGCGAAGGCAATTACCGCCAGACCGAGCAGGCAATTCAGGATCTCCTGCGCGAGGCCGGCGCCAATGCCTCCGCCAGCGCGCCGGTGACACCCGACGCCAAGGGCGCTGAGGCCGGCCCCGACCTGAAGAACATCCGGTCCGACGAAACCTATCTCGGCTATACACGCGCCACCAACTTCGCCTCGCGGGAGAATGTGAACGCCGACGCCCCACGCGAGTATTCGGTCGGACAGCCTGATCTCAACGAATGGGGCCTGTCGGGCACCTGGACTGTCGGCGCGGAACAGGTCACGCTCGACAAACCGAATGGCGGTATCGCCTACCGGTTCAGTGCTCGCGATCTACATCTCGTCCTGGGTCCCGGCACAGCCGGGAAACCGGTCCGCTTTCAGGTGAAGATCGACGGCAAGGCGCCGGGAGACAGTCACGGTGCGGATACCGATTCCGACGGCAACGGCACCGTCACCTCGACAAGGCTCTACCAGCTTGTCCGCCAATCCGGCGACGTGGAAGTGCGGACCTTCGAGATCCGCTTCCTCGACCCGGGCGTCGAAGCCTACGCCTTCACCTTCGGCTGAAGCCTCTTTTCCATCCAACCAACCCCAATACAGGAGCTATTTCCATGAACCGTCGTTACATCTCCACCCTTGCTCTCGCATTCGCCACCAGCGTCATTGCCTTCGCAGCCCAGGCTGCCGAGGTGAAGAACATCGTTATCGTCCATGGCGCTCTTGCTGATGGTTCCGGCTGGCGCAAGGCAACTGACATCCTCGAACGGCGCGGCTTCAACGTCACGATCGTGCAGGAGCCGATCACCTCGCTTGCCGACGATATCGCCGCCACCAAGCGAGTGCTCGACCTGCAGGACGGTCCGACACTCCTCGTCGGTCACAGCTATGGCGGCATGGTGATCACCGAGGCCGGCAACAGCACGAATGTCGCTGGCCTTGTCTATGTCGCCGCCTTTCAACCCGACAAGGGCGAAAGCCTGCTGAACCTCGCCAGCTCCAAGCCGGCCAGCGGCATGAACATCCGCGAGACAAAAGACGGCAAGTATCTCTATCTGGATCCTGCCGGTTTCGCGGCCGACTTCGCCGCCGACTTGCCGAAGGACGAGGTCGCCTTCCTCGCCAAGTCGCAGGTTTTCGCATCAAAGGACGCATTCTCCGCCAAGGTTGGCGAGCCTGCCTGGCGGACGAAGAAGAGCTGGTCGATCGTCGCCACCGACGACCACTCGATCAACCCGGAGCTTGAGCGGGACATGGCAAAGCGCGCCGGCAGCGCGGTGACCGAGATCAAGGCAAGCCACGCGGTCTTCGCCTCCCGGCCGGAGAAGGTCGCCGATGTGATCGCGGCGGCAGCAGCTGCGTCCAGCAAGTGAGTTGTTGCGGCAGTTCACGCATGTCGTGAACTGCCGCACGCGCTATCCGAACGTTATTTGACTTTTGTCAGAGCTCGTGAATAATGTCGAAATAACTCATTTCTGGAATATGCCGTATGCCCATCCGCTCCACCGACCAGGTACTGCACAAAGCCGCCTGGCTCTACTACACCCATGGCATGCGGCAGGATGAGGTGGCAAAGCACCTCGACATTTCCCGCGCCTCGGTGGCGATGTACCTCAGGCGGGCTCGGGAAACAGGCATCGTCAACATCGCGACATCAACACAGCTTTTCGCAGACGACGTTCTAGCACGCCAGGTGGAAGATGCGATCGGCCTCAAGTCCGTCTGGATTGTTCCGGAAGATCGGCATGCGCTGGATCCGACAGCGGAAATGCCGGTCGTGGCGGCCGCCGTATTTCTGGAACTGATCGGCAAGGGTGATAGGGTCGGCGTTGCCTGGGGGCGAACCGTCTATCACATTGCCGACGTCATGCCCTTCGCCGACCTGCAAGGGGTAACGGTGGTCCAGCTTTGCGGAAACCTTGGCGCGCCCTATTCCTATCGGCCCGACCAATGCACGACAGAAATTGCGCGGCGGTTGAACGCAGAAGGTATCAACTTCTATGCGCCGTTGGTTCTAAGCTCCGAGCGGTTGGCGCACGAGCTGCGGCAGGAGCCGGTTATCCAGGAGCAATTGGCCACGATACCGGACTGCACGCTCGCGCTTTATTCCGTTGGCGGCATCGAGGCCGACAGCCATCTTGTCAAGTGCGGGGCGCTGACCGCCGAGGAAATGAAGGCGCTGGGCGAGGCAGGCGCTGCCGGTGTCATCGCTGGCCAGGTGATCGACCGGGAGGGGCAATTGATGGATTGCGCCCACAACCGTCGATGCATTTCTGCCGATCTCGACTCCATCCGGTCAATCCCGAAGCGGATGATGGTCGTGCAGGAGGACGAGAAGCTGGAACCTTTGGTCGCTGCCATCAAGGGCGGCTTTGCTTCGCATCTTATCATCACCGCTTCGATGGCACGGCGTCTGCTCGATCGCTGGAGCGGCACCGCGGCACCAGGCAGCGGGACCTGAATTCAATAAAGTCAGGCATGGCGGGTGCGGAGGCGCTGGCTTTGCCGTGAACGGAGGAGGACATCATGAAGAATCTTTGGCGCGACAGCGATGCGGAAGCAATGGTCGAAGCCTATGCCAAGAAAGGCATCAATCGCGATCTCGCACTCAGAACCTACACGACCCGGCTGCTCGGCGGAGAGCCACGCCTGGTGCTGCACGGCGGTGGCAACACGTCGGTCAAGACTGTGGTCAGCGATATCGTCGGCGACGAGTGGGAGGTCCTCTGCGTCAAGGGCAGCGGGTGGGACATGGGCACGATCGAGCCTGAAGGGTTGCCCGCGGTCAAGATGGCGTCGCTGCTCAAGGCCCGCAAGCTTGACGCGCTCTCGGACGAGGACATGGTGACGCTGCAACGCGCCAACTTGGTCGATCCGGCATCGCCCAATCCCTCGGTTGAGGCGCTTTTGCACGCCTTCCTTCCGCACAAGTTTGTCGACCATACCCATTCGACCGCGATCCTCGCGATCGCCGACCAGGTAGCCAGCAAGGAGATGAGCTCGGCAATCTTCGGCAAAAAGATGGGCTTCGTGCCCTACATCATGCCGGGCTTCGCCCTCGCCAAGGCCGCTGCCGAAGTGTTCGATTGGGACCCCGATGTTGACGGTCTCATCCTCGACAAGCACGGCATCTTCACCTTTGGCGAGACGGCCAAGGAAGCCTATAACAGGATGATCCATTACGTCACGCTGGCGGAAGACTATGTGCGCGAGCACGGGAAAAACCCCTTCACGCCGGCAATCCTGCCGCAGACAATTGCTCCCGCGAGCGAGATCGCATCAATGCTGCGTGGCGCGGTTGCCGTCGCTCGTGGCGAGGGCCGTTACGATCGCATGGTGAGCGAATTCCGGACGTCCCCTGCGATCCTCGAATTCGTCAATGCACGTGAGGTCGAGGACATGGCCTCGCGTGGTGTCTCGACCCCTGATCTGTCGATCCGCATCAAGACCGGTCCGATGGTATTGCCGGCGCCGGACGCTGATCGGATCGAGGATTTCCGCAGCGTCATCGAGGCCCGCGTGGCAGCCTTTGTGGCAGACTATACGGAGTACTTCCGCACGAACGACGCGCGTGACGATGTGAAGCGGACGATGCTGGACCCGATGCCGCGTCTCACCCTCGTCCCCGGCCTCGGCATGTTCGGCCATGGCCGCACACTCAAGGACGCGAAGATCGCAGCCGATGTCGGCGAGATGTGGATCGAGGCGGCACGGGATGCGGAATCGGTCGGGCGCTTCGAGCCCGTCAGCCGACCGGATCTCTTCGATCTCGAATACTGGTCCCTGGAACAGGCAAAACTCGCCGGTGCCAAGCCAAAACCGCTAACGGGACAGGTGGCATTCGTAACCGGCGGTGCCGGCGCCATCGGCGCAGCAACGGCCAAGCTCTTCGCGCGTGAAGGCGCCCACGTCGTGGTGGCTGACCTCGACGGCGGCAAGGCGAGTGATATAGCCAAGGCGATCGGCAACCACTCCATCGGCGTGGCGTGTGATGTTACGGATCCAGCCTCGGTGCGCGCCGCCTTCGATCGTGCAGTTGCAACCTTCGGCGGCGTCGACATCCTTGTCTCCAATGCCGGTGCGGCATGGGAGGGCGCCATTGCAACGCTCGATGACAGCTTGCTACGTCGGAGTTTTGAGCTGAACTTCTTCTCGCACCAACTGGTCGCGCAAAACGCCGTCAGGATCATGAAGCAGCAGGGCACCGGCGGCGCGTTGCTCTTCAACGCAAGCAAGCAGGCGGTCAATCCCGGGGCAAAATTCGGCGCCTACGGACTGCCGAAAGCCGCAACGTTGTTCCTCTCTCGGCAGTACGCCCTGGAGCACGGGGCAGATGGCATACGCTCGAATGCTGTCAATGCCGACCGTATTCGCTCGGGGCTGCTGGACGACGAGATGATCGCCAAGCGAGCTGCCGCCCGCGGCCTTTCGGTCAAGGACTATATGGGCGGCAACCTGCTGGGGCAGGAGGTGACCGCCGAGGATGTGGCTCAGGCCTTCCTCAATCATGCACTGGCCGAGCGAACGACCGCGGACGTCACGACGGTGGACGGCGGCAACATCGCTGCCGCCCTGCGCTAGACCAGGCCTAGATCCGCTTCTCCGGTCACTGGCCGGAGGGGCCAAGCCGCAGCCAGACAACTCCGCAAACGAAAAAGGCGGCCCGAAGGCCGCCTCCCATTCGCCAGACAAAGCCGGAAGCTACTTCTTGCTGGGCGTCGGCATCCATGCAGGAACCGCAACGTCGGCATGGGCGAACTGCGGCAGCTTGGCGCCGAGCTCTTCCATGTTCTTGATGTCGGCATCCTTCAGCTGCTGCTGCGTGATCAGGGTCGGAGGAACGATCACGTTGTGGCCTGGATCTTCGCCGGCAAGCAGCATGGCAAGGGCGCGAACGGACACCTGACCGACCACGGCAGGATTGGTCGCAGCCGTTGCAGCCCAGGCGCTATCCGGTTCGCGCATGGCGGCGATATCGGAGGTGGAAATATCGGCCGAGTAGATCTTCACGCTGGTCGAAAGGCCAGCTTCGTCGACCGCGATCTTTACGCCCTTGGCGAACTCGTCATAGGGCGCGAACATCACCTGGATATCGGGGTTGGCCGAAAGGACCGAGCGGGCCTGGTTGGCGACAGAGTTGGCGATGGGATTGTCCATCGTTCCGAACATCGCGGCTTCCTTGATGCCCGGATACTTCGTCTTGAACTCCTTCCAGGTCTCGTCGCGGCGGTCGAGCGGCGCGATGCCGGCGACATAGACGTAGCCGGCCTTCCAGCTCTCACCGTTGTCCTTGATGGACTGCTCGAGCGCGAGTCGCGCCAGATCGCGGTCGGACTGCTCGATCTGCGGGATCTGCGGGTTCTCGACGTTGACGTCGAAGGCGACAACCTTGATCCCGGCATCGACGGCGCGCTTGGCCGCTTCCTTCATCGATTCCGTCAGGCCGTGCTGGATGATGATACCATCGACCTTGAGCGCGATCGCCTGGTCGACCATGTCGGCCTGCAAGGCGGCATCCTGGCGGCTGTCCAGCACGCGAAGATCAACGCCAAGGGCCTTGGCCTGCGCTTCGACACCCGACAGATAGGATTGGAAGAAGTCGCCGGTCGACAGATAACGCACGAGGGCGATCTTGACCTTGCCGGGATTATCAAAGGGCTTGGGCATTTCGGCCGAAACGGCCATGCCAGAAAAGGCCGTCGCGCCCATAAGACCTATGGTCAGCTTGGCGAGTGTTCTGCGCGTAATATTCATTCCTGTCTCCTCCACAGTAGACGCTTTGTTGTTCATGCGTATGCGCGATGGGCCTCCCAGCCCTATCGTTTGCCTCTCCCCGATAGAGCAAAGGTAAAGACCAGCGCGATGACCAGCACCGCACCCTTGACGAAATCCTGCGTGTAATAAGGCGCGTTCATCATCGTTAGGCCCTGCAGGAGAACACCGACGAAGAGCGCACCGATCGCGGTGCCGAAAGCGTTCGGCTTGGCAACACCAAGCACTGCAAAGCCGATGAGCGCGGCCGCAACCGCATCCAGTAGGAGATTGTTGCCCGAAGCGATATCGCCACGACCCAAACGCGCCGCAAGCAGGATGCCGCCGATCGAGGCGAAGACGCCTGAGATGACATAGGCGAACATCTTGTAGGCATTGACCGGCGCACCAGCGAGCTGGGCGGCGCGCTCGTTCGAACCAACAGCGTACATCATCCGGCCGTAGCGGGTATACTCCAGGAAGAACCAGATGAGCACGGCGAGGACGATCAGCACGACGACCGAAACCGGCACCAGATTGGGCAGGATGAGGTCGAAGCGATGGCGCCCGAGTGCCAGGAAGGCCGGGCTGAATGTGCCGCTTGCGGTGCTGCCGTCAGGCAGGCTCATGCCGGTCGCAATCGATCGGCCTTCAGTGGGAATGCGTTGCAGCCCGACAAGCAGGAACATCATACCCAGCGTCGCCAGCAGGTCGGGAACGCGCATGTAGACGACCAGGAAACCGTTGATAAGCCCGATGACGATGCCGATCAGCAGGCAAGCGGCAATGGCGGTCAACGCGTCACCACCCATGATGACCATGATGTAGGACGAGGCCATCATCGCCGTTGTCGCAACGGAGCCGATCGACAAATCGAAGCCGCCGACGACCATGGTTGCCGTGACGCCGAGCGCCAGGATGCCGGTGATCGAAACGGATTGCAGGATGAAGACGGCGCTCTGCGGCGATGCAAAGCCGCTGGTGACGATGGAGAAATAGACGAGCATGCCCGCCAGCAGCACCAGAAACCCATAGCGGATCGCGAGCTCGCGAATGGTGGCGCTGCTCGCCTGCGGCGGAACGCTTCGTGTCGTCGGCGCAGCGGCGATCGGCGTGTCGTGATCAGTCATTCAATTCACCATTTCATGTTGCCCGGCGATTTCGGTCAGCAGCTTGTTGACGTCGATATTCGCGTTGCGGTGTTCGCCGACCAGGGTCTGCTCGGACATCACGAGAATGCGGTCGGCAATTTCGAAGGCCTCATCGAGCTCGGTGAGAAAGACAACGGTCGCCCTTCCCTTGGCCGAGGTTCGCAGCTTGCCTGCAATGTCGCGCCGGGCAGCGATGTCGACCCCCTGAAAAGGTTCATCGAGCACTAGCAGCCGGCACGGCTGGCTCAGCCAGCGGGCGACCATGACCTTTTGCTGGTTGCCGCCCGACAGCGTGTGCATCTCGTCGCGCTCCGACCGGCAGACGATGCCGAGCGCCGCAATCTGCCGCTTCGCCTCGCCCCGTTCCGAACCGCGGCTCGAGACCCCGCCGAGATGCGCGAGCCGCCTCAGGAACGGCAGGCTCATGTTCTCGTAGATATTGAAATCGGGAATGATGCCGCTGTCCGTACGGTCCTTGGCAACTAGGAAGACACCCTCGTTGATTGCCTGCTGCGGTGTGCGAGGCTTGTAGGGCTTGCCATCAAGCGACATCTGGCCGGCAGCGGGCTGCCTTGCACCGAAAAGCGTTTCGGCAAGCGCAGTCTTGCCAACGCCGACGAGGCCGGTGACAGCAACGACTTCCCCCTCGCGAAGGGCAAAGGAGAAGGGCCGAGCACCGCTGGCCAGTTGCAGGCTCTCGGCGGAGAGAACCGGCGCCCCTCCGGTTTGTACGGTGATGCCGCCGTGGCTGATCGTCTTGCCGAGCATGGCGTTGACCGCACCCTCGTAGTCGAGGTCGGGGCCGGCAAACGTACCGGTGATCCGTCCGTCTCGGAGGCTGACGATACTGTCGGCAAGACGCCGGATATCAGACATCCGGTGCGAGATATAAAGGATCGCCACTCCGTGGGCGCGCAGGCGGTCGACAAGCTGGAACAGCCGCTCGGCCTCGGCGCTCGACAGCGACGATGTCGGCTCGTCCAGAATCAGGACTTTCGGTTCGTGCGCCATGGCGCGGGCGATCGCAACCATCTGCCTGTCGGCAAGGGAGAGGTCGGCAATGCTGGCGTCGAGATTGATCGACAGGCCCATGCGGTCGGCAACAGCTTTTGCTTCACGCCGCACCCGCCTTGGATTGAAGAACCAGCGGGCCGAGCGACCGTTCAGCCGGTCAAGGGTGAGATTTGTCGCGACATCGAGATCCGCGACGACACCATCGTTGATGTTCTGATGGACGGTCACGACACCGGCGCGGATGGCCTCTGCCGGCGAGGTCGGAAAGAAGTCCCTTCCCGCGAGCGAGATATGGCCAGCGTCGCGCGTATAGACGCCGCTGACGATACGAACGAGTGTCGACTTGCCAGCGCCGTTTGCGCCCATGAGGGCAGTCACAGAGCCGGCGCGCAGTGAAAGATCCACCCCGCCGAGCACCTGAATACGACCAAACGACTTCCGCAGTCCTTCGACGCGGAACACAGGTTCTTCGTTCATCTCCATCCTCCCGACATAATGCTAGGACGGGAAGTCATCAAATGTCAAGCGCGTTGACATTTGACAAAGTAGCCCATATCAAATGCCATCAAGATCGTTGATTGGGAGATCGCTGGCCGACCAAAGAGGAGGGAAGCCAGTAGTGCGGGGTGGAGACGAGCCCGCACGAAAACGATCCGGGAGGAAGATAATGACGGATACGAAACCGTTCGTGGCGCTATGCCCCGAAACGTTGCCGCAACGGCTGGGCGCCCTGCCCGAACTCAGGGCAAGACTCGGCGCCAATAACGAGAGCTGGCGTGTCAAAGAAGTCGGCGACGGCAACCTCAACCTGGTCTTCATCGTCGAAGGCGACCAGGGAAAGGCGATCGTGAAGCAGGCGCTGCCCTATGTGCGCCTTGTCGGCGAAAGCTGGCCACTGCCGCTGAAGCGGTCCTTCTTCGAATATCACGCCCTGGTCCGCCAATCGGAGCGCGACCCCGGCATGGTGCCGGAGATTTTCTATTTCGACGCCGAGCAGGCGATCATTGTCATGGAATTCCTGTCGCCGCACATCATCCTGCGGCGCGCGCTCATCGAGGGCCAGCAGCTTCCGAGGATTGGTCGCGATCTCGGCCTCTTCGCGGCGCGGACGCTGTTTCGTGGCTCGGACCTTGCCATGTCCGCGCGCAAGCGCAAGGAGGATTTGGCGCTGTTTTCCGACAATGTGGAGCTTTGCGACATCACGGAAAACCTCGTCTTCTCCGATCCCTACTTCGAGGCGTCCCTCAACCGGCACACGTCGCCGCAGCTTGACGGCCTGGTGGCCGAATTGCGGGCCGACCGCGACCTGAAAGTCGAGGCGCAGAAGCTCAAGCATCTCTTTACCGCCAAAGCGGAGACGCTGCTCCATGGCGACCTCCACACCGGATCCGTGATGGTGACGGGCGAAGAGACGCGCGTCATCGACCCGGAATTTGCCTTCTACGGCCCCATTGCATTCGACGTGGGCATGATGATCGCCAATTTCTGGATGAGCTATTTCTCGCAGGCAGGGCACGAAGAAGACGGTGATCGCGAAGAAATGCGACGCTACCTATTGGGGGTCGTCGACGAGATCTGGACGACCTTCCGCGCGGAATTCGCTCGCCTCTGGCACGAGGAGCGCAACGGCATCCTCTACCAGCGATCACTCTTCGAAGATCGCGGCGACCGGCTGGGCTCCGAACAGGCGCTCGACCACATGCTGCACGAGATCTGGACCGACATGCTCGGCTTTGCCGGTGTGGAGATCCATCGCCGTATCCTCGGCCTCGCGCACAATGCCGATTTCGAAACCATTTCGGACCTCGACCTGCGCGCGCGCTGCGAAACGAAAGCCCTGAAGCTGGGCCGCCATCTCGTCGTCAACCGCCGGCAAATTCATAGCCTTGCGGAGATCAACTCTTTGGCCAACAGGCTCGAGAAGGAGACAGTCAGTTGAAAGTCGGAGAACGCCACTACCACACCATCTGGCTGAACGAGGACGGCAGATCCGTTGACATCATCGATCAACGGTGGCTGCCGCATGAGTTCCGGGTGGTCACGCTGAAGAACGTGGAGGACGTTGCGGTTGCCATTCGCGACATGTGGGTACGAGGCGCGCCACTGATCGGCGTAACCGCGGCTTATGGTGTTGCCCTTGCCATGGCCTCCGACAGTAGCGACGCATCGCTCGACACAGTCTGGGAAACCCTTCACGAGACGCGTCCGACGGCCATCAACCTGCGCTGGGCGCTCGATGCCATGCGTGAGTTTCTACGCAAGCTGCCCGAAGGCGAGCGAGCTGATGCCGCCTATCGGCGTGCCGCTGAAATCGCGGAGGAAGATGTCGACCTGAACCGCAGCATCGGCATGAACGGCCTTGCCGTCATCCGTGAGATCGCTGCGCGCAAGAAGCCCGGCGAGCCCGTCAATATTCTCACGCACTGCAACGCCGGCTGGCTTGCCACCGTCGATTACGGCACCGCCACGGCCCCGATTTATCTGGCGGCCGAAGAAGGCATTCCGGTGCATGTCTATGTCGATGAAACCCGGCCACGCAACCAAGGCGCCCAGCTGACGGCATGGGAACTGAACGGCCATGGCGTGCCGCATACGCTGATCGTCGACAATGCCGGCGGCCATTTGATGCAGCATGGTGACATCGACATGGTGATTGTCGGCACCGACAGGACCACGGCAAACGGCGACGTCTGCAACAAGATCGGGACCTACCTGAAGGCTCTTGCCGCCAAGGACAACAACGTTCCTTTCTATGTGGCACTTCCCTCGCCCACCATCGACTGGACGGTGCATGACGGTGTGCGCGAAATCCCGATCGAGGAGCGCAGCGCCGACGAGGTAACCTTCGTGCAGGGTCGCAGCCCTGACGGTTCGATCGCCACCGTTCGCGTTTCACCGGATGGAAGTCCCGCGGCCAACCCCGCCTTCGATGTGACGCCGGCCCGCCTGATTACCGGCCTCATCACGGAACGCGGCATCGCCGAAGCCTCGCCATCAGGGCTGAAGGCGCTTTTTCCCGAGCGGAGATAATCATGAGCATCCCCAACAAGCAGCGCACGGAGGATGTCGCAGCCGGCATCCGAAAGCGTGTCTTCCTCCATACGATGCGGAACAATGGCGGCTATCTGAGCCAGGCCTGCTCCGCAGCGGAAAGCCTGGCATTCCTCTACAACGAGGCACTCCATCTCGGAGAACCGACACTTCCTAAAGTGCCCCTGCCCTTCGCCGGCGTTCCGTCGTCTACGAACCCACAGGCATTCACCGGGGCGGGTTATCACGGTCCGTTCACGCCGGAATACGATCGCTTTATCGTCTCGCCCGCGCATTATGCGCTCGTCATCTACTCGGCGCTCATCCAGGTGGGTCGCATGGACGAAGATGCGCTTGACCATTTCAACCGCGACGGCGGTTCCGTCGAGATGATCGGCGCGGAACATAGCCCGGGCATGGAGGTAACGACCGGATCGTTGGCGCAGGGTCTCTCCATGGCATCGGGCCTCGCCTGGGCGCGCAAACGCCGCGGCGAACCCGGCAAGGTCTGGGTTTACATGTCCGATGGCGAATTCCAGGAGGGACAGACCTGGGAGTGCCTGGCCGCCATGAGCTACCATGGCATAGACAACATTCGCGTTGTCGTAGACGTCAATCGTCAGCAATGCGACGGCGCCATGTCGTCCGTGCTTGATCTCGGCGATCTGCCCGCGCGTGTTGCTGCCTTCGGCGCCACCTGCCGCTCCATCGACGGCCATGACCTGCAGGCCTTCCGGACGGCAGCCGACAGCGCCGAGACGGGAAAACCGCTCCTCATCCTCGCGAACACCTCGCCATTCGAAGGCATGCCGTTCCTGAAGAGACGGTTCCCCCGCCTCCATTATGTCCGTTTCAAATCCGCCGACGAGCGCCAGGAAATGCAGGCGGCGATCGCCGCCGAACTCGGTGTCGACATTGCAGAAATAGCGAGGGCCTGATCATGGTCGAAATCGTCAATCGCCCCTACGCCAAGGCTTTTGAAGCCTTCGCTTCGGCCCGACCCGAAGTGCTTTGCCTGTCGGCCGACCTGACATCGTCGTGCGAAGTCGATGGATTCCGCGATCGTTATCCGGATCAGTTTCTGTCGCTTGGGATGGCCGAGCAGAATATGCTGTCCTTTGCCGGCGGGCTGGCGATGCAGGGCTTTCGCCCGTTCATCCATACCTTCTCCGTGTTTCTCTATCGCCGTCCCTACGATCAGTTGATCAACTCGATCGCCTATTCCAACCGCAAGGTCCGGATGATGGGTTTCCTGCCCGGCATCACGACGCCGGGCGGCATCACCCATCAGGCGATCGAAGACATATCGGTCATGCGGGCGATCCCGAACATGACGGTGCTCGAGACCGGCGACGCGACCGAAGTGGAAACGGTGCTCGATGTTGCCGACGCCATCGACGGGCCCGTCTATGTTCGCGTCTTGCGCGGCGAGGTGCCGCGGCTGTTTTCGACGCCGTTCGAATTCAGCCGGCTGCGTACGCTTAGTGAAGGCGACGATATTCTTGTCGTCACCTCGGGTGTCTGCACGGAAGAGGCGTTGCGTGCGGCCGGGCCGCTGAAGGAACGCGGGATCGGCGTTCACCATCTCCACGCGTCGACGCTGAAGCCGTTCGACCGTGATGGTCTCATCAGGGCTGCGCGCGGCAAGAAGGGTGTTGTCACGCTTGAAAACCACACGATCAACGGCGGGCTTGGTTCGCTGGTCGCGGAAATTCTGGCTGAAGAGGGTCTCGGCATCCGCCTTCGCCGGCTGGGACTGGAAGACACGTTCGCCCATGGCGCCTCCAAGCCCTATCTGATGAAGAAATACGGCCTCGACGCCAGCGCGCTGACGCACGCGATCAGCAAACTTCTCGGCCGCGACCTCGATATTGCCGATGCCGAACTTGACGCCGTCCGCCTTGATACGGTGCATTCGGCGCAAAAAGCGGAAGCACTGTGATGGCTGAGCGGTTCTCCGTTACCTACTGGCTCGGCGCCACCGACGAGAAGGAAGCTCGAGCGCGGGCTCTGGATATCAGCGTCGAACAGACGGTCGAAATCCCGCGCGATACCGTGCCCCACGGTTACGTCGAAGACGAAATCCTCGGGCGGCTCGAAACTCTGACCCACGACGGCAGCCAACGCGGGGGCTTTATCGCCGAGATCTCTTACAGCGAGGACGATGTCGGCGGCGACTTCCTGCAATTGCTGAACATCGTTTTCGGCAACTCGTCCATCAAGATCAACACCCGTGTCGAAGGGATCAGACTTTCGCCCGGCCTGCGCACGCTATGCCCCGGACCCCGGTTTGGTGCAGCGGGATTGCGCACGCGCACCGGCGTCACCTCCGGACCGCTGATCATGTCGGCGATCAAGCCGGTCGGTCTCTCGACGGCCGAACTTGCCAAGCTTGCCTATAACTTTGCACTTGGGGGCATGCACCTCATCAAGGATGACCACGGGTTGGTCGATCAGCCGACGTCTCCTTACGCGGATCGGCTTGCGGCCTGCGTGACAGCCGTCGCGGAGGCGAATGCCAAGACCGGTTTTCAATGCGCTTACGTGCCGAACATCACAGGCCCTGCCTCGCAGATCGTCGATAGAGCATTCATGGCAAAGGAAGCGGGCGCCGGCGCCGTCATGCTCGCTCCCTCTCTTGTCGGCTTCGACGTTTCGCGCGGCCTTGCCGCCGATCCGGATTTTGGCCTGCCTATCGTCTCCCATCCGACCTTCTCCGGGGCGAACGTCATCACGCCCACGACCGGCTTCTCGCATCGCTTCTTCTTCGGGACCCTGCAGCGGCTGATGGGGGTGGATGCGGTGGTGTTCCCGAATTTCGGCGGCAGGTTTGGTTTCTCGCGCGACGAATGTCTGTCGATCCTCGAAGGCTGCACAGAAGATCTTGGCGGGTTGAAGCCGATCTTCCCCGCCCCTGGAGGCGGCATGACCTTTGAACGGATCCCTGACATGCAACGCGCCTACCGCGAGCACGTGATCTACCTGATCGGCGGTGCGCTTCTACGCGAAAACGACCTTGTCGCCGCCTGCCAGACCCTGCGTAACGCGATAGCGGAAGCGGCGGCGCATATTCGTTAGCCGCCGTCCGCGGTCATCCGGCGGCACAGCACGAACATCGCACAAAGGACAATCTTCGATCCGGCAATATCGAAGATTGTCTATTGCTGCACTGCAACAGAAAGCATATGCTCCTCTCGTATCGCTGAATTCGAAGGGTCGCCATGCCACCGAAATCGAGTAGCAGCATTCAGACCCCACGGTCCGATGAGGCACCTTTGCCCATCGATTTGGCCTTGCAAGGCGGCGGCGCGCACGGCGCCTTTACCTGGGGCGTGATAGAGCGAATTCTTGACGATCCATCGCTGACGATCTCGAGCATAACCGGAACATCCGCCGGTGCCATGAACGCGGTCGTCCTTGGCCATGGCTATACATCAGGTGGTCGGGACGGGGCGAAGGCGGCGCTTGAGGCATTCTGGCGCCGGGTCAGCGATGCAGCCCGGATGAGCCCGATCCAGCGGACGCCGTTTGACGTCGTGACAGGCAACTGGTCGCTTGACAATTCGCCGGCCTATGTCCTGTTCGACCTCGTGAGCCGGCTTTTTTCTCCCTACGAGATCAATCCCGCCAACATCAATCCACTACGCGATATCCTTGAGGAGAGCGTCGATTTCGACGCCTTGAAGCGCGCCCCGATCAAGCTCTTCATCAACGCGACGAATGTGCGAACGGGCCTTCCACGCGTTTTTCGCAATGAGGATTTGAGTGCCGACGTCGTTCTCGCCTCCGCCTGCCTGCCTCTGATGCACCAGGCGATCGAAATCGATGGCGATCCTTATTGGGACGGCGGCTTCTCGGGCAATCCCCTGCTGACACCGGTCGTGCGAGAGAGTTCGGCGCGCGATATTCTACTCGTTCAGGTCAATCCGATAGAACGCGCGGGCGTGCCGAAGACGGCACGCGAAATCCTCAATCGCATGAACGAGATTTCTTTCAACTCGAGCCTGAAGAAGGAGCTGCGGGCAATCGCCGTCTTTCAGCGTATGCTTTCTGAAAGCGGTCGTGCGCCGGAAGAGTTGGCCTGGGCCAAGGACTGGGCGGGAATGCGCCTCCATCGGATCACCACGCCGAGAATGGTCGAACTCGGCGCATCGTCCAAGCTCAATGCGGAATGGCAGTTCCTCTGCATGCTGCGCGAGGAAGGCCACGCCAGCATGGAGCAATTCATGAGCGAACACGGCGACGATCTAGGCACGCGAGCAAGTTTCATCATCGAAGATCTTCTTGATACCATTCTGGCATAAGGCGGCATCGCAAGTTGACCATGGATATTGTCGGCGTTCTTCTTGCTCTCGGCATTCTCGTGTGGCTCGCCTATCGCGGCTGGAGCATCCTGCTCCTCGCGCCCTTCTGCGCGATACTCGCGGCACTCCTGGCCGGTCAGCCGCTGCTGGCCAACTGGACGCAGACCTTCATGCGCAACGCGGCGGATTTCGTCGCCCAGTTCTTCCCGATCTTCCTGCTTGGTGCGCTGTTTGGAAAACTCATGGAGGCGACTGGCTCGGTGAGCGCGATTGCCTCGGCAATGACGGAGCGACTTGGGACCAAGCGGGCGATCCTCGCCGTTGTATTGGCCGGCGCCCTCGTCACCTATGGTGGCGTCAGCCTGTTTGTCGCCTTCTTCGTGCTTGCGCCCATGGGCCACGCGCTCTTCAAGGCCGCCGATATTCCCCAACGGCTGATGCCGGCGGCTATCGCACTCGGAACCTCGACATTCACCATGTCGGCGATGCCGGGTACGCCGGCGATCCAGAACGCGATCCCGATGCCGTTTTTCGGGACGGGGCCCTTTGCCGCTCCGGGGCTCGGTATCATTGCCTCGGTGATCATGCTGGGCTTCGGCATGTGGTGGCTGACTAGGGCACAAGGCGGAGCGGTGCGTGCGGGTGAAGGCTACAATTACAGCGGAGCGAGCGCTACGGAGGCCATTTCCCGCGACGAGACAATACGCGAACGGGGCGCTGCGGCTCACGAGTTTGATCCAAGCGAGATGGAGCGCGGCGGCCACGCCACCACTTCCCCCTCCGCCGGGATCGCAGCGCTTCCCCTGGTGGCGGTCGTGATCGTCAATCTGCTAATGTCATTTGTCGTCTTGCCTCGCATGAATGCCAGCTTCCTGGCGGAGGCAACCTGGGGAGCAACCTCGCTTTCCGCCGTTGCGGGCGTCTGGTCGGTCATCGTGGCGCTGGCGGCAGGAATTGTCACCCTGCTGGTGACGAACGTTCGCAACCTTCCCGGCCTCAGAGGGATCATGGACGCCGGCGCCAATGCGGCAGTCCTGCCGATCCTCAGCGTCGCGAGCCTGGTCGGTTTCGGCGCAGTCGTCGCCGGCCTGCCGGCATTCGAGCAGGTGAAAAGCTGGGTACTCAATATTGAAGGCGGACCGCTCGTTTCGCTCGCGATCGCAACCAACATCCTCGCTGCACTGACAGGATCTGCCTCCGGCGGCCTGACGATCGCCCTGGACGCACTCGGACCGACCTACATGCAGATTGCATCACAAATCGGCCTCAACCCGGAACTGATGCACCGGGTCGCGGTGATCGGGGCAGGCACGCTCGACAGCCTGCCGCACAACGGCGCAGTCGTTACGCTTCTGGCCGTCTGCGGTGTCTCGCACAGGGATGGTTATCCCGATCTCGCCGTGGTGGCGATCGCCGGAGCGCTCGTTGCGCTCACAGCGGTCATCATCCTCGGAAGCATGTTCGGATCATTCTGATCTAGAAATCCCGGATCCGGCGGCAAGCGGCCTGCAGATCATTGAAAGCCTCGTAGCGCTTGTTGTGGATTTCAGCCAAGGCGCCGCCAACGGGCGTGTGAGTGCCGGCAGCGCCGGAGAGGCTGCTCATTGCAGAGCCGACATCGGAAAAGGCGCCGGCTGCGACCGCGCCAAGGATCGCCGAGCCGAGCAGGACAGGTTCGTCCGACGTCGGTGCCACGACGGGCTTGCCGCAGGCATCAGTGAGGATTTGCCGAACAAAATCGTGTTGCCCCGCCCCGCCGCTGATCACGACCTGCTCGATATGGGCGCCGGCCGTTGCCTGAGTTTCGATAATCTGCTTGAGGCCGTAGCCGATCCCGCAGACGCCGGCCACATAGAGCGCGACTAGGTTGTCGAAGTCGCGCTCCATGCCGAGGCCGGCAATGACCGCACGCGCATGCGGGTCCGCGAACGGAGCGCGGTTGCCGAGAAACTCCGGAACGACGTGGAGACCTGCCGCGAGCCGCACGGCGTCCGACAGGTCGTTGACCTTTTCGGCGGCCGCGTCCGCAAGCAGGACCGGCAGCGGGACACGTCGCTCCGCGGCGCGTGCCGCCGCCTCCGCCGCCGCCGGATGGAACGACAGAAGCTGGTCGATGGCGGCGCCGGCCGCGCTTTGCCCGCCTTCGTTCAACCACATGCCGGGAACCATCGCCGAGTAGTAAGGGCCCCATACGCCCGGCACAAAGACAGGCTCCGGCGTCGAGGTCATGGTGCAGGACGATGTACCGAAGACATAGGCGAGGTTGCGCTGAGGTTGGCCACCAATGCCCACCGTTCCGATGCCGCCTGCATGCGCATCGATCATGCCAGCCGCAACCGCCGTCCCTGCTTTCAGGCCCATGGCTGCGGCAGCAGCCTCTGTCAGTCCGTTCCCCAAGGTCGTGCCTGGCTCGACGATCTCCGTTCCGATCCGCGCGAAGCCCTCATCAGCAAGCGCCCCAAGGCCGATCTTGCGGAAATAGGACGGATCCCAGCGCTCTTCATGCGCCAGATAGGTCCACTTGCAGGTCACTGTGCAGGTGGAGCGAGCGAGCGCCCCGGTCGAGCGCCAGGTGAGATAATCGGCAAGGTCGAAGAACTGCCAGGCAGCATCGAAGATCTGCGGCCGGTTCTCTTTCAGCCACAGCAGCTTCGGCGTTTCCATCTCAGGGGAGATGCGCCCGCCGACGTACTGCAGGACATCATGGCCAAGCTCATTGATACGTTCGGCCTGAGCAACGGCACGGTGATCCATCCAGACGATAATATCGCGGTTCGGGTCTTCCGACGGCCCGACGGGCAGCGGCTTGCCAACCTCGCCGAGAACGACGAGCGAGCAGGTCGCATCAAATCCCAGACCGATGACGGACGCCGGATCGACACCGGCAACCGACACGGCTTCGCGAACAATCGAGCACACCGCATCCCAGATTTCGGTGCTCGATTGCTCGACCATGGCCCCGGCTTCGCGAAACAGCGAGATATCCCGCTTTGCGACGGCAAGCATGCGACCATCAAGGTCGAACAGGCCCGCGCGGGCGCTTCCGGTGCCGACATCGACGCCGATGACGTGGCGCGCGCCCTTCGGCGCTGCCGTGTTCGGTGTGGTGCTCATGGTCTTTGGCTCTTCTTATGTCTTTGAATCAGGAATCGGCTTGCAGCCGATTGGCCGGTCTTACAGATCGACGCTGTTCGGTAGTATGACGAGATCGCGGATGGTGACATTGCGCGGCCGCGACAGCATGAACAGGACGGCTTCAGCCACTTCCTTCGGCTGCATCAGGCTGCCGTTGGCCAGGGCCTCTTCCATCTTCGCCTTCGGCCAGTCGTCGAGCAGTGCCGTGACCACGGGCCCCGGCAGAACTGCGCCCACGCGCACGCCATGCTGCGCGACCTGGCGGCGGGTTGAATGAACGAACGCCTGTACCGCAAACTTCGATGCCGTGTAGATCGGCTCCCAGACGACGGGCACGACGCCGGCGATCGAGCTGGTGAACAGGATATCGCCCGACTTCTGCGCGATCATGTGCGGCAGGACGGCGTGGACCGACCGGAACGCCGCATTGATGTTGAGGTTGAGCATCCGATCCCAGGCATTCGGATCGCCTTCAGCCACGGCACCGCCGATATAGGCGCCGGCATTGGCATGGAAGATATCCAGCCGGCCTGCCAGTTCGAGAATGCGCGGCAGGATGCCGGAGACTTCCTCTGGAGCGAGCAGATCAACGACGAGCGGCTTGGCACGGTCACCGAGTTCGCGGCAAAGCGCATCAAGCTTGTCCTTCGCCCGATCGATGAGGACGACGGTTGCACCTTCGGCAAGCAGCGTGCGGGCGCATTCAAGCCCGATACCGGAAGCGGCACCGGTGATGGCGGCAACCTTGCCCTTCATGAGTTCAGCCATAGCGTAATTCTCCTGGAATATGATGTTAGGCGCGACCGTGGCTGACACGGGACCGGCGAGCAAGCGAGTCGACGATAACGGCGATCGCGAGAACCGCACCGGTGATCATGTAGCGCAGCGACGAGCTGAGATTGAGAAGCGTCAGGCCGTTCGAAATCGCCTGGATGACGATGATGCCCAGCAGCGCGGAGTAAGCGCTGCCGCGACCGCCAAACAGGCTGGTTCCGCCGATAACCGCCGCCGCGATGGCGTTGAGGTTGACGTCGCCGGTGCCTGCCTGCTGGCTGGAAGACGCCAGGCGGGCTGCCGACAGGATGCCGCCGAGGGTTGCCAGCGTCGAGCAGAGCATGAAGGCGCTGAGATAAATGCGGCGGACATTGATACCGGAGCGGCGGGCAGCCTCACGATTACCGCCGACGGCAAACAGCGACCGGCCCCACTTCGTCTTGGTCAGCGCGTAGTTCAGAATGACGACCAACGCGACGAGCAGGCCGAACATCCACGGAACGCCGCGACCGAGGTTGAGATAGTAGGCCGCGAACTCCAGGGCGACGGTCAACACCAGCGCCTTGACCACGAGGGCACCAAGCGGCTGAGACGACAGATTGACAGCCTGACGGCGGCGGCGCGTGATGACGCCGACCACGACCATCACAAGACCCGGCAACAGCGCCAGCAGATGCGAAGCCCAGTGCGGCATGACCATGATCTGGCCGAAACGAACGAGCGGCGAGGCATAAGGCAGGTTGATGCTGCCGGTCGGGCCGAGAATGTAGAGCTGCAAACCGAGAAGGGCGAGCAGACCGGCAAGCGTCGCAACGAAGCTCGGCATGCCAAGGCGATTATACATGACCGCGTAGAGCGCGCCGACGGCGGCGCCGCTTGCCAGCGCAGCAAAGATCGCGGCTGCGATCGGCCAGCCGGTATTGACCCAGAGAACGCCGATGATGGCCGATGCCAGACCACTCATCGAGCCAACGGAAAGATCGATCTCGCCGAGCAGCAGCACACAGACAATACCGAGCGAAATGATGCCGACGGTGGCGCAATCGAACAGGAGGTTCACCAGGTTGTTCGGCGCCAGGAAGATCGGGTTCAGGATGCTGAAGACGGTCGAGATGACGATCAGGCCGACGGCGACAGGCAGCATTCCCAGATCGCCGGAACGGACACGATCGATGAACGCATGCAGCATGTCGGCGATGCCGTCATTGTGCTTTACACGCACGTCGCTGCGATCCAGGGCCTGGCCCTGGGGTGTTTCGGAGATTTTCTGGGTCATGCGGCACCCCCGCTCAAATCGTTGTGCTGGCCAGCCTTGCGATCAAGGCGGCGGGATACGGAATTCTCGGTCGCACCGGTAATCGACGCAACGAGTTCCTGGTTGGAGGCGTCAGGGCTGAAGATCCCATTGTTGCGGCCAAGGCGCAGAACCACGATCCGGTCGGCGACAGCGCGTACGTCTTCCATGTTGTGACTGATGATGATGACCCCGAGCCCGCGTTCGCGGACACGTTCGATCAGGTTGAGGACTTCGGCGGTCTGGGCGACACCAAGGGCGGCCGTCGGCTCATCCAGCATGATAATCTTCGGGTTGAGCAACAGGGAGCGCGCGATGGCGACCGTCTGGCGCTGACCGCCGGAGAGCGATGCGATGGGCTGACGAACGGAGGGAATACGTGCGGCAAGCTCCTTGAGGAGGGTCCACGCACGCACTTCCATGGCCACTTCGTCGAGGCTCCATGGAGACAGCTCGTGACCCAGGAAAAGATTGGCAACGACATCGAGGTTTTCGCAAAGCGCCAGATCCTGGAAGACCGTCGCGATGCCAAGCTCGAGCGCCCGGCTCGGACTGTCGAGAGAGACCTGTTGGCCACAGAACTCGATCGTGCCCGACGAGGGCTGATACACGCCCGCAAGGACCTTGACGAGGGTGGACTTGCCCGCGCCGTTGTCGCCAACCAGGGCGACAACCTCGCCGGCATGCACCTCGAGGTCGATGTCGGTCAGCGCCGACACGGCCCCGAAATTTTTGGAAATGCGGCTGAGCCGCAGAATGGCACTGCCCTTTTCCGGCATAGCACTGATTTCTCGCACCATGGCTGAACGCCCTTTGCAAATAGAGATGTGCCCGGCCGGAAACGACCGACCGGACACCTTGGGAGGTATTACTGGGTGATGCCGAGCTTCTTGCAACCGTCGGCGTATTCGCCGGTGCAAACTTCCTCAGGCGTCTGGATCTTCTTGTCGAAGATTTCAGCCTTGATGTTCTCGGCTGTTACGACGGCCGGGATGAAGAGCTCGGATGGGGTGTTGTAGAGCGTCGTCTTCGGCGCCGGGGTCGCCCCCTTGGCCAGCTGGACGGCGACGTTGGCAGCTGCTGCCGCCACGATCTCGGAAGGCTTGGAGATCGTGTTGTACTGGTCACCGGAGATGATCAGCTGCAGGGCCGCGATCGTCGCGTCGTTGCCCGTTACCGGCGGAACCGGCTTGACGCCGGCAGCCTTCAAGGCCGCGATGGCGCCGCCACCAGTGCCGTCATTGGCTGCAACGATACCCTTGATCTGATCGCCGAAGCGCGTGATCTGGCCGGCTGCCCATTCCTGAGCCTTCGGCGGCGCCCATTCCGGCGTGTCGAATTCCGCCAGCGTCTTGTAGCCGGAATCCTTCAGGCCGCGATGGATACCGTCGCGGATCAGGCCAGCGGCTGCGTCTGTCGGAGAACCATTGATCTGCAGCACGCCCGAACCCTCGGCAACGCCGCCTGCCTTCAGGTGGTCGACCAGCGACTTCGCGATCGCGTAGCCGATACCTTCGTTATCGAAGGATACGTAGTAGTCGGCTGCCTTGTCCGGGATCGGACGGTCATAGGCGATAACCTTGACGTCCTGCGAATGTGCGATTTCAACGAGGCCGGCTGCGGCCGCGGAATCGACCGGATCAAGCACGATGACCTTCGCACCCTGGGCAATCACCGAGTTGAACTGCTGCTGCTGTAGGGCAGCATCGGCATTGGCGTTCTGGTAGATAACGGTGCAGCTGGCGCAGAGCTTTTCCATCTCGGCCTTGAAGCCAGGAAAGTCGTGCTTTTCATAGCGCGTCGATGCTTGGTCGGGCATCAGGAATGCAACGGTCGCCGCTTCCTGAGCGTAGGCCGCGCCGGCAAACATGGCAACGGCTGCAGACGTTGCCAGCAACATAGTACGATACTTCATTCTCTCCTCCTTATTGAGCACATGCTCTATCGAGAGACGCCCTCCGGTTCGTTCCAAGCTACCTGCCCCGTTCTTCTCGAACCAGACACGCATTCATCGCCCGATATCGATTCGCATCGTACGGCCAATGACATTGGATCCACCCGGACACCGCCCGGTTGACTCTCCCAAGTCAACCAACTTCATCGATTGCGCAACCCTGCTCAATCGATGAAGCAACAATTGCCACCTTAGCCCAATGATGTCAAGCTACGTTCGACATGGAGGCACGCATTCGTGAATCAACCCAAGCAGACAAAAAAGACGACGATCTATGATCTGGCTGAACTTGCCGGCACATCGGCAAGCGCGGTCAGCGCGGTTTTGAATGGCAATTGGAAGAAGCGCCGGATCAGCAGCCAGCTGGCGGAGAGGATCACCCGGCTGGCGGAAGAACAGGGCTACGCGCTCAATATGCAGGCGAGCCTCCTGCGGCGCGAGAAGTCCAAGATCATCGGCATGATCGTGCCCAAGTACGACAACCGCTACTTCGGTTCGATCGTGGAGGCCTTCGAAAACATGGCGCGAGAGCGCGGATTGTTCCCGATCATCACCTGTACGCGCCGTGATCCAGAGCTCGAGATAGAGGCCGCACGGACCATGCTCTCGTACCAGGTCGAATGGCTGGTTTCGACCGGCGCCACCGACCCCGACCGTATCACCGACCTCTGCGCGGCATCAGGCGTCCGCAGCCTCAATCTCGACCTTCCCGGATCGCGCGCTCCATCTGTCATCTCGGATAATTTTGCCGGCGCCCGGGAACTGACCCGGCGCGTACTTGCCAATTGCGAGCGCAAGCTCGGCCGCGTCGAGCCACTGCTCTTCGTCGGCGGACGCGGCAGCGACCACAACACCTCAGAGCGCGTCCGCGGTTTCCGCGCCGCGCACGCCGATATGGGGCTGGCCGTTGATGACAACCATATCCTCACATGCGGCTACGCGCCTGAGAAAGCCGAGATCGCGCTACAGGCGCTTGCGCAACAGGAAGGAAACCTGACCCGGGGCATGTTCGTCAACTCGACCATTTCCTTCGAAGGGGTCATGCGCTGGATCAAGCGATCCCACCACTACGATGGGCGCCCGCCGGTCATGGGTTGCTTCGACTGGGACCCGTTCGCGGCCATGCTCGGCGATGACATCGAAATGGTACGCCAGGACGTGCCAGGAATGCTCAACGCTGTTTTCGGCATCATCGACCACGGGTCGAGCAAAGTCGAACGCATCGAAATCCCGCCTCTGTTCCTCAGCCAGAACTGATGGGAGACAGGTACGCCCGGCGCAATGCTGGGCGCGCCGTCAGGCGTTTTGCGCTCTTCTGCGCCAAACGTTTGCCAGCGCGGCGATAATGACCGTCCCCAGAATGAAGACGAAGGCGGCCGCCGCGATGGCTGGACTGATGTTCTCGCGGATCGTCGAAAACATCTGCCGTGCAAGCGTGCGCTGGTTGGGCCCTGCCACAAAGAGCGTCAGGACGACCTCGTCGAGCGAGGTTGCGAACGCAAAGACAGCGCCCGAGATGATCCCGGGGAGCGCCAGCGGCAACGTGACCGTTCTGAGCACGACATGCGGCGCAGCCCCCATGCTTGCCGCAGCATGTTCAAGGCGCCGGTCGATGCCCTGCAAGGAAGCCGTTACGTTCACGACGACAAACGGAACAGCCAAGACAGTGTGCGCGATGATGACGCCAATATAGGTGTTCGCAAGCCCATAGCGCGCAAACATCAGCTGCATGCCGACCCCGAGCACCACCGCCGGCACGACCATGGGAAGAAGAAACACGGTGCGGATGAAACCGAAGACGAGTGAAATACGCTTCCCGCGAAGGCCCAGCGAGCCGATCGTGCCGAGGACGGTCGCCAGGGCGGTTGTTCCTGCCCCGATCACCAGACTGTTGAAAATCGACCGGCGCCAGGCGTCCGCAGTGAACAGCTCCTCGAACCACCGCGTCGAGTAGCTTGGAATCGGGTAATTCAGGAAGACGCTGTTCGTAAACGCCAGCGGCAGAATGGCGATCAGCGGTGCCAGCAGAAAGAAGACGACGAAGATTGCAAAAGCGGCTTTCGAGATTGCCAACGGCTTCATGCCCGCGCCTCCTCTGAAGACAGTCGGAGATAGACGACGTAGAGGATGATCGTTGCGAGCAGCAGCACCAATCCGAGCGCACCCGCCATACCCCAGTTAGCTGCGCCAGTGGCGTAGTAGGCGATGACCGAGCTGATCATCTGGTCCTTCGCGCCGCCAATGAGCGCCGGGGTGATGTAGTAGCCAAGAGCACTCATGAAGACCAGCAGTGAGCCGGAGACCACGCCTCGCATCGACAGCGGCAGCAGAACCCGCAGGAATGCGCGTATCGGGTTCGCCCCCAGGGATGCAGCGGCGGGCATCAAATTCTTCGGGATGCCGATCAGCACGCTGAAAATCGGAAGAACCATGAACGGCAACAGCACGTGGGTCATGGCAATCACAACGCCGACACGATTGAAAATGAGCGGGATCGGGCCACTGGTGAGGCCGATCGCCTGCAGCGACGCGTTGATCAATCCGTTATCCTGCAGGAGGATGAACCAAGCCGCCGTGCGGACAAGCAACGACGTCCACAGCGGCAAAAGAACGGCACCAAGCAAAAGCTGACGCTGCCATCCGCTGACCGACGCGGCGACCATGGCGAAAGGCAGCCCGAGTAGAATGCAGGCAACGGTGACCATTGCCGATGTAATCAGTGTTCGAATGAGCGTTTCCCGGTTGGCCGATGCGCCCTCGGGCATGCTGGCGATAGCGCCGCTTGCATCGCGGGTCAGATCGACAGCCGCGAGCAGGTTCCTGTCGGTGATCGGCGAGCCGGCCGCATCCTGAACCGCGATCCAGAACGCAGGATCATTCCACCGGGAATCGATGGACACGAGGTCTGCGAGGGTCTCGTCGGATTTTACCGCAGTGCGTGTCTTGCTCATCAGCGTTCGAAAGCCGGACTTCGCGCTGTTCAGGCGGCGTACCAGGTCCCCGAAAAGCTCGTCATCCGTGATGCCGCGAATATCAGCGGCAAAGGCTCGTTGAGCATCGGCGGACGGAACACTCGCGCGGTCCCAGTCCTTGAGCGCGGACGTCACGGTTGGCAATGCGCGCGATGCAACCGGGTCGGAAACCGCCGACTTCATCATGGTGAAGAGCGGCGCGATGAAAAAGAACACCAGGAAGAGTGCCAATGGCGCGACCAGCAGCAATGATGTCGCGTGTTTTGCTAACTGGCCCTCTCTCATGCAACGATCCAGCATTGCTCTGGCGAGAAGGACGCAACGACCTGGTCGCCCAGCTCCGGCGGGGCTGCCTTTCGGTCGGCTTTCACGATGAAATCCTTGCCCTCGGACCGTACGCGAAGCTGCAGGTGATCGCCGTGATAAACAATGTCGGAAACCGAAGCCTTGAGGCGATTGGCGGCTGGCGTCGCGGAGTTGACCTCGATGCGTTCGGGCCTGATCGACAGCTTGACCTGCTTGCCTGGTTCAACCGGTGCGGACGCCCGAACATCGATCGTCGCTCCCCCATCGAGGCGCACGCTCAGCAAACCATCGGTCGCCTTGTGCACCACGCCGGCAACCAGGTTTGTCTCGCCGATAAATTCCGCAACGAACTGCGTCCGGGGACTGTCGTAGATCTGCGCCGGTGTGCCGATCTGCTCGATTTTTCCGTGATTGAAGATGGCGATGCGGTCGGACATCGTCAGCGCTTCCGTCTGATCATGGGTCACGAAGACGATGGTAAGCCCCAGGCGACGGTGAAGATCGCGAATATCGAGCTGCATCTGCTCGCGAAGTTTCTTGTCGAGCGCCCCAAGCGGTTCGTCCATCAGAACGACTTCGGGCTCGAAGACCAGCGCACGCGCGAGTGCGACGCGCTGCTGCTGCCCGCCGGACAGCTGGATCGGGCGCCGATCCTGGAAGACGCCGAGCTGCACCATGTCGAGAGCCTTGCCGACACGTTCGGCGATCTCAGCGCGGGAAACGCCTCTCATCTTCAAAGGAAAGGCCACGTTCTCAGCGACCGTCATGTGCGGGAAGAGAGCATAGTTCTGAAAGACGACGCCCATGTTCCGCTTATATGGCGGCAAACCGTCAACGCGCTTGCCGGCGACAGAAATTGCGCCGCTTGAAGGCTTCTCAAAGCCCGCCAACATCATAAGCAACGTCGTCTTGCCGGAACCCGACGGGCCGAGCATGCTGACGAACTCACCCTTTGCGATGGAAAGATCCAGATCGTCGACAACCGTCACGATGCCGAAAGACTTGCTTACTTTGTCGAAATTAATAAAGGCGTTGCTCATCAAGGCCCACTCTCATTCCTGTTCGCGCTGCGCTTTGCGTTGCAGCTCGATGTAATGGGGCCTCACAAGGAGGCCCCAATTCGAAAGTTACTGACCGAGCCAGGCATTGAAGCGCTGGGTCAGTTCCTCGGAGTTGTCGGTCCAGAAGTCAACGTCCAGAGCAATTGCACCCTTCAGGTTTTCTTCGCTGGTCGGCAGTTCCTTGCGGTACTGCTCAGGAACAAGCTTGGATGCGCCGAGGTTGGGCAGACCGTAGGCAATGAACTCAGGAAGCTTCGCCTGGTTTTCAGCCTTGCTGGCGAATGCGATGAAATCCATCGCTGCATCCTTGTTCGGCGCATCCTTCAGGACCACCCAGGAGTCGATTGCATAGACGCTGCCCGGGAAAACGAAGCCGAAATGCTTGCCCTCGGAACGGTTGATGCCGCTGATACGGCCGTTATAGGCAGCCGTCATGACAACCTGGCCGGAGGACAGCAGCTGGAGGGGCTGCGCGCCGGCATCCCACCAGACGATATTGCTCTTCAGTTCATCGAGCTTCTTGAACGCGCGATCAACGCCGCCTTCCGCACTCAGAACCTTGTAGACTTCGTCAGCCGGAACACCATCGGCCATCAGGGCGAATTCGAGGGCGTATTTGGGGCCCTTGCGGAGGCCGCGCTTGCCCGGAAACTTCTTCGTGTCCCAGAAGTCGGCCCAGGTCTGCGGCGCTTCCTTCAGCTTGTCGGCATCATAGGAAAGGCCGGTCGACCAGACGATGTTACCCACGCCGCAATCGCTCACGGCTGCAGGAAGAAAGGTTTCCTTGCCGCCCATCTTCTGCCAGTCAATCTTCTCGTAGATGCCGTCGGCGCATCCGAGAGCCAGTTCCTCGGATTCGACTTCAACCGCATCCCAGTTCGGCGTTCCGGCCTTCACCTTTGCCTGGAGAACGCCGTAGCCGCCCTCCCAGCTTTCATCAAGAACGGGCTTGCCGGATTCCTTCGAGAAGGTTTCAAAGAAGATCTTTCGCTGCGCGTCCTGGAAATTTCCGCCCCACGATACCACTGTAAGGTCACGCGCCTGAGCGCCGAGCATGCCGCTCATCAAGACGGAAGATGCAATAAGAGATACTTTCAAGAGTTTCATCGACGTTCCCCATTTTGGAATTGGATATCGAGTAGGAAACCACGTTTTGACTGTTTTGGAAGGCAGGCGGCGGACAGTGGTGACTATTCTCACCGTCGGTTAACTGCTCCAGTCGCGTCTCAATACGTCGGCGGCGTGATGGCGCTGAGGATCTCGCTTTTGCCGTCATGCACGTTACGGAAGCGATGCGGCAAGCGGCTGTCGAAATAGTATCCGTCGCCTGGTCGAAGCACTTTTTGCTGCCCCCCCACCGTGACCTCAACCGCACCTGAAAGTACCATCCCCGCCTCTTGCGCCGCATGCGCGAACGCTTCCCCCGAATCCGCTCCCACCGCATAAGTCTCATGCAGCATCAGGAGTTGCCGGTTCGGATGATCGAGTCCGATGACCCGATATGAAATCGTGTCCACTTTCCCTATCTCAACGAGATCTTGCGACGTGTAGAACGGGGTATAAGGCAGGCTCGACTGAAGGTCGGAGAAGAAGCCGGGCAAAGTGGTTCCGAGCGCCTCGAGCACAGCGCTCAGTGTGTCGACCGAGGGACTCATCCGATCGCGCTCGATCAACGAGATCGTTGAATGGGAGATCCCGGAGCGGGCCGCCAGCTCCCTTACGCCCAAGTCGCGTCGGCGACGCAGCTCACGCAGTTTGGCACCAATCTTCGGCATGCACGTCCCTCTCTGTCTCGATCAGGCGCGCAGCATGACACTCCAGATCCCGGCCGCCTATCGCTGATTGCGGCAACGGACTCGCGTTGGTGATAATACTAGACAGGTGTCCAGTGAGCAATTGTCGGACCGCCGAGAGTGGATGATGCTCCTTGCCAGCACGCACATAGGAGACCCTTCATGACATCGCGGCTCGACGCCCTCAAAGGCAAGTTCATTCAGATCAAGGAACCGAAGCGTGATGCCGTTTCGGACACCGCTTCCATCGAGAAGACGGTCAAGGACATCATCGCCAACGTTCGCGAACGTGGCGACGCAGCCGTTCGCGAATACTCCGTTGCATTCGACAAGGCCGACGTCTCCGCGTTCGAAGTCACGGAAGAAGAGAAGCTGAAGGCCGTTGCGGACCTCGCGCCGCAAACCCGCGCAGACACCGAGTTCGCGATCGCCAACGTGCGGACGTTTGCTGAAGCTCAGCTCAAGACCATCCTTCCGCTTGAGGTCGAGACGCTCCCTGGTCTTCACCTCGGCCATCGTGTCATCCCGATCGAGATCGTGGGCTGCTACGTTCCGGGCGGCCGCTATCCGTTGCTATCGGCTCCTGTCATGACGATCGTTCCGGCAAAGGTCGCTGGCTGTGACCAGGTAATCGCCTGCCTTCCGCCGAACGCTCATCCGGCGATGATCGCGGGCTGCCACCTCGCGGGGGCAGACCGTATCTTCCGCGTCGGTGGCGCACAGGCCATCGCCGCCATGGCTTATGGCACAGAGACGATTCCAGCCGTCGACAAGATCGTCGGACCCGGCAACGCCTTCGTCAACGAAGCCAAGCGACAGGTCTTCGGCCAAGTTGGCATCGACCAGCTCGCCGGCCCGAGTGAAATCTTCATCGTCGCCGATGAAACCGGAAAGGCTGCAACGATCGCCACCGACCTTCTGGCACAGGCAGAACATGACGTGCGCACGCGCGTTGGTCTGGTGACCACCGATCGCAAGCTCGCCGAGGCCGTACTGGTCGAAGTCGAAAAGCAACTCGAGGATCTCCCGACGGCGCCGGTCGCAGGGGTCGCCTGGAAGGACTACGGTGAAATCACCGTCGTCGAAGACGAAGCCTCGATGATTGCCTATTCCGACTATATCGCCACCGAGCACCTGCAAGTCCACACACGCGATCCCCAGGCAACGGCCAAGAAACTTCGCAACTATGGTTCGCTCTTCATCGGCGAACTGGCCAGCGTGGTTTACTCCGACAAGTGCTGCGGTACCAACCACACCCTGCCGACGATGGCGGCTGGCCGCTATACCGGTGGCCTCTGGGTCGGCTCCTACGTGAAGATCGCGACACACCAGTGGCTCGACGAACGTGGCGTCGCAGCAGTGGCACCAGCCGCGGTTCGCCAGAGCGCGACCGAGAAGCTCGAAGGCCATCGCCGCGCTGCGGCACTTCGCCTGACCGCCGAGCAACTCGCCGCGGCCACACGCTGACCTAAAACTGCCTCTCCTTTCTGGAGCGGCGCGGCCATCCGGTCCTAAGACCGGATGGCCTTTTACGTTTCTGGTCTGCCTCACCGAACAGGCAGGCGCAACCCAGCTGTGCCGGGTCAGAACGCCTGATAGGCCTGCACGATCGCGGCAATTTGTGTGGCATCCATCGAGTCCACCTGCGCGGACGTAATCACCTCGAGCTGGGCGGTCGACAGGCTGGCAATGTCTTTGGTCGTCAGCCCCGAAATTGCCGTCGTCGCGATCGAGGCGATGTCCTCGAGGGAAAATGTGGCGACGGCATCAGCGCTCAACGCGGCGATCTGCGACGAACTCATGCTGGCAACTTGAGAAGGGGTCAGGGCTTCGACCTGCGCCGTGCTCATGGCCGCAAATTGTGTGGTCGTCAGGCCGGCGATCTGTGACGAGGTCATCGCCTTGATCTGGTCCGTCGTGAGGCTGGCAATCTGAGAGTTTGTCAGTCCCGCAATCGTTTTCGCCTTGAGTGCCGCCACCTGACCCGTGGTAAGCGCTGCTATGTCGCTTGTGGCCAACGCCGCGACCTGCAGGGCGTTCAAAGAACCGATCTGGCCGGTGGTCAGCGACGCGATCTGATCTCCGGACAACGCCTTGACCTGCAGATAGCTCAGCGCGGAGACCTGGCTGCTCGTCAATGCCGCAACCTGACCAGTGCTCAACGAATGGATTGCACTCGTGGAAAGCCCGGAAATACTTGAGGAACTGATGGCTGCGATGTCGCCGGTCGAGAAGGTTGCGAGATCGGCGGTCGTGAAGGCGGCAATTTGCGTCGAACTCAACGCACCGACCTGGGATGCGTTCAAAGCTTCGGCCTGAGCCGTGGACAACACCGCAACCTGCGAGGTCGACAGACCGGCGATCGACTTTGTGCTGATCGCCGCAATCTGGCTTTCGGAGAGGGCCGCGATCTGAGTGCTCGACAGCACCGACACCGCCGTCGAACTCAGAGCTGCAATCTGCGACGTCGTCGCAGCCGCCATCTGTTCCGTCGTAAAGGCGCCCAGCTGGGCCGCAGTCAGGCTTGCGACCTGAGCGGTCGTCAACGCGCCGATCTGAGCCGTGCTCAGAGCGCTGACGGTGGTTACCGCCAACCCGGAGACGGCGGCCGAGGCAATGGCGCTAAGCTTCTCCGGCGACATTTGCCCGACAATCGATGTCGACAACGCGCTGACCTGGCTCGCGTTCAAGGCCCCCAGCTGCGCCGTGGTGAACGCATTGATCTGCGACGTGGACAACGCAGAGACCTGCAGCGAGCCAAGACCAGAGATGGCCTTCGAGCTCAGTGCGCCGATCTGGGCGTCGGTGAGAGAAAGAAGGGCGGGTATTTGCATCCCCGACAGTGCCGTCGCGCTCAGCGCCGCGACCTGGTCTGTCGTCAAGGCCGCGACCTGCTGCGGCGTCAGTGTTCCAGCCTGGGCCAAACCGAGAGCGGCGATCTGGGAGGTGCTGAAAGCACCGATCTGATCGACGCTGAGGACCGCGATGTCATCCGTCGTAAGTCCCGCGATGGCGGCGGCAGTGATCGCCGCGATCTTGTCCTGGGAGAAATTCGCGAGCTCGCCGGTGGTCAGCGCCGAGATCTGCGTCGCGCTGAAGCTCGCGATCTGGGTGGCGCTCAGGGCCGCGACCTGATCCGTGGACAGGCTGGCGATCTGGCCGGTGGTAAGGCCTGAAATGCCCTTTGAGCTCAGCGCGGCGATCTGGAGCGTAGAAAGCGAACCGATCGTTTCGCTAGCCAAAGACTGGATCTGGCTGGCATTCAATGCCGCAACCTGTTCCAGGCTCAAGCTCTGCAGTTGGCTTGAAACAAGCGCCGCAATCTGGCTCGAGGTCAGCGCCGCGATCTGATTGGTCTTGAGTGCCGCCAGCTGGTCGCCGCCAAAGGAGGCCACGACATCTGGTGCCAGTCCCGCCAGCGCGGTCGTGCTGATGGAGGCAAGCTCGCTGGGCAGAAATGTTGCCAGATCCTCGAGACTGAACGCTGCGATCTGGGTGCTGCTGAAAGCGGCAATCTGGGAGGCCGTAAGCGCTTCGGCCTGATCGACGGACAAGGCGGCAATCTGCGATGTCGCGAGCCCGGCGATTGCCTTCGTCGTCAGGGCAGCAACCTGATCGGGCGTCAAACCCGAGATGGTTTCAGCACTGACTGCATTGAGCTGGGTGGCGCTCAAGGCGGCGATCTGCGATGTCGTCAGCGTGGCAATCTGGCCGGACGCGAGCGCAGCGATCTGGCTGGTTTTCAGGGCCGCGATCTGAGCGGTCTTGAGGGCTGCCACCTGCTCCGCACTGAGCGCCGCCAGACCGCTTGAGGTAAGACCGGAGATCGCCGCCGTGCTGATCGCGGCAATCTCTTCCGGCAGAAACGTTGCGAGGTCGTCCGGCGTCAGCGCCGTAATCTGGCTGACGGTCAGGGCTGCGACGAGCTGCGTCGTCAAGGCCTCCGCCTGGGCAACAGACAGGCCGGCAATCTGTGACGCGGTCAGCCCCGTGACGGCTTTTGTGCTCAGCGCCGAAATCTGCGAAGCAGAGAGGCCAGCAAGACTATCCGAGGTCAGCGCGTTTACCTGGGTCGCCGTCAGCGCGGCGACCTGCGAGGTCGTCAGTGCACCGATCTGATCGGAGGAAAGTGCCGCGATCTGGCTGGTCTTCAACGCTGCGATCTGGTTGGTCTTCAACGCCGCAAGCTGATCGGCATCAAGAGCAGCCAGAACAGTCGGAGCAAGTCCGCTGAGCGCGGTCGTGCTGATGGCGGCAACTTCGCTCGGAAGGAATGTCGACAGGCCTTGAGTACCGAAGGCAGCGATCTGCGTGGCACCGAGAACCGCGACCTGCGCCGTCGTAAAGGCTTCGGCCTGTTCGGCGGAGAGCGCTCCAATCTGCGAGACAGTCAGCCCCGAGATGGCCTTTGTGCTCAACGCCGCGATCTGCTCCGAGGCAAAGCCCGACAGGGTATCGCTGGACAGCGCCTTGACCTGAGTGGAGCTGAGCGCGGCAATCTGTGACGTCGTCAGCCCGGTAACCTGTTCAGAAGACAGGGCGGCGATCTGGCTGGTCTTCAGGGCAGCAATCTGATTGGTCTTCAGCGCTGCAAGCTGATCGGCATCGAGTGCTGCAACGACACTTGGCGCAAGCCCACTGAGCGCAGTCGTGCTGATCGCAGCGATTTCGCTCGGAAGGAATGTGGCCAGGTTGGCCGACCCGAACGCGGAAACCTGCGCAGCGCTAAGCACCGCGATCTGAGTGACCGTGAAGGCTTCCGCCTGGTCGAGAGACAGGGCTCCGATCTGCGACGTCGTCAAGCCGAACATCGACTTGCTGCTGAGCGCCGCGATCTGCGTGGAGGTAAGACCCGAGACGCTGTCGGTTGTGAGCGCCTTGACCTGTATGGCGCTGAGTGTCGCTACCTGCGAGGTCGTCAGCGCGCCCACCTGGGCGGACGACAGCGCCGCAATCTGGCTCGTCTTCAACGCAGCGACCTGATTGGTCTTCAGCGCCGCCACCTGCTCGGCGCTCAACGCGGCCAGAGCGCTCGTGGACAGACCGGAAATCGCGGCTGTGCTGATCGCAGCGATCTCTTCCGGCAGGAATGTCGCGAGGTCCGCGCCTGTCAGCGACGCAATCTGACCGGAACTCAGTCCCGCGATCTGGCTTGCCGTCAAAGCCTCTACCTGGGTGGCCGTCAGGGAGCCGAGCTGGCTTGCGCTGAACGCCTTGACCTGGCTTGCGGAGAGGCTCTCAATGCTTGCGGCCGACAGAATGGCGAGTTGGCTTGCCGTGAGGCCGACAATCGATGTCGCCGATATCGCACCGAGCTGCACGCTGGAAAAGGCGCCGAGATCTTCCGTTTCGAGGGCCGAAATCTGCGTTGACGAGAGCGCTTTGATCTGCGCTGTCGAAAGTGCTGCGACGTCTTCGGTCGTCCATGCGGCGATCTGCGCGCTCGAAAGCGATCGGATAGCCGTGACAGTCAGGGAAGATACGATCGAAGTCATGAAGGCGCCTATGTCAAAGAGTAAAGATTGGTCATTCGGAAATGCGATTGGATCGCGTTGCGCCGGGTAAGCAGCTCACCCCACGGTCGCAGCGCCTGCCGTGCAGGCGCGCGTGCCCCGTTCACAGTCGATTAGACAGCGACAGCAAAAGCTTCGCGACCATCGCTCATGGTTTGGGATAACGTTGCGGATCATCCGCACAGTGGAAATGACTGATACCGCGCTCGGAGCGCTACGCTGGACAATTGATTTATGGGGACGGAACTCAAACCTGCCGTCGACCCGATGCAACGTCATGTTGCATGCGTCCGATGATTCGATCGACCTTTACCGGACAGTCGAACTATGGAATGTGGCATCCCCAGCGCAAGCCTCCACGCGCGCCTGTTACAAAGCAGAAACACAATCACCGGATGTTGAAATCTTAACGAAACATTAAGATTAGGGGCGAGATTTCAGACATGCGCAGACCGATGGAACTCGGATTGAGGAAACCCGCCTGTCTTCAGGCGTCCGCTGCCTCACGCCTCCTGCAATTTAAAGGCGGCGGTCGGCCGCCGCTGACGTAGAAGAGCCAATTTACGCGAAGGCGCTTGGACGCGCCCTCGCAGTTATACGGTTGACTATTGCGCCACTTGCGCAAGCTCTGCGTCCAGACGCTTGCGAGCGAGATTCGGTATCTTTGCAGCCTTGACCGCGTCGAGGTTGGCGGACGCGTCGCCCACCTGGATCAGCGCGACCATGCCCATTGCCGCATGCGGCGTGCATTTGACGACGTAGGCGCCGGGCAGGTCGAACTTGGCCTGATACTGTTCGCTCGGCTTGGATTTGAATTCGGGTGCGCCGTCGGGAATCAGACCCTTGAAGGTTTCGACATTGTGGCTCTTGTCGGTCGGGACGAAGGTGATCGTGTCGCCGGGGGCGATCTTGACGAAGCCCGGCTCGAATACCATCGCGCCATCGGCGCCCTTGTTGAGCATCTGAATCTGGTGGTCTGCAGCCATCGATGGTGCTGCCGAAGCAACCAGCGCTGCCGTGACAGCGAGCAGACCGAATTTCAAACGCATGTGTATATCTCCTGTTTCCTGAGGTCGAACTGACCCCGGCGCTCCTTCTAGGACGTGACGAATCGGCGTTCTTTGATGTCTGTCAAACTTACGAGAAATGCCCCCGCCCCGTGTACTGCGACACGATCGACATGTTGACTGGCTCAATCCGATCGGTCGCGTACACGCGACTCGGGCGCGCGGTCGAGCCATTCCTGTCAAAGCAGCTAGGTCCTTGATGTAGATCAAGGAGCAGGATCGCTGTCCGTGACAGTCCTCATCCCAAGTACGACAGAACCGGCCGCGCCGCGGTGGTCTACGCACTGGGGACGACAATATGAATTATTCAACCGAAACAATCGTGGTCGCTGCGGCCGCGTTCCTGGCTTTGCTGGGGGCGGGCTACGCGCATGACCATCTTTTCGCGGTCCATATGGCCATACTGTGCTTCTGCCTCGTGGCCGGCACGGTGCTGCTGCTCAGGAGAGTGGATTTCTCGCCGGCGGCGCGTCACGCCAAGGTCGATACATCAGGGTATTTCGACGAGGTGATCCGGTATGGCCTCATCGCCACGGTCTTCTGGGGTGTCGTCGGCTTCCTTGTCGGAGTGGTCGTCGCCGCCCAGCTGGCATGTCCCGACCTGAACATCGCGCCCTGGTTCAATTTCGGCCGCTTGCGCCCGGTCCACACCTCGGCCGTCATCTTCGCATTCGGCGGCAACGCGCTGATCATGACGTCCTTCTACGTGGTCCAGCGCACATGCCGTGCCCGCCTCTTCGGCGGCAGTCTGGCCTGGTTCGTGTTCTGGGGCTACCAGCTGTTCATCGTCATGGCGGCCACCGGCTATCTCCTCGGCATCTCGCAGGGCCGTGAATATGCGGAACCGGAATGGTACGTGGATCTCTGGCTCACGGTCGTCTGGGTCGCCTATCTCGCGGTGTATCTGGGCACGATCCTGAAGCGCAAGGAACCGCACATCTACGTCGCGAACTGGTTCTATCTCGCCTTCATCGTGACGATCGCCATGCTGCATGTGGTGAACAACCTGGCAGTCCCGGTCTCCTTCCTGGGTTCGAAGAGCTATTCGGTGTTCTCAGGCGTCCAGGATGCGCTGACGCAGTGGTGGTACGGCCATAACGCCGTCGGCTTCTTCCTGACCGCCGGGTTCCTCGGCATGATGTACTACTTCGTGCCGAAGCAGGCGAACCGCCCTGTCTATTCGTACCGTCTGTCGATCATCCACTTCTGGGCCCTGATCTTCATGTACATATGGGCAGGCCCGCATCACCTGCACTACACCGCGCTGCCGGACTGGGCCCAGACGCTCGGCATGGTCTTCTCGGTCATGCTGTGGATGCCGTCGTGGGGCGGGATGATCAACGGCCTGATGACGCTGTCGGGGGCGTGGGACAAGATCCGCACCGATCCGATCATCCGCATGATGGTCATCGCCATCGCATTCTACGGCATGTCGACCTTCGAAGGCCCGATGATGTCGGTGAAGACGGTGAATTCGCTCAGCCACTACACGGAATGGACCATCGGCCACGTTCACTCGGGTGCGCTCGGATGGGTAGGCATGATCACCTTCGGTGCAATCTACTACCTGACGCCGAAGCTCTGGGGACGCGAACGCCTCTACAGCCTGCGCATGGTCAACTGGCATTTCTGGCTCGCGACGCTCGGCATCGTGATCTATGCGGCCGTTCTCTGGGTCGCCGGCATCCAGCAGGGCCTGATGTGGCGCGAATACAATTCGCAGGGCTTCCTGGTCTATTCCTTCGCCGAGACTGTCGCCGCCATGTTCCCCTACTACGTGCTGCGCACGGTGGGCGGGGCGCTCTACCTGGCGGGCGGGCTCGTCATGGCCTGGAACGTGTTCATGACGATCAAGGGTCACCAGCGCGCGGAAGCCGCTATTCCGACCGCATATGTGCCCCAGGCACAAGCTGCCGAGTGAGGTGAGACATGGCATCGATACTAGACAAACATCATATCCTCGAGAAGAACGCCACGCTGCTTCTGGTCGGCTCGCTGCTCGTGGTCAGCATCGGCGGCATCGTCGAGATTGCTCCGCTGTTCTATCTCCAGAACACCATCGAGAAGGTCGAAGGCATGCGTCCCTACACGCCTCTCGAACTGGCGGGACGCAACATCTACATCCGCGAAGGATGCTATGTCTGCCACAGCCAGATGATCCGCCCGTTCCGCGACGAAGTGGAACGCTACGGTCACTATTCGCTTGCCGCGGAATCCATGTACGACCATCCGTTTCAGTGGGGCTCCAAGCGAACCGGTCCCGACCTTGCTCGCGTTGGCGGCCGTTATTCGAACGAGTGGCATGTCCAGCATCTCTCGGATCCGAGAGCCGTCGTGCCGGAATCGATCATGCCCAAATACGCCTTCCTGAAGGAACAGGACGTCACCGTCAAAGACGTCGGCATGGACCTCAAGGCAAACGAGGATGTCGGTGTGCCTTATAACGACGACATGCTCGCCAATGCCGAAGCCGACATGAAGGCGCAGGCCGATCCGAACGCCGATACCACTGCTCTTCTCCAGCGATACCCGAAGGCGAAAGTGGGCGATTTCGACGGTGACCCGCAGAAGCTGACCGAGATGGATGCGCTTGTCGCCTACCTCCAGATGCTGGGCACGCTGGTCGATTTCTCGACCTACGACGACGCAACCGGCTATCGATGAGGTGATCTGATGGAAACCTATACCGCAATGCGGCACTTCGCCGACAGCTGGGGCCTTCTGGCAATGGCCGCGTTTTTCGTTGGCGCGATCGTCTTTACGCTCCGTCCCGGCAGCAAGCAGACGGCCAAGGACGCCGCCGATATTCCCCTGAAGGATGATTGAGATGTCGGAAAAGCATGTTGATGAAATCAGCGGCGTCGAGACCACCGGACACGAATGGGACGGCATCAGGGAGTTGAACAACCCGATGCCCCGGTGGTGGGTCTGGACGTTCTACGCGACGATCCTCTGGGCTATCGCCTATGCAATCGCCTATCCGTCCATCCCGATGATAAGGGATACGACCAAGGGGCTTCTTGGCTTTTCGAGCCGTGCCGAACTGCAACAGGACCTCGACCAGGCGAAGGTCGCGCAGATCAAGTTCCACGATCAGATCGCGGCAAGGACCGTGCAGGAGATCGACGCCGATCCTGCATTGCGTGAATTTGCGATCGCCGGCGGGGCGTCGGCCTTCAAGGTCAACTGTGCGCCATGCCACGGCTCTGGCGCGACGGGCGGTGCTGGCTTCCCCAACCTCAACGATGACGATTGGCTCTGGGGCGGCGATCTGGACTCGATCCAGAAGACCATTGCCCATGGCATCCGCTATGACGCTGACGCGGACACTCACGTATCCGAAATGCCGGCGTTCGGGGAGATTCTGGACTCCACCCAGACGGCACAGGTCGCCGCCTATGTCTGGAGCCTGACGAACACGCCCTCGGATGCCGCGCGTGCGGTAGCAGGCAAGCAGATCTTCCTCGACAACTGCGCCGCGTGTCACGGCGAGGATGCGAAGGGCAAGGCCGATATGGGCGCGCCAAACCTGGCTGACGCGATATGGCTGAAGGGGAGCGGCGAAGATGCCATCATTCGCCAGGTTTCGGCACCCAAGCACGGCGTCATGCCCGCATGGGCCGGGCGCCTGGGTGAGCCTGTCGTGAAGGAACTCACGGTCTTCGTTCATTCGCTCGGCGGCGGCCAGTAAGGATGATCCGATGAGCACCCATGATCACAACCCTCTCCTCGGGCTCTATGGCACGCCTCGCTCCGTCATTCACTCGCGCGTGTCATCGCGCTCCAGCAAGACCGTGACACCGGTGAGCGAGCAGGAAGATCCCGGCAAGATGGGCAGCTCGATCGTCAGCTTGAATTGCCTCAAGGATCAGAAGCCGACCAGCCGTTAGAAACGGATAGTGCCAATGAATGTTTCGGGGCCGTGCCTTCGCAGGCACGGCCCCCTTTCATTCCGGAGGCTTGTGCCCTGTTGCCTGTCCGGGCCTTGCAGCGAACTGAACAGAAGTTTGACCTATCTCAAAGGGAGACCGGCCGATCAGTGCTATACAGCTTTCCGTCTAGTGGAGGTTACGTCACGCAGTCTCTCCTGCGTGATCCCTTCGGGCCACGTCTCCTCTCCGGGACGTGGCCTTCCTTTTCGACACCGCTCCGGCTCTTGATCTACGTCAAGGCGTGACCACCGGGGAGATGGAAAAACGGTGTCAAAGGCGGACACCAAAATGAACCTCTATACTGCAAACGATCCAGGCAACGTCGAACGTATCAGCGCCGAGGCCGTCAACGCCCGGCACAATCGTCCGCCACTTTATGCGGCACGCAAGAAGATCTTCCCGAAGCGGGCCGAGGGGCGCTTCCGTACTTTCAAATGGATCGCGATGCTGATCACACTCGGCATCTACTATCTCGCCCCTTGGATTCGCTGGGATCGCGGTCCCTACGCCCCCGATCAGGCTATTCTCGTCGACCTTAGTTCACGACGCTTCTTCTTCTTTTTCATCGAGATCTGGCCGCAGGAATTCTATTATGTCGCCGGGCTCCTTGTCATGGCGGGCTTTGGCCTTTTCCTTGTCACCTCTGCCGTCGGCCGCGCCTGGTGCGGTTATGCCTGTCCCCAGACGGTCTGGGTCGATCTGTTTCTCGTCGTCGAACGTGGTATCGAGGGCGACCGGAACGCGAGAATGAAGCTAGACGCCGGCCCCTGGACCTTCGACAAGGTCAGAAAGCGGGCCGCGAAGCACGCGATCTGGATCGTCATCGGCGTGGCGACCGGCGGCGCGTGGATATTCTACTTCGCGGACGCGCCCAAGCTCATGGTCGCACTGTTCACCGCGCAGGCACCCCCCGTCGCCTATGCGACGGTCGCAACCCTGACCGCCACCACATATGTTCTCGGTGGTCTCATGCGCGAACAGGTCTGCACCTACATGTGCCCATGGCCGCGCATTCAGGGCGCCATGCTCGACGAAAACTCGCTGGTGGTGACCTACAATGACTGGCGTGGCGAGCCGCGCACCCGCCACGCCAAGAAGGCTCAAGCCAAGGGCGAGCCGATCGGTGATTGCGTCGATTGCAACGCCTGTGTCGCCGTCTGTCCGATGGGCATCGACATCCGCGACGGGCAGCAGATGGAATGCATCACCTGCGCGCTGTGCATCGATGCCTGCGACGGTGTCATGGACAAGATCGGCAAGGAACGCGGTCTGATCGCCTATGCGACCCTCAGCGAATATGCGGGCAACATGGCGCTAGCCACCAACGACGGACGAACGCCAGTCCAACCAGCCCGCGTGCGCAACGAAGACGGTTCGTTCACCGCCGGCGTCCGCCACTTCAACTGGCGCATCATCTTTCGCCCGCGTGTCGTCTTCTACGCCACCGTCTGGGCTTTCATCGGCCTGGCGATGCTGGTGCATCTGTCGCTGCGCGAGCGGCTGGAGCTCAACGTCATCCACGACCGCAACCCGCAATACGTGCTGGAGAGCGATGGCTCGATCCGCAACGGCTATACGCTGCGCGTCCTCAACATGGAGCCTCGCCCGCGCAAGGTGACACTGAGCCTTGCCGGGCTCGAGGGCGCGACCATGCGCATCCCCGAACTCGGCAAGGACGAAGGACGCTCCTTCACCATCGACACAGCGCCTGACGCCGCCACCACGCTCAAGGTCTTCGTGACGGACAGGCCGGGTGGCGGGACCAACGAGCTTCTGTTCGTGGTCGAGGATGCCGATCATTCCGATCGGGCGACCTATCGGGCCGCATTCAACACTCCAGGAGACGCGAAATGACCGCACAATCTTCATCGCAGGGCTTCACAGGCCGGCACATGCTGCTGGTCATCTGCACCTTTTTCGGCGTCGTGATCTCCGTCAACGTCACCATGGCCTGGCTCGCCTCGTCGAGCTGGAGTGGCCTTGTCGTTCAGAACACCTACGTCGCCAGCCAGGAGTTCAATCAGAGGGCCGAGGCGATGAAGGCCATGACCGCTTCGGGCATCAGCGGGGTGCTGTCGATCAATGGGGGCATGGTTCACTACGACCTTCGCTACAGGGACGGTTCGCCGACCGCGATCGACGACGTCGTGCTGAACTTCAAGCGGCCCGTAGGTGACCATGAGGATTTCAGCATCACGCTCCGCAAGACTGCGGAGGGCAGATTTGAGGGCGAGCACAACGTCGCGACAGGCGACTGGATCGTCGAAGCCGTCTCAAAGCGAGGCGGAGCGTTGATCATGCACGAAGCCAAGCGGATCGACACCGCGGAGTTCGGCCAATGACCTGCTGCACGATGGACAGCGAGGGCGTCCTTGCTTTGAGCTCGACCGCCTTCAGCGCCGAGGAAGTCGCGCTCGCCAGCCATCCGGTCGGCGACGGCCTGCGCCAGCTCGACCTGAGTGTTCCCAATGTACACTGCGGTGCATGCATCTCCACGATCGAAGGCGCTCTGGCCAAGATCCCGTTTGTCCAGAAAGCGCGCGTCAACCTGACGGCGCGCCGGGTCACCTGCCTCTATCGCCAGGAAATGGACAATCGACAGACCGATCCTTCGCAGATCGTCACTGCGGTCAATGCTGTCGGATACCGCGCGCATCTCTTCACGCCAGCGACACCCGAGAATGACAAGACCCGAAACCAGTTGCTGCTTGCCGTTGGCGTTTCCGGATTCGCGGCGGCTAACATCATGCTGTTGTCGGTTTCCGTTTGGTCGGGCGCCGATGCCGCCACACGCGACCTGTTCCACTGGATCTCGGCAATGATTGCCGCGCCGGCACTCGTCTATGCGGGCCGTTTCTTCTTCCAGTCGGCTTGGAATGCGCTGAAGCATGGCCGCACCAACATGGACGTCCCGATTTCGCTTGCGGTGACGCTGTCCTACGCGGTTTCGCTCTGGGAAACCATGCACCACGGCGAGCACGCCTGGTTCGACGCATCGGTGTCGCTGCTGTTCTTCCTGCTGATCGGCCGAACCCTTGACCACATCATGCGAGAGAAGGCCCGCGCGGCAATCAACGGGCTGGCGCAACTGGCTCCCCGGGGGGCGATGCAGATCATGCCGGACGGATCGCGTCGCTACGTCCCCGTGGAAGAGATTTCCGTCGGGGATCAGATAGCGATCGCGGTCGGCGAGCGCGTTCCCGTCGACGCTGAGGTGATTGGCGGCAGCAGCGATCTCGACATGTCGATCGTCACGGGTGAAAGCAGCCCTGTCGCCGTTTCAAAAGGAAGCGATGTCATGTCCGGCGCCATGAACCTCACGGGCGCCCTCGTTCTGCGTACCACAAAGATTGCGAAGAACTCCCTGCTTGCCGAAATCATCGGTTTGATGGAAGCCGCTGAAGGCGGCCGCGCCAGATATCGTCGCATCGCGGATCGGGCGGCGTCGCTCTATTCTCCGGTGGTCCACTGCCTGGCGCTCGTTTCATTTCTCGCCTGGGGCTTTGTCGGCGGGGACTGGAAGCACGCCATGCTGGTCGCCGTTGCCGTCCTGATCATCACCTGCCCGTGCGCATTGGGCCTTGCTGTTCCGGTCGTGCAGGTGGTCGCCGCCGGAGAGCTTTTCCGCAGGGGGATCATGGTCAAGGACGGTTCGGCTCTCGAAAGGCTCGCCGAAGCCGACATCGTGGCATTCGACAAGACAGGGACTTTGACGATCGGCCAGCCGCGCCTCGACGCGTCGCTGGCGGCGGAGCCGGAGATCTCCACTGCCCTCGGTCTTGCCACTCATTCGAGGCATCCGTTGTCACAGGCGCTGGTGCGGGGTAGCGACCTTACGCCCACCAGCTTCGACATCGTCAGGGAGGTTCCCGGTGGCGGCCTCGAAGCGACGGGCGGAGATGCTGTGTATCGCCTCGGCAATGCGGCCTTTGCCTGTGGGGAGAAAGCCGAACCACGGACGGCTGGTGACAATCCCTATTCGGAAGTCGTTCTGTCGAAGGATCGCGTCGAGCTCGCTCGATTCCTATTCGACGACACACTGCGTCCGGGCGCGGCCGATGCCATTGCACAGTTGCAGAAGGAGGGTCTGGGATCGATCGTACTATCCGGCGACAGGCAGGCCGTGGTGGACAACTCCGCCAAAGCGCTCGGAATCGACAAGGCATTCGGGGCGCTGACGCCAAAACAGAAGGTGGAAGAATGCGCGCGCATGAGCGCAAGCGGTCACCGCGTGCTGATGGTGGGCGACGGCATCAACGACGCGCCAGCGCTGGCCGCCGCGCACGTGTCGATGGCACCGGCAACAGCATCCGACATCGGACGACAGGCCGCCGATCTCGTGTTTTTCAATGAACGGCTGGACGCGGTTCCTGACGCCATCACGATCTCAAGACGGTCGGCGAGCCTTATCCGGCAGAACTTCGCGCTGGCAATCGGCTACAACGTTCTGGCTGTTCCGATCGCGATTGCCGGTTTCGCCACTCCCCTCATTGCGGCTGTTGCGATGTCCACCTCGTCGATCATCGTGGTCATGAACGCCCTGCGTCTCAACTCGTTCGATCGAGCCTTGAGCAGACAGTCGGCAATCGTTGTCCCGGCCAGCGAGGTGAAAATCGTATGAACATGCTGATCTATCTTATCCCGATCGCGCTCTTCATGGGCGGCATGGGCCTGGCGGCCTTCCTGTGGTCCTTGCGAAGCGGCCAATATGACGACCTGCAAGGGGCGGCGTGGCGCGTGCTCAGCGATGAGGATCCAGACCAGAAACAGCCTTGAATACCAACACCCGGCAATCGCGTCGAATCGCAAACCTTTTCGTTGCGCGGGAATTGCCTGTTTGTAGTAGATTTCATAACAGCGGGCTAAGCCTCCCACCGCGAAGGCTGGCTCGACCAAAGGGACAACTTTCATGCATTTTACGGCGTTGGCCTTCAGTGTCTTTGCCCTCCTCATTCTGCCGGGGCCGACCAACGCCGTTCTCGCCATGGCTTCACAGCGGTTGACTTTCGGCCGCGCGGTCACCTTGCTCGCAGCCGTCCTCTGCTCCTACTTGGCGGTCATAATTCCTATAACTGCGGTGGCTGCTCCATTCCTTCACGAGCACCGTATTGTCGCCCAGGCGATCAAGCTGATCTCCGCGACCTGGGTCTTCTATCTGGCGATAAAGCTATGGACCGACACACCCCGCGACGGCGGTAGAACCGTTCGGCTACGGCACCTTGTCGTGACTACATTGCTCAACCCGAAAGCGGTCATCATTGGCCTCACGATGATCGTTTCGGACGATGGCACCTTGCCCATTGCCGCGCTTGCCACCTTTTCGATCGTCGTCATCACAACGTCCACCATCTGGCTACTTGCCGGCAGGCTCATTCTTGGCGGCAAAGGCCAGACGCCCGCCTTTGTACAAAGGTGCGGATCGGTCGTGCTGCTGGGATTTTCCGCACTGCTGACAATCAGCGCGTTCCAATAGCGAACTGAGCAGATCCGCGGTGGAAAAGCGATTACCAGCGCCCGAGCCAAACTGCGACAGCCGTCAGTGACAAAGGCGGAACTTAAGATCGCACAAACAGTTTTCTCCTCGGAAGGAGAAGTGCCATGTCGCCGCAGGTTCCGCCATCAGCCACCGAGCATTTACCGCCGTTGACGAATAGCCAGAGGAGTATCCTCGACGCGTACAGATTTGGGCAGTTGGATGAGGACGCTTTTCAAGAAGCCATAGCCGGAGATCCCGTGTTGTCCGACTACGTTCGAAGGATATGCCGTCCAACAGATCCGCATTCCAAGGTCCACTAGGTCCGATACAAGAAATGGCCCCGTCAGCGGGGCCATTTCTCTGCAATACCCAAAAACGCAACATATCAGATGAACGCTACATCGAGGGCTAGCTCCGCGATCGCGAACGGTCACAAAGCGTTCAGTGCATTGCCTCGATATGGGCGCGCTCGAAGACCTGCTCCAGCCGTATGCGTTCTTCGGCCGAGGCCACCAGCGTCTTTTCCAAACGTCGGCGGGCGCCCGAACCATGCAGGCGCGAGAACGAAGGTCGACCCTGCGGTGTGAGCGCACGCATGCGAATGCGCGAACCCAGACCACGATGATATTGCGCCAGCGTCATTCCAGCCCTGATCAGCAAAGACCGCACATCCGCCCGGAGTTCGGCCGCAATCAACAGCCGAAAGGCTTCCACAAAAGTCGCCTTTTCCAGCGGAAGCTCGATTTCATCGACCAGGTCACCGCCGACATCGCTGTCCTTTACAAAGCACAGATAGAGGTCCACGAGTTGATGGGCTGTGTTCAGCACCTCCGCATCGGCACGATAATCGAAGTCTGGCTGATAGTAGACTGACGTTGAACTGGGCATCTTACTTCTCCTTAAAAAGGAAAACGTTCCGCGTCATGTTTTGTTCATGCTTCCGGTCATGCCGTTGCTCGGTATTTCTCCGAGGCGATGGAAACCATTCTCGCGAGAGAGCTGCCGATCAGCCGAGGCGGAGATCAGCCCAAGGCCGAGAAGTGTGAGCAGTGCTGGGGCAAACCGGGCAAGAATGCCTTGTCCATGAAGGTGAGCGGCTGAACGCAACCCCGAACCGCGACAACCTGACACTGCAGCACAGAGTCTACGTGATACTACGTGCGCGTGAACGCCGCGCAGGAGTATGATTGGGTATCTGCATGATCCTGCTTCACACCGACGACTTACGCAGGTGGTTGTTCTGTCGGTCCCTATACAGTCGTCGGTCCGTTACAGGCGTATTTGAGGGCAGCCTTCTTGCGGATACTCAGCAAAGCGCAACCACCTAGCTCCGCTTCAGGGAGCGATTACCAGGGAGAACACCATCATGAAATCCCATATTACAATCGCACTCGCAGTCGCAGGTATTGTTCTGGCCGGCCAGGCGTTGGCTGCAAACGTCGACATGTCAAAGGTCGCTTGCAAAGATGTGGGAGCAATGCCTCCTGCAAAGATCATCGGCGTCGCCATGTGGGTGAACGGCTATGTTCATGGCAAGGCGGGCGACCCGATGATCGACGGGGACAAGGCGCATGCCAACGCAGCAAAGGTCGCCGCATACTGCAAGAAGAATCCAAGCTCTACACTTATGGACGCACTGGAAGCGATCGCAAAATCCTAGCACATCCGTCGGAGACAGGTTTGCAGCAGGCAATCGCTGCACCGATGCTGCTGGCCATGTCGGCTCGGCGTTCACAGCGGTACTGGAGCGATATCGGGGCGCCTGGACTTGGGCGCCTCGCCATCGCTTTGGAGCGAGCCTTTGCGACGGACTAATGGAAGCCGCAGAGTTAGGACACTTCCCTCTTCGCCTTCTCTTTAAGTGAAGCGTACCGATCACGCAGATCCATTTTTCCGTGATCCTTGCTTTCCATCCCCCGCGCAACACTGAGGCTGCGCTGTACAGGATCTGCCAGTGTTTTTGCTTCACGCTTGATTGCCTGGGCCACCTGCCAAAATGCAAGCCATTCATCTTCAAATGAATCGGACACATAGGTGAGGTGCCGGCTTGTCTCGACCATCAGGGTTTCCGCACGCTCAAGTTCAGCTTCGTCGAACCCACCAATCGCGGCCGATCTCAACGCGTAAAAATACATCGCTGCCGATCCGCCCAACTCACGATGAGCTGTCGTGTGAAAATCGAGCGACTTTTTCAGCCGCTCCAGGTCTGCAGCAGAGTCTGCTTTGAACTTGTCGAGACGCGCAGTGATCACTTCCTGCAATGCTGCCAAATCAGCTGCCGCAATCGCCCGCGCCTTCTCAACGGAGGTCGTAACCTCGGCTTGTCGATTGGCCGTATAGAGCGACGCCAGCGCCGTCAGGCAGGTTCCCACAACGGCGATCAGCGCACCGATCGCAAGACCGCTGAACTGGTCCAGCTTTTGGGCCCGGATGGCTTCGCCCAACACCAGGATGGCGAAATATGCGGTAACGCCGATACAGGCCAGAAGCCCTACTGCCAGCAAGATATTCACGACCGTAAGAACGCGCGGCATGATTATCGCTTCCTTTGACAGCGACCGCTGTAACACCTGCACGCTGGGTTGACGCAATCAATGTTGGCGTTGCAGCGTCCACCGCATTTGCTTTGGATCAGATTGGCGGCATCCCGGATGCTCTCCGGTACCCAACGGTAAGCGTCAACGTTGCCTAAAGAACCCGATTGCCGGGCGATATCATTTGCCTTGCCACGGGTGATATCAGGAATGAATATCTGCTCCTCGTCGCCCGAGGGCACAATGAACCAATAGATGCCGGTGCCGCGATCATCTTCGTGCGCGTTCTCTACGGTGTCAGGTCTGGTGATATCGTCTGCGGGCATGTGCTACCTCACGGCAGTTCACGTTCAACCCAATACCAGAAGTGTAGCCCGACCGGAGCAGCCATGCAACATAGAGTCGAGGCTCTCATCAACACAAGTCGACCTCGTGATACATGAGAAGGCCGGCGCAGGGGTGTTTGCGCCGGCCCCTCCAGTCTGCCAGTTAAGCGGCCGAGAACGGCACCGCTACGAAGGTCTTGTTATCGCCGCGCTGTATGAGCAGCAGCACTGACTTCTTTTCGGCCTTCGCCGCGGCAGCAACCGCAGTCTTGGCTTCACTGGCATCGTGGATCGTCTTGCCGTTGACCGACAAGATGATGTCACCAGCCTCGAGCCCTGCTTCGGCTGCCGGCTTGTCTGGTGAGACGTCCGCAACAACGGCGCCTTCAACACCCTTGGCAACACCGATGCGCTCACGCACCTGCGGGGTCAGGTCTGCAAGGGAAACGCCTATCCGCGGACCAGCCGGAGTTGCCTTCTCCGCGCCATTGAATGCGGCCTGTTGGGGCTTTCCGTCGTCGTTCCCGCCGATCGCTACCTTGAGATCGACGCTCTTGCCGTCACGCCAGACCGTAATGGTCTGCTTGTCGCCAGGCGAGAGGTCGGCTACGAGCCGTGAAAGGTCCTTAGGCGTGGAAACGGCCTTTTCTCCGACCGCGGTAATCGTGTCTCCCTGCTTGATGCCGGCATCGGCTGCTGGGGAACCCTTCGTCACGTCGGCGACAAGCGCACCGGCGGGCTTCGCCAGACCGAGCGCATCGGCAACATCCTGCGACACCGCCTGGATCTGGACGCCCAGATAACCGTGGTCGATGGAGCCGTCCTTCTGCAACTTGGCGACAATCATCTTTGCTTCGTCTGCGGGGATAGCGAAACCGACGCCGACACTGCCGCCGTTCGGCGAATAGATCGCGGTATTGATCCCGACGACCTTGCCGTCGCTACCCACGAGCGGGCCGCCAGAGTTACCGTGATTGATGGGAGCATCGATCTGGATGAAGTCGTCATACGGACCGCTATGCAGATCCCTGCCGCGGGCTGACACGATGCCGGCGGTTACCGTTGTGCCGATGCCAAAGGGGTTTCCGATGGCAAGAACCTGATCGCCCAGCCTGAGCTTGTCGGAGTCACCCCAGGCAACGGTCGGCAACGGATTCTTCGCATCGACCTTGACCACGGCAAGGTCGGCTTTCGGATCGGCACCGACGAGCTTGGCAGCCAGTTCGGTTCCATCATCCAGCGTCACCTTGATATCGATGGCATTCTCGATCACGTGGTTGTTGGTGACGATGTAGCCATCCGGGCTAACGATGAAGCCTGAGCCCAAGGCCTGTGCACGCTCGCCAGATTGCGGTTCGGGAGCCTGATGCGGCATGGGAATGCCCTGCTCACCGAAGAACTGCTTGAACTGCTCCTGCATCTGCGAGTTGTCGTCTCCCTCGTCCTGTGCCGGTGCCTTCATCTTCGTGACGATGGTCACGACGGCGGGCTTGTCGGCATCGACGATGGACGAGAAGGAGTTGTTTGCGGCAACACCAGTCACCGATGCGCTCGCAGGTGCTGCGAAGGCCGATGAGGTCTGGTAGGCGAGCGGGACAGAGGCCGCGACGGCTATGATTGCTGCGCCAAGGAGTGCCGCCCTGCGGCGGCTTTTGATAATATTTGTCACGGTGTCCGTCCTGATGAGAGTTATTCGAACCGCGTAAAGCCGAAACTCATCGCGTGGACTAAATATGAAACCGTGAATCTATATTTACAAATTAAAGGTTCATTACATTTTCATTGCTGAAACGTAATGTATTTCTCCCATTTGTTACTTATTTTTCATCTGGAAGATCCGCGGATTTGCGCGGCATGGCGGGTTACTGTTCTGCTTGTGCTTGGCGGCTACCCGGCCAGAAAATGGGGCTGGCCACCAACGCCAATCCTCATGCTGAAATTTTCACATACGCCAGAAGATGAGAAAGGAGCAGCGCTGCGTATCGCGGCAACTGGGCTTCCTTTCGAACACAGACATAGAGATCTCGCTCCGTCCAGCTTTCGGCGATCGGCAAGACGCGGTATTGCATGTGTTGGGCGTATCGGCGCGCCGCGCTCTCCGGCACGATGCCAATTCCCGCGCCGCATTCGACCATTTTGCAGAGCGCTTCGAAACTGTCGGTGCGTATCCGGATATGGGGCTTGCGGCCAAGCTCGTTCGCCAACCGCCGCAGAAATTGCGACAGCGCCACCTTCTCGCGCAGCGCAATCATGGGAAAATCCAGGATTTCCGAGAACGCGGCAGGGGCGGATAGGACCGAGTCCAGCGGAACGATGAGCATCAGTCGGTCCGGCATGAAGCGCCAGCGTTCAAGCCCCGTCATGTCGGCGGACGAGGCGACAATGCCGATATCGGCATCGCCGTTCTTGAGCATGTTGACGACTTCGAAGCTCGGCTTGTCCTGGACCGTGACATTGATCTGCGGATTAGCGCTCAGAAACGTGCCAAGGGCGAGCGGCATGTGTTCGGAAAGCATGTTCGTGTTGGACAGCAGCCGGACGCGTCCCCTGCTTCCTGCGGCAAACTCCTGCAGCTCCAGTTCCGCATTGCGCGCATCGTCAACCAGCTGTCGCGCCCGCCGGGCCAGCATTTCCCCGGCCAAGGTCGGGCGAATGCCGCGACCAGTCCTCTCGAAAAGCTCGAGGCCAACCGATGTTTCAAGCCGGCGAAGCCGAGTGCTGACGGCGGCGACGACAACATTGTTGGCTGCGGCCGCGGCTGTAAGGCTTCCTCCGTCGATAGCGGAGAGGAGCATCCTGAGATCCGTGAGGTCAAACTTCGGCATAAGCTTTCACTTTCTGTGAAATCTGCTTCTATGACAAACTGATGTTCATTGCCAGCGCGGCAGCGTTATGAGCGTGACAAGCCGCACACGCGACACATCGACACGCCGCTGGATCGCTCCATGCGACCAGTTAGCAGGCATTTCCATGCCTGAATTGCTCCCCGCGAGCGGCATTCATGCCGATGTTGGCGTCTGGAGTGCGGCGACGCGGATCAGCCTTGCTCGTGGGAGGCGAAGCTGGGTCTGGTAGTTGTTGTTCATGCTTGATGAAAGCACGCCGACCATGCTCAATTTTCCTCCCACGCCGCAGCCACCGCTGTTTCGCTCGCTACGCTCGATCGGCCTCTGTCTTTCCGCGCTGGGCGCAATGGCAGGTAGCACTTTCGCGCAAGACGCATCGAGTGCACCGCCCGACGTCGTTTCCCGCGGTCGCTATCTGGCGACGGCCGCCGACTGTGCGGCCTGTCACACGGCGCCCCACGGCGGCCAGCCTTTCGCAGGTGGCTATGGCATAGCCTCGCCACTCGGCACGATCTTTTCCACCAACATCACTCCTTCGCAGGAGAACGGGATCGGGAGCTATAGCGAAGAGGATTTCGCCCGCGCAGTTCGCGACGGTGTTGCCAAGGATGGCAGCCACCTCTATCCGGCCATGCCCTACACGGCCTATTCCAAGCTCACCGATGACGACATGAAGGCGCTCTACGCCTACTTCATGACCGAGGTGAAACCGGTCGAAAGTGCGCCGCAAAAGACCGAGCTGCCCTTCCCCTTCAGCATCCGCGCATCCATGGCCGCCTGGAACCTTCTGTTCCTCGGCAAGGACCGCTTCAAGCCCGATCCGGAGAGATCCGAACAGTGGAATCGCGGCGCCTATCTCGCCGAAGCGCTGGAACACTGCAGCACCTGCCACAGCCCGCGCAACCTGCTGATGGCCGAATCCTCCAGCAAGCCTTTGGCCGGCGGCTCGCTTGGTTCCTGGTATGCGCCGAACATTACCTCCGATCCGACAAGCGGCATCGGCGGCTGGTCCGAAGATGAGCTTGTCCAGTACATGCGCACCGGCCACGTCGCGGGCAAGGCCCAGGCAGCCGGCCCGATGGCCGAAGCTGTCGAGAACAGCCTGCAGCATCTTACCGACGACGACCTGAAGGCGATTGCCGTCTATGTGAAGTCGACCGAGCCCGTTGCTACCGGTGCCGCCAAGCCACGATACGACTATGGCAAACCTTCCGAGACCGAAGCAACGCTGCGCGGACTGCCGGGCCAGGCAGCGAATGAAAACGGCTTCCATATTTTCAGCGGCAGCTGTGCTGCCTGCCATCAGGTCAGTGGCCAGGGCAACACATTCTACCCCTCGCTGTTCCACAACACCGCGACCGGCGCAGCCGAGCCGGACAACCTGATCGCCACAATCCTCTTCGGTCTCAGCCGAACGGTGGGTGACGCGCATGTCTTCATGCCCGCCTTCGGCCAGACAGCCTCCTATACCGACCGCCTGTCGGACAAGGATGTCGCCGATGTCAGCAACTACGTGCTGACGCAGTTCGGCAATCCTGATGTAGCGGTGACTGCGGCGGATGTCGCGCGTATCCGCGACGGTGGCGACAAGCCGCTGATTGCCAAGCTTGCGCCCTATGCTGTCCCCGTTGCCATCGCCGCGGCGCTGATCGTACTCGCCGCACTCGCTTTCGCGCTGCGCAGACAGACGCGCCGGGCCGTCGCCTGACGCTTGCCCCTTATTCAAACGCATCGAACCCTTCGCGGGAGGTCATTTATGCCATCAGAGATTTCTCAACCCGCCGCACGTCTGGCGCAAGGAGTGAGCCGCCGTACGCTGCTGCGCGGCTCCGCGGCCATCGGCGGCCTGGCCATCATCGCCGCCATCGGCGCGCCGCTGCCGGCTGCTGCCGCAGATTCAGATATGCAGACCTTCACGCGGCTCTCCGAATTCCTCACCGGCTACCAGCTGGATCCCGTGCTCGGTGCCCGCTATCTCGCGGCACTCGTCAAACGCAGCCAGACGTTTCCAGCCGACGTAACCGCGTTGCAGCGGGCCGTTACGCAGTCCGGCGCGACCGACATGGATGCCTTCCTGGCGCTGCCGGCACTCGACCCCGCCGCCAAGGCAACGGCCACCACGATCGTCTCCGCCTGGTATCTGGGCGTTGTCGGCGAGCCGGCGGACGCAGAACTCATCACCTATGCCGAGGCGCTGATGTACCGCCCGACGCGGGGCATTCTTCCCATACCGACCTACGGACCCGGCCCCAACAATTGGGGCCCCAAGCCCGACAGCAAGATCTGACAGGAGCAAGACAATGGCAAACGACTCTTATGATGCCGATTTGATCGTCATTGGCTCCGGCGTCATGGGCGGCATCGTCGCCGCAAACCTCGCCAAGGCAGGCAAGAAGGTCATCGTGCTAGAGGCAGGCCCGCGCGTGAACCGCCGCGAGATCGTCGAGACCTTTCGCAACGCGCCCGTGAAGCTTTCGCTGGCCAACGCCAAGCTGCAGGGCGCGGGGTCACCGTTTCCGAGCCTTCCGCACGCACCATCCACCTATGGCGACTACCTGCAGTATGAAGGCCCGGTAAAGTACAACACCTCCTACCTGCGCGTGGTCGGCGGCACGACCTGGCACTTCGGTTCGGCGCTCTGGCGCATGATTCCGAACGACTTCAAGATCCAGTCGCTCTACGGCCGCGGCCGCGACTGGCCGATCGGCTACGACGATCTCGAACAGTATTACAACAAGGCCGAGCTGGAACTCGGCGTCACCGGCCTCGACGGCCAGGACGAGAGCGGCCAAGGCGGCGGTCCAATGCCGCCGCGCACCATGCCCTTCCCGATGAAGCAGCTTAATTCGAGCTACATGTTCAAGACGCTGGCGGAAAAGCTCTCCGTCGGCGGCTTCAACCCGGTTCTCGAGCCGCATGGCCGCGCCTCGCGCCCCTACGGCAACCGCCCGGTCTGCGCCGGCAACAACAACTGCAACCCGGTATGTCCGATCGGCGCCAAATATGACGGCTCGATGCATATCGACGAAGCTGAACGTCACGGCGCCCAGCTTCTCGACAATTCGGTGGTCTACAAGATCGAAGCCGGCGAAGATGGCAAGATCACCGCCATCTGGTACAAGAAGCCCGACAATTCCGAGCACAAGCTAACGGCCCGCTATTTCGTGCTCGCCGCCTATGGCATCGAATCGGCCAAGCTGCTGTTGCTCTCAACGTCCGACAAATACCCGAACGGTATTGCCAACTCGTCTGACCAGGTCGGCCGCAACCTCATGGACCATACCGGCATCAGCATGAACATGCTGACCAAGGACGACATGTGGCCCGGCGAAGGGCCGACGGAACTACTGGTCTACCTGAACCAGCGCGACGGCGCGTTCCGCAAGGATTATCCGAGCTACAAGATCAAGGTTCGCAATACCGTACCGACCGCCCAGATGACGCAAGGCTTCATCAAGAAGGGCATCCTCGGCTCGAAGCTCGACGAGCAGATCCGCAAGTATTCGGCCCGATCGCTGAACTGGGCAATCGACTTCGAGCCCTTGCCTTTGGCCGAGAACCGCGTCACCCCGAGCAAGACCAAGTTCGACGCGCTGGGTATTCCGGTACCAGTCCTCTACTACAGTGTCACGGACTACTGGAACGCCGGTCGCGACCGTGGCCTGCAGGATCTCAACAAGATCGCCGAACTGCTTGATGCCGAGGTGCTGTCGACCGACGTGAAATGGCAGAACCGCCAGCACGTCATGGGCACGACACGCATGGGTGACGATCCGAAGGACTCCGTCGTCGATCGCGACTGCCGCACGCATGACCACCAGAACATGTTCATCGCAGGCACCAGCGTGATGCCGTCAGCCTCGTGCATGAACCCGACGCTGACAGGTGCTGCGCTGAGCGTTCGCATCGCTGAGCAGTTGCTGAAGGAAATATAGGCCTCGTCGCTGGACGTCTCGTCGAAGACGCGACGCGGGACGGGCAACACCGCCCGTCCCGCGTCAGGTTGCCGTCAATTGCCGCCGTGTGCGGCAATCGCCTCCTGGAGATCTTTGAGCTCCTCGCAGCCGGTCGGGCAAAGTTGCTTCAGCGAAGCAAGCTGCAGCTTCGCCTTTTCCGTATCGCCAGTCTGCAGATAGAGCTCGCCGAGATACTCGTGTGCAGCCTTGTGATCCGGTTGCAACTCGAGAGCCTTGTTGTAGTAAGCGAGCGACGTCTCGTATTGGCCGGTCATGCGCAGCGTGTAGCCGAGCAGATTATAGACGTCTGCCTGCTGGTTATCCTCGGCAAGACCGCGCAGCTCTTCCAGTGCACCGGCATAGTCCTTGGCCGCGATCTTGGCGCGTACCGAAGTTAGGTCCGGGCCGTTGCCTGTTTGCATGTCGTCGATTGCGAAGGCAGGCATGGCCGTCAGCGTCGAGATCGCGGAACCTGCTGCCGATACCGCGCAGAAGCCGATGACGGCAGCGACGACGTAACTTGTAGACAGTCCTTTCATGACTGTGTCTCCTCAGGCTTGGATGGTTGGCGTGAAGGCATAGGCATTTCCGTCCTTGACGAAGCTGCCCGAGCCCGGGAACGGGAAGTGCGAACCGCAGATGGCGATCTTGTCGGCGATGACGCGATCAATCAGCTTGCGGCGGCTGTCGATAGCCATCGGTCCGTCCTGGTCGTAGCTGCCCTGCCATTCCGGATGGGGAGCAAGCAGCGCCGGGACGTACATGATGTCGGCCGAAACCAGCAGCTGGCTGTTTGCGGAGCTGACGAGATAGCCTGCGTGCCCCGGGGTGTGCCCGGGCGCCGATACGAGCTGGATCCCGGGTGCCACCTCCGCGCCGTCCTCGGCAAGCTTCCAGTTCTTCCAGGTTGGGAAGACCGCAGCTATTCGTTTTCCGGCCGCCCTGCGCCCCTCGGGAAGCGAGTCGACACGGGCGGGATCCGTCCACCAGTTGTATTCGGTGGAGTGGACGACAAGCTCGGCGTTCGCGAAGACAGGGGCGTTCGAACCCTTCTCCATAAGCCCCCAGACGTGATCGGGGTGGAAATGGGAGATCATCACCGTATCGATCTTCTTATAGTCGATGCCGGCGGCGGCCATATTGGCCGGAAGGTGGGTCGCGTTGGCCTGCCATTGGCCAACGCCCGAGCCGGCATCCATCATGATCAGCCGGCCGCCTAGATTGAGCACAACGACGGTCAGCGGGATCGGCATGAAGTCGGTCGGGAGATTGGCCTTCGCCAACGCCGCCTTCGTCTCATCGACCGAAGCGTTCTTGATGAAGGCCGGATCATGCGGCTTTCGCCAGATGCCGTCGTAGATCGCGGTTACCTCGATGTCGCCAACCTTGTAGCGGTAAAAGCCGGTTGCCGGTTCGTCGGGTGATGCGGCAAGGGCTGGCGCCACTATTTCCAGTTTGGATGCCAGGCCGAATGCGGCTGCGGCAGCAGCCGATCCGAGCACGGCGCGGCGTGACATTTCGAACATGGTAATGCCTCCTTGAGCTTTGAGGGGTCGCTCTGAGCGAGGCGCAACAATCTGCGATATCCTCGCTGGGAAAATAGATCGCACCGCCCCAGGCCTTATTCCGACCAGGCATGCGATTTCGCGCAACCGACTGAAATAAAACGCGTAATTTTCGTACCGTCATTCGAGGTCGAAAAAAGTGCGGTCGCTTGGAATAAAACCAGGCCAGGGATGATCTTGATCATGAGCGGCCGTTGCGCGTGCACCGACCGGAGGATTAGAATCGGCTGGGTCTGCAGCCCCTGAGGATGTGATGACTGATATCGGTATCGCCTGCCCTGCACTGCTCGACGACCGGCTGCTATCGGCCGCGTGGCGCTGGCGCTCTTGGTCGCTTGCGAAACTCGTTGCACGAGCCGCGACAGTCATCGTCGGCCTCATGGAAGAGACCAGGGGCGAAGCCCGAGCAGGCAAGGCCGACGTCTCGGCACAGCGGCATCAGGCGGACCTTGCACTGCGTTTTCAGCAGACGATCCTGCCGCATATGGATGCCTGTTATAATTTTGCGCGGTTCCTCAGCCGCGATGCCGATGCGGCGCAGGACATTCTGCAGGACGCGTTTCTGCGAGCCTATCGTAGCTTCGAAACCTATCGCGGTGGGGATCCGCGCGCCTGGATATTCACCATCGTCCGCAATTGCTATCTCGCCTGGCAACAGAAGGGACGCCGCCGCGCCCGTTTCGAGACACCGCTGGACGAGAGTGGCACCGGTTCCGACGAGAGCATGCCACACCAGGTCGCCTCGCAGGACGATACCGCGGAGACCACCATGATCCGCGAAAACGAGTCGGACCTGGTTCGCCACGTGATCAATACTTTGCCCGATCCCATGCGGGAAATTCTCGTGCTGCGCGAACTGGAGGAGCTGTCTTACCGGCAGATCGCCGAGATCATCGATGTCCCGATCGGTACGGTGATGTCTCGCATAGCCCGCGCGCGCCACGAATTCGCCGAGGCGTGGGCCGCCCTAGGAGACATCGAGGTGCCCGCATGACGAAGGACCAGCAACTGGGTTGCGGGCAATGGGGCCCTGTGCTGCACGCCTTCATCGATGGCGAGCTCGACCTCGTGCAGGCCGCCCAGCTCGACGCACATCTGGCAGGCTGTGCGGACTGCAAGGCGGAGATCGAAAGGGTGCGCGACGTGCGGCAACTGATCGGACGAGATGGTGTACGCTACACGGTTCCAGAGGATGTGCGCGCGCAAGTTCTGGCTTCCCTGCCGCTGGACGGGACCGCACCTTCCCCCTCGTTACGTGCCGACATGCAGCCGCGACGGACATGGGACCGCGTCTTCCGCTTCGTCCGTGATTGGAGCCTCGTTCCATCTCTGGCCGCGCTCGCGGCAAGTGCGATCCTCTTTTTCAACACGCCGGGGCCGGATCTTGGCATTGAAAATCAACTGCTAGCTAGCCACGTGCATTCGATGCTGGCCGACCATCTGACTGATGTGCAGACCTCCAACCAGCACACGGTGAAGCCCTGGTTCAACGGCCGCATCGACTTCTCTCCGCCTGTGAACGACCTGTCGAAGGACGGCTTCCCACTCGTCGGCGGCCGGGTGGACTATATCGGCGGCCGCGTCGTCGCCACGCTCGTCTATCGGCACAACGGGCACGTCATCAACCTGTTCATCTGGCCGCAGGCGGCCGGAAGCCAGACAGACAGCGAGCATGACGGCTACAACATGACAACATGGTCGGCCGACGGCCTCGTATTCTGGGCCGTATCGGACGTCAGCGCGCCCGACCTCGCCACATTCCGAACGAGCTTCATGCGACCGCCGGCTTGAGACTTAGCACCTTTGGGCTTGGCGCATTGGATTACGGGGAAAACCGCGGCCGTCCATTGCAGATTACTGTTTTGTCGAAGATGCTGCCTCAAAACCTGAGGAGTGCTCGCAAATGCAGTCAGGCTTGGCAACGATCACCATCGATGATGACGGCTACAGCGAGCATGTTGCTTACGAGCTTTCAAGCCAGACCGGCCTTCTGTTTGGCGCACGCGAGCTTCTTGTCAGAGCCAAACAAGCGAAAGCGGTGCGCCTCGCGATTTTGACCACCCGCCTAGAGCATCCCATCCGCATCGGCAACATCGACGAGAGTTGCGCCAACTTCTCCATCCTTAAGAACACCAATCGGCGTTGATGAAGCCCAAGATCGCCATAATGATCAGGCGGTCGACGCGTCGGTCCGGGCGGTTGCGAGCCACTACAGCGCGCGCGGCAGACTAATGCGCACGTCCAGCCCCCCATCCGAGTGATTGGATAGTGTCACGTCGCCGTCCATTTTCCGCAGCAAGGTCCGCGCGATCGTCAACCCGAGGCCGGATCCGCCCGTTCTTCTGTTGCGGGAATGCTCGAGCCGAACGAAGGGCTTGAAGACGTCCGTCATGCGGGAGGGGTCTATTCCAGGGCCGTCATCGCGCACTTTCAAAAGCACGCGGCGCGGCTCTAGAACAAGCGTCATGTGTGCCCTCGTGCCGTAGCTGATGGCGTTCTCGACGACATTTCGGATAGCGCGTCTGAGCGCGATCGGGGACGCGAGGCAAACGGGGCGTCCCGCCAGCCCCTCCTGCGCTTCGATTTCAATGTCCTCGTACTCATCGGCAACGGTTTCAACGATCGACGTCATGTCGATGCGCTCAAGGGTCTCGCCCGCGGAGTCCAGCTTGGCCAAACTGATCACTGATTCAACGGTCTCCTCGATATCGGCAATGTCAGTGGTCAATGCGGATTTCTCCTTGGAGTTTTTGAGGAGGGCGAGCCGCAATCGCATCTTCGTCACCGGCGTTCTCAGATCATGCGCAAGTGCCGCGGCAAGCAGCGCTCGTTCTTCAACGTGCTCCTGAAGCAGGGCCTGCGTCTGATTGAGGGCCTTGGCCGCGCTGCGGTAGTCCCGGCTTCCCTTCTCCGCAAGAGGCGGGCTGTTCAGGTTCGATCCCAGGCGGGAAACCGCCGCTTCAAGGAGGTGGTAGGGACCGGTAATTCGCGAGACGGCCCAGAATGCGATCAGCACAACGCACGCACTTACAAACAGATAAGTCGGAAGGCTCTCGGGATTGAGCAGCGGCCCGATCGGCGTTAGCGGGGTCACGAAGTTGACCCATTGGCCGTCCTTCAGCTGCAACGAAACGGTGTATCTCTGACTGTTGAGGAAGTCGCGGGCAACTTCCGACAGATCCTCCTCTACCTCGCCTGTGTCCTGCACGGCCGCATCGGCTGGCGGGGACGTGCCCGCCGTGTTTGGTTCATCAAGCCGCACCCGGGCATCCGTAACGCCAAACTTGGTCAGTCTGGCGACAAGAATATCCTCGACCTCGGCAAGCGTATCGGTTGCCGCGACCTGCGTCCCGACGGCGGGAAGAGATGAGAGACTGACAACGACCGTGGAATCGGCAAGCTCTCCGCTGAGATGCTTGCGTTCTTCGGCCGAGAGCGGGCTCATCAGCTTTGCCAGCCAGACGGCACGTTCGTTCATTCGGTAGAGGTCGACGATCTCGCTCGAGCTAACGCGATTTCGCGCCATGATCATGAAGAGGGTTGTCTGCGAAACGAGAAGCGTGCCGATCAGGACAATCAAAAGCCATGCGGGGAGCGTACGCGGAAGGAATCGCCAGCGCGTCGTGAAAGGAGCAGTTGCAGTATCGGCCATGACGTCCTCGGAAAACCAAGCTTTAGCAGCCATACAAGTCAGGCGGAACGACTGCGTCACCAGATTTTACAAAACGGAAGCGTCTTTTACACGGTCCCGAAAAGTGCCGCGCGCGATCGTGTGCGATACCTGACTGGAAAGAGATTCGCGAGACGTGCAATGCCAGAACCAAAACCAGTGAGGAAACCTGCACCCGTGCCGCAGAAGGCAGGGGTCAACGACAACGAACCTCAGATCGATCGTGAGGCCGAGGAACTTCTGGCGCTGCTGGCAGGAGCCGGAGACTCCGGTCGGTTTCGAAGCCCGCGCGGTTTTGCAACGCCGAAGCCGGCCTCAGCCGCGTTCGGCATGATCGATGTCGCGTTGGTCGCAGGCATCGCGACCACATCCCTGCTGCTGATCGCGCTGGCCTATTTCTATGTCTAGCTGGCTGGGAGCGCTGTTGGCGGCAGCAATTGCCGGTGACATGGTCGCCGTTTGCAGCGCCGCAAACGCGCAAGAACTCCTGTCCGTCCGCGACCAGCGCTGCGCGCGTATGCACCAGCAGCTTCAATCCGCCCTCATCCAGGCCGTCAGCGAGGACGCCAGCGATGAGGCGCGAAAGCTGAACAGCAAGGCGCTTCATCTCTGCGCCAGCGGCCGTCAATCGCAAGGGCTTAGAGCCTTTTCGGCCGCACTCGAGATCCTTCAAAAAGCTGGAGCCGATCGGTGAACAAGATGCGACGTCGTCAGATCTCGGTCCTGTCAATCGCGCTTGGCACCATTCTCCTGCTCGCCGGGACGGGACTGATCCTTGCTTCCGTCTTTTTTGTTGCGGCGATGCTGGCCGGCGCCTCCTACGACCTGAGCACGCCGTCCCTCCTTCTGCTGGGTGGATGCGTGCTCTGCGAACTGGCGTTCACAACCTTGAGAAAGAGGTGATCCCATGCTCGGCCTGGTTCACGCGATCTTGAGCTCCGCTGGCCTTGCAGCAGCTATCGTTTCGTTGCCAGCATATCTTCCATTTGGCGTTCCAGCGCAAATACGGCCGTCGGAGCTCGGCTGCGAGGCGCTGGCGGGCGGCATCACGGATCATTCCGGCCAATATTCCTGCATGCGCCTGCCGCGTTCCGATCCGATGTTCGAGCAGTACATCCTTGCCTACGTCGACGGTGTCGGCCTCTGCAATGTTGTGGCCGTCTCTCCCTACATCAAGGACGACGCGAGGGGATCGACAACACGCCACCTCTTCGACCGGGCAGCCCGCTCGATGCAGAAGGAGCTTGGGCCGCCCAGCGAGAGCATCGATCATTCACATACCCCTCTCGTCGCCGAAGACGGACATTTTCGTGAAGGCGTCATCAGTCAGGACCGGCAGGTCTTCGATCAGTGGACGGGTTTGAGCCAGCGCTTCAGCAATCTCGACTCCGTCAGTTTGACCGTGTCGGGCGACCCGGACTGGGGCCTCGCTGTCTACGGCATTTACCGGTTCAGCAACAACGATGCCTGCATGCGCGAGATGGAAGTGGTGACAGGACCGGATGGTGAGTAAACCGACGGGAAAAAGTGAACGCGTGACAGAATTTCGCCGACGCATGAAAAGGGCCGAGATCGGTTGGAACCTGCTCGGGCTCGGCGCGATTGCTGTCAGTCTCTTCATTCTCGGCCGACAACTGCAAAGCATCTCGTTCTCAGGATTACAAGCAAGTCTGCTTTCGATCGATCGGACGGCGCTCGTGGGATCGGCGCTGGCGGCAATGGCAGCCTATCTGCTGTTGGCCTCCTACGATCTGATGGCACTGAAATATCTGCGCCGCCAGATAAGGCCGGCATACGCGCTGGCCTCCGGGGCTACCGCCTTCGCCGTCTCCCACACGATCGGCGCATCCGTTCTGTCGGGAGCGCTGCTGCGATACAGAGCCTATTCGGCAAAGGGAGTTCCGGCCTCGGAGGTCTTGACGATGGTCGCCTTCTGCCTGGCGACCTTTGTGCTCGGCATGCTGTTCGTCGGCGGCATCGTCTTCGTCATCGACCCCTATATCGCCGACCGGCTGACGGAGAGCCTGCCACTCCCCTCCCTGCGCACCGCAGGCCAGGTCATGGTCGGGCTATGCCTGCTCTATGTCGCTTTCAGCTTCTTGCCGTTGGGAAATGTGCGCGTGGCCGGCATGACCATTTCATATCCGCCCCCGGGAATCGCCCTATGCCAGCTGTCGATCGCAGCTGCCGAGATCCTTTGCGCCTCCCTGGTGATCTATCTGGTCCTTCCGGCCGAGAACAATCCCGGCCTGCTCGTTACAGCAGGCATCTTCACGATTGCGTTCGCCGCCGCGCTGGTATCACACGCGCCCGCCGGTCTGGGCGTCTTCGAGCTGATCTTCATGGCGGGTCTCAGCGAGATGGCCAAGGAGGACGTCCTGGCCGCTCTGCTGGTGTTTCGCCTATTCTATTTCATTGTTCCGTTTTTGCTGTCAGTCGTCGCGATCGCGATCTTCCAGCTTCGGATGCGGCGGGCGATCGGGTAACGCCGCAACACGTGGCGACAGATCGTCGAGGTGCGACGAAACGATCCCGAAACATCATTCCTGTGGATGCGCACCCGACATCCGCCATCACGCGACCAATCAAGTCCGGCTGCACTTAGTCCGCAGTGATCTCAGCCACGAACTGGTAGCCCCCGCCGCGGACGGTTTCGATCATCGATGGCGTGCGGGGATCGTCGTCGAGCTTGCGCCGAAGTCGGCTGACGAGAATGTCGATGCTTCTGTCGAAGCTCTGGCTTGCATCGCCACCGCACGCCTCAATCAGTTGCTCGCGGCTGAGAACCCGCCCCCGCGCTTCGACGAGAGCGGCAAGCAGATTGAACTCCGCTCGCGTCAGCTCGACGCGCACGCCCGAGGGATCCTGCAAGCGCCGGCGCTCGACGTCCATTGTCCAGCCCGCAAAACCGACATGACCGCTCGTGCGCGGTTGCTCCTGAGATACTTCGCCCTTGCGGCGAAGAACGGCGCGGATTCTTGCCAGCAATTCGCGCGGATCGAAGGGCTTCGAAACGTAGTCGTCGGCGCCCATTTCGAGGCCGACGATCCGGTCTGCGGTGTCCGCGACAGCAGTCAGCATGATGATCGGCAATTTCGATCGGGAGCGGATCTCCTGACATAGTTCCAGGCCGCTCTTGCCCGGCAGCATGACGTCGAGCACGACAAGGTCGATGTCGGAAACCTCCAGCGCCGCGAGCAGACCTTGACCGTCTTGCGCAAGCGATACGCGCAGTCCGCGCCGCTGAAAAAAATCCTTCAGCAAGCTGCGAATGTCGGCGTCATCATCAACGATGAGGATATGTGGCAATGAACAGGCCTTCTCGAAGTGCGGACACGCCGCCAGCACTTATGTTGGAGCAAGCGGCGGTCAACTCAATACCATAGGCAAATCCGACATAAACCTTTCAAATTGTTCCAGGACGACGATGATACAATCGAGAAACAATTCACTGAGATGCCAAACCAGAGAAACCGCCGGACAGATGACCCGGCGGCTTTAGTGCACAGCGTGTCGACCCGAAGCGGACCGACCTCGGCATGAGACCGTCTATCGGCTATTCGGCGGCAACCGCCGCGCGGGTGCCGTTCAGCGCGATCAGCCGCTTTGCACGCTCGAGCGACGCGCTCTGCTCGTTGCGATAACGGGCGCCGATTTCCATCATGAGCACGGTTCCCGGCAGGAACTCGAGTTCGCTGAAGATATCCTCCCAGTCGATATCGCCCCAGCCGAGCGGCATGTGCAGGTCGCCGATGCCGAGCGCCGTCGATTCCTGCAAGTGATAAGGTTTGTAGAAGGCCTGCGGGCGGCCGAAGGAGTCATGCACATGCAGGTGGCCGGCGACCGGTGCCATGGCGCGGATCTGCTCCCGGAAGTTGAGGCCGCGATAGGTTGACTCGATGTAGGCGTGGCTGAAGTCGATAAGCGCGACGAGGTTCGGGTGACCGACTGCCTTGACGGTCTCCGCGACCTCAACTGGCGTCTGGCGATATTGTCCGGGTTCCGTCGTGAAGATGTTCTCGAACGCGACGCGCACGTCATAGCGCTTGGCGAACTCGGCCAGTTCGAACAGCGCTTCGCGTTCGCGCTGGTCGGCGCCGGCACGTTCGAAGAGCTGGTCCGCACGCAGGTTTCCGCCATGCTGAACGATCACACGGGCACCGATCTTGTCGCAGACTTCCATCAGCGCCTTTGCGGCGTCGATCTGGTAACGGGCGGTGGCCGGATCCATGAAGTTCGACGAGACAAGGCCGTGGACCGTGTAACGAAACGGGAACGGGGCGGTGATCGCCGCGAGGCGCTCGGCACGCTCCTTGACGACGCGGCCGCCCGCGATTAGGTCGATGCTGGTCAGACCAAGCTCGACGGTTTCTACGCCAAGCCCGGCCAGGCGGCGCAGATCGGCTTCAAGGCTGTCGAGTTCTCCGTCGGTGGAACCGGAATTGAACCCAGTCGAGATGATGTTGCTCATGGAACGTCCTTCTTGAGGTTGGGATTAGATTGCGGTGGAGACTGCCACCGCATGAAAAGTGAGGCAGGGCCTCGCCAGCCCGGACAGCGCGGCTTAGCTAACGGTCGGGTCGAGCTTGTCGCGCAGCCAATCGCCGACGAGCGAGATGGAGAGTGTCGTCAGCATGATGACGCTGGCCGGTGCCAGCATGATCCACGGCGCGCGGGTCAGATATTCGCGCCCGAAGCCGACCATGTTGCCAAGGCTGGATTCCGGCGGCTGGACACCAAGGCCAAGGAACGAGAGCCCGCTTTCCATCAGGATGATCTCCGGGAAGGTCAGCGTCATCGAAACGATCAGCGTCGAAGCAACATTGGGCAGGATGTGACGAAGATAAACCCGCGTCGGCGTGGCACCAAGCTGCACGACCGCCGCGGCAAATCCCTGGGCTCCGGCGGCAATCGCCAGGCCGCGCGCGATCCGTGCATATCGCTCCCATCCGTAAAAGCCCATGAGGCAGACGAGCAGGATCATGGACGAACCGAAAAAGGCAAGCACCGCCAGGGACATGATCAGGAATGGAAGTGCTGCCTGAAAGTCCGCCAGCACCAGCACGAGATGTTCGACAAAGCCGCGAAAGCGCGCCGCGGCAAAGCCGAGCAATGTACCGAAGACCGCCGACAGTAGCGTCGCGCCGAAGGCGATGACGAGCGAGATGCGGATCGACTGGATAAGGCGCGAAAGCACGTCGCGCCCGAGTTCGTCCGTGCCAAGCCAGTGCTTGGCCGAGCCCGGCGGGGAAAGCCTGCTCGTCAGATCCATGGCCGTGATATTGTAGGGCTTGATATAGTCGGCAAGCACCGCGACCGCGACCATGGCGACGAGCCAAAGGATACCGAACCCGACCAGCAGCGGGACCGTTCGCCGCAGGCGCGAGATCCAGGTCATTCCTTTTCGGGCCGGCAGGGTTTCGCTGAAATCGGCAGTAGCCATCGTATTTTTCCTCAATGTCCCGCGTGCGAACGCAGCCGCGGATCAAGCCAGCCGTAGAGCAGATCGACGACGAGGTTGGAGACGACCATCGTGGCGGCGACGATCAGGAGAATGCACTGGACGACCGCCAGATCGCGGTTGCTCACGGAGACGACCAAGAGGCGGCCGATCCCGGGCCACGAGAAGATCGATTCCACGACGACGGCACCGGCAATCAGCGAACCGACCATGAAACCGACGATCGTGACGATGGGTACTGCCGCATTCGGCAGCGCGTGGCTCCAAACGACGTCGCGCCACTTCAAACCCTTCGCGGCCGCCGTGCGGATGTAGGGCTGGCCCATCACCTCGATCATGGCGCTGCGGGAGAAGCGGGCAAGAATGCCGATCCCGCCGATGCTCATCGTGATTGTCGGCAGGAAGCCGTGCATCCAGGTATCCTGCCCACCGGACGGCAAAAGGCCCAGCATCACCGAGAAGATCAGCACGAGAACCAGTCCCATCACGAAGGATGGAATGGTGAAGCCAAAGATCGCGAGGAGGATCACGCCACGATCGGCAAAGCTTTGCCGATGCAGCGCGGCATAGACCCCTGCCGGGATGCCGATGACCAATTTCAGCAGCAATGCCGGCACGGTCAGCTGCAGCGTCGCCGGAACACGCTCCATGACCAGGTGCAGCGCCGAAGCCTTGTCGCGCATCGATACGCCGAAATCGCCGGTGAAGATGGATTTGAGATAGGCGACGTACTGGACCCACAGCGGCTGGTCGAGACCCCATGCCTTTCGGAAAGCGTCGATCGAATCCTGCGGCACATCTGGCCCCAGCATGACCTGCGCCGGGTCGCCCGACATGCGCAGCACGACGAAGGCAAATGTCACGACAGCCAGGATTGTGATCAGTGCGCGAAACAGCCGCACGAGAATGAAGCGGATCATGATGCCTTCCCTACGCTGCGATCTGGGCGTCTTCGCCGGCGGTCACGTGGCAGGCTACTGTTCGCCCATCGTCGATCTGCCTCAACACAGGCGCCGTCACGCGGCAGATGTTCTGCGCCAGTGGACAGCGCGGATGGAACGCGCAACCTGACGGGCGATTGGCGGGATTGGGCGGCTCGCCCTGCAGGATCGTGCGCCTCTGAAGACGTGTACCCGGCCGAGGCACGCTGGAGACCAGCGCCCGGGTGTAGGGGTGAAGCGGCGTACGGAAGATGACATCCGATGACGCCTCCTCGACGATGCGGCCGAGGTACATGACCGCGACCCGGTCGGCGACATTGCGCACCACCTTGAGGTCATGGCTGATGAACACCATGGCGATGCTGTATTGCTGCTGCAGGTCGCGTAGCATGTTGACGATTTGCGCCTGGATCGAGACATCGAGGGCCGATACGGGTTCATCGCAAACCAGAAGCTTTGGTCGGGAGGCCAGTGCGCGCGCAATGACCGCACGTTGACGCTGCCCGCCGGACAGTTCGTGCGGAAAGCGCGTCGCCTGATCCGGCCGCAGACCAACCGCCGCCATCAACTCGGAGACCCGCGCAGCGCGATGCTCCTTCGGAATCAACCGGTGGATTTCCAGCGGTTCCGCAAGCTGCGTGGCAATGTTCAGGCGACGGTCGAGCGCCGCAAGAGGGTCCTGGTAAACCAGCTGCATCTTTGCCCGCAGTCGTCGCCAGTCCGAGGTACCGCGCGCCGGCATCTCCCGGCCTTCAAAGCGAACCTGGCCTTCCTGTGCATCATCGATGCCAAGCAGCATTCGCCCAAGTGTCGACTTTCCCGAACCGGATTCGCCGACGATACCCAATGTCTCGCCCGGCATGACGGCGAACGAGATTCCGTCGACCGCGCGCACCGGCGTCGCATGACCAAACAGACCACGGCGAACATGGTAGATGCGAACGAGGTCGCGCGCTTCAATTAACGGCGTCATTGCATCGCCCCTTCTGCTATCCAACCCTTTGTCTCGACGACGATCGGCGCCTGTGAGACCGGGCGTGTGCACGCGAGCCAGCGACCGTCGCCTATCGAAACCAGCGGTGGTAACTCGTGGCGACAGGCCTCGACGGCGCGGGAACAGCGCGGTGAAAACGAACAGCCTTGCGGCAGGGATCTGGGATCGGGAACAGTCCCGGCAATCGGGATCAGGCGCTGGCGAGGACCGTCGATGCTGGGGATGGCGTCAAAGAGCCCACGCGTATAGGGGTGGCGCGGATTGGCGAATAACTCGCCCACGCTGCCTTCCTCAACGATGCGTCCCGCATACATCACACAGACCCGGTCGCAAACCTGCGATACGGCGCCGAGATCATGACTAATGAAAACGGTGGCCATCCCCGTTTCAGCCCTGAGAGAGATCAGCAGATCAAGGATCTGTGCCTGGATCGTCGCATCGAGCGCCGTCGTCGGCTCGTCGGCAATCAGGAGGTCCGGCTCGCCGGCAAGCGCCATGGCAATCATCAGTCGCTGACACTGGCCGCCTGAAAACTCATGCGGATAAAGATCGAACCGGCGCCGGACATCGGGTATCCCGACCATGTCCATCAGACGCCACGCCTCCTTCTTTGCAGCCTCGCCGCGCAGGCCGCGATGGATGGCAAGCGCCTCGGTAATCTGACCGCCAATCTTCAGAACCGGATTGAGCGAGCTCGACGGATCCTGGAAGATCATCGCGACCCGACCACCACGGATGTGCTCGAGCGCGGATCGCGGAGCTCCGCGCAGTTCCTGACCATCGATTTTCACCGAACCGCCAACGCTGGGCTTGCCGGGCAACAGGCCAAGGGCGGCAAGCCAGGTCACCGACTTTCCGCAGCCGGATTCGCCGACTAGGCCGACAGCTTCGCCTCTCGCGATGTCGAGATCGATGCCGTGCAGAACCTGCACGCCGTCGAACGCGACTTTCAGCCCGCGCATTTCCACGAGCTTGGTGGCAGTGGTGCTCATCTGTTCGCCATTCCTGTCGATCGTTTGCGTCCGTAACGAACGAGATGGGTCCGGCAACTCATGCCGCCGGACCCAGATTTACCGATGAGCTCAGCTCGGCCAGTTGTTGGAACGGAAGTCCATCGCGAAGGCCGGTGCGGCCTTCCACTTCAGCGACGACTTCATGCCGGTGAAGACCGCGTTCTGGTGGAGGACCTGATAGACGGGATCTTCGCGCTCGCAGATCTCCAGCATGCGGGCGAAGGCCTTCTTGCGCTGCGCATGATCGGTGCTGGTTTCCAGAATCTGGGACATCTGGTTGACCTCGGCGTTCGACCAGTCCTTCTTCTGCTGCACTTCGCCGTTCGGACCGAACTGGGCAACGATCGAGGAAACCGGATCGTTGAAGTTGGCGGAGGCCGACCAGTCACGCACGCCCTTGACGCCCGCCGGATCGTGGATCTGGCCCCAGTTTTCCTTCATTTCGATCTCGACGTTGAGACCGACCTGCTTCCACATCTCCACCATGATCTGACCGTTGGCAGTCTGGTTGGTGTAGTAGTTGTTGAGCAGGCGGAACGGGATCGCGTCACCCTTGTAGTTGGCCTGCTTCAGGAGGTCCTGTGCCAGCGTCGGATTGTATTCCGGCACGCTCCAGCCTTCGACGAACATGTCGCCGTAGAATGGGAACTGCAGGCCTGCGGGGATCTTCGTCTGGCCGGCCCATAGAGCATCGACGATCGCCTGGCGATCGATCGAATGCGTCATGGCGCGGCGAACCAGCGGGTTCTGCAGGATGGGGTTCTGTGTGTTGAACACGGAGATGCGATGATTGTTGATCGTCGCGCCCTGTACTTCGAAACCAGCTGCGTTCTGCACGGTGGCGATCTGGTCCGGCGGCAGGTCGCAGGCGAAATCATACTCGCCTGACAGCAGGCCGTTGACGCGCGAAGCGACCTCGGGAACTTCGACAAAGCGGATCTGCTCCAGCGGCGGGCGGCCGCCCCAATACTCGTCGAAGGCAACCAGCGTCAGCGACACGTCAGGCTTGAATTCTGAGACCATGTAAGCACCCGTCGTAACCGGCTTGCGCGCCCAGTCGACATAGGTTGCCGCCTCGTCCCAGGCGCGACGGTTGGCGATCTGGCTGCCGAAGGCGTAAAGGCGACCTTCGAGCGTCACGTCAGGCGTGACGTTGTGGAAGCGCACCGTGTATTTGTCGACAGCTTCGACACCGGCGAGCGCCGGCCAGAGGCGACGACCGACGCCGGGGATGGTTGCCGGCAGTTCCTTGACCGATGTCGGCTTGTTTTCGTCTTCGAAGATGGTCTTGCCGCCGGCCGGCTGCGTGCTGCCGAAGACGCGCTGCGAGGAGAAGCTGAAGACGACGTCTTCGGCGGTCAGTTCGTCACCGTTGTGGAACTTGACGCCTTGGCGCAGCTTGAGTTCCAGCGTCTTGTCGTCGATGCGCTTCCAGTCGGTGGCGAGGCCGGCGACAGGGCCCTGATTGCCCATCCAGTCGCGCAGGATCAGGCCTTCCCAGAGGTTCGGGAAGAACACGCGCTCGCCGACGTTCGACTGCTCGTTCCAGATGTCGAGCGTGTTGTTGTTGGTGATCTTCTGAACCGCGATCGTCACGGACGGGCGCTTGCCTTGGCTGAATGCAAAGCGCGGCAAGATCGCGACGCCTGCCGTTGCACCAAGCAGCCCCAGAGCGCTGCGTCGATTGATTGAAAGCATGAAAGTCTCTCCTTTGACGAGGTTTTCTCGGATACGGCCCGGTACAAATGTCGCGGTGTTTTTAGGGCCGGGTGCGTGTCGTTTTCTTAATGGTGCGATGAAGTTTTCATGACATTTAAGATGCTGTATTTATTCATTAATATTGAGTATTACGGACGCAGGAATTCATCCTGAAACCTTCCGGATTTCAGGTCTTGATGCTCGTTCTCGAGCCAGATCAGCACTGCAAATTACAGATCGCGCCCCGTTTCCCGTGGCTCGGTCATGATGTTCCCAAAAGGCTCTGCGCCGTGATCTCGTCTGTCATCAAACCGTTGATCAGACGTCCTCTCAGCGCTCCTCGAATGGCCGCTTCTTTTCGCTCGCCCTTTGCCACCCCGATCACCAAGGTTCTACTGCAGGACGGAATGGGCGCGCTCGCGACCCGATCGTTGGTGATCCCCTCGACCAATTTGCCGTCCTTGTCGAACGTCCAACCGACGATCTCGCCCACTACTCCGGCCTGTTGAAGGCGCTTCAGCTCGTCTTTCAGAATGAAGCCATCGAGGAAGAGCGGCGCTTCCGGCCCCACATCCCCAATGCCGACAAAGGCAACGTCCGCGCGCGCCGCAAGCGACAGCGTCTGACGGATGACGGGCTGGCTATGAAGGATCGTTCGCTCCTGCTGCGATGAAGCGATGACGGGAACCGGCATCGGATAGCATTTCGCGGTGATCATGTCGGCAAGCTTGAAGACGACATTGTAGAACCAGACCGATCCTTCCCGGGTGATGTTGCCGGTCAGCGAAACGATCTTGTGCTGCCGCGCCTCCATCGGCACCATTTCCTCGACTGCAGCTTTAAGAGTGTGCCCCGTTCCGATGGCGATCACCGCAGGCTTGTCACCGGCCAGCCGGCGTTCGAGTTCGGCAGCGACCGCCTGGGCAAGGCCACCGCTCAAGCCAAGCGCCTGATCGCCCGAAGGAATGACCTCCACGAACTGAAGCGCAAACTTGCTCTTCAGTCGGGCCGCGAGGCTCATGCAATCGCCAACCGGGTGATCCAGCCGGATCTTGATCAGCCCCTGCTGGACGGCACGCGACACGAGCCGTTGCGCGGTCTGCCGGGAAACACCCAGCTTCTGTGCGATTTCATCCTGGCTGTGCCCACCGATGTAGTAGAGCCATCCGGCCTTTGCGGTGAAATCCAGCCGACTGCTGTGATCATCACGCCTTGCGATCATATCGACATCTCCGCCGCTCCATGGTCGGTCGGCACCATTCCTGCTGACGGAGCCTCGGATCGCCTCATGCCTCGATCTCCACAGGCCGTCGGACCTCGTGGTGGCCGGCGATATGGCGGCGCAGGATGCGTCCCAGATCTGCGGTACCGACAGCAACATCTTGTGCGCCAGCCGCGAGCAGAATGTCGCGCCTGCCTGCGCGCGGATCATCGGGCGCGACGAATCCGATTGCCTTGACGCCGGCGGCGCACGCTGCCCGGATGCCAGCCGGGCTGTCATCGATCAGAATGGTACTCGCGGCGCTCGCGCCCATCCTGGCGAGACAAAGCTCGACAAGGTCAGGGGCAGGCTTTGGCGCCGCGACCATCTCGGCGCTGAAGACGTTCGGCGCGAAATGCCCCCAGATGTCGAGAAGGCCCAGGCTCATCTTGAGGCGCTCCACCGAACTGTTCGACGCGACGCACTTTGCAATATCGAGCCCTTGCAGGACGTCGCTTATACCATCCATCGCCCGGAGTTCGCGCTTGAACTCCGCGAAGATCTCGACATGCCATTTGGCAAAGACGGCATCGACCGCGGAGAGGCCGCGCTCAACCAGAATATTCCGCAACTCGGGTTCCGACTTGCCAGTAAACTCGACAAGAACGTCGCGCGGCGTCATCGCGATGCCCGCATGCGTGATGGCATGGGCAAGCGTACGCGCAGCAATCGGTTCGCTGTCGATCAGGACACCATCGCAGTCAAAAATCAGAAGATCTATTTTGCTCATCAAATATACTGTTCAGGTGAAACGTGGTGCGGTGCCCCGCTTGAAACATGTGACTATGCAGCAGCGTCGCGCGATGCGGCGCGAACTGCCAAGGCAAGAGACGGATCGTCGCTCGTGATCCAGCCGACGCCCTGCCCGAGCCAATGCTCGAGTTCCGCGTGTTCATTCAAGACCCAGCAGCACAGGCGTTCGCGCGATATGATTGCTTCGATTTCGGCAGCGGAAGCGGCAAGCAACGTCTTTTCTACGGCCACAAGATCGGCAAGCTCGGCAGCCCGCGCCACCGTCGCAGCCACACCGAGCCGCTCCGCAGACTTCGTATTGATCGAACAAAGGCGCCCGATCTCCGGTGCCACGCTCTTGCACCGCGCGAGGACGTCATGATTGAAGCTCGTCAGCAAGCTGCGACCGGCAAGACCGTGGCGTTCGAGTGCGGCAGCCGCCAAGGCTTCAAGTCCTTCATAGGGCACACCGTCAGCGTCAGCCTTCAGCTCGACATGAAGTTCGACCGGCCGCGAGGCGGCAAACAGTGCGAGCACCTCATCAAGCGTCGGAATAGACTCTTGTGATCCCTTGAGAGCTATCGCGGACCGCTGGTCGGGCGAAAGCGACCTGACCTTACCCGTCCCCTCGGCGGTGCGATCGAGCGTGGCGTCGTGAATGACGACGAGCTCACCGGCATCGGTCAGATGCACGTCGAACTCGATGGCATCGACCGGCAGCTCCAGCGTCTTTCTGAACCCCTCCGTCGAGTTCTCGGGCCACAGATTGCGCGCTCCGCGATGACCAACGATCTTCGTCATGGAATACCTCGTCCTAAAAATTGGCTGAGCGGAAAAATCGCTGCGCATGGCCGCACGAACGGAGGGCGACAGTTGTCGCGTCCCCGTTCACGAGATCTTCGCTAGAAAAATTGCTCAACTGCCGCTCGGTTATTGTTCGCCGGATCGTATAACGGCGGCAAATAACCGTGGCATGACATCTACTTCCAGCCGCGAGCAAATGCTCACAACGCACACCTCAATAGCCGACAACCGGCCGGGCCGGCGTCCTAATCCACCAGCCTAGAGCGCACCGACCTCATCACGGCGCTCGAGGCGAATGGTCTGAACAAGACCCTTGGGATGGCCGTTCGCAATCTCGATCGTCCCGCCGAAACGCTCGATGATCTCCTTGGCGATCGCCAGACCCAAACCCGCTCCCGGAACGGTCTTCCTGCGCGCCATGTCGACCCGGAAGAATGGTTCGAACACCTGGCTAAGCAGTTCCGCAGGAATCCCCGGGCCATTGTCCGAGATCGTGATCACCGCCGCGCCAGCCTGATCCTGCCGAAGCGTAACGGTCGCGCCGCCACCGTGTGTTGCAGCGTTGATGACCAGATTTCGTATCGCCCTTTTCAGGGCCAGCGGCGTGCCGCGTACGGGGATGGGCTCAACAGCCCCTGGGTGAACCTTCAGCCCAAGTTGACGCATCTCGCCGACAATCTCGGAAATCAGATTGTGCAGCTGAACGGAATCAGACGCACTTTCGGCAGCAACCTCCTCACGCACCAGGCGAATAGCGCTGTCGGCGATGGAATCCAGCTCCTCGAGATCGGCAAGCCACTTCTCTCTTTCTTCATCGTCCACGACAAACTCGGCCCTGAGCCGCATTCGCGTCATCGGGGTCCTGAGATCGTGACCCGCAGCCGCGACAAGCCGCATTCGGCTTTCCATTGCGGAGCGCAGCCGTGCAGAAAGTCTGTTGAGCGCCTGCGCGGTCGCGCGCACCTCGCCGGCACCGGTTTCGGGTATGTGCGGCAGCACACCGTCGGATCCGATGCGACCTGCCGCACTCTGCAGCAGCTCCAGCGGGCCGGTGATCTTGGACGCCGCGAAAATGGACACCGCCGTGCTTCCCATGACGATCAGCACCATCCAGCCTGCAAGTACGAACCACCCGTCGGGCGGCGGCCCGTGGTTCGGGACCACGGCATACAGCCACTCCTTGTTGGCCAGCTGCACGCCCGCCGCTGCCTCATTAGACCGCGACTGCTTGGTAACGACAGTCTCACCGAAGATGCCAGTGCTTTCGAGCGTCTGCGCCAAGGCGGACGACAGCAGGTCGTCGCGCTCGCCGGAAGGCGGAGCATCGCGCAGCAGCACGCCCGCCCGCAGGGCACTGTCCCGACTGGACGAGAGCAGCGCCGTCCCCATGCGCATCTGCGCAACGACGGTCGCCAGTCTCACGTCGGTACTCGGTGGCTGCAACACCCTGCTCGCGACGAAGGTGGCGAGCGTCACGACCGTGACGATCGCCAAAATCAGGAGGGCGACAATTCTGTTTCGCAATGACTTCATCGGTTCAGCGTCGATAGTTTGACAGGAACGGTCAGCTGATAGCCGCCATTCCTGACCGTCTTGAACAAGGGGCTCGCACTCCCGTCGCCGAGCTTGCGGCGCAACCGGCTCACGAGCACGTCGATCGAGCGGTCCAGTGGCTCCCGGCTCCGGCCCTGTGTCACATCAAGGAGCTGATCGCGAGACAACAAGCGACCTGGACGCTCGAGGAACACTTTAAGCAGGTCGAATTCGGCGCCGGTGAGCTCGATTTCGCTTCCATCGTCGCAACGGACACGTCGCAACTCCGGATCGACCTCGAATTTCGCGAAGTGATAGATCTTCGCCTGGGAAGCCTCGGGCTCCACGACCGCCATTCGGCGCAGCACGGCCTTGATTCTCGCCAGCAATTCACGCGGGTTGAACGGCTTGCTGAGATAATCGTCTGCCCCGAGCTCCAGCCCGATGATCCGATCGACGTCTTCCTTGAGCGCGGTCAACAAGATCACGGCCACCGGCGGACGCCTATCGCGCAGGTCGCGGCAGATATCCAGGCCCGATCCATCCGGAAGCATCACATCCAGCACGATCAGGTCAGGGTTGCTCGTCGCAAGCAGGGCTTCGCATTCGCGGCGATCTGCGGCGACAGACACGCGCATCCCTTGCCCGGTCAGATACCGTGACAACAAGGTCCGGATTTCCCGGTCGTCGTCGACAATCAAGATGTGATCACTGTTGTTCATCGTTCCAGCCTGTTTGACTTGCGAATAGCGACCCTATCGCGCTCATGCCGAAGAAATTTGTAACTTTGTATTGCTGGCACGGAGTCAGCAACGTTCATTTACAAATCTCGGAGATTCGGACGAACACAGCAACGTTTCGGCGAAGCGCAGACAAACTCCCCTTGTAAATCGGCTTCATCAATCACCGGGAGCCGCATGGGCAACACGTTCTCCCCTTTTCACACTGCCGCACCGGCCCCATGCGCTCCGATCAACCGAAGGTTCGTTGGTGCCGCTCACGCTCCTCCAGCAAACCCGTCCGTAGGGATAATGTTTGTGTCTGTAATGAAGAAAGCAGATTTTCGCCTGGCCGTATTGCCCCTTCTCGCCAGCGTGGCCTTGGCGGGCTGCAACGACAGCAAGACGGCAGCCCAGCCGCCGGTCGTCAAACCGCAGGTCAGCGTAGTATCGATGCACCCCAAATCCGTTACCATCACCGCGCAGTTGCCGGGCCGTACGGCAGCATCACTCGTCGCGGAGGTCCGTCCGCAGGTCGGCGGCATTATCAGGACGCGAAACTTCAAGGAGGGAACGGAGGTAAAGGCCGGCGAGATCCTCTACGAAATCGATCCAGCCCCCTATCAAGCAACCTATGACAGCGCCGCAGCCGCGCTTCAAAAGGCACAAGGTGCCCTGCCGAGCGCGCAGGCAAAGGTCGATCGCTACAAGAATCTGACGGCGCAAAACGCAGTCAGCGTCCAGGATCTGGACGACGCAAAATCGACCCTCGTGCAGGCCGAAGCCGATATCGCATCCGCAAAGGCGGCTCTTGAAACAGCGCGCATCAACCTCGATTACACAAAGATCCGGGCGCCCATCGACGGCCGCATCGACGCCTCGGCCGTGACGGTCGGGGCGCTTGTCACCGCCGAGCAGACCACGGTTCTCACAACGGTTCGCGCTCTCGACCCGATCAACGTCAACGTCACGCAGTCGAGCACCAATCTCCTGAAGTTTCGCAAGACGGTCGAAACAGGAAAGCTCAAGCTGACGGGCGACGATGTCAGCGCTCACCTCACCCTCGAGGACGGCAGCAACTACGGGAGGACCGGCAAGCTGGAATTTGCCGAAGCCTCTGTCGACGAAAGCGTCGGCACCTTCACCGTCCGCGCGGAATTCCCGAACCCCGATCACACCCTTCTTCCCGGCATGTACGTGCGGGCAACTATCGAAGAGGGCGTGGCTGAAAAGAGCTTCCTCATTCCGCAGCGCGCGATCACCCGCGACACGAAGGGCGACCCCACCGCCCTGTTCGTGACGAGCGAAGGCAAGATCGAGCAACGTGTGCTCGGCGTGGATAGGAGCGTTGGAAACAACTGGCTCGTCCTGTCCGGCGTCAACGATGGTGACAAGGTCGTCGTCGAGGGCAGCCAGCGGGTTCAGGTCGGACAGGGCGTTGCGGCCAAAGAGGTGACCATCGACGACTCGACCGGCGACATCATGACCTCACAGGCAGAACCCGAACCAACGAAGCAGGCTTCGGCCGCATCGCACTCGCAGCTCTGAGGTCGCTCGTCATGTCCCGCTTCTTTATCGACAGGCCCATCTTTGCGTGGGTCATCGCCATCTGCATCATGCTTGGCGGACTGTTGTCCGTCACCACGCTGTCGATTTCGCAATATCCGCAGATTGCGCCAACAACTGTCACCATTTCCGCGACCTATTCAGGCGCGGACGCCGAGACCGTGGAAAATTCGGTGACCAAGGTCATCGAACAGGGAATGACCGGGATCGACAATCTCGACTACATGACCTCCACGTCCCAGTCGACGGGATCCGCCTCAATCGCGCTGACCTTTACCAACAAGGCAGACCCCGACGTCGCGCAGATGCAGGTGCAGAACAAGCTGCAGCTGGTCGAGGCTCAGCTCCCGCAGAGCGTCCAAAACTCCGGCCTGACAGTCACGAAATCAACCTCCAACTTCCTGATGGTCATCGGCTTCGTATCGACCGACGGCAAGTTGAACTCGACCGATCTTGCCGACTACGTCAACAGCACGCTGAACGACACCCTGAAGCGCGTTGCAGGCGTGGGCGACACACGGCTTTTCGGCTCCGGCTACGCCATGCGGATCTGGGTCGATCCCGACAAGCTGGCGAAATACTCGTTGATGGTCAGCAACGTCACTTCGGCCATCGAGGCGCAGAACACCCAGGTCGCGGCCGGCCAACTTGGCGCGCTGCCCCAGCGCAAGGGCCAGCAACTCAACGCAACGGTCACCGCCAAGAGCCGGCTGCAGACGCCCGAGCAGTTCGAAAACATCATCCTGAAGAGCAACAGCGATGGGTCGCTGGTCCGCCTCAACGATGTGGCCACTGTTGAACTCGGCGCCGAGAGCTACGCAAGCTCCAGCACCTACAACGGAAAGCCGTCGGCCGGCCTAGCGATCATGCTTGCGTCGGGTGCCAACGCCATCGATACGGCAGAGGCCGTCCAGTCGACCATCAACGACCTGAAGCAGACCCTGCCCGCCAATGTCGAGGTGGTCTATCCCTACGACACCACGCCGTTCGTCAAGCTGTCGATCGAAGACGTGGTCAAGACGCTGCTCGAAGCCGTCGTTCTCGTGTTTGTCGTCATGTTCGTTTTTCTGCAGAGCCTTCGCGCGACGATCATTCCGACGCTCGCGGTTCCCGTGGTTCTTCTCGGAACATTCGGCATCCTTTCCTACCTCGGATACTCTATCAATACGCTGACCATGTTCGGCATGGTGCTGGCGATCGGCCTTCTGGTGGATGACGCCATTGTGGTGGTAGAGAACGTAGAGCGTGTCATGGAGGAGGAAGGCCTCTCTCCCAAGCAGGCGACGATCAAGTCCATGGGCGAAATCACCGGAGCGCTGATCGGCATTGCCACGGTTCTCTCGGCCGTCTTCGTTCCCATGGCTTTCTTCTCCGGCTCGGTCGGGGTCATCTATCGCCAGTTCTCAGTCACGATCGTTTCGGCGATGGTGCTCTCCGTTCTTGTTGCGCTGGTTCTGACGCCTGCGCTCTGTGCAACGATCCTGAAAAAGCCGGCGCATGGCGCGAAGAATAACGGGCCGTTCGGCTGGTTCAACCGTGGATTCGACCGCGGAACGCACGCCTATCAACGCAGCGTCGGCGGCATCATCAAGCGCCGCGGGCGCTTCCTTATGCTATTTTTGCTCGTCACAGTCGCCGCTGGTGTCCTGTTCACGCGTCTGCCCAGCTCCTTCCTGCCGGAAGAAGATCAAGGCATTCTGATCACGGGCGTCCAGCTTCCTGTCGGCGCGACCGCCGATCGCACACAAAAAGTCCTGCAGCAGGTAACGGATCACTATCTCAACGACGAAAAGGAATACGTCACTGGTGTGATGGGCGTTGCCGGCTTCGGCTTCGGCGGACAGGGCCAGAACGTCGGCCTCGCCTTCGTGAAGCTGAAGGATTTTGAGGAACGCACAACCCCACAATCGAAGGCGCAGGCAATCGCCGGCCGTGCCATGAAAGCATTCCAGGGAATTGCGGACGCCAACGTGTTTGCGCTGTCTCCGCCGGCAATTCCGGGGTTCGGCAACAACAGCGGCTTCGATTTCTATCTGAAGGATACGAATGGAGCCGGCCACGAGAAACTGATCGAAGCACGCAATCAGCTGCTCGCTGCGGCTGGAAAGAGCAGCAAGCTTGTCGGCACCCGGCCAAACGGCCAGGAAGACACGCCGCAATACTCGGTCGATATCGACCAGGAGCGGGCGAGCGCACTCAATCTCGACCTGTCGGACATCGATACGACGCTGTCGACGGCTTGGGGCGGTGACTATGTCAACGACTTCGTCGACCGCGGCCGCGTCAAGAAGGTCTATGTTCAGGCGGGCGATAACTTTCGCATGCAGCCGGAGGATTTCGACCGCTGGTACGTGAAGAATTCCGATGGAAACATGGTTCCCTTCTCGGCCTTTGCGAGCGGCCACTGGAAGTTCGGCTCTCCCCGCCTTGAACGCTACAACGGCTCGTCGGCCGTCGAAATCCAGGGTTCCGCGGCAAGTGGTGTCTCGTCAGGCGACGGGATGAACGAGATCGATGCGCTCGTAAGCCAGCTCCCCCAGGGGTTCACGCATGAATGGACAGGACTATCAGCGCAAGAGCGTCTGTCGGGCAGCCAGGCAACGCAGCTCTACGCGATCTCGATCCTAGTGGTATTCCTGGCTCTCGCCGCGCTTTACGAAAGCTGGTCCATTCCGTTCGCCGTCATGCTGTCGGTACCGGTAGGCGTCTTCGGCGCACTTCTGGCGGCAACCCTCTTCGGGCAGACCAACGACGTCTACTTCAAGGTCGGGCTACTGACCACAATCGGCCTTGCCGCGAAGAACGCCATCCTGATCGTCGAATTCGCCATTGAGCAGCAGAAGCACGGAAAGAGCCTCATCGAGGCGACCCTGGAGGCTTCCCGCCAGCGCTTGCGGCCGATCCTGATGACCTCGCTTGCCTTTATCCTCGGCGTCCTGCCGCTTGCGATCGCAAACGGTGCCGGTTCGGGAAGCCAGAACTCGATCGGTATCGGGGTCATGGGCGGGATGATTGCATCGACGGTGCTCGGCATCTTCTTCATCCCACTGCTGTTCGTCACGATCCGTGGCTTCTTCAAAGGCACGGTCGAAACACCCGAGGCGCAGCCTTCCGACGAAGCAGTCGCACACCAATCCTAACCAGGGAATTCCGATATGAAGAACGTCAAGTTGGAGCGCTCGCGCGCTCCCACAACGGGTCAGGTGCTGCGGCTTTCAGTTGCTTTCCTGTCATTGTCCTTGGCCAGCGGCTGCGTCGTTGGTCCCGACTATCAGAAGCCGACGCTGGCAATGCCGATAAGCTGGAGCAAAAAGACCAAGCAGGAGGCTCCGCCAGAGCTTTCGCAGTGGTGGAAGAAGCTCAACGATCCGTTGCTCGACCAGCTTGTCGACGAGGCTGTCGCAGGCAACCTCGATGTGGCCTCGGCAAAGGCCAAAGTTCGCCAAGCCCGGGCAACGACGCGAGAACAGGCAGGAAGCCTCTTGCCGTCCGCAACCGCGTCATCGTCTGCGACACGAAATCGATCCGCGGCGACTGAGGGCAGCGAAGCCTCGGTCTATCCACAGTATCAGGCCGGTTTCGATGCAAGTTGGGAACTGGATCTCTTCGGCGGCAACAAGCGCGGATTGGAAGCCGCGCGCTACAGCGAACAGGCCTCGGAAGAGGAACTGCGCGACACACTCGTCACGTTGATAGGCGACATCACATCCTACTACGTCCAGGCGCGCGAATATCAGGCCCTCATCGCGCTTGCGGAGCGCTCGGCCAAATCCCAGCGTCAGACGGCCGCTCTCACGCGCCGGCAGTTCGAGGCGGGTGAAGCAACCGGTGTCGATGCTGCGAAGGCCGATGCCCAGGCGGCGTCGACCGAAGCCGATGTACCCTCCTATCGCATATCTTACGCGCAGACGATCCACCGCATTGGCATCCTGACAGGAAAATCCCCCGACGCCGTCGAGGCAAGAATGTCGAAAAATGCTCCGATCCCGACCCCTCCAACCAAGGTTTCGCCCGGCATCCCCGCCGACATCCTGCTCAACCGGCCGGACGTGCGACAAGCCGAGCGCCAGCTCGCGCAATACACCGCCAAGATCGGTCAGGCAGAAGCGGATCGGTATCCCTCGATCAGCCTGACAGGCAGTATCTCGAGTTCGGCCACAAGCATCGGCGACCTTGCCAAGAAATCCACGATCGGCTGGTCGATCGGGCCGACCGTCAGCATCCCCCTGTTTCAGGGTGGTCAGTTGAAGGCGGCAGTCGATGTCGCGAAGGCCCAGCGCGATCAGTATTTCGTCGCTTACCAATCCTCGGTTCTATCGGCGATGGAAGACGTCGAGAACGCAATCGTGGGGCTCAACCAATCGCGCCTGAAGAACGCCAAGCTTGCCGTCTCCGTGGCAGGCTACCGGCAGGCGGCCAAGCTCTCGCGGTCGCTCAACGAAACGGGCGCAACCAACTTCCTGAACGTTCTCGATTCGGAGCGATCGCTCTACTCCGCCGAAGAGAGCTTCATTCAGGGCCGCGTCGATATCGCCACCTACTACATTGCGCTCAACAAGGCGCTGGGCGGTGGCTGGGATGCTGCACTCGATATCGACAAGCCAGTCGTCCGGGACAAGGGCGAAGCGCCGCATCTCGTGTCGATGCGCTAGGACAACCTCAAATGAGATCGACAAGATGATCAAGAAGAAGACAGCGGGCGCCATACTGGCTCTTTGCGCCGTCGGCACCCTCGCCGCCACCATCTGGTGGCAGGCCCCGGCAAAGGCGAGCAACGTGCTGACGGCGACAGTCGCCCGCGGTGATATCGAGCGCAGTGTTCTTGCAACGGGCACCTTCAAGCCCGTCAAGCTGGTCGCCGTCGGCGCACAGGTGTCGGGCCGCATCACGCGCCTTGCCGTTCGCCTCGGAGAGGAGATCAAGCAGGGCAGCCTGGTTGCCGAGATCGATTCCACGACCCAGAAAAACAACCTGAAAACCGCGGAGGCAGCCCTGGCCAACGTCAAGGCACAGCTCCAGGAAACGGAAGCCGACCTCGATAACGCCAAGATCACGCTGACGCGACAGCAGAACATCTATGCCAATCGGGCGGGTGCAAAGGCCGATCTCGACAGCGCCGAGGCATCCGTGAAGAAAATCCAGGCGCAGATCGCCGCACTGGAGGCGCAGATCGTCGAAGCGGAGGTTACCGTCGAAACGGCAAAGGCCAACCTCGGCTACACCAGGATCACCGCTCCGATGGACGGCACGGTCCTGGCCGTCGTCAACCAGGAAGGCCAAACGGTCAACGCCGCCCAGACGGCGCCCACCATCGTCGTCCTCGGCGAGCTGTCCACCATGACGGTGCGCGCGGAGATCTCCGAAGCTGATGTGGTGCGCGTGGCACCGGGCCAGCCAGTCTATTTCTCGATCATCGGCGAGCCTGCCCTACGCCATGACGCGGTGCTGAAGTCCATCGAACCCGCACCCGAATCCATCACCAGTGACAGCAGCATCAGTTCGTCGTCCAGCAGCAGCGGAAGCTCGTCGACATCCTCGTCCTCCTCATCCGCCATCTACTATAACGGCATCTTCGATGTGCCGAACGCCGACGGCCATTTCCGGACCTATATGTCAGCCGAGGTGCACATTGTCCTGGCATCCCGGAAAGACGTTCTCGTCGTCCCGGCTGCCGCCGTGACAACCGATCGGAAATCCGGCAAGAGCACGATCAAGTTGGTCGGTGCCGATGGCACGACTTCGCCGCGCACGATCGAAGTCGGCGAGAGCGACGGCGTCAATGTCGAAGTGCTCTCCGGCCTTGCCGAGGGAGAACAGGTCGTCATTGGTGAAGCGGTGACGACCAAGGCGGCCACGAATGCGGGCGGACCGCCGCCACCGATGGGGATGTGAACCATGGCGCAGCCCCTGATCGAACTGAGCGGCGTTACCCGCATCTACCCCTCGGGCGACGAGAGCCTGACCGTCCTGGACGACGTGAACCTGACAATCGAACGTGGCGAGATGGTCGCCATCGTCGGCCCGTCGGGTTCGGGAAAGTCGACGTTGATGAACATACTCGGTCTCCTGGATCGGCCGACAACAGGCACCTATGCGATCGATGGCCAAGTCACCGGTGCACTTCCGAGCGACGCGCTTTCCAAACTGCGGCGCGAGCACCTGGGCTTCATCTTTCAGCGCTACCAGCTGTTGCCCGATCTGACCGCTGTCGCCAATGTCGAGATGCCTGCGATCTACGCCGGTCAACCGGCCGCGGTCCGCCACGGCCACGCGAAGGGCCTTCTGGAGCGCCTCGGAATGGGCGCGCGGCTGCATCACAAGCCGGGCCAGCTTTCCGGCGGGCAGCAGCAGCGGGTATCGATCGCCCGTGCCCTCGTCAATGGCGGGGAGATCATCCTCGCCGACGAGCCCACGGGCGCGCTGGACCGGGAAAGTGGCGAAGAAGTGCTTCGCATCCTCGGCGAACTTCATGCCGACGGACGAACAGTCATCATTGTCACCCACGATCTTTCCGTCGCCTCGCGCGCCCAGCGGATCATCGAGATCGCAGACGGTCGCATCGTGGCCGACCGCCGACAGCGCGAGCAATCACCACCGCCGCCCGCAGCCAATCCTGCGACCAGCAGCAGTGGACGATTTGCGTCGCTTGGCCGCCTTGCGGAAGCCTCCGCGATGGCGTTTCGCGCGCTTGCAGCGCACCGGATGCGCACGTTTCTGACGATGCTGGGGATCATCATTGGGATCGCCTCGGTGATCTGCGTCGTGGCGCTTGGCGAAGGATCGCAGAAGAAGGTACTGGAAAACATCAGCAGCCTGGGAACCAACACGCTTGAGATCTTCCCGGGCAGCGGATTTGGAGATACGCGCTCCGGGCGTGTCAAGACCCTTCGGGTCGCGGATGCTGATGCACTGTCGAAACTGTCCTACGTCGCCGCTGTCACCCCCACCGTCTCGACCTCAGGAACCGTCCGCTTCTCTTCCCTGGAAGCGAACGCGTTGATCAACGGCGTCGGCGAACAATATTTCACTGCGAAAGGCTCCAAGCTTGTCGCCGGCAGGTTCTTCAATGCCGCCAGCGTGCGTGACGTTACCCAGGAAGCCGTCATCGACACCAACACCGCCGACGCACTTTTCGGCAAGGCATCCGATGCCGTCGGCAGCGTCGTGCTGGTCGATTCCGTTCCCGTGCTCATCGTAGGTGTGATCAGCGCCCAACAGGGGGGCTTCGGCTCCAGCGACAACCTCTCGGTCTATCTGCCGTACACGAGCGTGCAGACCCGCTTCCTCGGCGACATGTCGTTGCGGAGCGTGACCGTGCGCGTCGCCGATGATGTCGAAAGCTCGGTTGCCGAGGCATCGGTGTCGCGGTTTCTGGAGCAGCGCCACGGAAAGAACGACTTCTTCATCCTGAACACCGACGACATTCGAAAGACGATCACGAGCACTGCCGGTACGCTGACACTGCTTGTTTCAGCGATCGCCGTGATCTCGCTCGTTGTCGGCGGGATCGGCGTGATGAACATCATGCTGGTATCGGTCTCCGAGCGGGTATCGGAGATCGGCGTTCGCATGGCCGTGGGCGCCAGACGCCAGGATATCCTTCAACAGTTCCTGATCGAGGCCGTCCTGGTCTGCCTGCTCGGGGGAATACTGGGTATCCTCACGGCGCTTGGCTTCGGCATGGTGTTCAACAGCCTCGCGGCAGGTTTCACGCTCGTCTATTCGCCGGTGGCGATCATCCTGGCGGCGGCCTGCTCCTGCCTGATCGGGCTGGTATTCGGATTTCTGCCGGCGCGCAATGCCTCGCGGCTTGATCCGGTCATTGCGCTGGCGCGGGACTGAGAATGCAGTCCAGTGGTCGGGCCTACGATGCGGCCGCGCGTACGGTGAGGTACCGTGCGCAGAGCGAAAACAGGATGAACGAGAAGGCGCAGAAGGTGACGCCGCCGGTTGTCTTATAGCCCAGGAAGCCGGCAACGCCGCCAAGAAGGAACGACAGGAGCGTCGTGATATGCAATACGAGCCGGCGGGCGACCATCGGTCGGTCCGGCGCTCTTGCGTCGCCTGTCATGAGGGCGAGGCCGACTCCGATATCAGTCGCGATACCGGAGACATGCGTCGTGCGAACCCGGCTGCCGGAAATACGCGTCGAGGCGGCGTTCTGCAGACCCATGGTGAAGCTCAGAAGGCCCGCGATGGTGACCCCGTTGACCGAGGACCCAAGCTTTGCCGTATAGATGCCGACGGCCATGAGAAAAACGGCTTCCGACAGCAGCGTAAGCGCGTAGATGTTCGAAAGCCTCCGGCGCTTTCCGAGCTCGATGAAGAGAGAAGCGCTGAACGCGCCGAGAACAAACATCGTGACGATGGTCACGAATGCGATGGCAACCGTAAACTCCTGGATCGAAATGTGATCCGAGATCAGCGAGACGTTGCCCGTCATGTTGGCCGAGAAATAGCCATACGCAAGGTATCCCGCGCTGTTGACGCCGCCAGCCACAAAGGACAGCGCGGCAGCCAAAAGCAGATCTACTCTCGATGTTCGGTTATCGCCTTCGTGAATCAGCATCTTGCAACGGATGAAAAACGGTCTGGAGCAACAAAGACTGATTTATCCTCGGTCGCAACTGCGATGCAAGCCGCTCTGCCCCATGCGCGGTCCGCTAACGCGGAAAAATGCGGCGCTGGGTGATCGCCGCATTCCAGATATAGATCCGCGAGGGGCCAGGGCTGGAGTCTGCCCCAGCCCCCCAGGGGAGGAACTCAGGCCTTGGGTGCCGTCTTTTCGTGCAGCGGCTCCTTGCGGTGCCAGTTCTCGAGGATCCGGCCGCTGGTGTGCTTCTGGTTCGCCCAGTGAATGCCGTTGCTGATAACCTTCAGGACGTGGGGGTTGTGGTAGACAGGATAGGTCTCGTGACCGGGGCTGAAGTAGAAGATGCGACCGCGTCCACGCTGGAAGGTGCAACCGCTGCGGAACACTTCGCCGCCTGAGTACCAGGAAATGAAGATCAACTCGTCCGGCGTCGGGATGTCGAAGGGCTCGCCATACATTTCCGACGCCTCCACTTCGAAATAGGGAGGCAGGCCCTCGGCGATCGGATGCGACGGGTTGATGACCCAGACACGCTCGAGATCGCCCTCCGGCAGCTCGCGCCAGGAGAGGTTGGCATTGGTGCCCATCAGGCGCCGGAAAAGCTTTGAATGATGGCCCGAATGCAGGAAGACGATGCCCATGCCCTTCAGGACACGCTGCTGGATGCGATCAACGAGGCTGTCGCTGATTTCTTCATGGGCGACGTGCCCCCACCAGAGCAGCACGTCCGTATCGTTCAACAGCGAATCCGGCATGCCCTGCTCGGGCTCGTCCATGGTGGTCCGGCGGATCTCGAAATCCGGGCTTTCGATGCCCTTGGCGATAGCGCCGTCCATCCGGTCGGGATAAATCTTCTGGACCGCCTCGTCGTGCTGCTCGTGGCGTCCTTCGTTCCAGATCGTGACCTTGATCGTCATTTCTTTCCTCGTTGTCATGCGCTGGCCGGGCGGATTGCCTGACCGGATTGATCGAACAGATGGCAGGCGGCGGGGTCCGCCGTCAGTGAAACCCGGTCGCCCGGGCGGATAGACAGATCGCCCTCGGTGCGGACGATCAGCGGCTGGTCGGCTGAGCCGACCGTCAGATAGGTTTCGACCCCCAGGCGCTCGACGATGCCGACCTCGAGCGAGAAAGGACCCTGGCCATCGGGTGCGATCTTGAGATGCTCGGGGCGTATCCCGAGCCGCAGATCGCCGCGCGGCCCGTTCGTGCCGGCGTCGGGGATATCGAGCGAAATGCCCAGCGGACTTTCGAGACGCAGTGCGCCATTGTCGCCCGCAGCCGCCTTGACCGGGATCAGGTTCATCTTCGGGGATCCGATGAAGGTCGCCACGAACTCGTTTTGCGGCTGGTGGTACAGGTTCATCGGCGCCCCCTGCTGGGCCACGATGCCCTTGTTGAGGACGACGATCCGGTCCGCCATGGTCATTGCCTCCACCTGATCGTGGGTGACATAGACGGCCGTTGCCTTGAGCTCGCGATGCAGGCGCTGCAGCTCGGCACGCATCTGGACGCGCAGCGCGGAATCCAGATTTGACAGCGGCTCGTCAAACAGGATGAGCGACGGCTTCTTGATGATCGCGCGCCCGATGGCCACGCGCTGACGCTGGCCGCCGCTGAGAGCAGCCGGACGACGATCGAGATATTCCCTGAGCTGGAGAATCTCGGCGACTTCTTCCACCTGCTTGCGGATCTCCGCGGCAGGCACCTTCTTCAGGGAAAGGGAAAAGCCGATGTTCTCGGCCACGGTCATATGCGGATAGAGCGCGTAGCTCTGGAAGACCATGGCGATGCCGCGCTTGTCCGGCGGCACGTCGTTGATGCGCTGGCCATTGAGGATCAGGTCGCCGCCGTCGATCCCTTCAAGTCCGGCGATCATCCGCAGCAGCGTGGACTTGCCACAACCCGAAGGGCCGACGAAGACCGCGAACTCACCGTCCTCGACCGTGATGTCGACGCCTTTGATGACTTCCAGCGCGCCGTAATATTTGCGAACATTTCTGAGCGTGATCATGTGTGCCTCTTTCTCCTTTGCGCCGATCGTCAGCCCTTCACGCCACCGGCGAACGTCTGAACGAGAAAACGTCGCGCGAAGCTGAAGGCGATGACGGCAGGCAGGAGGTAGATGAAGGCCAGGGCAGCGAGGAAACCGTAGTCGACGGTGTTGACGCGCAGGAAGGCGCGAAACAGGCCGAGCGGAAGCGGTTGCAGCTCCGGTGATGAAATGAGGATCAGGGGGAGGAGGAAGTCGCCCCAGGCGAAGATGAAGGAAAACAGGCCAGACGCGGCCAACCCCGGCAAGGCAAGCGGAATGAGGACGCGACGAATGCGCTGGGTCATCGTCGCCCCGTCCATCAGGGCCGCCTCTTCGTAGTCCTTCGGCAGACCATCAAAGAAGGTCTTCATGATCCATAGCGCCAGCGGCAACTGGAGCGTGGCGAGTACGAGGATGATACCGAGATAGCCGTCGATGAAGCCCGTATACTTCATGATCGCCCGCGTGTAGCTGCCGAAGATCGGCCGCAGCACGGCACCCTCTGCATTGTTCATCGTCAGCAGAACTTTGTAGAGCGGCACGATGAGAGCCGTTGGCGGCAGCACGCGGATCAGAAGGATGCCATAGAGAAACGGCAGCTTCCACCAGGCGTTCGTCCGCGACAGCGCGTAGCCGCCCAGCCCCGACAGGATCATGACCAGCACCGTCGCGGTCACGACGATGATCAGCGAGTTCATCAACCACCTGCCGCCGTCTTCCTCCAGGAAGATGCGGGTGTAGTTGTTGAAGGTCAGCTCAGCCGGCCAACGCAGGAAGAGCTGCGCGTTTGCGTCGAAGGACGCAATCAGAACCCAGAAGAATGGGAGCGCGCAGAAGATCGAAATGATCGACAGCGTCGCATAGGCCATGAGATCGCCCTGGCGCTTGTTTGCTTTCTCGGCAGGAGACATGACTGCCATGGTTCAGACCTCCACCTTCATTGCCTTGACGTAGCCGACACCGATCACCACCGAGATGAGGAGGACGATGACAGCCACGGCAGCGCCGTACCCGAGCTGGTAGGCCGTGAAGGACTGGTTGTAGATGTAGATGCTGACGAGCTCCGTCGCGCCGCCGGGTCCTCCGCGCGTCAGCGCGTAGACGAAGCCGAAGACCGCGATCGTCGATACAGCCGAAATAAGCATGTAGAGCATGATGGTCGGCAACATGAGCGGCAACGTGATGCGCCGGAAAATCTGCGCGGGTGTCGCGCCGTCCATGCGGGCCGCTTCATAGACGTCCTTGGGGATCGTGCTGAGCCCCGCCATCAGCAGGATCATGGCGGTCGCAATGCCACGCCAGGTGTTGACGATGATGATCATCGTCAGTGGAAAGGTGTTCAGCCAATCCACCGGCTCGACACCGAAAAACATGACGATCCGGCTAAGAGTGGCGTTTTCGCCGCCTGCCAGCATCGAGATCCACATGAAGCCCGCGACGACCTCAGGGGCCGCGTTCGGCAGCAGGATGATCGAGGCCAGGGTCTTGCGGAACCTGATCGAGCGGCCGAGGGCCATCGCAGAGACGAGCCCGAGAACGAACTGCCCGATGACCGCCGAGCCGACCACGAAGATGAAGGTGACGACGAGCGAGTTCCAGAACTTTCCGTCGCTGAAAAGACGCGTGTAGTTCCTGAAACCTACGAAGCGAGGCCGGAGCGCGCCGGCACCTGTGAGAGCTTCATTGGTGAAGCTCAGGTAGACCGAATAGAGCGCCGGATAAATGACGAAGGCGAGCAGAAGCAGCATCGACGGCAACAGGATAAGAAAAAGCTGCCGCTGCATGCGGATTTCATGGGGGTTCATTGGGCGCGTCAAAAAAGCCGTCCTTGTTCTGACGGCGGGAGCGGCACGACGCCAGCTCCCGCCGGGAGGTTGTTAGGTCGGGCTTACTTCACCATGTCGTCGCCGAGCGTCTCGGAGACATAATCCACGAGGATCTTCTGGGCACCAGCTGCGTCGGTCTCCTTGCGCAAGAGAGCCTCCGTCGCGCGTGCGATACCTTCCTGCAGGGCCGAGAAGCCGGGTGCTGTCTTCAGGAACGTGCCGTTTTCGACAGCGCCCAGGATTGGAACAAGCGCGGTGAGCTTCTGGAATTCGGGGTTGCTGGTCGCATCCTTGCGGGCAGGAATGTTGCCAATACCCTTGGCATAGGCGACATCTGCGGCAACAGAGCCGATTTCGAGCAATACCTTCTTGGCCAGCTCCGGATCGCTCGCCTTGGCGTTCACGCCCCAAGGGCTTTCAAGGTCGACAACGACGTGCTCGCCGCCGTCCTTACCCGGCATTGCCCAGGTGCCGACAGCATTCGTAACGTCGGGGATCGGATTCTTGGACTCGACGCCCCAGTCATAGATGTAGCACCATGAGCCACAGGTCGTAGCGACCAGCTTACCGGCGGGGAACATCTGATACTTCGGGATTACCCACGGTTCCGGGCCCAGCAGCGGCTGGACCGGCATCAGGTCGTTGTTGATGAGATCCGCGTAGAAGCCAAACGCATCCCTCACGCCTTCATTTTTCAGATTCAGCGTCTCGTCATCATTTGCGATCTGCGGCGTTGATGTCCCGAGTATCAGGTACTGAAAGCCTTCCTGGAATGAACCGCCACCCCAAGTGACACCAGCCGGGAACATCAGTCCGTAGTTGCCGGTCTTCGCCTTGATCTCCTTGGCACGATCCATGAGCTCAGCCCATGTCTTTGGCTGCGCGGTCGAGATGCCGGCCTTTTCCAGGATATCCTTGCGGTAATAGAGCTGCTGGACCTTCAGCATTGCCGGAAGGACATACATGTCACCATCCGCACGCGCGACCAGCTTCTTCGAGACGTCAAACAGCTGACCGTAACCGTCCCATGCCTTCAGCTCGTCGGTGATCGGAGCAAGGTAGCCGGCGGCGACCATGTCGGCGACATCCTGACTGGCGGGCGCGGTGAAGAGGTCAGGCGCATTGCCGGCGCGCAGCTCCGTCAGAAGCTTGGAGAGGTAGTCTTTTTCCGGCGCGGGATATTCAACGATCTCAATCTCTACGCCGTATTTCTTCTCGATCGCCGGCGCGACGGCTTTGAGCGCATCGATACGTGCCTGGCGATGTTCTGCAATTCGAATTGTCTCGGCGAAAGCCGACGACATCGACATGGCCAGCGCTGCGGCACTGATGCCCGTCAAGAGAAACTTCCTCAACATGCACTCCTCCCTGGAGATGACAGAAGACGACCTCCTCGATCGTCGACGGCAAATGTACACGTTTGCACAAAGTCGTCAATACGCCATCTTGAAAGCCAGTAAATAGGCCATTGTAGCCATTTTTAATTGCAAATACCGCTGTATCGGATATTGAGGCTGTGTGTAACCGTTTACACAAATGGAGGAACCATTGCCCAACAAGTTGAGATTGGCCGTGATCGGCACGGGCCACAAGGCTGTCGAATATGCCGAGAGCTGGTCGCTGATGCCGGAAGTTCAGTTCGTCGCCGCGGCGGATGTAAGCGCTGCCTCGCGCACACGCTTTGCCGACGTCTGCGCCAGAGCCGGAAACAGGCAGCCCCGGCAATTTGAAGACTATCGCGAGATGCTCGCGACCTGCCGGGACGATCTCGACGCCGTCTACATCTCAACGCCGCACGCCTCGCATGGCGAACAGGCGCTGGCAGTCATTGAAATGGGTCTCGACCTCTTCCTGGAAAAGCCGATGGTGACCACCGTTGCCGAGGCCAAGGCGCTGATCGAAGCGCGCAAAAGCAAGGACAGCACGGTTGTTGTGGCCTTCAACGGCGGCCTGTCAAAGCTCGTCCGCGATACCCGCAAGCGCGCCGCATCGGGAGAATTCGGCAAGCTGGTCAGCGTATCGGCCGCGATCTGGGAGAGCTGGCGATCGAACTATGAAGGACATTGGAAGCAGGTGCCCGAGATTTCCGGCGGCGGCTTCATGTTCGACACCGGAGCGCACATGATGAACACGATCTGCGTCTTGGTGGGGTCGGACTTCGAGCGCGTGTCTGCCTACATGAACAATTACGACAAGCCCGTGGACATCACGTGCGCGGTTTCGGCCAAGCTGGAAAACGGCGCCCTCGTCACGTTCACGGCCGCCGGCGAAGGCCCCAAGGGCTGTGCGTCGCACATGACGCTATTCTATGAAAAGGCTATCGTGCGGATCGACGCATGGGGGGCATGGCGTGAGATCGACATCGACGGCAAGCCTGGCGCACGCGAGGTGGCGGAAGCCCCTCACGGCGCGGACCCGCTGAAAACCTTCCTCGCCGTCCGTGCCGGAACCGAGGAAAATCCGTCGACCGTGGAAAATGGCCTTCGCTTTGCTCGGCTATGGGATGCTATCAAGTCTTCCGCAGCACGCGAGGGAGACTCGGTGAGGGTTGCCGAGATCGGCTGAATCGATTGTCAGGATTGCGATGAACAAGCGCATTACGTCCAAGGAACTCGCAAAGCTCGCCGGCGTCTCGTCGGCGACGATTTCTCGCGCCTTCAGCTCGGACTCACGCATCAGCGCGGAAACGCGCAATCGCATTCTGTCCATTGCCCAGGAGCACGACTACCAGCCCAACGCGCTGGCCCGCTCCCTCAACAGCCAGCGCTCCGGTCTCGTGGCGCTGGTCGTCAACTCAATCCAAAATCCACCGGAGGCGGAACAGCTGCAATATCTCGTTCAGCGTCTCCAGACGCGTGAGCTTCTTCCGATCATCCTGTGCTGCTCAGGTTATGACGACAAGGCCCACCTGATGCGCATGGCCTCGGCCTATCAGGTCGATCATGTGGTCGTGTTTTCCGACATGGTCTCCTATGACGATGCGATCCAGATTTTCCGATCGGCTCGCCCGATCATCGTCTCGTCCGAACCGCTAACCGGGAAACACGCTTCCCACATCAACATCGACGGCTCCAATGCGGTCAGAGAAGTCATCGACAAGGCGGTGGCCGATGGGCGAAAGCACTTCGCCTACCTTACCGGCCGCAAATCAAGCTGGATCGACAAGCAGCGAAAGCAATGGTTCGCGGATGCCCTTCGCGAGCATGGGTTGGCGTTTGAAGCGGAAGCGCACGGCGACTATTCCTACGATTCGGGCTTCAAGGAAGCAGTCGTCCTGCTCCGTCGTTCAAAAGTTGACACGGTCATCTGCGGCAACGACGTCATGGCGATCGGCGTTCGCGATGCTGCCACCCGCGTGCTCGGCAAGCGAGTCCCGGAAGACGTCGCGGTCGTCGGCCAGGATGGTATCTCGATGGCCGATTGGGAATGCCTGGACCTGACGACGATTGCCCTCGACGCTGCCGGCTTCATCGACGAAGTGGTAAGGCTGATCGAGCGCGATCAGAGCCAGGACCCTGAGCCGGAACGCGTTGTGCTCGACCTGAAAGTCCGTTGGGGCTCGACCTGCTGATCGAGCGACAAACCGCATTATCTTGCCATCGCTGCTCGTAGCCGAAGTTGATAGTGGCAGCCCATGGGTCGCGTACTCGCGATCCCAAGGGCTGCCGGTCAAAACTAGAGGAAATCGCGCGGGATCGTCTGGTCCCACGTGCGCGTCGTGACGGACTTGCCGTTCTCCTTCGCCTCCAGCGTACCGGAGATGTAGAAGTTGGTGGCGTCCGAGCGCATCTCGGTCCTGCTATCAATCGTGATCATCCAGCCTTCACGCCCCATCTCATAGGTCTGGGTCAGGACATAAAGGGCCGACAGCGGATCGTCGTCGCGGATCGTCAACTCGCGCTTCAGGCTGTGGCTGAGCTGGGTGCCGATATCGTCGAAGCGCAAGATGCCTTCGCCGAACAGGCCGCCGATGCCTTCCGTGACATAGGTGGTCTCACCAGTCACATGATCCTGCGCCGTCCAGCGCCGGACGCTGCCGGGATCGAGCTGTGTGATCGGGGTGAACGGTCCGTGTGCCGGGGCTTCGAAAGCGACGGCTTTTTCCGCCTGGTCGGCGGGCCGGATCGGAAGTTCCAGCGCACTTTCGCCAGCCACGACGGACAGGGTGACCGCTGCAGGCGACGGCCAGACCATCGGCCAGTAGCCCGTTGCGATCGAGAGGCGAATACGGTGACCCTTCTCGAAACGGTAGCCGCAATCATTGAGCTTGATCGCGATCTCGTAGACTCCACCCGGAACGAGAGCCGCCGGCACATCGTGGCCGCTGCGGTGGTTCAGGTTGAAGACCTGATAGCTGACGCGCGTAACCCGGCCATCCGGCAGCACGTCGGAAAGGCGCAGGTTGACCTGAGCGACCGGCTGATCGACCGAGAACTTCAGCCGGGCGACCGGCGCGCCGAGAATGTCGACGGCCGCGTCCAATACAGCGCTGTCGAAAACGATAGCGCCGCCGTCATCCAGGCGCTGATCGGTCGGATGCTCGCCGGGGCAACCGGTGGCCATCCACTCGCCGCCCGCCTTGCCGTGGCTCTGCGGAGAGGAAACTTTGAGCGTGACAGGCGAAGTCGCCTGTTCGCCGAGCGAATGATCGGCACCGAGCGTGTACGAGCGGCACTTGATCGTCTTCGACGGCCAGCTCTCCTCGCCGACCCAACGTCCGGCGGTCGTGTCGCGCGAACCGTTTGGCTCGACGGTGTCGTTGATATAGGCGCGCAGCATGGGCTCGTTCATGATGCCGCGGTCCTTGCCCTTCAGCCAGTGATCCCACCAGCGTACGGCTTCCTGCAGGAAGCCGATGGCGGGGCCTGGTGCGCCGTCCTGCGGATAGACATGGCCCCAGGGGCCAATGATGCCACGCCGCGGCACCTGAAGGTTCTCAAGCAGGCGGGGCACGGCATTCGTATAGCTGTCTGCCCAGGCGCCAACCGCCAGCACCGGGCATTCGATCGCCGACCAGTCCTCGCAGACCGAACCATGCTTCCAGTAGTCGTCATAGCGCTGATGCTCGAGCCAAAGCGCCGGGAAGAACGGCAGCTTTTCAAGGCGCTCGATCCAGCGAGCGCGCCATTCCTCGCCCACGATCTCGGGGTCGAGCGGTCGGCTCTGGTAGGCGAGCATGATGGTGCCCCACCAGAGATTATCGTTGAGCAACAGGCCGCCCATGTAGTGGATATCGTCGGTAAAGCGATTGTCCGTCGAGTAGGCAGTGATGATCGCCTTCAGGGCAGGCGGACGACGGGCCGCGACCTGCAGGCCGTTGAAGCCGCCCCAACTCTTGCCCATCATTCCGACATTGCCGTCGCACCATGGCTGCGCGGCGATCCATGCGATCACCTCGAGCGCGTCATCCTGCTCCTGCTTGAGATATTCGTCGGCCATGTGGCCGTCGGACTCGCCCGTTCCCCGCATGTCGACGCGGATCGCGGCATAGCCGTTCTCGGCGAAATAGCCATGCATCGGTTCATCGCGGCCGCGTGTGCCGTCGCGCTTGCGGTATGGAATATATTCCAGAACCGCAGGCACCGGCGCGCCTTGCGCTCCGTCGGGCAACCAGAGCCGCGCGCCAAGGCGCACGCCGTCGCTCATCGTGATCCAGATGTGTTCTTCGATCGTCACGGTCATCATTCTTTTCCGGGTATATGGGAGAGCGTGTCAGGCGGCCGTCTGGCCGCGTGACTTCAGGACGTCGTCGAGCCAGTCGCGCCGCAGCTCCGGAACGGAACTGATCAACTGCTCGGTGTAAGGCGCATAAGGCGGCTTGAAAATTTCGGCGGTCGTGCCTTCTTCCACCACCTTGCCGTGCTGCATCACCATGGTGCGGTCCGCGAGGCGCTTAACGACGCCGAGATCGTGGGTGATGAAGAGATAGGAGACCTTGAGCTCGTCCTGGAGCTTGCGCAGCAGCTTTAGGATTTCCTCGGCCACCAGCGGATCGAGAGCGGAGGTCACCTCGTCGCAGATAATGAGATCCGGCTTCGCCGCAAGAGCGCGCGCAATGCAGACGCGCTGCTTCTGGCCGCCCGAAAGCGCGCCCGGCAGTCGCTGGCCGAAATCTCCCGGAAGCCCGATCAGGTCGAGCAACCGAGCCACCTCGGTGTTTCGCTGCTCTTCGGTCATGCCGAAGTAGAACGTCATCGGGCGACCAATGATTTCGGCAACGGTCTGCCTCGGATTGAGCGCAACGTCAGGCAGCTGATAGACGAGCTGGATGCGGCGAAGCTCCTCGCGCGAGCGGCTGCGGTAGCCCGCGGCCAGCCGGTGACCATCGAGACTGATCATTCCCGAAGAGTGCGGCGGCAGCCCGGCGATAACGCGGGCAAGCGTCGACTTCCCGGATCCGGACTCACCGACCACAGCCAAGGTCTCACCGCGCCTGATCTGGCAGGAAACGTCGGCCAGAACCTGTTTCTTGCCATAGTAGGCAACGGCATTTTTCACTTCGAGAAGAAGCGGGCCGGCCTCATGCACAGAACGATCGCCGACGATGCTCGCTTCGCGCTCCGCCACCAGCTTGCGGGTGTAGTCTTCCTTCGGCGCTTCCAGGACCTCCTCGGCGGTGCCGAGTTCGACCTTTTTACCGTGACGCAGCACCATGATGCGATCGGCGATCTGGGCGACCACGGCCAAATCGTGGGTGATGTAGAGTGCAGCGGTATTGTAGCGCTGGATCAGTTCGCGAAGCAGCGCAAGGACCTCGATCTGCGTCGTCACATCAAGCGCCGTCGTCGGCTCGTCAAGCACCAAAATGTCGGGGCGGCAGGACATCGCCATGGCCACCATGGCACGCTGCAGCTGACCACCGGAGACCTGGTGCGGATAACGGTTTGCGAAGGTTTCCGGCTCCGGCAACTGGAGCGCCGTCAGAAGCTCCAGCATCCAGGTCTGCGCTTGAGCGCGGTTCATCAGGCCATGGTAGAGCGGCCCTTCCATGATCTGCTGGCCAATCCGCTTGGCCGGATTGAAGGAGGCGGCCGCACTCTGCGCGACGTAGGCGATGCGCGCACCGCGCGCCGCTTCACGCGTCGCACGCGTGCCATCCATCATCGACACCTCGCCGATGACGATACGCCCGTCGGCGATGCGGCAGCCGCCGCGACCGTAGCCCATCGCCGCCAGGCCGATCGTCGACTTGCCTGCACCGGACTCGCCGATCAGGCCGAGTACCTCGCCGCGGGCGAGGTCGAGGTCGATATGATCGACCAGCGTCGCACCGTTTGGCGCCTTGACGACCAAACCGCGAATGGAAAGGATCGTGTCGTCGCTCATCTGTCGGCTCCCTGCATGGCGGTGCGGCTGGCCAGAAGCCAATCCACGACGAGGTTGACGCCCACCGTCAGGATCGCAATCGCGCCTGCCGGGAAAAGTGGTGCGTAGAGGCCGTACAGAATGGCCTGCTGGTTGTCCTTCACCATGCCGCCCCAGTCCGCAAACGGTGGCTGGATACCGAGTCCAAGGAAGGACAGTCCGGCCACGAAGAGGAAGGTGAAGCAGAAACGCAAACCGAACTCGGCAATCAGCGGCGGCAGGGTGTTCGGCAGGATTTCCTTGCGGATGAGCCAGCCAAGCCCTTCGCCACGCAGCCGTGCGGTTTCGGCATATTCGAGCACATTGACGCCCTGCGCGACGATACGTGCCAGACGGAAGACGCGCGTTGAATCAAGCAATGCAATGGTGACGATCAGGACCGGTAGCGACGAACCGAGCGCCTGCAGCACGACGAGCGCGGAGATCAGCACCGGAATGCACATGACGGTATCGACGATGCGCGAAAGGACCGTATCGATCCAGCCGCCGAAGATGGCCGCAAGAAAGCCGAGCGGCACACCGATCGCAAAAGACAACAGCGAAGCCGATAGCGAAACGCCGATCGACATCTGTGCCCCGAACAGCAATCGAGACACCATGTCACGACCGTTTTGGTCGAGGCCGAACCAGAAATCGGCGGACGGCGGGTCAAACGGCGCGCCCACGATCTGTTCTTGCCCATAGGGCGCAACCATCGGACCGAAAGCAAAGAAGATCAGGTTCACGGCAACGATCGTAAGGCCGATCCAGGCCGTTACGGGAATGGACTTGCGGGTATTGCTCATCGGGGATGCCTCAGGCGCGGATTGAGCGCGATGGCGGCGACATCGGCGATGATGTTGAGAACCACGTAGGCCGCACCGAACACCATGGCGGCAGCCTGCACCAGCGGCAGGTCGCGCTTGGAGACAGCATCAACCATGAAGCGACCCAATCCGTTATAATTAAAGACCGCTTCGACCAGCACGACGCCGGTGATGAGGTATGCGATGTTGAAGGCGACCACGTTGACGATCGGGGCGGCCGCGTTGGGCAAGGCGTGACGCGTGACGACGCGCTTGGTGCGCAGCCCCTTGAGATAAGCCGTCTCGATATAGGCCTGATCCATGACCGACAGAACGGCCGTGCGGGTCATCCGCATCATCTGCGCGACGGTCACGAGCACCAGCGTGAGGGCCGGCAGAGCCGTTGCCTGGATCCACTCGAGGAAGGTCATGCCGTCATAGGTGTCGGCAAGACTTGGGAGGAAATTGAAGCGGATCGAAAGGAACAGGATCAGCAACAGGCCGAGGAAGTATTCCGGCAGCGACACGAAGGCCAATGCCAGGATATTGACCACGCGATCGAAAAGGCTGCCGCGTTTGACGGCACTGATCAGGCCGAGGATGATCGCCACCGGCACGCTGATCACCGCCGCGAATGCGGCAAGAGCCATCGTGTTATAGAAACGAGGCCAAAGGAGGTCGGCAACCGGCTGCTGATTGGCGAGCGAATTGCCGAGGTCACCGGTGACGAAGCCAGTCAGCCAGGTGATGTAACGTTGCAGGATCGGTTGATCGAGACCAAGCTGTTCACGCAATACGGCAAGCGATTCCGGCGTGGCATTCTGGCCAAGGATCGCCGAGGCGACGTCGCCGGGGAGCAACTGGGTACCGGCGAAAATCAACGCCGATACCAAGAGAAGGGTCAGGATCCCGAGGGCGATCCGCCTGAGGATAAGAAGAGTCATTAGGATTCCAGCCAGACCTTTTCTGCGAGGCGTGCGCCCATGAAATTGAACATGGGATGCGTTGTCACGCCCTTCAGCTTCTTCGACGTCGCGTCGAGATAGTCACCGAACATCGGGATCATCGCGCCGCCTTCATTGGAGATCAATGCCTGGAGTTCGGCGTAGATTTCCTTACGCTTGGCCTTGTCGAGCAAAGCGCGAGCTTCGAGCAACTTCGCGTCGAAGGTCTCGTTCTTCCAATGCGTGTCGTTCTGGGCGGAGGTGGAGGAGTAGGCGATCGTCAGCATCTGGTCGGCCGTCGGACGTCCGCCCCAGTAAGACATGCAGAACGGCGCCTTCATCCAGACATTGTCCCAGTAGCCGTCGGCAGGCTCGCGCTTGATCGATACGTCGATACCGCTCTTTGCAGCGCTGGTGCGGAAGATGGCTGCCGCATCGACCGCACCCGAGAAGGCAGCGTCGGAGGCGGACAGCGACAGCTTGAGATTATCAAGGCCAGCCTGTTTCAGATAGAACTTCGCCTTCTCCGGATCGTAGGGGCGCTGCGGCAGGTCGGCTGCGTAGAACGGATCGGTGCTCGGGATCGGATGGTCGTTGCCGATGCGGCCATAACCGCGCAGCGCCGTCTTCAAGAGCTGCTCGCGATCGATCGCATGCTTGATCGCAAGGCGAATGTTGTTGTCGGTGAAGGGAGCCTGCGTGCAATCCATCAGGAACGTGAAATGCTGGCCCCCCGCCGACTGCACGATATTGAGGTTCGGGTTGCGCTTCAGCAGATCGACGGTCTTGAAATCGAGCTGGTTGATGGCGTGCACCTGGCCCGACATCATCGCGTTGGTACGAGCGGAAATGTCGTTGATGACGATGACTTCGACCGCATCGACCCAGGCCGCATTCGGCTTCCAGTAGTTCTCGTTGCGCTTGAAACGCGCACGCACGCCCGGCTGATAGGTATCGTAGACAAATGGACCCGTGCCGACCGGCTTGTTGAAGTCGGTCCAGCCGTCCGGCACGACGAGGAAGTGGTAGTCGGAAAGGATATACGGCAGGTCGGCGTTGCCGCTCGTCAGCACGATCTTCACTTCACTGTCGGACACCTTGACGACATCCGCGAGCTGAGCTGCCGTGGAACGGGCTGCAGACGTCGTTTCGCCCCGATGCAGGTTGAGCGAGTAGATGATATCATCCGCTGTCAGCGCCTTGCCGTTGTGGAACGTGACGCCCTGGCGAACCTTGAAGGTCCATTCGGTCGCGCCCGGCTTGGTTTCCCAGCTTTCGAAAAGCTCCGGAATGGCGTTGTTGTTGGCGTCGATTTCGACAAGGCCGTTCATGACCATGTAGGCCTGGTTGACCGGCACCCAATCCTTCAGAATGCGGGGATCGAAATTGTCCGTGGTGCTGCCGCCGCCAATGCCAAGCTTGAGGACGCCGCCCTTTTTTGGCTTCTCCTCGGCGGCAGCAAAAGCCGGTACGCCGAACAGCCCACCGGCCGTCGCCATGCCAAGCCCTGCAGTCCCGGCCATGAAGCGGCGGCGCGTCAATTCAAATCTGGTTTTGTTGTCGGACATTTCGTCGTTCCCTTCATTCACGGCATTTCCGCCATCGAAATTTATGCGCTTGGCCTAGCGCACATCAGCCAGCATGACCAGACCAGCAAAACACCTCTCCGGTATGACTTTTAGTCATATGGTCATGCCATTTGCGAGCATTGGTTTTTCTCTCAGCCGGGATAAAGGAGCACTCGTCGAACGGTCGAAAAATGACCTTCCGTTCGCAAAAACCTGTTCGTTTTCTGCATCGTACCGATCCTGGAGGATCAAATGAGTCTGCCGGATATCGTCGGCCTTATCGGCGCTGTCTTCTATCTTACGGCCTATGCGCTGCTGCAGCTTCGCATTCTAACTGTCGAGGACAGCAGAACAACACTGCTCAACGTCCTTGGCGGAATTTGCCTGATCTATTCGCTATCCTGCAACTTCAATCTCGGATCGCTGGTAACGCAGGTCGCCTGGCTGATCTTCACCGTCATCGGATATGTGCGTTTCCGCGTCGGGCGCGCCAGCCGCTAAACACTCTGGCGGTGGATACCTATGATTCCAAGTCATCGTAGCTACCGCCATTGCTTGCCACCAACCACTCCGACACCTCCCGCACGATCTTGCGCTGATGCCGATCCGCCGGACGCATCAGGTAGAAGTAGGCGTCGGATCGCATCAGGTGGCTGTGAACAGGAACAAGCGTGCCATTTTCGAGCTGTTCGCGGATCAGCCACGTCCAGCCAAGGGTGATGCCCAGCCCCTGTGCCGCGGCTGCCGCGCACAGGCCATAGTCGCCAAGACGCCACTCCAGCGCATTCGCGGGGGGCTTCAATTGCGCATCCTGCCACCAGTCGGACCATCCCTGCCATTCGCGCATGCTATCTTCGATAGAGATCAGCAACGGCGCATCGATATCCATGATATTGGGCGTTCCGGGCGCGGAAACGGGCACGATCTCTTCGCGCGCCAGCACCGTCAGATTGACGCCGATCGGCCGTTCCTTGCGATAAAACAGCGCCAGGTCGAATTCGTCGAGGCGCAGGTGTGCGACATCGTCCGTGACCCGCAACCGGACCTCGATGCCCGGCAGGTCCTTCTTCAGCTGCGCCAACCGCCAGAAAAACCATTGGTCCGCAATGCCGCGCGAGCAGGCGATGGTGATCTGACGTGGCCCTGACCAAGCGCGAAGTCCGTCGGTCACGGAGCTCAGTTCGCCAAGGAGCCGGCTGACGTCGGCAGCATAGCTTTCACCGATCGCGGTCAGCTGCACGCCCGACGGCAAGCGGGCAAAGAGCTTGGAGCCGATAAAAGCCTCGAGCTTGCCGATCTGTCTGCTGACGGCGCTTTGCGTCAGGCCCATTTCGTGACCCGCGCGGGAAAAGCTTCCGAGACGGGCGGCACGATCAAATACGACAAGTGCGTTCAACGGCGGCATGGAGGTGCGCCCGGCAGTCATGGTCTTCCTCTATTGAGATGGCGTGGCAGCTAGCACGACACTCCCGGCAACACAATGTTTTCCGGTCGTCGGAAGCATCAGGACGGAGATCGGGGCAAAAGGCGACAACGCGAGCGTGGATCAGGGAAGCCCCGGCGGCCCAGATCGATCCCCCTCGCGCCAGGTCGGCATATCTCAAAAAGGCAGCGGCATGCACGCAAATCGATGCTTTTCGCATGCCGGATTATCTCCTAGTCACTGGTCGGACCGCAGTGAAAGGGATAGGGGCATGGCGACGCCATTCTATTGGAACGAGCTCAACACGTATGATTTCGCCGGCCTTTCGGCCGACACGACAATCGCCATCCTGCCCATCGCATCGACCGAGCAACACGGGCCGCATCTGCCGATCGCAACCGACGTCACCATCGCCAACGGCATGCTGGCCGAGCTTCGCCGCCAGCGGCCCGACGACCTCGACATCCTTGTTCTTCCAACCCAGGAAATCGGGAAGGCCAATGAGCACATCTATGGACCGGGAACGCTCTCACTCTCGGCCGAACTGCTGATACCTGTCTGGACGGCGATCGGCGCGAAAGTGGCCGAAGCAGGTGTGCGCAAGATGGTGATCGTCAATTCTCATGGCGGCAATGTCGACATCATGAGCATCGTTGCGCGCGAACTGCGTGTGCGTCATCAGATGGCAGTCGTCTCGACGCAATGGGGCCGCTTCGGGCATCCCGACGGCATGATCAGCGACCACGAGTCGCGATATGGCATCCACGGTGGAGAGGTCGAAACGTCGCTCATGCTGCATTTCCGGCCGGATCTCGTCCGCATGGAGAAGGCAGAGAACTTCGTGTCCAAGGCCGAATGGATGCGCGAGCAATCGAGGTTTATCCAGCCGCTTCCGCCGCATTCACTGGCCTGGATCGCGCACGATCTCAATGCCAACGGCGTGGTGGGCGACGCGTCACTCGGAACCGTCGAGAAGGGAGAAGCGATCTGCCGCCATCAGGTGCAAGGCTTTGTCGAACTTCTCCGCGACCTGAAGCGCTATCCCCTCACAAATCTCTATTCCCGCTAGACCTCAGGCGGCCGACGGCCTGTCGGGAGCGATATGTCCCTTGGACCGCAGTTCCTGAACGAGACCGGCCAGCTCGGCCAGCAAGTATTCCACGAACAGGCTGGTTGCCGCGTCGAGCGGCGCGCGGGCACGGGCAAACAGCTTCATCGGCTGGTGCCGCCCGTGCGGCTCGGCGATCGGCCGGAAGACAAGTTCGCCGGCGCGGCATTCGGTAATCACGTCGAGCGGATTGAGCAGGGTCAGGCCAGCGCCGCATTTGACGAGTTTCTTCAACATTTCCGATGCATTGCTCTCCAGAACCGGCTCGACGGATACGTCGAGCCGCGCAAGTGCAAGGTTGATGACATCGCGAAGGCTCGTGCCCGATTGCGCGAGCACCAGCCTCTCCTGAACGATGTCGCCAAGATTGATCGGCCCCGGCCCGATCAAGCGATGCCCAGGCGGCAGCACGACACCGATCGGAATGTCGAAGTTGCCGAGCGTGCGGATCCCCGGGGTCGCCGGAATATTGAAACCAAGGCCGATATCGACATCGCCTGACAACACCGGATTGACCGTGGTCGTGCCGGCATCGTTCCTGATCTGGAAATAGACGCGTGGATGCTCCGACTGGAATCGCGCGATGATCTCCGCAAGCGGCCCTGACGCCAGGCCGACGGTCGTGACCAGCCGGACCTTTCCGGCCTGCTGCATCTTCAGGCTTCTGATCCGCCCTTCCAGCCGGTCGTAGTTTTTCAGAACCTCCCGAATATGTTCGATGCACATTTCGCCGGCCGCCGTCAGCCGCAGCCCGCGCGGCAATCGTTCAAAGAGCGGCGCGCCGATCTCTTCTTCAAGCGCCAGAATCTGCCGGTTGATGGCGGATGAGGCGACGTTCAAGTGCGCCGCGGCCTTGCGGATCGAGCCCGTGCGGGCGATCTCGTTGAGATAGAGCAGCTTCCTGGAATGCAGCATAAGACCCCTCATTGCATCAATTTTAAGCTCTACGCACAAATTAGGCACAGGCCCGTCAAGAGATGCCAAAAAGGCATCGTTGCGCACGAATTTTGATGCTTTTCAAACAGCAACGCAACCGCTCAAATGAAGAAAATCGGACGCCGAAGAGCGCTCGAACGGCCTAAAAAGGGGAACGCCGATCATGTCCAAAATATTGAATAACATGGCATTCATCGCAGCCTTGGGAGTTGGGTTCACCGCTGCGGTCGCAGCTCCCGGCTATGCGCTGGACAAAGTCAGCTATGGCACCAACTGGCTGGCACAGGCAGAACACGGGGGCTTCTATCAGGCCGTGGCCGACGGCACCTACGCCAAGCATGGCCTCGACGTGACCATCGTACAAGGCGGCCCGAACGCGGCAAACACCGCTCTGCTCATCTCCGGCAAGATCGACTTTTATATGGGTGGCCCGCAGGGCGAACTGTCGGCCGTTGAGCAGGGCATTCCGCTCGTCGACGTCGCCGCCATCTTCCAGAAGGACCCGCAGGTTCTGATCGCTCATCCGGACGCCGGCATCGAGAAATTTGAGGATCTTGCCAAGCTGAAGACCCTGTTTCTCGGCAAGGACGGCTATCTCACCTACTTCGAGTGGATGAAGGCGAACTACCCGGGCTTCAAGGACGAGCAATACAAGCCCTACAACTTCAACCCCGGCCCGTTCCTTGCCGATAAGGAATCCGGCCAGCAGGGCTACCTGACCTCCGAACCCTACGAGATTCAGAAGCAGACCGGCTGGGAGCCGAAGGTGTTCCTGCTCGCCGACAACGGCTACTCCCCCTACTCGACGATGATCACCACGACCCAATCCGTGATCGACACCAAATCGGACGTCGTGCAGCGCTTCGTCGATGCCTCGATCGAGGGCTGGTACAACTATCTCTACGGCGACAACAGCAAGGCAAACGAGCTGATCAAGAAGGACAATCCGGAAATGACGGATGGTCAGATCGCTTACTCCATCGCGAAGATGAAGGAGTACGGCATCGTCGAATCCGGTGACGCCCTCGACAAGGGGATCGGCTGCATCACTGACGCGCACTACAAGAAGTTCTTCGCCGAGATGGTCGGCATCAAGGTACTCAAAGCCGACACTGATTACACCAAGGCATACACCACGAAATACGTCTGCAAGGGCGTCGGCATGGGCCTCAAGAAGTAAGCTGCCACATGGCTCTTGCCGCCTCTTGCGGCGGGACCGCTTCCCTCATGAAAAGAGACAGGCGATGCCTCTAGCCTCAGCCCAGATCCCGGCCAGCAAGGACGCGCGCAGGAGACCGCTTGTTTCCATGCAATCGGTCTCGAAGGTCTTCTCCAGCGGGACGATCGCCCTGTCGGGCATGTCGCTGACGGTGGAAAGCGGCGAATTCATCAGCCTGCTTGGACCGTCGGGGTGCGGGAAATCGACGGCACTGCGCATCATTGCCGGCCTCGGCGATGTCTCTTCCGGAACCATCGACTGGCCAAGTTCGCGCATCAATGCGCGCGGTTTGCCGGAAGGCGACATCAGCTTCGTCTTCCAGGAGCCGACGCTGATGCCGTGGAAGAACGTCTTTGACAACGTCCACCTTCCGCTGAAGCTGCGCGGCATATCGAAGGCTGCGGCGCGCGAGGAGATCCTGGCGTCTCTGGCGACGGTCGGCCTGCAGGACTTCGCAGAAGCCTATCCGCGCGAACTCTCCGGCGGCATGAAGATGCGCGTGTCGATAGCGCGCGCACTGGTCACCAAGCCGAAGCTGCTCCTGATGGACGAGCCTTTTGCAGCGCTCGACGAAATCACCCGCCAGAAACTCAATGACGATGTCCTGAGCCTCTGGAAAGAGACCGGCATCACGGTGATCTTCGTTACGCACTCGGTCTTCGAGTCCGCCTATCTCTCCAACCGCATCGTCGTCATGAAGGCCCGCCCGGGGCGCGTCCATGCCGACCTGCCGCTCGTCATCAGCCTCGAGCGAGACGCCTATTACCGCAGCTCCGAAGAATATCGGCAGGCCTGCGAGACCGTCTCGCGGTCGCTGATCGGCGCGATCAATGCCGCGAAGGAGAACCCATGAGCACGGATGCTGCCGAAACGCCGATCGCGTCGCCACCAAGCCCGATGACGGCAAAGCGGCGCGACCTTGCCCTGCGGATTACGGTGCCGTTCGCCACCCTTGCGATCCTCGTCATCGCCTGGGGTCTCTACGTCAAGCTGTCAGGTGTCGCACCCTACATCCTGCCCGGCCCCGGCGCCGTGGCGAGCGCCTTCGTCAACGATTGGGGAACGCTGGCGCCCGCGCTCTGGGTGACAACCAAGATCACAATCATGTCGCTGCTGCTCGCGCTCATCGGGGGCGTCGGCTTTGCCATCTTTCTCGTGCAATCGCGGTGGATCGAGATCGCCTTCTATCCGCTGGCGGTGATCCTGCAGGTGACCCCCATTGTCGCGATCTCGCCACTGATCCTGATCTATGCGCCGTCGACGCAGGTCGCACTGCTGATCTGCGCTTTCTTGGTCGCCTTCTTCCCGATCCTCTCCAACATGGTGCAGGGACTGAAAAGCGTGGATCACAATCTGATCAACCTGTTCGAGCTCTACGGCGCCTCGCGCTGGCAAACGCTGCTCTATCTGAAGCTTCCGGCAGCGCAGCCCTATTTCATGACGGGCCTGCGGATTGGCGGCGGGCTCGCGCTGATTGCCGCCGTTGTTGCCGAGTTCGCAGCCGGTTCGGCGGGCGCCGGCTCCGGCCTCGCCTTCCGGCTCCTGGAAGCTCAGTACCGCATGAACATCCCTCGCCTCTTCGCCGCGCTGCTGATGCTCTCGCTGCTCGGGGTGGCGATCTTCGCGATCACGTCCTTCATCTCCTGGCTCAGCCTGCATCGCTGGCATGAGAGCAGCCTCAAGCGGGAAAACTGATGACATACTCCTTCATGTCGCCTCCGAATGCCGGTCGCTTCGTCCTGAGCAATGCGACGCTGCCAGCGATCGCCGTCGAAGGCTTCAACGCGCCGGCAATCGAGGGCCTCGTGCGAGCCGATATCGTCATCGAAAACGGTCTTGTCGCAGCGATCCTGCCGGCCGGCAGCGCTCCTCTGGAACTGGCGAAATCCGATCTTCGCGAAGGCATGGTCTGGCCTTGCTTCGCCGACGTGCATACGCATCTCGACAAGGGGCATATATGGGGACGCAGCAGCAACCCCGACGGAACATTCATGGGCGCGCTGCAGGCTGTGGGCGCCGACCGCGAGGCGCATTGGTCGGCCGACGACGTGCGCAAGCGAATGGAGTTCGCGCTTCGCTCCGCCTATGCGCACGGGACAAGCCTGATCCGCACGCATCTGGACTCCGCTGCCCCCCAGCACCGGATTTCCTTCGAGGTCTTTGCCGAAATGCGGGAAGCCTGGAAGGACAAGATCGCCCTCCAGGCCGTCGCCCTCTTCCCAATGGATGACATGGTCGATGAGGCCTATTTCGCCGATCTCGTCGCGGTCATCCGCGATGCGGCCGGACTGATCGGCGGCGTCACCAAGATGGGCTCGAACCTCGCCTCGCAGCTCGACACACTTTTTCATGCGGCGGCCGAGAACGGTCTCGACGTCGATCTTCATGTCGACGAAACGGATGATCCCGGCGCGGAGACCTTGAAGGCGATTGCCGAGGCCATTCTTCGCAACCGCTTTGCCGGCAAGGTGACGGCCGGCCACTGCTGCTCGCTGGCAAGACAGGACGACGGCATTGCCGAGCGGACCGTCGAGCTGGTTGCCAAAGCCGGTATCTCGATCATTTCGCTGCCGATGTGCAATGCCTACCTGCAGGATCGCCATCCGAACCGGACACCGCGCTGGCGCGGGGTGACCCTGTTCAAGGAGCTCGCTGCAGCCGGCGTCACGACGGCCGTCGCATCCGACAATACGCGCGATCCATTCTACGCCTATGGCGATCTCGATGCGGTCGAAGTGTTCCGCGAAGCGGTGCGCATTCTTCATCTCGATCATCCGCTGGATACGGCCGCGCGTGTCGTTACCACCTCGCCCGCCGACATCGCCGGGCGCCCCGACATCGGCCGCATCGGCATCGGCCGGCCCGCCGATCTTGTGCTCTTCAGCGCTCGTCGCTGGAGCGAATTTCTGTCCCGCCCGCAGTCTGACCGCGTCGTGCTTCGCCGCGGCAAGGTCATCGACCGCAGCCTGCCTGATTACCGTGAACTCGATAGCGTCGTTGGAGCCTGACATGCCGGATTATCAGAAGATCAAGAAGGAACTCGAAGGCATCGCCATCGAGGACAATCCGGCGCTCGTTCGTCAGAAAAGCCGCGATTTCTATTGGTATTCCCCGATCCTGAAGGCGCAGCTCGATGGCGTGACCGCCGATCTGGTCGTGACGCCGAAGAACGAGGCAGAGGTCATCCAGACCCTCAAGGTGGCCTTCGCCCATGGCGTGCCGGTAACGCCGCGGGGCGCCGGCACCGGCAATTACGGCCAGGCCATGCCACTCTCCGGCGGCATCGTTCTCAACCTCGCGGCGATGGACAAGATCAAGGAGATCCATCCGGGGCGCGTAATCTGCGAACCTGGCATCGTCATCGCCCAGCTCGACAAACAGACCAAGGCACACTCGGGCCAGGAACTGCGCTTCCATCCGTCGACCGCGCAAACCGCGACGATCGGCGGCTTCATTGCCGGCGGTTCGGGCGGCGTCGGCTCGATCACCTGGGGCGGGCTTCGCGATATCGGCAACATCATCCGCCTGCGCGTTGTCACCATGGAGGCCGAGCCACGGGTGCTCGATCTCACCGGCTGGGACCTGCAGAAGGTCAGCCACGCCTATGGCACCAACGGTATCATTACCGAAATCGAGATGCCGCTCGCGCCCGCCTATGACTGGGTGGACGTGCTGGTGGGCTACGACGACTTCATGGCGGCCGTGCGCTACTCGGACGCGCTGGCAAAGTGCAACGGCATTCTCGTCAAGGAGATTGCGCCGATCGCTGCACCCATCCCGCACGAATACTTCACGCGGCACAAACCCTATATTCGCCAAGGCCAGTCGGTCGTCGTGCTGATGATCGCACCTCACTCGATGGATGCCTTCAGCGCCTTCACCGCGGCCCAGAAGGGCGAGATCATCTTCCGCTCCGACAAGGTTGAGAGCATGAAGGGTATTCCGCACGCCTATGAGCTTGCCTGGAACCACACGACGTTGCGGGCGCTCAAGGTCGATCCCACTTTCACTTACCTGCAGGTCCAGTACCCGGGCCCGGACCATGTGGCGAAGGTAGCCAAGATGGTTGAGATCTTCGGCGACGAGGTACCCGGCCACCTCGAATTCATCAAGTTCGACGGCCAGATCCAGTGCTCCGGGTTGCCATTGGTGCGTTACACGAGCGAAGAGCGCTTGGAGGAGATCATCAAGATCCACCAGGATCACGGATGCCCAATCTTCAATCCGCATCGCTACACGCTGGAAGAAGGCGGCATGAAGCAGACCGACAAGGTGCAGCTGGCCTTCAAGCACGAGACGGATCCGCAGGGTTTGCTCAACCCCGGCAAGATGATCGCCTGGGAGAACCCGAACTTCGACTTCTCCGCCGGCAAGAACTACCTCTTTCCCGGGCTGGCCGCCGTGATGGAGGCCTCGTGAGAGTTCTCGTCCTTCACTCGCATCCGGTGGAATCAAGCTATGGCAACGCGCTTTACCGCCAGACGCTGGAAAGCCTGAAGGCCGCAGGTCATGAGGTCGATGACTGCAATCTCTATGCGGAAGATTTCGATCCGGTCCTGTCTCGCCGCGACAGGTTGATCTACCACGACTATCCCGAGAATACCGAGCTGGTGAAAGGTTACGTCGACCGGCTGAAAGCCGCGGAAGGACTGGTGATCGTCACGCCGGTCTGGAATTTCGGCTTTCCCGCCATCCTGAAGGGCTATTTCGACCGCGTCTGGTTACCGGGCGTCTCCTTCGAGCTCGTCGACGGCAAGGTCGAATCCAGGCTACGCCACATCCGCAAGCTCGGCGCTGTATTGACCTACGGCGCCACACCGTTTCGGGCCTTCGTCGCCGGCAATCCGCCGAAGAAGATCGTCAAGCGCGTGCTGCGCGCGCAGATCAATCCCGTGCGGCCGGTTACCTTTCTCGCTCACTACGACATGAACAACTGTACCGACCAGACACGAGCTGCCTTCCTCGGCAGGGTGAAGGCGGCGATGGAACGGTTCTGACGCGAGACTGCCCCTCTGATCAGATCACCTTGGCGGCGGTTACCTCGACTTCGACCAGAAACTCCGGCCGCGTAAATCCGCCGACGACGATCAGCGTCGAGACCGGCTTGGGATCGAGCGTGAACCGATCGCGCACCGCCATGTAGGCGGGAAAGTCCTCTCTCCGGGTGACAAAACCCGAGATGCGGATGACATCGGCAAAGGTCATGCCGGCTTCCTTGAGGATCGCGTCAATCGCCTTGAAGCAGATTTCGGTCTGCGCTGTCACATCATCGGGAATGACGTCATCGACACCGATCCCAAGTTGCCCCGATGTGACCAGAAGCGACGCTCCCGGGCCGACGAGAAGACCGTGATTGTAGTTCCCGAACGGCTTGCGAACGGAGGTGGGATTGAGTGCGTTCTTCATAAAACACCATGCGAACAATGAGTTGCAGGTTCCGAAGTGTAAGAATCAATCCCGCCCGGTCAAGCCGGCATCGCCGAGGCGGGAGCAGAATTTGCCTGCCATCCTTTTCTACCCTTCCCGCGCGCTCGAATGGTCAAGACAGGACGGCTGTCGCAAGGATTTCCAGCCGGATGCCGGGCGAAAGAAGCTCTGTGACCACCGTTGCGCGCACCGGATAAGGTGCGCTGAAGAATTCACCGTAGACCCGGTTCATGCCGGGCGCATCCGTGCGATCGATAAGGTAGGCCTGTATCTGGACGACATCGGCGAGTGTCCCGCCGACCGCCTGCATCGCCTGCCGCAAGTTGGAGAGCACCTGGCGCGTCTGTGTCTCGATGTCGCCGGTCACGAGCTCGCCCGTCTCCGGGTTCTTGGCGATATGGGCGGAACGGACAATATTGCCGGCCTTCACCGTGCCGCTCAGTGGAGCCTTGGAGGCAAATATGCCCGTTTCAACTTTCTCAACCATGCTTATTCCTTGGGAACGTGATCTTGGGCGAGGCAATGCCGCCGACTGATTATCGCTTCACTTCGCCGAGTACGGCATGCGCGAGGACCTCAATACGCAGCCCAGCGGACAACAGTTCCTTGACGACGACAGTCGCGCGGACTGGATAAGGCGCCTGGAAGAATTCTGTATAGACCTTGTTCATGCCCGCAGAATCGGTCTTCTCGATGAGGAAGACCTGCATCTGCACGACGTCAGCGAGCGTACCGCCGGCGGCCCGGATCGCCTGGTCGAGATTTTGGAGCGTGCGGCGGGTCTGGGTCTCAATATCCCCCGTAACGATCTCCCCGGTGACGGGATCCTCCGAGATATGCACCGACCAGACGAGATTGCCGGCACGGACCGTATCGCTGACGGGGAGGTCGGATTCGCCCATGCCGGTATCGATCAATTCAAACATGTCATTTGTCTCCGCAAATATAGTTGGCCTGCTTGCTACGCCGGAATGGCGTCGAAGCGCGTCACGAACTTGGTGTTGAGGTAGCCGTCGAAGGTCTCTTCGCCGCCCTCGCTCCCATAGCCGCTATCGTTGATGCCGCCGAACGGGGTTTCCGGCAGTGCAAGGCCGAAGTGGTTGATGCTGACCATGCCTGCAGCGAGCGCGCGGGAGGTGTGCTGCGCCTGGCTGCTCGACCCAGTGAAGACATAGGAGGCGAGGCCGAAGGGCAGGCTGTTGGCGCGACGAATGACCTCTTCGAAATCCCCAAACGGCGTCACTGCCGCGATCGGGCCAAAGGGCTCCTCGTTCATCAGCTGCAACGCATCGGTTCCTCCAGCCACCACCGTTGGCGCATAGAAGAAGCCGGCGTTGCCTATGCGATGGCCGCCCGTCACGATGTCGGCCCCCTGGTCGCGTGCATCTTGCACGAAGGCTTCCATCGCGCTCACGCGTCTGGCGTGGCAAAGCGGTCCCATCTGTACGCCTTGCTCGAAGCCACCGCCCACCTTGGTCTGCCCGACCTTTTCTGCAAATCGCGAAAGAAAGCGGTCGTGAGCCCTCGCCTGCACATAGAAGCGCGTGGGCGAAACACAGACCTGGCCTGCATTGCGCACCTTCTGCGCGGCAAGCGCATCGGCCGCGGCATTTATGTCCGCATCGTCAAAGACGATCACAGGCGCATGGCCGCCGAGTTCCATGGTCGTGCGCTTCATGTGCTTGCCGGCCAGGCTTGCAAGCAGCTTGCCGACCTCGACAGAGCCGGTAAACGAGATCTTCTTGACTTCGGGCGCCGCCAGCAGCGTTTCGGAGATGTGCGCGGACTGTCCCCAGACGATATTGAGGCAGCCATCCGGCAGCCCGGCTTCCTGCATCAGGCGGCCAATCGCAACCGTCGAGGACGGTGACTCCGCCGGCCCCTTGAGGATGACGGTGCAACCGCTCGCCAACGCGGCAACGACCTTGCGCAATGCCTGGCTGAAGGGGAAATTCCAGGGCGTGAACGCAACGCAAACGCCAGCCGGTTCGCGCAGAACGAGCTGCTGCACGCGCGGGTCGCGAGACGGAATGACGCGGCCATAGATGCGCCGGGCCTCCTCTGCGTGCCAATCGGCGTGATCGGCGGCGAACCGGATCTCGCCGATCGCCTCGGCAAGCGGCTTGCCCTGGTCACGCGTCATGCTGCTGCCTATCTGCTCCGCATGGCTGCGTGCAAGGTCAGCAAAGCGGCGCAGGATCAGGCCGCGCTCAAGCGCGGAGCGATCCTTCCATGCCTCGAATGCCCGCTGCGAGGAAGCGACCGCCTCCGCCAGATCCTCGTCGGTCGCGTGCGGCAGATGGCCGATGACCTGACCGGTTGCGGGGTCGACCACATCGCCACATTTGGCGGCGTCATAGATCCATCGCCCCCCGATCAGCATACCGAGGCGCTCGTAGGCGAATGATGTGTTTTCGGATGTCATGTCCGTCCTGCCTTACGCAACATAGCCCTGTGAGCGGGCCCAAGCGAGCGTATCATCAAGCGCCAATCCCATGCGGGTCATGAGATCGGCGATCTGCTCTTCGGTGATGATCATGGCTGGGCAAAGGCTGACCATATCGCCCAGGCCGCGGGTCAGAACACCGCGACTGGTGGCGAATTTTCCAGCGTGATTAGCGACCTGCCAGGCCGGTGGGAAGTTTTCCTTGGTCGCCTTGTTTTGCACGAATTCCAGTCCGGCGACGAGGCCGACGCCCCGCGCCTCGCCGATCAGCGGGTGTTCGCCAAGCTTGCGGATGCCTTCCTGGAAACGCGGCGTGATCGAGCGAACGTGGGAAACGATGTCAATCTCCTCGTAGATTGTCAGCGCCTCGAGAGCGACCGCGGCGGCGACGGGATGGCCGCCGTAGGTGAAGCCATGGGAGAAGGAGCCGATCTTGCGGCTCTGCTCGACCAGAACGTCGGCGATCTTTTCGTTGATCATCAGGGCCGAGATCGGCATGTAGGCGGCCGACAGCTGCTTGGCGCAGCTGATCATGTCAGGTTTGATGCCGTAGGTCTGCGAGCCGAACATATTGCCGGTGCGGCCGAAACCGCAGATCACTTCATCGGCGACGAGAAGGATGTCGTATTTCTGCAGAACCGCCTGGATCTTCTCAAAATAGGTCTTTGGCGGCGTGATGACCCCACCCGATACCATGACGGGTTCGGCAAAGAAGGCGGCGATCGTATCAGGACCTTCCTCGAGGATCAGTGTCTCGAGGTTCTTGGCCATACGCGTAGAGAAATCCTCTTCCGTCTCTCCCTCCTCGGCGAAGCGCCAGTAATGAGGGCAATCGGTGTGCAGGATGTTGGCGATCGGCAGGTCGAAGTCCCGATGGTTGAATGGCAGCCCCGTCAGGCTGGCCGTCGCAACTGTCACACCGTGATAGGCCTTGCGGCGTGAAATGATCTTTTTCTTGGCCGTACGCCCCAGCGCATTGTTGTAGTACCAGATCAGCTTGATCGCAGTGTCATTGGCCTCGGAACCGGAGCCGGCGAAGAACACCTTCGACATGGGCAACGGCGCGATGGAGAGCAGTTTTTCCGCCAGCCGAATACCGGGTTCCGTCGATTTGTGGGCAAACGAATGATAGAACGGCATGGCCTTCAACTGTCGCGTCGCTGCCTCGACCAGCCGAGGTTCGCTGAAGCCGAGGCCCGCGCAGAACAGGCCAGCCAAGCCCTCGATATAGCGTTTTCCCTCGTCGTCGGTCACGTAGATGCCGTCACCGCCAGTAATCACGTGCGGCCCCACCTCCTGATGCACAGCAAGATTGGTGTAGGGATGGACAAGCGTTTGCTTGTCGAGTGCGTGGAGGGAATTCGGACGTTCGTTCATGGCAGGCTCCATCTGCATTGCGCAGGCATATTGCAAAGGTTGGGCAATCGGTTTCAGGCGATCAGGTGCACATCGTCTTTGCGCCAGGTGACATGGCACTCGGAGGCGCCATCAAGCTTGCGGGCATCGACGCCAGGCACGCGCATGCGGATTGCCTGTGTGCCGAGCTTCCCGATCACGAGAAGGTTGTCGCCGTAGTTGATGGTCGTTTCGATCTTCATCGGCTGACGTTCCGGCTGTGCGGCATCGGCGATGCGGATCATTTCGGGCCGCAGCAGGAGATCGGCCTTGCTGTTGCGTTCGGCGTCACTCGCATGCGTCTCGACGATACCGACGGCGGTTTCAAAACGCCCGTCCCCAAGCGAAGCAGCAGGAATGATGTTGCTGTCGCCGATGAACGAGGCAACGAAGCGCGTCTTCGGCGCGAAATAGATCTCGTTGGGCGAACCGACCTGCTCGATGCGGCCCTGGTTGAACACCGCGATCCGGTCCGACATCGTCATCGCCTCGGTCTGGTCGTGGGTGACGTAAACCATTGTAACTCCGAGATCACGGTGGATACGCTTCAACTCCACCTGCATATGTTCGCGCAGCGCCTTGTCGAGCGCCCCCAGTGGTTCGTCGAGAAGAATGACGTCAGGTTCGAAGACCAGCGCACGGGCAAGCGCCACGCGTTGCTGCTGTCCGCCCGAGAGCTCGGCCGGTACGCGCTTCTCGTAGCCCTGCAGGTTGACCTTCGCCAGCGCTTCGCGGGCACGGCGCTCCTTTTCCTGCTTGGCGACGCCTCGCATGCGCAATGGAAAGGCGACGTTGTCGGCGATCGTCATGTGCGGAAACAGGGCATAGTTCTGGAAGACCATGCCGATGTTGCGCTTGTGCGGCGGTAGGTTGTCGATCGTCAGGTCGCCGAGGCGGATTTCGCCGCTGGTCGGATGCTGGAAACCTGCAATCATCATCAGCGTCGTCGTCTTCCCCGAGCCGGACGGCCCGAGAAACGAGATGAATTCGCCAGCCTTGATATCAAGCGACACGTTGTCTGCCGCCAGATGCTTGCGGTCATATGTCTTGGTGACATTGCTAAGCGTAAGGGAACGGGCATTCATGGCTTTACTCCTCAATCAGGATGCCGCTGCGGCAGGTTGAGTGGCCCCATTTCCTTGGGATTGATCGGCCGCACGGGTTCGGCGGCGGATCAACTGCGGTGCAAGCCAGACACAGATGCCGGCAAGAACCAGAAGGAAGAGGAAGGAAGAGGCAGCAGAGATCGTCGGATCTGCCTCCTGGCGAACGGCATTAAACATCTGGCGCGGCAAGGTCGCCTTGTCCCGTCCCGAGATGAAAAGCGAAATGACGGCTTCGTCGAAGGACGCAATGAAGGCAAACAGGCCGGCCACCGTGAAGGCAGGCCGCAGGATCGGGAAGGTGATCAGGCGGAACGTCGTGAACGGTGATGCACCGAGGTTCATTGCCGCCCGCTCGACCGAACGATCAAAACCCTTCAATGCCGCCGTCAGTATCAGCGTAGACATCGGCATGGCGATGCAACTGTGCGCCAGGATCACGCCGAGATAGCTCTGAACAAGCCGGAGTTGACCGAAGTAGATGTAGTAGCCGAGCGCCATGACGATGGTCGGCACGATCATCGGCAACATGATCAGAAGGTTGAACAGGGCGCGACCGGCGAAGATATGCCTGACAAGTGCAAAGGACGCGGGCACGGAAAACAACATCGTCACACAGACAGTTCCAAGCCCGATCACGAGACTGTTCGTGAGCGGCTGCGTCCAGTTGGGATCCGAGAAGAAGCTGACGTAGTTCGCCAGCGTGTAGCCAGGCGGCGGAAACGTCAGTGACGCCGCGGAGCTGAAGGACATCGGAATAACGATGAACATCGGTGCCGCCACGAAGACGGCGATGAGAAGAGCGAGGGCGCGGATCCACGGATTCATCGGTCAGCTCCCGCCCAAAGCCGTTCAAGGCCGAAGAAGCGATTGTAAACGGCATAGATGATCAGCGTCAGCGCCAGCAGCACGATGGAGATTGCCGAACCGAGCCCGAAGTCCAGCGTCTGTTCGATCTGGTCGCCGATCACGCCTGCGATCATCTGGTCTCTTGGGCTACCGAGAAGCACTGGCATGACGTAGAAACCGAGACAGGAGATGAAGACAAGAGTGCAGCCATTGACGATGCCGGGCGCGCTGAGCGGCAGATACACCGTCATGAATGCTCGAAGAGGATGAGCGCCGAGACTTTCGGCAGCCCTGACATAGAGCGGATCGATCCGCTTCATCACCGCATAGAGCGACATCGTCATGAACGGGATCAGCGCATGAGTCATGGCAAGCGTAGCGCTGAAGGTCGTGTACAGAAGCTTTGGCGCCGGGCTCCAACCAAGCCAGGTCAGCAATGCCGTGACCGGTCCGTGATTGCCGAGGATCACCATCCAGGCATAGGTGCGCACGAGATAGCTCGTCCAGAACGACAGCGCGATCACTGTCAGCAGAAAGGTGGCAAAGCGCTTACTGCCGTTGGCTGCTGCGTAGGCCATTGGATAAGCCAGCAGAAGGCTGAAAAGCGTGACCACGAACGCCGTCTTGAAGGTCTGGAAAAGGACCGACGCAAAGAGCGTGGAGTGCAGCAATTTGGCGAAATTCTGCAATCCCGGCAGCGGCTGAGAAATGCTCATCCAGCCCACATAAGCGAGCGGCACGAGGAAGAAGGCCGTGAGGAAGATCGCCGCCGGCGCCGCCAATGGAATTGGCCCCTGCGTCAAGGCCGAGGATGCCCGGAGTTTCATGATACTGCTCCTTTCCCTCGCTGTAAGGTTCTGGATTGAATGGTTCGATCTGGCGCGCCGGCTTTCGGCGAACGGCTGCAGATCGTTCCAGGGTAAGGGCTTCCGGCCCCGGCACTCGCCGGGACCGGAAGCGTGTTATCAGATGCCGACCCAGCTTTCGAAGCGGGTGGTCAGGTCATCGAGCTGTGGCAGCAACTTTGCACCATCGAGCATGACCGCGCGAGCAAGATGCTCTGGATAGGTCGGCATCGTTTTTGCGATGCCGGCCGGAATGAAGTCGAACGACTTCGGATTCATCGGGCCATTGCTGTCGGCGATGCAGAATTGCGCCAATCCTTCGGCATTCTCGCCGATATGGTTGATCAGCTTGAAGCCGTTTTCGGCATGCGGGCTGTCCTTGGCGACAATCCAGCATCCCTGATCAATCACCGCCTGGTCCCAGACCACCTCGATCGGATCCTTGGACGCCTTCTTCGCGCCGAGCGCGTCGCTGTCCCAAAGGGCGGCGAGATCGACTTCGCCGTCCGCCAGGATCTGCCGCGCCTGCGGTCCCGCCGTCCACCAGACACGAACGTCCGGCTTGATCTTGTCGAGCGACGCGAAAGCGCGATCGAGGTCATAGGGGAAGAGCTTGTCGGCTGGAACACCGTCAGCGAGCAGCGCGATCGCCAGAACGCGTGCCGCATGGCGCTGCAGGCTGCGATTGCCCGGGAATTTCGTCGTATCGAAGAAGTCTGCCCAGTTTTTGGGACCGCCACTTGAGAATTTCGACGCGTTATAGGCCAGCTGCGTGGCAAAGCCATGCGTTGCAAGGCCGTTTTCGTAGACCGCGCCCTTCCAGAGCTTTGCCGGATCAACACGCCCTTCGAACGATTCGAGCAGACCGGCGGCATTGGCGCGGGCAACGTCGGCCACACCAAGCGTCGTCACGTCGAACTCGTAGACACCCGTGGTCTTCTGAGCCGAGAGTTTGGCGAAGGAAATCGGCGAGACCGTGCGGATCTCGATGCCGGTGTCTTTGGTGAACGGGTCGAAGAGGAACTTCTTGACCGCGGCTTCCCAGTCGCCGCCCCATGTGTTGACATAGAGCACATTGTCTTCTGCGGCTGCTGCGCGCCGTACGAACGGAGATGCCAGCATCGCCGCTCCGAAAAGGCCTGCTCCCAATACAGCACGCCGGGAAACCGGTAGAGCTGATGCTATCTTGAACTCATCCATTCGTCTTTCTCCTTAACTCGAACGGTCGGTTGCTTTGCTATTCCCGTGGCGGCTCTTCGTATCGAAGGCGCCATTCTTGTTGTTGGATTCCGGCGTTTTGCCGTATCGATCACTCGGGCCTGAACACTTCGGAATAAAGCCGAAGCCAGTTGCCCCGGAGGATCTTGTTGGCCTCTTCCTGATAGAAGCCGACGCGCAGCAGCGCTGGCGCCACTTCCTTGAGATTGTCCGGCTTCAGAAGCCATTCCGGCTTGGCGACCGCGCCTGGTCTTGCCGCGGATCCCGCACCATACTGGACCGAGCGGGTCCAGCGGCCCTTGCGCATCCAGTCATAGTCGCGTGCCGTGTGATTGTGGGAAATGTCGGTGCCGATGCCGACGTGATCGATGCCTGCGAGGTCGACGGTACGGGCAACCATCTCGCACCAGCCATCGACCGTGGCGCAGGCGGCATCCGGCGTGATGTTTCGATAAGCCACACAACCGATCACGCCGCCGCGCTCGGCAAGCGCCTTGATCACGCGATCGGACTTGTTGCGCTTGTGTTCGAACAGTGAGGCCGCATTCGCATGGGTGATGGCAACCGGCTTCTCTGACCACTCGATGGCGTCGAGCGTCGTCTTGTCGCCGACATGCGAGAGATCGACGAGCATGCCGACGCGGTTCATTTCGCGCACCACGTCCCGCCCAAAGCGGGCAAGACCGCTGTCATTGTCCTCGTAGCAGGACCCGCCCAGCTCGTTCTGATTGTTATAGGTCAGCTGGACGACGCGGACGCCGAGCTCAGCGAAGAACTCGATGAAGGCGATGCGGTCGTCGAACAGATTGGAATTCTGATAGCCGAGAACGACGGCCAGCTTGCCTTCCCTTTCTGCGCGTTCGATATCGGCCGCGGTCCTGGCAATCAGGATCAGGTCGGCATTTTCGCGTTCCATATCACGCCAGCGGGCAAGCGAGTCGAGCGACTCGATCGCACCTTCCCAGAACCCCAGCGTCGGCGTGACGGCGCTGTAACCGCCGCGCTTCAGCGCCTCAAAGGATTCACGGTTGAAATGGCCGCATTGAAGAGCATCGATGATCATGGCTGTTCCACTCAATGTTTGGAAGTCGAGGCGACTGCTTTTGGCGCGTCGGCCAGCAGCAGGGAAAAGTCTGTCTCGTCCTCGTCCTGGCGTCCGATGACCTTGCCGTCAGCCTCGACGATGATCGGGCCGGCATGGCGACGCGACAGGTAGGAATCGGGCGCCAGCGCGTCGGCCGAGCGGTGGAAGAGTGCCCACCACGTTGCCGCGTCGACGCCTAGGCCGCTTTCCCTGATGCGATCTAGGATCGCGATCTCGGAGGCATCGGTCGCCGGCAACACCTTGATTGCTGCGGAACCGCCGGCGCCATCCACCGAAACGATCGCCTTCAGGCCAAAACGTTGCGCCAGGGCCTCAACGACTTTCAACTCGTCGCTTTCGATCTGGTTGCGGACCGTGACGACGCCCTCGCCGTTGCTGCGCAACCTCTCGGTTGCGATATCGAGTGCGGCCAGGGCGACGATCCAGGCGTGCTGTCCGCCGCCGTCGACGACCACGCCCTCGGCGCTGTCGATGATGGTCACGGCATGTGGGTCCGCCCTGCTCAACAGCTCCAGATTGGCATCCAGGCGTGAAAAGCCACCAAGGCCGAGCGCGGCGGAATAGACGGCGCAGTCTCGCAGCGACGGCACAAGACCGGCTTCAACGCGCGCGACCTGAACAAGGCGCTCGAAGACCATGCGCATTTCGCGGAGGCTGACCGTCAAGGTCGAAGGGAGGTTGGATTGGCACGAATTCATAGGCTTGGCTCCGCTGGGTAGAACCACAGGTCGTCGGCGGTTCCTGAGGCGATGTCTTCCGGGAGGGGAGCGCCGTGGAACATGACACCGCGCAGATTGCGGTCGAGGAAGTCGCGGGTCTTGTCGATGCCGTGAATGCCGACATTGAGAAGACGAGTGATATGAGCAGGCGTAAACGCGCCGCTCATGATGTCGGCGTGCGGTGAATGCAGGCCGGTGCCGGCAAGCGCCTGAACGCGGGTGACAATGGCGCGATGTTGCGGATGGGCGAGCAGGAAACGCGCCGTGCTCAGCCCCGGTTCGGCCGCGGCAAGATCTTGATCAAGTGCGACGACCAGCCTTGGCAGATCGAGACCAAGATTGACGACATCTTCGCCAACCTCGGCGGCCGGGCCTCGACGGGGTTCCTCAGCCGTGACCGACTTGTACCAGACGTAGCGATCAGCCGCGGCGATCTTGAGATCAAGCTTGAAGGCCCAGGCGTAGTCGTTCCTGAGAATTTCGCGCAGGCGACTGACCGGCATTTCGGGCCGACCCGTCAGCTCTTCGTCAATCACCAGATCTTCGACGAGAGCATCGGCTTCCTCTGCTACGAGTTCGATCAGCAGCGAGTGCAGCGTTTCCATCGCTTCGGCATGAACGCGGTCAGTGAGCGAGGCTGCCAGCTCGGCGAACGGCTCGCTTTCAAAGCGGCTGCCCGCCTGCCAACGCTCGAGCAGTCTGGCGACCGCCGCGCGGATGACCTGCAGTTCTTCGGCGAGAACGTCGGATCGGGTGACATTTTCGTAAACAGCACGGTCCTGCGCGCGGAAGCGAATTGCCTTGTCGACCAGACCGAGCAGTTTCTCGATTTCGGTGCCGCCCTCGTCCGGTGTTACCGCCTTGGCGCGGGCGATTGCCTCTTCTCTGACGAAGAGCCAGCGCTCGATCAGACGCGGATGATTGTTGACGAACAACATCAGGCCGAGCGCGGAGCCATTGCCGACCCCCAGAAAGCGGCGGAGTTCCTTGGCCATATCTGGCGCCTGTGGCGACCCCAGCCGCGCCAGATGTTGAAGAAGATCCTGTGCGAAGACGCGCATCATATAGGCGCAGAGCATTTGCGCGGCCAGCGACCAGCGCAGGGGGTGATCGCCTTCGTAGGCGAGAAAAGACTTGGTGCCAAAGGTGCCGTTGCCGTCGAGACCGGTATTGCGCATCAGGTAGCAGGTCTGGGCAAGTTCGGACACATTAGGCTGCTGTCCGGCTTTCAAGGCCTGCCGCGCACTTTCGAAGAAGCGGCCACTGCGGTTGGAGCGGCACCAGATCAGCGTGCCTGGGGTCGCGCGTCCCTCGTAGAGCTTCGGCAGCTCGACACGCGTCGTCTCGAAATCCTGCTGGCTCATATTCCCTTCGACGAGCGCGCCCATCATATCCCAGGAACGGCCGATAATGCGGCCGGTGCGGCCATGCGGAGACGGTTCGAAAGAATAGACCGGGAAGCTGAAGCGCCAGGAACCGATCTCGATACGATACTCGGCGACACCATTGCCCTTCTCGTCGATGTCGAAGCGCTTGCATAGAATCTGCCAGCGTTGACGCACTGCCCGGCTCATCAACGCCCGCGACGCGCTAATGCGCGAGGGCTGGATGGCGGCGAGCCGATCGGGTTGCATCATCTCGCCGGGGGATCGCATCAGCCGCGCAATGCGGTGTGCGTCCGATTCCGGAGCGGGTTTCTTCAGGGCTGTCATACTATTGCTCTCCTCGCATACGCCCGGAGCTCGCTGCCGCTGCCGCGACGACGATGTGAGCGCACTTGTCAGTATCAAAACCTGTGAATGGACCGGAAAGCGCGAGCGCGCCGACGCACTCGCCTTGGGCGTCCAGAAGCGGCGCGGCCACTGCCGAGACCGTCCGGGGGCCCTCGACTTCCGAAATGGCGTAGCCGTTTGCCCGCACCTGGGCCATGACCTCATCGCTCGGCAGATCAACGCCTTGAGCCTTCAGTCTTTCGATGATTTCCGGTCGTGCAAAGGACACGAGCACACGCCCGAATGCCGTCCGGTCGAGCCGGAGGTGAGCGCCGACCTTCAGGTCTGCCCTCAGCACGCCGCGCGACTCGACACGACGCACGATGACTGCGTCCTTGCCGTCGAGGACCGCGAGCGACGCGGTTTCGCCGCTCTGCGTGACCATTTCCTCGAGCACGCCAGAAAAGCGCGCCCCGAGATTGGATTGTTCGAGGGCGGCCGCGGCATGGCTGACCACACGGAGCGTCAGACGATAACGGCCGTCTGGCGTCTGCTCGACCCAGCCTGCCTCGACCAGCGTCACGAGCCGCTGATGCGCTGCGCCGCGCGCTTCGCCCAGCTGGCGGGCGACGTCGGCGAGACGCAATGGCTCTGGCGCTGCAGCCACGCAATCAAACGCAGCCAACGTTTTCAGAACTGATGAAAGAGGACGTACCGCCATTTTCTGATCGTTCCCGTGTTTTTCCAGTTGTCAAACATTAGAAGACAATGTATATTTATGTTGGACTCGCAATTAGCATCTGTCAACTCGGTTTTTCCGAGGCTGGCGGAAAATATGCGCGCGCCAAATCGACCGTGTGAGACGGTTCGACAGCGCCGTGCGAGGAAACTTTTTAAAAACAGCGACCTAGACGGTCCGTGGCAACGTTCGTCCCGATGAGGTCAGCGAAGTGTGCGGCTGTGGGCTAAGGAAAAACCGGACTGTGAAGCCGGCTATTCAACCGCTTTCCACCCGCGTTGGGATGCGGGATCGAGCGAGCACCTAAATGGAAAAGCAGCCCACCGCGGCGGCGAAGAGATCGCCGACTCGGCGCACCGTCGGCGTAGCCTCCGCTCAAGGGCGCGCGAAAATGGTGCGGCTCGCGAGGCCCCAAAAAGCGAATGGGCCGCCTCGGTTTAGAGGCAGCCCACCAATATCACAACAATCGAGGCAACCGGTTCAGGCGGCCTGAACGGTCGCATCAAGCGGTATTTCGACGTCGATCTCGAGGATCGACATATGTTCATCACGATCCATCTTCACGCGGACCCGGTCGCTGTCGACCTGCACGTGCTTGGAAATGACGGCCAGGATTTCCTCGCGCAGGACGGAGATAAGATCCGAGCCTGCCGACGAACGTTCGTGAGCCAGCAGAACCTGCAGACGCTCGCGTGCCGCTGGTGCGGTGCGCTGCTTGCCAAAAAACTGGAAAATATTCATGCGGCCCTCCGTCCGAAGATCTTGCCGAAAATGCCGCGCTTTTCGCCAGGGATCGTGATCGGGAGAGTCTCGCCGGTCAGCCTGCGGGCGGCATCGAAATAAGCCATGGCGGGCGCGCTGCGGCTATCTGCCAAGGTAACGGGTGCGCCGATGTTGGAGGCGCGCAGCACATCCATGCTCTCCGGAATAATGCCGATAAGCGGGATGGACAGGATATCGAGGACATCATCGACCTTGAGCATATCGCCACGCTCTGCGCGGGTCGCGTCGTAGCGGGTCAGCAGGAGATGCTTTTCGATCCGCTCTCCACGCTCGGCCTTGGCCGTCTTCGAGTCCAGCAGGCCAATGATGCGGTCCGAATCACGCACCGAGGACACTTCCGGATTGGTGACGACGACGGCGATGTCGGCGTGGCGCATTGCCAGGGTGGCGCCGCGCTCGATGCCAGCGGGGCTGTCGCAGATGATCCAGTCGAAATGCCGCTTCAGGTCGTTGATAACACGTTCGACACCCTCTGCCGTCAGGTTGTCCTTGTCGCGGGTTTGCGAGGCCGGCAGCAGGAACAACGTTTCCAGCCGCTTGTCACGGATGAGCGCCTGGGAGAGCTTGGCATCACCCTGAATGACATTGATCAGGTCGTAGACGACCCTGCGCTCTGCGCCCATCACGAGATCGAGGTTGCGCAACCCGACGTCGAAATCGACAACGACGACCTTTTCGTTACGCTGCGCCAGGGCCGCTCCGAGTGCGGCCGTCGAGGTGGTCTTGCCAACCCCGCCCTTGCCTGACGTGACTACGATCACTTTCCCCATCTTGCTCTCCTATGCCCTAGCCGGCCACCGGCCTAGATAAGTTTCTCTGCCATGATCGCATCATCTTCGAGCCAGAGCTGAACCGCCTGGCCGCGAAGATTAGGTGTCATGTCGTCTGCCATTTTGTAGATGCCGTCGATCGCCACGAGTTCAGCCTCGAGCTTGCGGCAGAATATCCGCGCGGACGCATTGCCGATCGATCCGGCCATCGCTCGTCCTCGCAAGGTTCCGTAGATATGGATCGAGCCGCCGGCGATGATCTCCGCACCCGATGCAACGGATCCGACGACCGTTACGTCGCCTTCCGGGAAGATCACCGATTGGCCCGAGCGCACCGGCTCCCTCAAAACGATGGACTGCGTCGTCGATGGTTGCACAGGTGCTCGCACATCAGTCGACGACGGGCGCTCTTGCGGCTCGACAGTGGCTTCCTTCTCTGCGATCGCCGCGTCGGCAACCGGGCGGCCACCCTTGAGCGACGGCGGCATGCCTGGCCCCAGCAGCGAGGGCCGCCCGCCCTCGATGCCCATGATGCTGACATTGCGCGCAGCAAGCTCCGCAATCAGGTCCTTCAGCTGAGCCCGGTCGATCGGCAGATCACTCACGTCGAGCACAACGGGACGCCCGAGAAAGAAACCGGCCGAACGCGCCGCAAGGTCATCGAGTCGAACCAACCAGTCATCGAATGGCAGGTCCGGCGATAGCATGACCGCGAGGAAAGAGCGGCCCTTGATACGGATCGAGCGAGCGTCTGTTAGCACTTTGGTCATCTATGTTAAGAAATCGTTGATCCTGTTTATCGTCCAGGATGGTTAACAAAAGGTTAACGCGACGGGTTTCGGGCGATCACGAAGCGTGTGTTCCGAAATTAAAAAGTGGGTGTTTCAGGAAACATTCTGGCACGCCGTTCCTGTGCCAAGCGAAGCGACTGAAATCACCACCACAGCTCTCATGCCTTTGAAAAAGCTGACCATATTGGCAATGAGCGACTCGGATTTTGCCGAAGGCTCTTCTGCGCAAAGGACGCATCGCATCCTTTATCGAGCGGCCCGCCGTTGAAGGATGCGATTCAGGTGCCGGAGCAGCCAATCCAGCGTCTCAGGCTTGCGCCTTATGCAGACGGTTATAGGCGCCGTCGCGCGCGACGAGATCGTGATGCGTTCCTTGTTCAACGATACCATTGGCGTCGATCACGACGATACGATCGGCGCTGCGGATGGTTGCCAGGCGGTGCGCGATGATCAGCGTCGTGCGGCCCTTGGCCAGTTCCGCTAGCGACTTCTGGATCGCCCGCTCGGTTTCGGTGTCCAGCGCCGACGTCGCCTCGTCGAGAATCAAAATCGGCGGGTTCTTGAGGAACATCCTGGCGATCGCCAGTCTCTGCTTCTGGCCACCCGACAGCTTGACACCGCGCTCGCCAATGACCGTGTCCAAGCCATCCGGCAAGGCTGCGATCATTTCGTCGAGCTTGGCGCGCTCGGCGGCGGCAACAATGTCGGCCTCCGGGGCGCCCAGACGACCGTAGGCGATATTCTCCCGGATGGTGCCCGCAAACAGGAAGACATCCTGCTGTACGATGCCGATCTGGCGACGCAGGGACGACAGCGTCATATTGCGGATGTCGATGCCATCGACCGAAATCGTTCCACCCGTGACCTCATAGAAGCGCGGTAGCAGGGAACAGATCGTCGTCTTACCCGCCCCCGATGGCCCGACGAACGCGACAGTTTCGCCGGCACGGATCGTCAAGTCGACCCTGTCGAGCACGGTCCTTCCATCCGTGTAGCCGAACGACACGGCATCATAGGTTATTTGTCCGTTGAGATGCTCGACGGTGATCGCTTCTGCGACGTCCGAGATATCCGGCTCGGTATCGAGCAATTCGGTAAAGCGGCGGAAGCCCGCGATGCCCTTCGGATATGATTCAATGACGGAATTGATCTTCTCGACCGGTCGGAAGAACACTGCAACAAGAAGCAGGAAACCGATGAAGCCGCCTGCCGTGAGTTCTCCAGCGAGCACAAAATAGCTCCCCGCGATCATCACGACCATCTGCGTCAGGCGCATGGCCATGTAGCTCAGCGACGTGCTGGCCGCCATGATACGGTAAGCCTCGAGTTTCGTTCGGCGATAATTCTGGTTATCCGTCTCGAAGAGACCGCGCTCGTGATCCTCATTGGCGAAAGCCTGGACCACGCGCACACCGCCCACGCTTTCCTCGATGCGGACATTGAAGTCACCCACGCGCCCGAACAAGGTGCGGGCGTTCCGGCTCATCCTGGCGCCGTAACGGCTGGTGAGCCAGGCCGTCAACGGAACAATCGCCGCCGTGATCAAAGCCAACTGCCAGTTGACGGTGAGCATCAGGATGAGAGCCCCGGCAAACGTCATGGCGGCAATGAAGAGGTCCTCAGGACCATGGTGGGCGACCTCTCCGATTTCCTCAAGGTCCTTGGTCAATCGCCCGACCAGATGTCCGGTCTTCTGGTTGTCGTAGTAGCTGAACGAAAGTTTCTGCAGATGGTCGAAAGCCGTGCGGCGCATATCCGTTTCGATATTGATGCCGAGCATGTGGCCCCAATAGGTCACGACCGCCATCAGACCGGTGTTGATGGCATAAACCGCTATCAGGCCGGCCGAAGCCAGGAGAATAAGCAGCCAGTCGTGGCTCAACAGCAGGCGGTCGACGAACAGCTTCACCGCCATCGGGAAGCCAAGCTCCAGCAGGCCGGAGACAATGGCGCAGCCGAAGTCGAGAATAAACAAGCCCCGGTATGGGCGATAATAAGCAAAAAAGCGGCTGAGCATTCGACCTTACTTCATTGTCGCTTGAAAAGCGTCCCGATGCGGGCTCCGAGAAATATGATGCGAGTTCTCATATTTCCCCCCGAAAGCCAACAGGGAAAGTTGGTCGATACCTCTTTGAGGCGAACACGCTGGCGTTACCGGCGCTACAGCCTTGTCTATACGCGGCTCCCTGATCGCCAGGAACGACGCGTCAATCAACGCCATCGCCTCAATACCAGGCGCCCGGTCCGGGACCCCAATGGTAGGATTCATACTCGGAAAGTGAACGTTCGGCGTCTCCACGTCGATCGCGAGACCTGGTTTCCAGCGATGGCGAGAACCAGCGCACGAAGCGGGCTTTCACGGCATGAACGAAATTGACTGTCATGCTGACCTCCGTTTTTTTAAACGCGTTGTCGCACTGCATCACCCGATCTGCGAATGTCGCCGGGCATTGGCCAGCAGCTTGTCCGGTGAGGCGAACGTGCCAAAAAGCATCAGAAGACGGTTCTCCTCCCTCTTGTCGAGGCGATATCGTCGGGCGAAATCGAAGACGCTCCAGAGTTCCTCGGATAAGGATGGATGCTCAACCTTGGCCATGCCTGCCTCCTGTGCCTGCGGGTGAAAAGAGGCCCAAGTATTCCCTACAAAAATAGCAGACTAAAGAAAGGCTCGTCTCTGTTTGCTCGGCGTTATGGAAAAACCATCCATGAGGATCGCCGCGTACGTCCTTTACGGTGCGCACATCTCAAGCCCGGCGATCGGGTTTTTCGCAGCCCCGCGCCCCCTGCGCGCGGCCATGCGCTCGCAACTCATGTGGGCGGATCCATCCAGATTGTGTTTCGAGCATATACGTCTGTCGCGGCTGGCAAGAAGGAAATTTCCTGCCTCGAATCGTCGTCTTGAACCGGGCATCGTGGGGCAAATGGAACCCGGAGAGACCCTATGAATGCGCCTTTGCACGAACTGACACCTGACAGCGTGGCCACGAATTTGCTTGAAAACGAACAGCAAGTGATCACTGCCGCACAGGAGCTCGCAGCGCGATTTGCAGCCTCGGCCTCCCGGCGCGATAGCGATAGATTGCTGCCCTTCGAAGAGCTGGATCAACTGGCTCAGTCCGGGCTTCTGGCAATCACGGTGCCTTCGCAATATGGCGGGCTCGATGTGTCGAATGCCGTCCTGGCAGAGGTGACGGCGATCCTTTCCGAGGCAGATAGCTCGATCGGGCAAATTCCGCAGAACCATTTCTATATCTTGGAAGCCCTACGCACCGATGGCAGCGAAGAACAGAAGCGTTATTTCTTCGGCAGGGCGCTGGCCGGCGATCGCTTCGGCAACGCACTCTCCGAGCGCGGCACCAAGACGGTCGGTCACTACAACACGCTGATCACGCCGGACGGACCGGGCTACCGCATCAACGGCCAGAAGTACTACTCGACCGGCGTGATCTTCGCCGACTGGATCACGATCTTCGCCGTCGATACCGAGGACCGGTTGGTCATGGCTTTTGTGCCGAAGGGAACCGAAGGCGTCGAGATCGTCGATGACTGGGACGGTTTCGGCCAACGCACGACCGGCAGCGGAACGACCGTGCTGAACAACGTCTACGTCAGGGCCGATTCCGTCGTCCTCCACCACAAGGGCTTCGAACGGCCGACCACGATCGGTTCGGTCGGGCAGATCATTCATGCCGGTGTCGATCTGGGTATCGCCCGGGCGGCTTTTGCTGAAACGCTTGACTTCGTACGCACGAAATCCCGGCCCTGGACGAACAGCGGCGTCGACCGCGCATCCGACGATCCGCTGACGATCGCCAAGGTTGGCGATATCGCCATCAAGCTTGAGGCCGCAACAGCCCTGGTCGAGCGCGCCGGTCGCAAGGTCGATGCGGCACAGATCGACACGACCGAGGCGAAGGTTGTCGAGGCCACGCTGTCCGTGGCCGCAGCCAAGGTTTTGACGACGGAAATCGCCATCGAAGCGTCGAACACACTTTTCGACCTGGCCGGTACATCCTCGGTGAAGCTCGGGCTCAATCTCGATCGGCACTGGCGAAACGCCCGTACGCATACCTTGCACGATCCGGTGCGCTGGAAACACCACGTGGTGGGCAACTACCACCTGAACGGCGTGACGCCGCCGAAAAGCGGCGCGCTCTAGGCTGTATTCGCCTAACGAAAAACCCCATTCCCGGCAGCGGGAATGGGGTTTTCTTTCTCGCGAGGAAAGGCCGACATCAGCTGTAGAGACTGACCTCGGGAATCTTGCCATTCAGCACGAACTCGCCAACTTCCTTGGCCTTGTAGAACACGGGATCGTGGAGCGTGTGAGTGCGGACATTGCGCCAGAAACGATCGAAGCGGTAGGCGTCCGCCGTCGATCGTGCACCCGTCAGTTCGAAGACGCGTGAGGTGATATCAAGCGAGACGTTGGTGGCATGCACCTTGGCGGCGTAGGCTTCCGCCGCCGCTTCCCCACGTTCGCTCGCGGTTACGGCATGTCCCTTGGCGAGAGCCGCCTGGACTGCCGCCGCGGCATTGTCGGCCAATGCGGCAGAGGCCTTGAGAGCGGCAGTAAACTCTCCGACCCGCTCCAGGATATAGGGATCATCGGCGGCGCGTGCGACGCCCGATGTGATCCACGGCCGCGTTGTCGTGCGCACGTAGTCGATGGCGGCCTGCAAGGCACCTTCGGCCGTTCCGAGATAAAAATTGACGAAGACGAGCTGGATGAAGGGCGTGTTGAATGTCGATAGCACCGGCGGTGCGACGTCAGGTGCCGCCGGCGCGCCCACAAAATCCTCCGCGTTGACTGGGAAATCGCGGAACTCGACGCTGCCGCTATCAGACAGGCGCTGCCCGAAATTATCCCAATCATCATTGGCGATGTAACCCGGCCGGTCGGTTGGGACCGCAAAGCCGACGATCTTGTCACCCAACGCCGCATTGGCATTGATGTAATCCGACACATGCGCGGCGGTCGAGAACGACTTTCGACCGTTCAGAACGTAGCCGTTGCCGCGCTTCGTCAGGACCAGGCCGGGATCGCGCGGATTGACCGCCGCGCCCCAGTAGAGGTTCTTGGCAACGGTCTCCGCTCCGAGCGCATTGGCGCGCGCGGCATCGAGCGCCCAGCAGACATACTGACTGTTGACGAAGTGGTAGCCGAGCAGCTGGCCGATCGAGCTTTCGCCGCGCGCGAGAATGCGTACCAGCCGAAGACCATCGACCCAATCGAGCCCCGCCCCGCCGATCTGCGACGCATGCAGCGCATTGAGCAGCCCGGCATTCTTGAGCTTGACGATCTCGCCCAGCGGCGGGCGCCCTTCGCGGTCAAGCGCGGCGGCGCGCTTTGAAAGATCAGTCGAAATTTCTTCCGCACGCGCGAAGATCTGCTCTCGCGTCGTGCTGCGGTTGGTCGCGAAAACGACATTGGACTGGCTCATGGATGAGACCTCCGGTTCTATCAAAAAGATCCGGCGGGAGCCGCACGACACCCGCCGGAAGATCGAGGCAGGCAGCTTAGAAAAGCTTGTCCGGAATCCAGCTCGCGGTCGCCGCATCGCTGGTGCTGAAGGCCGGTATTTTCTGCGCCAGGTCTTCGATCGTCTTGACACCGGCGGCGCGCAGGCTTTCCTGCGTGAGCAGCGTCGGCTTTACGGTGATCTGGTGGGGAATTTCCTGCCCGGCAATCTGAAGGGCTGCGGCGCGCACCGATACAGCGCCGACAACAGCGGGGTTCGTCGCGACGGTGGCGACCCACGGGCTTCCTTCCTCGGTGATTTCCTGGATATCGGCAGTCGACACATCCGCCGAGTAGATCTTGAGCTTGTTCGAAATGCCGAGATCGTTGGCTGCAAGCTTCACGCCGCGCGCGAATTCATCATAAGGCGCGAAGACGACGCTGATATCTGGGTTAGCCGTCAGCGCAGCCTTGGCCTGGTCGGCAGTCGACGTTGCTGTCGTGTCGCTGACATTGCCGAAATGAGCCTTTTCAACGACGCCCGCATTCTCCGACTTGAACTTTTCCCAGACCTCGTTGCGACGGTCGAGCGGCGCGAAGCCGGCAACGTAGACGTAGCCGGCGTTAAAGCTCTTGCCGTTTTCCTTGACGGCCTGCTCAAGCGCCAGGCGAGCCAGCTCATGATCGCTCTGTTCCACCTGCGGAACCTTGGGATTGTTCAGATTGACGTCGAAGGCAACGACCTTGATGCCCTTGTCCAGCGCCTGCTGCACCACGTCGCCAAGCGATTCCGGCAGGCCATGATCGATCACGATGCCAGAGACGCCGAGGTTGATCGCCTGGAGGATCTGCTCGCGCTGCTGGGCTGCGTCCTGTCGTCCCGGGAAGACGCGCAGGTCTATATCGAGTGCCTTTGCCTGCGCTTCGGCGCCCGCTTGGTAGGCCTGGAAGAAATCGCCCGCGGAAATATAGCTGATCAGCGCCAGCTTCACGTCTCCCTTGTCGAAAGGAGTCGGCGCGCCGGCGATGCCTGCGGCAGAGGCCGCTTGCGAGAACAGGAGAGGAATGACGGCGGTAGATAAAGCGAGCCGTACAAGGGATTTCATCGTCGCGATCCTTCTGATCAATCGGAAGCGCCGTCTGATGGGCTGAGTGGTTCCCGGCGACGCGTGAATTTATTAGATATAATCTCTATGTTTTTAGTAGATTAAATGATGCGATTTTACGATCGCGAGGAGATTCTTTGTTCCCGGCGCTGTCCATCGACGGGAAAGCCTTGCTGGAGCTTAGCGGGCTGACCGAGGCAATATTCGGGCTCCGAAGCAGACCGGAACAGCTTTTGATGCCGCTTCTCAATGTCGAAAATATAACCCGCAATTTCGGGTCCACCCGCGCACTTGCGGGTGCCAGTCTAACGATCGAACGAGGCGAGATCGTCGCGTTGATGGGCGCCAACGGCGCTGGCAAGTCGACGTTGGTCAAGATTCTCTCAGGCGTCGTTTCCGCGGATGGCGGCACAGTCCATCTGAATGGCCAGCCCTTTGCGCCACACAGCCCTTCGCAAGCGGCAAAGGCCGGCGTCGTCACCGTTCACCAATCGACCGATCTGGTCGGTGCCCCGGGCCTGACGGTCGCCGACGCCCTGCTCCTCAACCGCTTTGCCGAACGAAGCACGCCCTTCTTCCTGTCGCGCGCCAGCGTTCGCCGCGAGGCAAAAACACTACTGGACGCCGCAGGTTTCTCCTTGCCGCTCGACCGTGACTTCGGCGATCTCGCCGCCGCGGACCGGCAGTTGGTTGCGATTGCCCGCGCAGTGGCCAACAAGGCCGAGCTGTTGATCCTGGACGAGCCGACCGCGAGCCTTTCAGGCGAGGAGAGCCGTCGGCTTTTCGACATCCTCCTGCGCCTGCGCGCTCAGGGTCTCGCGATCCTCTACATTTCCCACCGCACCGCCGACCTGCAAGCCATTGCCGACCGTGCACTTGTGATGCGTGGTGGCCAGGTCGTTGGCAGCTTTGCGCGCCCGATCGACTTCGCAAGTGCGATCGAGACGATGATCGGGCGCCGACTGGAAGCGGCGCGGGCGGATACCCGCGCTACGACCGGCCCCGTCATCTTCGAGATGCGCAATGCGGAGTTGCTTGCCGCAAGCGAACCCTTCGACTTGAGCCTCCATGAGGGCGAAGTCGTCGCCATCACCGGTGTACTCGGCGCCGGCAAGAGCCGCCTTCTATCCGCTATCTTCGGTGTGACCAGGCTTGCCGGCGGGGATATGTCCCTCGATGGCAACCCCTACCGTCCGGCATCCCCGTCCGACGCAATCGCCGCCGGTGTCGCCATGGCGGCGGAGGACAGACACCGTTCCTCGCTCATGCCTGCCGGGTGGCCGGGCAATTCGCTGGCGGCCACCATCAGCCTGCCGCATCTCGCCAAATGGTATTCGAACGGTTTCCTGTTCGGCCGTCGCGAGCAGCGCGAGGCCAAAGAGGCCATTGCCCGCCTTGGCATCAAGGCGGGCGGCCCACTTGCCTCGGTCTGGACCCTCTCCGGCGGCAATCAGCAGAAGGCGGTGATCGCCCGCTGGGAGGCGGAGCCAAGCCGGCTGCTGCTGCTCGACGAACCCTTTCAGGGTGTCGACATAGGCGCCCGGCACGACATCATTCAGGCAATCCGCGCTCGCACGGATCGCGCCACCCTCATTGCGACATCCGATCCGGAGGAGGCCTACGAGGTCGCCGACCGCATTCTGGTCATCGACGGTCACACGCTGCGGCCGGTGGCCGGAGGCGCCTCTTCCCTTTCCGCCATTCAGGAACTTTCCGCATGACGACGATCGACGACGACCTCCTTGCAAAGCCAGGCGTAACGAAACCAGCCACCACTGCCGGCAGCCGCATGGTCGCGCTCGGTGGCTTCCTGCGCGCCGGCGCAGTCTTCATCCTTCTCGGCCTGATGCTGGTCGGCTTCACGCTCGCACAACCGGCCTTCATCAATATCGGTAACCTGATGAGCATCCTGCAGGCGGTATCGGTGGTCGCCATTCTCGGCGCCGGCGTTACCGTCACGCTCGCCGTCGGCGGCTTCGACCTGTCGATCGGGGCTGTTGCCGCATCGAGCGTCATGGCGGCAAGCTACGCAATGATCGTCTGGCATCTCGATGCCCTTGCCACCGTGCCGCTCGTTCTTGCATTCGGCGCCCTCATCGGTCTGGTCAACGCCTACCTTATTGTCCGCCTTCGCGTGCCGGATCTGCTCGCAACGTTGGCCATGATGTTCCTACTCTCTGGATTGCAGCTTATCCCGACAGCAGGCCGCTCGATCTCTGCCGGCCTCGTGCTTCCCGACGGCTCCAAGGCAACCGGAGCCTACGATCCGGCCTTCCTGCTGATCGGCCGATACAGCATCTTCGGCGTTCTGCCGATATCGGTCGTACTGATGGCCCTTGTTGCAATCGTCCTCTTCGTCCTAACCGAGCGCACCCGCATCGGCCGGCTGCTCTTTGCCACCGGCGGCAACGAAGTGGCGACCCGGCTTGCCGGCGCCTCGACGACGCGGTTGAAGACGCTCGCCTACGTCATATCTGGAACGCTTGCCGCATTGGGCGGAATCGTCATCGCCGCCCGCGTCGGTCGCGGCGATGTATCCTCAGGCGGCTCGCTGCTGATGGACGCCGTCGCTGCGGCGCTCATCGGCTTCGCCGTGCTCAACCTGCGCCGTCCGAACGTACTCGGCACGATCGCCGGCGCTGTCTTCGTCGGCGTGCTCCTGAATGGCCTGACCATGCTCAATGCCCCCTATTACACCCAGGACTTCGTCAAGGGCGCGGTGCTCGTCGGCGCGCTCGCCCTGACCTATGGCCTCGGCCGCAGCAATCCCTGAATACAAGGAAGAAGAACATGACCCGCGAAATCAGACTGAACGCCTTCGACATGAATTGCGTCGGACACCAGTCCCCGGGCCTCTGGCGCCATCCGCGCGACAAGTCGTGGACCTACAAGGATCTCGACTACTGGGTCCATCTGGCGAAGACGCTGGAGCGCGGCAAGTTCGATGGCATGTTTATCGCCGACGTACTCGGCGTCTACGACGTGTTGAACGGCAATGTCGATGCGGCACTGCGCCATTCGGCGCAGGTGCCCGTCAACGATCCGTTGCAGCTCATTCCGACCATGGCTTACGAAACCGAACATCTGGGCTTCGGGCTAACCGCTTCTCTTTCCTTCGAGCATCCTTACACCTTCGCCCGCCGCCTTTCGACGCTCGATCACCTAACAAAAGGGCGGGTTGGCTGGAACATCGTCACCTCCTATCTGAACAGTGGCGCACTCAACATTGGCCAGCCGGCGCAAACCAACCATGACGACCGCTACGACCTTGCCGAGGAATATCTCGAAGTTTGCTACAAGCTCTGGGAAGGCAGCTGGGAAGACGACGCCGTGGTGCGCGACCGCCAGAAAGGCATCTTCACCCGTCCGGAGAAAGTGCATCCGATCCGCCATTCGGGCAAGCACTTCACCGTGCCGGGCATCCACCTGAGCGAGCCTTCGCCGCAGAGAACACCGGTGCTCTATCAGGCGGGTGCCTCGAGCCGCGGCAAGGATTTTGCCGGCGCGCATGCCGAATGCATCTTTGTCGCTGCCCCCTCGAAACCTGTGTTGAAGCGATACGTCGCCAATGTTCGCCAGGCCGCAGAACGCCTCGGCCGCAACCCACGCGAAATTCTTGCCTTCAATTTGCAGACCGTGGTGCTCGGCGAGACCGACGCGGAGGCTCAACGCAAGTTCAACGAATACCGGCAGTATGCATCCTTCGAGGGCGCCCTCACGCTGATATCCGGCTGGACCGGCATCGATTTCGGCCAGTTCGGGCCGGACGAGGTGCTTCGCCACCGCCACACCAACGCCGTACAATCAGCCGTGGAGACCTTCACGACCATTGATCCCAACAAGGAATGGACAGTGCGCGAGATGGCAGACTGGGTCGGCGTCGGCGGCTTTGGTCCTGTCTTCGTCGGCTCGCCCGCCACCGTCGCCGACCTCATGCAGGAATGGGTTGAGGATACCGATGTCGACGGCTTCAACCTCGCCTATGCGGTGACCCCGGAGAGCTTCGAGGACGCCGTCGACCTGCTGGTGCCCGAACTGCAAAAGCGTGGCGTCTACAAGACCCAGTATCGACAGGGCACATTGCGCGAAAAGCTGGGCGGCCAAGGTCCACGGCTGAGCGCACCGCATCCCGGCGCCGGCTATCGCAATCTTCAGGCGACATACGCACAGTCCGCGGAATAGTGTCGATCTGATCTGTTGGCATGACCGAACTCAGAACGCCGGACTATTCCCGAAACGGCGCCCTGCGGCGAGGGCTAGACGCTGACGAGCAGCAGGACATAGGCGATAACAGTCACCATCAACCCGCGGAAAGCCAGGGTGACGCAGCGATATTTGCCGCGGGCGATGGCAGCGAGAATGTCGGCATTCTCCAGGTATTGGCTGAACAGATATCCTGTATCACGCCGTGCCGCCGCCTGACGGAAATGATCGCGGTGCTTCGGCCAGGCGCCCCAGAAGAGCGACGTCGAGGAATTCACGTGTCGCGGAAGCACGACCATGATCGCGCACAGGATCGAGAAAACCGAGGCAATCGCCAGCATGCCGGAAAACAGGATTCCCTGTGGCGTCCCCTGTGCATAGCGCGCCCAGGTAAACACCTCACGCCCCTCGCTGGAGGTGATGAGAAAGGCAAGCATGAACGTGAAGATATAGGCGGCCTTCTGGTCGGATATCTTGATCTGATCGTAGAATATGTCGTTGACCTTCTTGATATGGTCAAAATACTCGCTGCCGACGCTTCCGGTCGAAGGATAGCTTTCTAACGAATCCGACGAATTTTCAAAATCACTCACGTCCTGCCCCCATATCCAAGTGTTACCCTGATATTACACTTGGCTAACAAAGCAAATACAACGCTTGGTCACACGTTGACTTTCAAAACGGGCTGGCAAATGTTTGCCGCATGAGGGGTAGTTTTGCGCGATACGCGTGCGGGGGCACGGCGATCACGCTGGTTGCGTTATGCCTGACGCAGCCGGCACAGGCGGAGCCTCTTCAGCGCACGGCTCGTGCTGCAGGCTCCGTCATCGATCGCAAGATGGGCGAGGAGGTTCGCTTCGTCGATCTCTCCAACTGGCAAAACGTTGTACTTCACCAGGATCTCTTGGGCGGCGACGTGCTGCGCACCAACGCCAACGGCCAGCTCGCCATTCTGTTTGCGGATCACACGCAGGTCCGCCTCGGCCGTAACTCCGCATTGCAGGTCAAGCAGATGTCTGCCACGGGAGACACGGTGCTGAATCTCCAGTCCGGTACGATGTGGGGTCGCGCTCAGCGCGGCGGGCAAGGCCTGACGGTGGAAACGCCGGCCGCGGCAGCGGCCATTCGCGGCACCGACTGGACGTTGACAGTCAAGGGCGACCAGACCTCCCTGATCGTTCTCGAAGGCCGTGTGCAGTTGAAGAACGAACTCGGCAGCGTCGACGTTGCACAGGGCGAGGCGGCCGTCGCCACGATCGGACAGGCGCCGCGCAAGCTGATTATCGTCGCCCCCGACGATCGCGAACAGATGCTGTTCTATTTGACGCTTCGTAGCGGCTTCACCTTCATGCCGGCCTCGCCTCTGCCCCTGCAGAAGATGCGCAGCGAGCGCGGACGTATCGAGGCAAAGACGCCGGAAGCAAGGAATGCCGAGGATTGGCTATCCCTGGCTGAGATTCAGCTGTCCGTGGATGGGCGGCAGACAGCACTTCAATCGCTGGCGAGAGCACGTAGCCTCGGTCTATCCGCCCGACAGCGCGCTCGCGCCGATCTCATCGAAGCGCTGATCGCAGGCGCTGAAAAGCGCTACGACGATGCAGCAGCGCTGTTTAAGCGGGCCGAGCCGGCGCTCGATCCAGAGCGGCGCAGTATCGCGGCCTATGGCGGGTATTATTCGAGATCACTGCGCGACCCGAACCATGTAGAGATGCCGCCGGCGAACATCACCGGTCCCTACGCAGCCGTGATGAAGGCCTACACCGCCGGTTTCCTGGAAGACATTCCCGCAGCGATCGAGACCATGAAGCAGGCAGAGGCCCGCTACCCCACGGACTCGCGGTTGCCGGCACTGCGTGCGCAATTGGCTCTCCTGATCAACGATCGGGAACAGATGAGGGAGGCGATCGAGCGCTCGCTGGCGATCGATCCGAATGATCCCGACGGCCTTCAGGCTCGTGCGCGCCTGCGCGCTGATATCGAGGGTAACCTCGACGCGGCACTGGAAGATCTCAACAACGCGATCAAGGTGGCGCCGGGTTCATCCATGGCCTGGAACGATCTCGGGCTGCTGCAAGACGCCCGAGGCGCAAGCCGGGAGGCGGAAGCAGCCTTTAAGAAAGCCATCGAGCTCGATCCCGATGATCCGATCAGCCACGCCAATCTGGCGGTCTTTTATCTCGACCACTCGCGGATGAAGGAAGCCAAGCGCGAGATCGACTTGGCGCTTGCCGCCGATCCGGCTTTCGACGTCGCGCTGCTCGCACGTGGCCGCTACTATCTGCAGACAGGTGAGATGGACAAGGCGATCGACGATCTGCTCGCCGCCTCCACGGCCAATCCCGGCTATTCCCAAGCGCAGCTGATGCTGGCGGCCGGTCATTACGAAAAAGGCGATCGCGACCCATCCAATCAGGCGCTCGACAACGCCGACAGGCTGGACAAGAACGACCCCGTCATCTCGTCGTTCAGAACAGCGGTGGCGATCGATGACTATGACGCGGACGGGGCGATACGATATGCGCAGGAATTCCTGCGGCGCTCCAAGGCGCAGGGCGGACATTACAGCTCGCTCGGCGCCAACCAGGACGCCGGCTCAACCCTCAACAACGCCTTCCGGCTACAGGGATTGAATGCCTGGGGCCGCTACTACGGCGACGCGGTTTTCGACCCGTTTGCCGGCAGCGGATATGTTGACCAGTCGATCCGCGGCAATGTCAGGTCGTTCGTCAACGTGGCGAGCTTCGATGAAGAAATCGACCCATACAGGCTCAATCCGGACAGTTTTTCGGCGTTGCTACAGGGTCTCCTGCTTGATCCGCATATGCTGTCCGGCCGGTCACGTTCCGCAAACCTGTTGCGGCGGCCCTTCCTGGAAGGATCGCTTGGGACGGGCGTCATGCATTCGGGCGGCGAGAACAAGCTGATCGGCGAAGCCGAAATTCAGGGCTTTGCCAACGAGCCCTTCCCGATTAGCGGTTATGCCAATCTCAACTGGAACAATGCCCCCTTCGAGGGTGATTATCAGCCCTTTCTCGGGCAGGGCCAATTCAGCGGCGAACTTCGCGCCCTGTCAGGAAACGCCTACCTGACGGCAACGCCCGCCCCCGATGACCGGTTCGTCCTCTATGCAAACCATTCCGATAGCAAGATCGATCAGGACATAACGTTCCCGCTGGCTCCCTACAGCGAGAGCGACAAGATCGACACCCAATCGACCGCGGCTGGCATCGGTTGGAGCCACACTTTTGGCTACCGCAATGTCATGAACGCCGCGGCGCTCTATACGGGCGTCGACCAGGACCTGTCGCAATCCATCGTCTTCGGGGGACCGTTCGCCAGAAACGCCGAAGCGTCGCAGAGGAATTATGTTCTTGCCGTCAATCATCTCTATGGCGACGACGAACTTACGTGGCGTTACGGCATCGAAGGCGGCATTGTCGATGTGAAAGCGAATGATCCGCTGTCCACGCCGGTTGACGAGACCGTCAACATCGGCCGCGCCTATGTCGACCTGCTTCACGAGATCACGCCGGACCTGAAGGCGGAGTACGCTCTGTTCGGCACGCTGATCAACGGCGAGACCTCGGATGTCAGTCGGCTGGAGCCGCGTCTCGGCGTTGCCTGGGCGCCTGCGGATGGTCAGTGGCTACGCGCAGCCTTCATGCGTCAGAGCTTCGACTTCGGTTCTCCGACACTGTCTCCGATCGGCGTCCTCGGGATACAATCCATCCAGCCATTCGTCGGAATCGAGGGCTATACCGATACGATCGCTCTGCAATGGGACGCGCAGTGGACAGACAGCCTGTTCACCAGCGTCGACTACCAGCACCAGGAAATCCGCAATCTCAACCTCGCCTATCCGACAACGGCGCCGTTTCTTGTCTTTCCGTTCGGGATCAACATTGATGACGGACGCCTCGATCGCGTCAGCGCGACGGCAAACGTCGCGCTCGGCTACGGTTTCGGCATCTCCGCTACAGCCGCGTACGCCAATTCCAAAAACAACGACGCGAGCAGTCTTGGCTTTGGAGGCCCCCTCCCCTTTGTGCCCGACAAGTTTGGGCAGCTCGCCGTTACCTGGGTGAACGAGGCGAATGTCAAAGTGACGGTTGCGGCCAATTATATCGGCGAACGTCAGGGTGATGATGGAACCCTTGGTAGTGTCCGCCTCGGCGACTACTGGACCCTGGATGCCAACATGATCTGGGAGCCGCTCGACAAGCGCTTTGCGCTCGAGGCCGCGGCATTCAACCTGCTTGACGAAGACTTCGAGGTTGCTCCGGGCGTGCCCGGGTGGGGCCGCGCCGTCAAGGGCACTTTCAAAGTCCGATTCTGATGAACGCAGCCTCGGCGTTCAGTCATTCCTCACGTCCACCGGGCTGGCCATTCAGCAGCCGCGGCCTGCGCTTGTGCGTGCTGGTGCTCGTGACGCTGGTTGCCACCTTGCTTCTGTCGCGACTGCCCGCATGGCCGCTGCTCGAGCTTCGATCGTTCGACTACCTGTCGACGATCGACAGCCTGCCCCCACCGTCCGATGGACCGGTCATCGTTGCGATCGACGAGCCGTCGCTCGCTGCCATCAACGCGCAGTGGCCCTGGCCGCGCAGCCTGCATGCCGAGCTTGTGCGCCAGTTGAGAGCGGCCGGTGCCAAGGCGATCGGACTTGATATCATCATGGCCGAGCCGTCGACGCAGGCAAATGATGCCGCCATGACGGCAGCCGTCGGGCCGGATGTCGTGCTGGCCGGTGACGAGACGCTGATCCAGACGCCCCAGGCCGACCAGCTCGTGCGCGCCACCCCGTTGCCGCAGTTGACCGCCGCCGGCGCCCGCACCGGTATCGCGTCCATTGAGCTCGGCGGCGACGGTGTCTTCCGCAGCATGCCGCAATATGTCGACGGGTTTGCGGTAACGCTGCTGGAAACGACAGGCACCACCGGGCGGACGATCCCGGAAGCCGCAATGATCCAGTCTTTTGGTCCCGCCCGAAGCTACCCGACCGTGTCCTACTACCAGGCCCTGGATCCGAAGAATTTCCTGCCTCCGAATTTCTTCAAGGGTCGCGTCGTGCTGGTTGGCTTGAGCCTTCAGAACGCACCAGAGATCGACAAGGGAGGCGCTGACGCCTTTGCGACGCCCTACACGATGCACACAGGCAAACTCACCGCCGGCGTCGAGATACAGGCAACGATCTACGACAATCTCCGGCGCCAGGCGGCGATCGCACAATCGAGCGGATTGGCCTTTGTCGCTTCAGTGCTGCTCGCCGCGTTGCTCGCCGCGGCCACCGTCTGGCGGTCGACCGGCTGGCCGACCCTGGTCATGGCCTTTGCCGCCGTCTGTGTCTTTGCGGGGCTGAGCTACGCGGGCATCCGCTTCGGCCATCTGTTCGTGTCGCCGCTAGGACCAACGGTTGCCTACATATCGGTCGCCTTCGGCCAGGCCGCGCTCGACTACGCCGAAGAACGCCGGAACAAGCAGCGCATCACGCGCGCCTTTTCGCAGTATATATCGCCCGATCTCGTCAAGCGGCTGTCCGACGATCCTTCCCAGCTGAAGCTTGGGGGCGAACGGCGCACGCTATCGGTTCTCTTCTCTGATGTTCGTGGTTTCACGACAATCGCCGAGACGATGAAAGATGACCCCGAGAAGTTGACGGGCCTGATCAATCGGCTGCTCACGCCTCTCTCCGATATCGTTATGGATCAAGGCGGTACGATCGACAAATACATGGGCGATTGCATCATGGCCTTTTGGAACGCCCCGCTCGACGATCCGGACCATGCGCTCCACGCTGTCACAGCCTCCCTCGAGATGCAGGCGGCAATCGGGCGCCTGAACCAACAGCTAGAAAGGGAAGCCAGCGCGACAGGCGCGCCATTGCACGTGCTGCGCATGGGTGTCGGCATCAACACCGGCGACTGCGTCGTCGGCAACATGGGCTCGACGCGCCGTTTCGACTATTCCTGCCTCGGAGACGCGGTCAACCTCGCCTCCCGTCTGGAGAGCGCTTCGAAAAACTACGGCGTTGCGCTCCTGCTCGGCGAGGAGACGGCAAAGCAGATCGCCGGTCATTACACTGTCGTCGAATTGGATCGCATCATCGTCAAGGGACGCACCGTTCCCTCACCGATATTCACGGTTGCCGACGATGCCGACGGTCTGGGTCTCGCCTCGCACAAAGCGTTTTTGGATGCAAAGTACGACAAGACCCTGACGCCGCTGGATGTTCGGTTTGAGACCTTGCCACAGATGATCCCGTCGCTTGCTCCCTACTACGAAATCATCCGCACGCAGCTCTCAACGTCGCAGGACGACTGACTGCGACGATGCGTTGGTCGGTGAGTTAGGATCAATATCGTGTCAGTCCAGCCGTTGCCGCGCCCGCCATTGTGCCGGGGTTAGGCCGAGCTCGATCCGGAAGGCCATTCGTAGGGCGTGGGCATCGGGAAAGCCGCAGCGGGCGGCAATATCGTCAAAACCACGCGCACCCGCAGCGAGAAGCTCCTGTGCCCGTGCAATCCGTACACGCCTGAGCCACCCGCCGAAATTGTCGCCTGTCTGCGCCCTGACATGCCGGGTGAGGCTGCGGCGACTCATGCCCGCGCGCTGCGCCAATTCATCCAGCGAGGGGGTACGGGATGGGTCGGCGCGCAAGCTTTCCAGAATTTCGCTGATCCTGCGATGGATCGATCCGCCAATGGTTGGCTTGTCGATCAACTGGGGCTGATGTCCCGCACGTTGGGGTGCGACGACAAGCTGGCGGGCGATACGATTGGCTTCGGCAACGCCGGAGATGCGCGCGACAAGGTGAAGGCAGCAATCCAGGCCGGACGCAACGCCGGCAGAGGTCAGTATCCGGCCCTCATCGACGAACAGGGCCCCGGCATCGACCGTCACCCGGGGATAACGGGCAGCAAAGGTTTCGGCCTGCGTCCAGTGCGTCGTCGCCCGCCGTCCATCGAGCAACCCCGCCTCCGCCAGCCCGAAAGCGCCGAGGCAAAGGCCGACGACGACTGATCCTCGCGCTTCAGCATCGCGCAGTTCCGAGATGATCTCCGGCGGTATGGGCTCCGCCGCGTCCCGCCAGCCTGGCAGAATGACGATGTCGGCGTCGCGGGCAGCTTCCAGCGTACACGGCGCGTTGATCGTCAGTCCCCCGGTTGCGGAGAACCTCGCCTGATTGGCACAGACATCGATCCGATGCCCACCCACCAGAAATTGCTCGCCAAAGACGGCCAGAGGCGTCGACAACATGAAGGGGCTAATCCCGTCGTAGGCAAGAACAGCAAGGCGCATTGGCCCAATCTACACGTAACATGGCCATCGGGCCACTCATGGATGAGCAAGAAGAAGGCTAAATAATCTGCACACCCTTCTCAGGAGTTTTTACATGGCCCGCACTCTTCTCGTGATCGATGTTCAGAACGACTATTTTCCGGGAGGCGCGTTGCCGCTTTGGCAGGCCGAAGAAACCGAAGCAAGGATCGTCTCTGCCATCGCTCGGGCGCGCGCCGCCGGCGACAAGGTCGTGCTGGTGCAACACGTTTCGACAGCCACCCAGGGCTTGTTTGCCGCTGACGCTCCCGGCACCGCCATCCGTCCGGACATACTTGCCGCCGCTGGAAACGCAGCAGTGGTGACCAAGCGCAATGCCGATGCATTCCAGGACACCGACCTTGCAAAACACCTGGAAGGCACGGGAGATCTGCTCGTCTGCGGGATGATGACCCAGAACTGCGTTGTCTTCACAGCAATGTCGCGCGCGGCGGATGACTTCAAGGTACAGGTCATCGGCGACCTGTGCACCGCCCCGATGGAGATCGTCCATCGCATCGCTCTGAGTGCGTTGAATTCGAAGCTTCCCGTTACCACTGCGGAGCAGGTCTGGTCCTAGGACGGCGATCCTCATCTGCCCCATGAAAAGCTGGCCGAGACCGGATCAAGGCCAGCCGTTGACCCATAGCCAGCCTGCCGATATCCATCCGCTCAGCAAGGTGACTGAAGCGGATATCGGCATTTTGCCATGCACACGCTTGCTCTCGTGCGAAATGCGCATTCATAGTCAGCACCCGATCGGCAACGGAGCGCAAGGCCATGGATATTCGCAATTTCACCGGCTTCGTCCTGGCCGCCGAGCTTATGAATATCACCCTGGCTGCTCGGCGGCTGAATGTGACGCAGTCCGCCCTCTCCCGCCAGATAAAGGGACTGGAGGACTACCTAGGCGTCAAGCTATTCGAGAAGTCGGACCGAAATGTCTGACTGACGCCCAAGGTGAAGCCTTGTTTGCCCGGATCAACAGCGTTCTCATCGCCGACAAGAACCGGAGGACACTCGCCGACGATCTCTCGCAGGAGGAAACCGGGATCCCCGGAGGACGGCTTCGTCTACATATCGGCGATCGCAGACGCGAGGGCATCTTTGAAACTATGTCGATGGCCGAAAACCTGCTCTCCGGATTACTCGCCGCAGAGCACGAAAAGGCGTGGACCATCGACAGCAAGGACCACTACTAGCGCAGTTATGGAGCGCCGTGGGCGTCCGTGCGATCGGGACCGCCGGCTCAAACGACAAGGTCGCCCTCGCCCTGCGGCACGGTTACGAACATGTGGCCAATCACCGAGAGCAGGATTTTGTTTCCGTAGTCAAGGAACTCACGGCTGGCCTCGGATGTGCCGCTTCGACGACAGCGTCGGCCGGGACACGTGGCGCGGTTAGCTGAAATGTCTGCGGCGCTTCGGCATGCTTGTGAATTTCGGCCAGTCGTCGGGCCTGATCCGCGATTTCACACTATCTCACCTCGCAGCTGGCTCGCTCTCGACAAACCGGCCGGTGCTCTTCGCACTATGTCTCAAGCCGCGAAGATCTCGAGGCGCGCGCGGCGGATTGGCTTTCACGTCTGCTGAGCGGACAGATCCGCGCTGACGTGGTCTAGAAGCAACCCGGGTTGCTTCTGCTTCGCCCTCCACCCCTTGGTCACCTCTCGGGTGTTCCTCGGGGCACCCAAATACCCGCCGCGACGGGCTGCCAAGGTTCACAGAAAGTTGCCAGACCGTGGCGCGACTGTCTTAGTTCCCTATCGAGGCAGGCGTCTCCGGGCCGCGACGTATCGGGAAACGACCTCCAGGGCTTCGATTTCAACCAATTGTAACACGTTGATATAGATTCATATTCGCGGTCGGACGGAAGCTATCTCGAGCTTAACTTTCCATAGTACCCTATCAGAACATGGCTGACGCTCTACTCGCGTGCCATTTTTTCGCCCTCTGGTGGGCCCGTATGGCTTTAGTGGCAGGCTCAGTTTGGTCCGCGGGGCGACACACACCCTCAACGCGTTAACCTTTCATTAACCAACCTTACCTAGCCTTAACCCCGCTCACAGAGATGTAGCCGAAATCACGTCATCGCCCTGATGAGCGTTCGAACCGCGCCTCGCCGCATCAGGCGAGACGGTCCCAGAATACGCCAAGGAGGTCGAAATGCCCCTCGTCGCAATACCCGGAAAGATCAAACCCATCGGGGGAGATCGGATTATCGTCATGGATGCCGGAGCGAACCACCAGGCGGTGCATATAACTGAAGATGCTCTCCTGCACGATTGTCAGCCCGCTCCGGGCGTAGGCCCCACGCCTGGCGAACTCTCGCTGTTTGAGCAGGTTGCCAGCCATAAATTCGACAATGGCGAACTCGCCTTCGACGGCAATGTCTGGATCACCGCGTCCGACATTGCCGAATGGCAGCGAGAGCGCGCGCACTGAGGCGGCTAATCGGCGATATCACCTCTCGAACTGAGGTGATATCGTTGTCACGTTGCTGAACCGCCAATCGTCTCGGCGTACCTCGCCGTATTCCACATAGTCTTTCCGCCACGGCTGATCATTCCCTCTTCGAAACGGGAGCACGATCGGGTATGAAGCAGACCAATCAAAACCAGGCGAGAAACCGATGGAAACCGTAACAATCGACAATCGAAGCGACTTTGCTCTATGGGCAATCGAACGCGCCAAACAGATCGTGGCAGAGCAAGGCACAGCCCTGGCGCTGGCTGCCCGCGACATGAACGATACGGCGATCGGGGAAGCCGGCAATGCCCTGGGACAGGCGATTGCCGACGCCATGCTGGAAGTCTTTGACGGTCTGATGGATGGCCTTGACGCCGACTAACCAAATCCGGAGACTCCTCGGCGTCCCTCGCCGCGATCATCGGATCGCGGCTGTACATCGACTATGCGTCTTGGGCGCGCGCCGTAGCGTCAGTTGCGCCGCTTGGTGCTCCGCTCCGCCAGAAATTCTGCGTGAAGCTTATCCAGTCTCTCAGTCAGGAACGCAGCGAAGTCCGGCACGACGCGCTCATCGAACGTGATGCGCGTCTTCTTACCGGCACGCTCGATAAGCGCCGCATTCTGTCCCTTGGCATTTTTCCAGTGCGTACCGACGTCCCCGGCCTTTTTCACCTGCGCTACCGCGGCCAGCACCTTGGCGAAGCGTTCATCCGACGGAAGCGAGAGAAAATCGCGACGGACCAGCAGGGACTCGACGTCCTCGCCCCTTGCCCCGATGGCATCTGCTAAGCCTATCCACCGCGAGCGTCCTGCCTTGGGCGCCGGCCCGATTGCCTGTACGACGGCCTCCGGGATGGAGCGCGCGACTGAGATGTACCGGCTTAGATCCCCCTTGTCGGTGGAGAGTGCCGCGGCAATCACATCGCGCTGGTAACCGGCATCCTCCAGGCGTCGGGCGAACAGCGCCTTCTCGATATAGGAAAGATCCTGCCGGTCCAGGTTTTCTTTGCCCTGGGCGATAACCAGCTCGTCATCGGTCAGGTTCTGGACGATCGCTCTGACCTTGCCGCCAATAGCCACCGCAGCGCGCAGTCGCCGCCGCCCATATGCGATCTGATAGTGGCCGGCGTGATCCGGCTCGGGCCGAACGAGAATCGGTACCTGCTGGCCATGCTCCCGGATACTCGCAACGAGGTTGTCGAAACCGGGATCGACCTCGATAGTGATCCGATCGCTGACCGAGGAGTTTGTCACCACACTCGGGTCGAGCTCGATGATGACAGTACCTGAGGCAAGCTGCTCCTGCAGGCGCGCCGCCGCGCGGGCGCCCTCGCTCATTTCCTGTAGCGACGCCCCCATTGCCGATATGGCGCCGGTGCGAACGCGATCCGCATTCTTCTCTGCCCCGGGCGTTGCAGCTGATGCCTCAGGCTTTCTCATGAAGAGCGAATTAACGGTGTCTTTTCTGCTCATGCTGAAATCCTGCCAATGGAATTGCACATAACGGCGCTGCCACTAGAAAGAGCCAACGTTGGGAGCTCCCAACAAGTCGCCACACCACGCTCGGTGGCACGCCACGGCGCCGCGCTACCATCCCAGGAGCTTCGGGTAGGCCCCACCTCAAGCGAAACCGATAACGCGAGATATGTTGGGAGCTCCCAACTTTTGGACGCCCCTCCTCTCATCGCTTGCTGCGCCCCCACGCCGCTCTGATCATTCCCTCCACTTCCGCGTTGACCGCGTCCAGCGACTCCATCGCGCGATCATAGGTCGTGCGGGTCAAATTCTCTCGGCCAACCTCGTATAAGGTTTGTTTGGTCAACCCGGCGTCCGAGACCGCTGCGGATTTCACCATCGGGTTGGTCATGACGCTATCGTCGAACAGATTGCGCAGGAGTGCGGCAACCTTGGTCTGTGGCGCATCCTGAGGCTCAAAGCGCGTCAGCAGATAGCGGATGAAATCATAACGAAGCTCACCGCCCGCCTCTCTCACAACAGCCAGCAGGTCATGCGTCATCAGCAGGAACTGGCTCATGGATGCGATGTCGAGCATCTGCGGATGCACGGTGACGATCATGGATGTCGCGGCGCAGAGCCCGCTCAGCGTCAGGTAACCCAATTGCGGCGGGCAATCGATGACCACGACGTCGTAACGATCCGCAACGTCATCGAGCGCGCGGGCAACGCGCATGAAGAAGATCTCATCGGCCTCCTTCTTCCCGCTGGTCAGCGCCCGTGGTGTCGTATGCTCGAACTCCATGAGTTCCAGGTTACCCGGAACGAGGTCGAGGCCATTGAAGTAGGTCTGGCGAACCACATCGCTCAACGGGCGTCGCTCATCGTCATAGCGTATCGCGGCATAGAGCGTTTCGTTGGCGCCGACGTCCGTCTCCGGCAGCACTCCGAGGAGGGCGGACAGACTTGCCTGCGGATCGAGATCCACCGCAAGCACACGATACCCCTGCAAAGCCAGGTATTGCGCGAGGTGCACCGATGTCGTCGTCTTCCCGGATCCGCCCTTGAAATTCGTGACGGCAAGGACCTGCAAGTGATCATCCGGCCCACGGCGCGGCAGAAAATCGTGCGCGTCGCGCCCGCGCGCTGTGGCGGCCAGACGCTGACGCAGTTCATTGATCTGGGCGAGGGAGTAGAGCCGGCGGCCGTTGCTGGTCACCTCGGGCTGCGGCCCGTCACCCGCCAAGCTCATCTTGCGCAGCGTGGAGTCGGAGATACCCATCAGCTTTGCAGCTTCGCCCGACGTAAATCGCCGCAGCAGCTTGCTCGCCGCAGGCGAAAAGATGACCTCACTGATTGCCTGCAACTGCGAACTGAGGATCGACGCATGCTCGCCGATGGCCTCGTCCACGGTCTTTTGCGCGGCAGCCTTGGGAGATCGAAGTATCTTGTTCACGGTCAAAAACTTTCGTCACGGATAAAATGCAGTTTCGGTGTTTAAACCGTGACGATAAGGAAATGCGCGATTCGTGCAAGATTTTTCTGGTTAACAAGGCCTTAGTGCGCCGGTCGCCGGACGCGATCGTCGGGAGCGACGGGCTAGAGGCTACTTGGTAGGCAGTCGTAAGCAGCTGTTGACGCCTCAGGCGAGGGGACGACAGCAAACCGCGAGCCTTACCAAAATATCCGAGCCGCCCAGAGTTACGCAGCTCATCCGAGCTAATGCACCAACTCCTGCGCGGGCAGGGGAATCAGACGGGCCGGCCGGCGAAGTTGAAATAGAGCCAGACGACCACAAACGCCGCCACGATCCCGAGGACCGTCAGCAGCTTCCGAAGCCCAGGACGCGGCGCCTTCGGCGGCGTTGGCTTCCTGAACTGAATGACATTGTTATTCATCTGACCGACCTACTATGTTCCATTGCTCTGAGAGCCGTCTGTCTCATAGCAGCAGTCTTCAAAACGAAAAAGGCGCTCGACCCTTTCGGGGAGCGCCTTTTCTTTCCCGGACAGCGAAACGCGATCGACCTCGAGGGCCGAACCTGCAGGCTGTCAACACGGGTAGTGGCGGCTATATGGCAGCAGTCTTTCCATATTTCAAGGCCGGCCTGAAAATTGTTTCTCCGATCCTGCCTCCACGGCTCGCACTAGATCGGTAGCGTTGCAGGGGAGGGCAGGGCGAGGATCAACACAGACGCTGTCTCTGTGCGGATCCCGTCAGACTTGGCCACCATGCAACATCTGACGTCCAGAACCGCCTTACAGCACACGAGGCCGCTAAGCCGCGAAAGCAGCACCTCGACGCACCGACTGAAGTAATTACCCTATTTTCTTCCGGTAAGGCCGTTGACCGTCAGAGATTCAGCGTACTGCGATAGGCGATGTCAGCAACCTCTGGTGGTCCGAGTTGGCTCCAGCTCAATACTCTGCGTCATCTCCTGTAACAAAGCGCAGCTTTCGTACGTATATCCAGTCAGACCGGCCTGCACCGGACCCAATGCACGAATGGGAGGCTAGACAATGCTGACGAGACGCATTCTGCTCGGGAACGTCGCGCTCGTTTCAGTGGTGGCAGGACTATCGCTCAACGGCCCCGCAGCGGAAGCCAACAGCTCCTTTGCGGTGACGCATACGGATGCGGAATGGCGCAAACTGCTTACCACAGGGCAATATTCAGTCCTGCGAGAGGGTGAAACCGAACAGCCGTTCACCAGTCCGCTGCTAGACGAGCACCGCAAGGGCAAGTTCGCCTGCGCAGGCTGCAACCGAGATCTATTCGCATCCGCGACGAAGTTCGACAGCGGCACAGGCTGGCCGAGCTTCTGGGCGCCCCTCGACGGCGCGGCGGTCGGCATCACCGCCGACACGTCGTTTGGCATGGTTCGCAAAGCTGTCCATTGCTCGCGCTGCGGCGGCCACCTCGGCCATGTCTTCAATGACGGCCCGAAGCCAACGGGGTTGCGATATTGCCTGAACGGTATTGCGCTGCAATTCCATCCGGCATCAGGCACGTAACGTTTGCGCTTGTAGAAAGGAGCCCATCGTGAAGAAGGAAACCACAATGCCTCGTCGCTGCCCCGCACTCGCCATATGCGCGACAGCAATAGCGCTTGCCATCGCTGCCGGTGTCCAGGTCACAGCCTCATCAGCCGAACAGGCACACACCATTCCTGCCCCCACACAGGACGAACAGAAGAATACGCAGACAGAGACCGCCATTTTCGCCGGTGGCTGCTTCTGGGGCGTTCAGGGTGTGTTTCAGCATGTCAAAGGCGTTGTCAGCGCGAAGTCCGGCTACGCTGGCGGCAACAGGAATACGGCCCAGTATGAGACCGTGAGCAACGGCGATACCGGCCATGCCGAGTCCGTAGAGATTGTTTTCGATCCAGCAAAAGTGAGCTATGGCCACCTGCTTCAGATCTACTTTTCGGTCGCGCATGACCCGACGGAACTGAACCGCCAAGGCCCTGACACGGGAACGCAGTATCGCTCGGCGATCTTTCCAACGACGCCGGAGCAGGCGGCCGTCGCCAAGGCCTATATCAGCCAGCTCAATCATTCACATGTCTTCGATGGCCCGATCGTCACCAAGATCGAACCCAGGAAAACATTCTACCCGGCGGAGAATTATCACCAGGACTTCCTGACAAATAACCCGACCTATCCCTATATAGTGATCAACGACTTGCCGAAGATCGCAAACCTCAAGCAGTTGTTTCCGATGGATTACCGCGCCAGGCCCGTCCTGGTCTCGGCCAGGGGTTCCACTGATTGATGGCAGGTCATTGATAGGAGATCTCAAATGCAGCCTTACAGCAAAAGCGCGGCGGCCATATCAAAGCTGTCGCCGGAACAGTACCGTGTGACGCAGCAGGCCGGCACGGAACGGCCCGGAACCGGCGAATACCTCAACAACAAGGAACCGGGGATCTATGTCGATATCGTCTCCGGTGAGCCGCTCTTTGCCTCATCCGACAAATACGAATCCGGTTGCGGATGGCCAAGCTTTACCAAGCCGATCGAAGTGCAGAACGTCAGCGAACTGACCGACCGCTCGCACGGCATGTTGCGCACCGAAGTTCGCTCGGCTCATGGCGACAGCCATCTGGGCCACGTGTTCCCCGACGGACCCGTCGACAGGGGCGGCCTGCGCTATTGCATCAATTCGGCATCCCTGCGCTTCGTCCATCGTGACAAGATGGAAGCTGAAGGCTATGGGGCCTATCTCAACCAGGTGGAGGAAGTTCAATGACAACAGAACGTGCAGTGCTCGCGGGTGGTTGCTTCTGGGGCATGCAGGACCTCATCCGCCGCTATAACGGCGTCATCTCAACCCGCGTGGGGTATACCGGCGGCGAGGTTCCGAATGCGACCTATCGCAACCACGGCAATCACGCCGAAGCGATCGAAATCATCTTCGACCCTGCGAAGATCAGCTACCGTGATCTCCTCGAGTTCTTCTTCCAGATTCATGACCCGTCGACGCTGAACCGACAGGGGAACGATCTGGGCGCAAGCTATCGTTCCGCAATCTTCTACACGAGCGACGAACAGAAGCGCGTTGCCGAAGAGACGATCGCCGACGTCGATGCCTCCGGTCTTTGGCCGGGAAAAGTCGTGACCGAAGTGACGCCGGCGAGCGATTTCTGGCAGGCCGAACCTGAGCACCAGGATTATCTGGAGCGCATACCCAACGGATATACGTGCCATTTCGCCAGGCCCGGTTGGAAGCTTCCAAGCCGCCACGCCGCGGCCTAGCCCTGCGGGACAAATGAACAGCCATCCCAGCGGGTAAACGATCATTTGGGGATTATAGCGGAGGCGCCTGGCGATCGGGCGCCTCTTTCGTTCACGACCGAGGTCAATGATATTGCGCCCATGCTCCGCTGATGCGCCCTAAGCATCCCGCCCAGCGCATAACGCATGGCTGACCTGCAGATTTCTGCCTACCTTTTGAGCTCAGATCCTGTATATTCATCGAAGCGATGCACCTCCTCCCGCAATGCTTCGAATTGCAGGCGACCTTCTCCTCCTCCCAAGGGCGCCTGTGGAACAACAGCACTCCTCCTCCCAGCTGTTGTTCGGTTATTTCAAGAAAGCCTGCCGCACCTCCTCCCGCGGCAGGCTTTTTTGTATTCAGCGGTCTGCAAAGAGTTTGTCGATAACAGGATCGCCTCGTCGAGCGTATCGAGAGAACCGTCAATGCCGCAGCAGTGACCTCATAGCCGTCACGGAGTTATGGCGTGCATCTTCAATTTGGGTCGAGATTAATTTCCGTTATCGTCCGACGCCGATACTTCGCTTCGACGATCTGCCTGAGAAGCGCAAATCGAAGTTCCAAAGCCGTCGTCTCGACTGACGAAGGCAGCTTGCTGAGCTCCTCCGCGAAAACATCAAATTCCTTGACCAGAAATGGCAGGTCAACACCGTCATTTTTCATTTTGCCGCCTTGCGATTCATGCAAGCGATTCTTGCACTTGCCGGTTTACACGCTGCAACGCGAAGTCTCTCAGGCCCTCTTCTTTATCGTTAATATTCAATAATATCTATGTATGCGCTGTCACGAATTGAGACGGATCCACTGCCGGACGAGGAAAAGGGCCTCCAGATTGTTGTCTGCAGACAACAGTTCCTCGACCACTATTGTCCCCGACATCCAGCTACTCTTCGCCCGCACGGCTCCACGCCCGCTGGGCGCGCCACAGGACCGTGCTGTCGGCGTATCCCAAGGCGTCTGCAATCTGCGCCTTCTTCACATCACTACTGAGATGAAGCCGCGTTATCGCTTGTCGATGTTCGCGAACCAAGGCTCGCAACGACGCTCCTTCTTCAGTCAACCGCCGCTGGAGTGTGCGGGACGACAAGCCAAGCTCCCTTGAAATCACGTCAAGCGTAATCGGCTTGTGGCCGAGATAAATAGCAATGAGCGCCCGCACCTTCTGCCGGAGATCCGGCTCAAAGTCCGCCTCCTCGATCAGGTCGGCGATATGACGCTCGAGGATTGCAGTCAGATTGCGATCCTCGTGTCGGTAGATCCTGTCGGCATCCTTCTTGGCAATCACGAGCCTGTTTCCGGATTGGCCAAAAAGCACCGGTGCTCGGAAAATTTTATGGAGCGGGGAAGCGTCCCGAGGTGCCTGATGCTCGAAATGAACCTCCAACGGCTTCCAACTGCTCGTGAAGCAAGATCTCACCAACTCGCAGGAGGCGGCCAGCGAGTACTCGCTGTCCTGCCGACGCGGCCACATGGCAGGATCGATCAGACCATAGTTCCAGACGAGCTCGCCGTTCTCCTCGAATAGACCGGAACTCGTGGCACCCTGAACTGATGTGACGTACTTCGACATGCGTTCGAAAGCGCGCCTGATCGTCGGCGACAGAGAAAACAGCATGCCGATGGGGCCGATATCGGCCGGCTTGAAGAGCATTCCCATCCGAGCGCCAAACGCCGGCTCGCCGATGAGCACAGCAGCCTCTTCGAACAGCGCGACATAACGCGCCATCGGTACGACGGCATAGGGATCGTTGAGCTGAGACCGCAACATCCCGTGGCTGGCGAGCAAAATGTCCGCCTTGCCTGTCCTTTTGTCGAGTTGCTGAACCAAGACGCCGAGCACCGAGGCCCGAATTGAAGCAATCGCAGGCATCCTGCTGATGAAATGCGGGGCAGTTGCCATTTTGGGTGCCTCCGCGACCAGCCGTGGCGCAATTTATCGATTCTCTGGCATAACCTGCAATTCTTGGGCCAATGCGCGACAGCTACCTTCTTTGCAATCGTCAAGAAAAAAGAGGGGTTCCCATGTCTTATGAAGCAAGCATGCCGGCCGCGGCGCCCGAGCGCCTGGCCAAGAATTCCGTCGGGCTGGCCCATATTGTCTTCTTTGTAGTTGCGGCCGCCGCGCCCCTGACGGCAGTGGTCGGCGCATCGCCGGCGGCCTTCGCCTTTGGAAACGGCGCCGGCGTTCCCGGGGCATTTGTGCTCGCGGGCCTCCTCTATCTCATTTTTTCTGTCGGATTCACCGCCATGAGCCGTCATGTCGGCGGGGCAGGGGCGTTCTACACCTACATTGCACAAGGTATCGGCAAACCGGCCGGCGTCGGCGGCGCCCTGATGGCGCTTCTCACGTACAACGCGGTCCAGATCGCAATCTACGCCCTGTTCGGTGTCTTCATGTCTGGGGCGATCGCGCCGCTCGGGCTCGATCTGCCGTGGTGGACGTGGTCATTTCTCGCGTTGATTGTCGTATTGACATCTGGTCAACGCAACGTTGCATTCAGCGGAACAATCCTCGGCGCTTGCATGATCGCGGAGATCGCCATCCTGCTACTACTGGATCTCGGAATCCTGTTTACAGGTGGTGGTCCGGAAGGTCTTGGGATCACCTCGTTTGCCCCAACCTCGATCTTCACCCCGGGCCTCGGCGTCGCGCTGGTCTTTGTGATAGGCTCCTTCATCGGTTTCGAGGCGACCGCGATTTTCGCCGAGGAAGCTGAGAACCCCGAGAAGACAATCCCGCGCGCTACTTACGTCGCCGTACTTCTGATCACGCTGTTTTATGCCTTCTCGACCTGGGCGATCGTGCAATTCTATGGTCCCTCGGTCGTCCAGAAGACGGCAGAAGGCAGCTTGGAGACGTTCTATTTCAACGCCGCCGGATCAGTGCTCGGTGCCTGGTCCGTGCAGGTCATGAATGTGCTCCTGATCACCAGCCTCTTTGCCTGCGTCTTGTCCTTCCATAACACCATCAACCGCTACTTCTTCGCACTCGGGCGTGAAGGCCTCGCGGTTCGCGCCCTTGGCAAGGTCCATGCAAAGCATGGCTCGCCACATATCGCCGGGCTTGTTCAAAGTGCAATCGCAGCCGTGATCCTGCTTGGTTTCGTGCTGGGAGGTGCCGATCCCTATGCCGTTGTTTTCTCCTGGATGTCGGCGCTGGCTGTCATTGGCATCCTGGCCGTGCAGGCGCTCGTATCGGTCGCGGTCATCCTGTTCTTTCGCAGGAATACCTCGTCCCACGGAATCTGGACGACCACCATTGCGCCGGCGATCGGCCTCGTTGGCCTACTTGGATCGCTGTGGCTGGTAATCTCCAATCTGCAATTGCTCTCGGGAAGTGACAGCATCATCGTCGCCTCGTTCCCCTACGCCATTGTCCTGGTCGGCCTGTTCGGCGCAGCCTTCGCAAAGCAGCTCAGCCGGACACGTCCCGAACTTTATGCCTCGCTGGGGAAGGTGTTCGAATGACAACCGCGATCTCCCTCAAGGGCCCCGACCGCTTGCTTGCCGGCGCGTTCGCGACGCTGTTGATCGCGACCGCCTTTCTCGCCGCAAGCAACGCGCATCTGCTTTGCGCCGTCTTCTGCATTCACAGCGGAAGCGAGATGGCGCCGACTGAAATCTGCTCGCGGGTCGATCTTCGCTGATCATCGCAACCCGACGGCCTCGCGATGCGCATTTGCGCGCATCGCCCAAGGAATATGAAGAGGACTTTCCCATGGACGCTCAAGTCGTGTTAACACACCCGCTCGATCCCCTCAGCCTTTCCGAAATTGCCCATGCGGTTGCCTTGCTCAAGGACCAGCAAGCGCTTTCGGAGACCGTACGCTTCCCCATCATCCGGCTCGAAGAGCCGACCAAGGTGGATCTCGCCGCCTTCCGGAATGGCGCCAACCTGCCAAGGCTTGCCTTCCTCCTTGCAATGGATGTGACAACCGGCGAGACCAATGAAGCGATCGTCGACTTGCGTTCCGGAAAAGTCGCAAGTTTCGTTCGTCTTCCACTCGACCACGCCCCCTACGGTCAGCCGCCGGTCATGCTCGAAGAATTCATGCGCATCGAAGACGCGGTCAAATCGGACCCGCGCTGGGTTGCGGCCGTCAAGAAGCGCGGGATTACCGACGACGACATTCCACTGATCCAGATAGATCCCTTCTCGTCGGGCTATTTTGGCCGAGAGTTCGAGAAGGGGAGGCGTATCGTGCGGGCGGTCAGTTACTGGCGCGAAGATCCTCGCGACAACGGATACGCACATCCGATCGAAGGCGTGGTCGCGGTTGTCGACCTGATTTCCAATACGGTGGTCGACCTAGTGGACGACGAGAAAATCATCCCGGTTCCAAGGAAGAAACGCAACTACGGTCGCGAAGCGTTTCCCGAAACGCGCAACGATGTCAAACCGCTGCACATCGTTCAGCCGGACGGGCCGAGTTTCCATGTCGATGGCTGGAAGGTCGAGTGGCAGAATTGGAGTTTCCGCGTCGGCTTCACTCCGCGTGAAGGCCTGGTGCTGCACGAGCTCGGCATTGCTGACGAGGGCAGGGTGCGGCCTATCATTTTTCGGGCGAGCGTCACGGAGATGGTCGTGCCTTACGCCGATCCGACCGCCAATCACTATTGGAAAAGTGCCTTCGATGCCGGCGAATACGGCCTCGGCCGGCTCGCCAACTCCCTGGAGCTCGGCTGTGATTGCCTCGGTCAGATCCACTATTTCGATGTGCCCTCCGCAGACGACCTTGGCCAACCGGTGGTGATGAAGAACGCAATCTGCATGCACGAAGAGGATTACGGAATCCTCTGGAAGCACTATGAGTTCCGCAACGATATCTTCGAAGTCCGTCGCTCTCGTCGCTTGGTCATCTCGTTCTTCGCAACGGTCGGCAATTACGACTACGGCTTCTATTGGTATCTCTATCAGGACGGCACCATACAGCTCGAAGCGAAACTGACCGGTATCATCCAGACTGCGGCGGTCGCACCAGGCGAGACATACCAGTGGGGAGGCATGGTCGACGACAATCTCGGCGGACCGACCCACCAGCATTTCTTCAATGCCCGTCTGCACATGGACGTCGACGGCGGAGGCAACACCGTAACCGAGCATGAATTCGTCCCTCGTCCGTGGGGCGACGACAATCCGTATGGCAATGTTTTTGACACAACCACACGCCCGCTGAAGCGCGAGCTGGACAGTCCTGCCGTCGCCAATGGCGAAACTGGTCGCTATTGGAAGATCTCTAATCCGAATGTTACCAACAGCGTCGGCAAGGCGCCGGGCTACAAGCTCTCCGTCATGCCATCTCCTTTGATGTTGGCGCAGCCTGGTTCGACGGTCGCCCAGCGCGGCGGCTTCGCCAGAAAGCACATCTGGGTGACCGCCTTTGACGCCGCCGAAAAATACGCCAGCGGCGACTATCCCAACGTCCATGCCGGCGGCGACGGCCTGCCCAAATATGTGCAACAGAACCGGCCTATCGCAAATGCAGATCTGGTCCTCTGGCACTCCTTCGGCCACACGCATGTTTGCAAGCCGGAAGATTTTCCGATCATGCCGGTGGAATATGCTGGCTTCACCTTAAAGCCAAACGGCTTCTTCTCTGCCAACATCGCCATGAACCTGCCGGCCGAGAAGAATGCACACAGCAGGGACAACCGTGATCCCGCGGGGGAGGGGTATCCGAACCATTCCTGCTGCCATTCAGCCGTAGCATCATCCAACTTCAGTTAGCCGAGCACGACTCCGCCATCCAATAGCGATCTGAAACCAGAGGCGAGCGACTTTCGCAATCCGTCTCTGGTTTCATCGTGCGATCACCACGTTGTCTGCGGACAACTGCCGACCGAAACAGCCTCACGCGACTTGAGCAGATGATCCGTGTCCACGCATCAGTGCCATGATCATCGGTCCAAGCGAGAACTCACCTCTGCGCGCCCGACCGGTCAAATCGCGAAGATAGCCGCCCGGCGAATTGATGTGGCCTGACTTCTCGAAGATGCACGCCATGACGGACGCGGCCGTCGCCTGTCCCATGACCTCGCAAGCCTCTTCATACGCCGACGGGCTGACCCCAAGCATCGATCGAACGGTAACCGCCGCCATCATCAGATCGCGCCAATTCTTGATGTCCCCCTCCGGCCCGTAGTCGCGGATGTCCCGGCATGCCCTCAAGACCATCTCCAACGGAAATGCCTGAACCTTCATCTTGGGTCTGTCATCCAGATTGAGCGATCTCGCCTCCTGCTCTTTTTCAGAGCTAGGTTCAAGTTCATTGCTGGATTCGGTATTTGAATTCTGTTTGTGGCGATCAAAATGACCATCATTGGCAGTCATATCTTGTGAAATTACCTGCTTTTCCAGCATATTGACGACTTCGTCGTGAAGCAGCGTCAGTTCTTCAGCGATCTCCGTGAGGTCGGTGACCGTCGGCGAGCGCGGAATACGGCCCACTATCGCAATGTAGTAATCTTCCACGCGAGCCCAGTCACCGGCAGCCCCCTCCTCTATCGCAGCAGAGATCAGCTTGCGAATATCTCGGCGGCAGAGAGAGACGCGTTCCTTGGCAGCCTTGAACCGCCGCTGCTCCGCGACAACTTCCTGCGCCAACATCGCCAGTTCTTCCGAGCGCGCCAGAAGCGGTGCGAGACTGAACCCGTAAGCCTCCTGGATCTCGCCCTGGTTTCCCTTTCTGGCGTAGCGCTTTCCGTTTGGGCTATCTTTTCGTGAAATCAACCCCGCGTCGACGAGTGCCGCAAGGCTACGCCTCAGCGTGCTGCCGGATATGCCATTCGAGCGGCTGGTCAGCTGCGCGTTCGAAGGGAACACCACCATCGGGCTGTCGCCGGACAGTTCCGCGTTTGGATAAAACGACAACAGAGCGTTCAGGACCGCCAATGCACGATCCTGCAGCCCCAGCCGCGATCGTGCGTCGCATGCGTCGCGATGGATCTTCCATTTGTCCACAGATTTACCAAAGGCAATGTCTGAGGCTTCGATCTGTCGTTTTACAAGCGCAAGCGACATCGAACGCCGCCCAAACGGCGTCGTAACGCTTAATCTCTCCATTTTCTTCTCTACCTTTTTCTAGGCAAAGAAATAGGGATCACCGGAAAGGCGTCGAATCTCACGCGAGACTCTTGACTGTGATTCTTGGAAGTGCGAATCTCGAAATCGCCAAAGATCGAGAAAGGGCCTTCTGAGACGCTGTTTCGGGGGGCCTTTTTTCTTTTGCCGGTATATCTCCGTTCAAGGTGTTGGAATAACCGAACTTACTGTTCGGCGCCGTCTCTACCTGCCTGCTCAGCTTCCCTGTACGCGTCGTAAAGCGCGGGAAGTTTTGCCGCCAGGTATCCTGCAAAGCCGTCGTTCTTCGCGCGATTGACGGATAGTCGCCACTGCGCGCTCGTCATTGAAACCTTACCGATCTCCTCGCCCGACAAGGAAACGACCGACATGCTCGACGCCGGGACCTTGTCTTCCTCGACCGCATTGGCCGCGGACAAAACCGCGATGAACCTGTCGTCAGTTGCCTTCGTCCCCAGCTTCGCCGAGGCCATCGCTGCCGCGACGCGCACCGACGCGCCAGGCGTCTTGAGAGCATCCGCCAAAGCCTGCCATCGGCCGCGGCCAATCTTGGGGGCACGACCGATCGCATCAACGATCTCGCGCGACAAGGCCCTGGAAACGGCAATCAGTTTCGATACTTCTGCTCGGTCGACCGAAAGTGCCGTCTGGATCAGAGCCCTCTGAAAACCCGCATCCTCCAACCGCGCCGCAAAGACCGCCCGCTCGATGAAACTGAGGTCTTCACGTGCCGAGTTCTCCAGCCCTTGTGCGACGACAAGGTCTTCGTCGGAGAGCGGCCGGAGATAGGCCTTGACCGGCAGTCCTAGTTCTCTTGCCGCACGTACACGCCGATGACCGTAAGCGCTCTGGAAGCGTCCAGCTATCGTCGGGTGCTGGCGTACGAGCACAGGAATTTCCTGGCCACGTTCGCTGATGGATGTTTTCAGGGCGTCAAAGGTAGCAGCGTCCTGTTCCACGAACCGGTCCGCAAGAGGCGAGGGGTCAATCAGTGCCGGATCGATCTCGATCGCGACCTGCCCGGTAGCAAGCTGCGCCCGAAGCGCCTCGTACTCCCGTTCGACGTCGGAAAATGTGTCCTTCAACGAACGTACTGCGCCTGACGTAACCCGCGATAGCGTCGGTCGCTTCTGCTCGCCGGCGTCAGCGCCGTCGGACTGCCCGGCAAACATCGATCGGATTGATTGTGTCCGCTTGTTCACACCGTTATCCCTTCAGCCTGGCCTATCGAAGAAAGTGCAGAAGAGATCATCGACCCCATACCTCCGATATCATCGCCACCACTTCAGCGTTGACCGCATTAATGGACTCCATGGCGCGGTCATAGACCGAGCGTCCAACGGAACCCTTCGAAAGCTCATAGAGCGACTGCTTGGTCAGTCCGGCATTTGCAATTGCCGTCGATTTCCATGCTGTCGCTCGCAAAACATCCGGTCCGAACAAGTCGCGAAGCAACCCGACGATCTCCTGCTCCGGCACGTCGCGTGGATCATGTCGCGTGACGACAAACTTCAGGAAGTCGTAGTTGAGATGGCCGCCGGCCTCTTCCAGGACAGACACGAGGTCCGCCGTCATCAGCAGGAACTGGCTCATCGAGGCCACGTCAACCATCTGCGGGTGGATGGTGACCAACATTCCGGTCGCCGCATTCAGCGCACCCATCGTCAGAAAGCCGAGCTGTGGCGGGCAATCGATCACGACAACATCGTAGTCCGCTTCGATCTGGTCGATGGCGACGGCGACGCGCCGGAAGAACAAATCCTCCGGCCCCGTCCGCTTGCTGAGTGCCCTAGGCGTCTCGTGCTCGAACTCCATGAGCTCCAGGTTGCCAGGCACCAGATCGATCCCCGCAAAATAGGTCTTGCGAATAACCGACCGCATATCAACGCGGTCTTCGTCGTAACGGATCGCACCATAGAGCGTTGTGTTCGGCGCAACGTCGAACTCCGGCTGATATCCGAACATCGCCGACAGCGATGCCTGCGGGTCGAGATCGATCGCCAGAACCCGATATCCCTGAAGTGCCAGTCCCTGTGCTAGGTAGAGCGAGGTCGTCGTCTTCGCCGACCCGCCCTTGAAGTTGGCAACCGTGATCACCTGCAGTTTCTCGCCGGCGCGGCGGCGCGGCCAGAACTTCAGCGCTTCCTTCGGCCGTGCCTTAGCAAGGTACTCGCGAAGTTCGTTGATCTGCTCGAGCGTATAGGAACGCCGTCCCGCCGTACCAAGTTCGGGCATCGGGCCGAGGCCATCAAGCGACAACTGTCTGAGATACCCATCGGAGACGCCGACAATCTGCGCGACCTCGCCAGAGGTAAACGATCGCAGCGATTTCTCCGCCAACGGTGGGAAGGCGAGTTCGCCGACGGCGCGCAAGCGGTCGGAAAGAGCCGACGCTTGACGCGTGATCCTTTGCGACGTTGTCTCGTTTTCCAGTCGGGGCATCACAACTTTTAGCATTCGCAAGCTCTTCAAAACGGTTTCTGCGCGTCTGACGCATCCTTGCCGTCTGTGATTAGAGACACGATTCGATGAGTTCCGACAAGATCTTTAAGGTTAACAAGGCATTAACCCCTTTCGCGGACTTGAAATGGCGGCAGGGTGCAATTCCGCTTTTCGTTATTTGTAACAGTGGTTTAACACCACCGCCACCATCCACTTGCTTGTCGTCGCATCTCGCCCCTGCCAGACACCCATCTGCAGGCCGCACTCGCCCTGTTTCGATGGCGAGCGCGAAGGTAGCGCTCTCTCGAATCGATTCCTACTTGGCGAAAATCAGCAGAAAATACGCCAGGAACAGGACCAGATGAACCGCACCCTGCATCAGATGCGTGCGTCCACTCGCGAAAGTCAGCATGCTCAGCGCAAGCGTCAGGATCAGCAGGACGGGATCGCTGTGCTCCAGACCAAGTACGATAGGGCGGTCGGTGACATGACTGATCACCAGCATGGCGGGTACCGTCAAGCCGATCGTGGACAGCACCGAACCGAGAAAAATGTTCACCGACCGCTGCAGGTGATTGGCTACCGAGGCACGCACGGCGCTGATCGCTTCCGGCGTCGCAACCAGCACCGCCATCATAACGCCGCCAAGCGCAATGGGCGCGTGCAGTGTCTCGATAAAGTAGTCTATCGGAGGCGCGAGCTTCTCGACCAGGAACACGACCAGCGCCATGTAAGCGAATAGGAAAGCGACCGGAAACCAGAGCGACCCCTCGTGAGCAGTCTTGTGCTGGACGTTCACACCTTCCTCGCCATCATCAATGAAAAATCCCCGGTGCCGACCTGTCTGGAGCATCAGGAACACAGCGTAGAGACCGACTGAGATCACCGCCAAAATCGACTGCTGCGGAATGGAGTAGCCTGGCCCGTCACTTTGTCGGGTGAAATTCGGCATGATCATGCTCAGCGTCGCCAATGGTACGATGACACCGAGATAGGCGTTGGCGCCTTGGAGATTGTGGTGCTGATCAGGTCTCCGCCACCCTCCCACAAGCAAGGAGAGGCCAACCATGCCGTTCAAGATGATCATCACGACGGCAAACAGCGTATGGGTGACGAGCGTTGGATTGTTGTCGCCGTGCAGCATCACGGCCGTAATGGCCATCACCTCGATCGACGTGATGGTCAATGTCAGGATCAGTGTGCCGTAGGGCTCACCCAACCGCTCGGCAAGATGATCGGCATGGCGAACGACGCAGAGCGCGGAGCCGAGGACGACGGAAAACAACCAGACAAAGATGATCGTCAGCCACACAGGATTGGCAAACTGGCTGGTAAAGGTATCGCCATAGATGAGGAACAGGATGCTCGTCACCGCGCTGACGGCAAGAAACCACTCCCGATGGGCCAACTCACCAAACCCAGCACGTCGCGACGTACCGCTCTCCGCAGTCACACCGGTGCCCTCCACAGCCGTTCGCGACGCCATCACGGCGTCCGCACCCAAGCGCGCGACGCGCCAGCGGTCGCGTGCACCTGAACATGACATTTGCCCGGTTTCCCGGCTATATCAACTGGCGATCACGAAGCACCGACCTTTGACGTACGTTGATCGCGATCAGCCGGTTACAGCGTGTGATATTGCCGATTGAAATAGATCAGCGCCTGGCCGCCATCGTTTTCGCGGATCGCCACAACCTCGCAGATCAGGATGTCGTGCGTGCCGCCGTCCGAGACAGTCTTCACCCTGCAGTCGAGAGATACCAACGCGTCATCAAGCACCGGTGCGCCCGTCTCCAGCAACGACCAATTGGCACCGTCGAAACGCTCCTTTGCCGGGGTCTTGCCGCCAAACCGCCGACTGAGATCGGCATGGCCTCCCTCTAGCGTATTGACGCAAAGCACCTGATTGGCCTTGACGGCAGGGTAGGCGGACGACGCCCTGTTGAGGCATACCAATAGAGTTGGGGGACTGTCACTGACGCTGCACACTGCCGTTGCCGCAAAGCCGGCAAGGCCACCGGGACCATCCGTCGTCACGATGTTGACCGCAGCCCCAAGCCGCGCCATCGCGTTGCGATACTCATCCTTTCTCTCGTCGAGAGATGGAATGATCGATGGAGGCGGACTCAAAGGAGTGGCGTGCATGTCAGGTTCCTTGCGCAAGTGACATCAGGCGATAACGCATGCATCCTCGAAGCTGAGCCGCGGCAAGCGACCAAAGAGCTTCGAGGGATCCCCGTGGCCGAGGTTGATCAAGAGATTTGATTTCCAGCTTGTCCCCGCAAAGAAGGCTTCGTCGACTCTCGCCTTGTCGAACCCGGACATAGGACCTGTATCAAGCCCGAGCGCACGTGCTGCGAGGATCAGATATCCCGCCTGAAGGGTCGCATTCCGGAATGCCGTTTCCTCGCTGAGGGTCGGGCTGGATGTAAACCACGACCGAGCGTCAGCGTGCGGAAACAACTCCGGCAGGCGCTCGTAAAAGGCCGCGTCGTAGGCAGCGATGACGGTGAGGGGAGCCGTCATGGTCTTCTCCCGGTTGCCCGATGAAATGGACGGCTCCAGCTTCGCCTTGGCTTCAGCGCTTTCCACGAACACGAAGCGTGCCGGCGAGCAGTTGGCCGAGGTCGGCCCCATCCGCACAAGTTCGTAGAGTTTGTGGATCGTCTCAGGCGCGATCGGTCGATCGTCCCAGCCATTGTGGGTGCGCGCATCCGTGAAAAGGGCCGCAAGGGCGGCATCATCAAGCATCGTCAATTTCTTATCCTTGGGGAGCGTGGGCGTCTTGTTCCAGAAAACTCATAAGTGTTCTGTTGAACCGTTCCGGTTCAACGACGTTCACTGCATGGGCGCCGAAATCCGAAAGAGCGAGTTGGGCATTCGGCAAACCATCCGCCAGGCGAACTGATCGCGAATAGGGCACGAGCAGATCATCGCGCGTGGCGACCACCAGCGTGGGAGTGTCGATCTCGCCGAGGCGGTCGTCGACATCAAAGGCGCGCAGGGCCGCGATGCGTCGCAAGATATTCGCCTTACCCTGGAAATGAGCGACGCCATGGTCGTCCTCGGCGCCCATTCGCTCCGCGTTTTCGGACATCCAGATGGCCGGGTAGAGAAAGAGAGGCTGGGCTTTGACAAATGCCTCGACACCAGAGCGTTCGAGCAGTTCAACGCGAACGTCGAAGCATCGGCCGGAATGTGGATCAGCCTTGCTCCATGCGTTGACGAGAACAAGCCGATCGATCAACCCGGGCCGCCGCAGCGCAATATCCAGACCGATCAACCCGCCAAGCGCATGGCCGACGAAGTCGAAGCGATCGAGCTGAAGCTCGCTCGCGATCGCCAGCACATCATCCGCCATGGCGCCAACTCCACCCTCCGGCACGTCACCACCGGTTCGGCCCGTACCACGGTGGTCGTAGGTGACAATGCGAAACCGGGTGGAAAGCGCCTCGATCTGAGGCGCCCAGTAGCGACCGGATCCACCAAGGCCGGAGGAGAGGATCACTGTCCCGGCCTCCGGATGATCAATCCCATGAACCTCGAAATGCATGCTCTTACTTCTTGCCAATATGAGCGACGGTGGCGATTTCGACCAATGCATCCGGTTTTACGAGGCCGCACTGGACGCAGTAGCGCGCTGGCTTGTCGCCCGGAAAATATTCGGCATAGACAGCGTTGACGGCCTGATAGTTGGACCAGTCCGTGACGAAGATGTGGTTCATCGTCACGTCCTCCATCGTGCCGCCAGCCGTCTCGATCACCGATTTGATCGTTTCGAGCACGTGCCGTGTCTGTCCGCCTGCGTCGCCTACGTGGACGACATCGTTGTTCTTGTCGAAGGGCAGGGTGCCCGAGACGTAGACGACGCCATCGGCGAGAGTGCCCGGCGAATAGGGTGCGATCGGCTTCTGTGTTCCGACCGGAACGACGATAGACTTTGGCATTGAAACTCTCCTTAAGGGGTGGCCGGGGCTGCTTGAGAAATGACGCCGCAGAAGTCGTTGACCGTCGCAACCCAGCCAAAGAACTTTTCGACGTTGTAGACGGTCGCTTGCTGAATGAAGTCCGGGCCGAGGTGGTGGGTGGCGTCCTCGAGCATCACCCCGAAATATTCGAGATGAAACGCGTCCCGCAGCGAGCTCTCCACGCAGACATTCGTCGCGATACCGACAAAGACGAGATTGCGAATCCCCCGTGCGCGCAGCACGCTGTCCATGTTTGTGTTGAAGAAGCCGCTGTAACGGGTCTTCGGAACCAGGATATCGCCGGGCAGGGGCTGCAACTCGTCGACGATCGCGTAGTCCCAGGTGCCTTTGGCGAGAAGCTTGCCGTGCAGTTCCGGCCGCTGACGCATCGTCTTCAGCGCATTGGATTTGTGGTAGTTCGGCGAGCCCGGTCCTCCGGCCTCCACGTAGTCCTTGTCCCAGCCGTTCTGGAAGTAGATGACCTGCACGCCCGCCGCGCGCGCCGCGTCGAGCGTCCTCTTTATGTTGGCAATCGTGCCCTTGGCGCCGGCTATGTCGAAGCCAGCGAGATCGACATAACCACCCTCCGTCGAGTAGGCGTTTTGCATGTCGACAACGACGACAGCGGTCTCGCTCGGTTTCAGGGTGATCGGCTCAGGACGGGCGGGTAGGGTGACGCTCTGCGCATGCTCTTGAGGTGCGACATATCCAGCTGCAGCGGTGCTCATTCTGCAGCCTCCAGCATCGGCTTGATATGCTGCCGGCACTTCATCAGGGGCTGGATCTTCGTTCCGAAATCCTCGACGCCCTTCACGAAATCATCGAAGGTCAGAAGCACACCGCCGGTTCCCGGTACCGTCGGCACCTCATCGAGCAGCGCGGCGACTGTTTCGTATGAACCGACCAGCGTTCCCATGTTGATGTTGACCGCCGATACCGGATCGGCCATCTGCCGAACGTTGGTGTCCGCGCCGGATTTCGTGTCGGCTGCGCCCTGCAAGCCAAGCCAGGCAATGGCCTCCTGGTCGGCGCCATCCTTGTAGCTCTCCCACTTGGCGCGGGCCGCCTCGTCGGTCTCGTCGGCGATCACCATGAAAAGCACGAAGGAGGAGACATCGCGGCCGGTCTTCGCTGTTGCCGCCTGCAAGCGCTCGGCGGCTGGCGCGAACGCCTTCGGCGTGTTCACTCCAACGCCGAAGCAGAAGTTATAATCGGCATATTGTGCCGAAAACTCCATACCTGCATTCGAGGAGCCCGCGCAGATGACCTTCATGTGGGTCTGCGGCTGGGGCGAGAGACGGCAATCGTCCATCTGGAAGAACTCGCCTTTCAGATCGCTCTTGCCGGTTTCCCAGAGGTCCCTCAGAACCGTTGCGTACTCACCCAGATAATCGTAGCGCTTGGTGAAATACTCATCGCCGGGCCACATCCCCATCTGCGAATATTCCGGCCGCTGCCAGCCGGTCACAAGATTGAGGCCAAACCGGCCATTGGAGATGGAATCGATTGTCGACGCCATGCGGGCGACGATGGCGGGTGGCATCACAAGCGTCGCTGCCGTCGCGAACAGCTTGATTCGCGTCGTGACCGCAGCCAGCCCAGACATCAACGTGAAGGATTCGAGATTGTGATCCCAGAACTCGGTCTTGCCGCCGAAACCACGGAGCTTGATCATCGACAGCACGAAGTCGAGACCGTACTTCTCCGCCTTCAGCGTAATTTCCTTGTTCAGCTCGAAGGTCGGCTTGTACTGCGGTGCGTTCTCAGACAGCAACCAACCATTATTTCCAATCGGAATGAAAACACCGACTTCCATATTCTGCTCTCCTCTTGAGGCGACGGGCGGCCGAGGCCTTGGGTTCGCAGTATTGAATGCAGGTTGCGTGCCACTCTGAAAACATCAATAAAATCAACGCCACGCTTGTTGATGCTCTCTGTTTATTTATCGTTTGGTCAATTTTTTATCGGATGATAAATTTTCTGCCGAAATGACGGTCATTGCCGCCTACATTTTCACCAGTGCAAGATTTTGCCCACAAAATACCCACCAGATCGCCGCGGAAGGCGTCCGAGAAGTGTGCTCCGACCATGGGGCGATTGGTCCGCGAAACCTGTTTACGACACAGTCCTCCGGCCCTCCGAACCGCAAGCCTTCAGGTTCTTGTCAGAAAAGATCGTCATCCAGAGTCGGCGCGGACCGTCGATCTCCTGTGGCTCTCCCCCGAGATGTCCCGCGCCAGTAATCTTCTGGAGACAATCGCTTGAGCGACAATAAAATGAAGGCCGGAGCGAATGCCTTCCGGCCAGCAATCGGCGCAGTAACGCTCTGCCTGATAACGACCGCCTACATCCTGCTCGTGACCAACCGCACATTCTGGACCAAGGCGTTCGGATATTTCGAGGCCGATCACCTCTCGTTTGCGCTTTTCCTCACCGGCATCGCGGTGGCGAGCATGGCGTTCATCACTGCCTTTTCGGCAAAGTATATTACCAAGCCATTCCTGATCTTCTTCATTCTCGTCTCATCCGCGGCATCCTGGTTCACGGACCAGTTCGGCGTGATCGTCGACAGGGAGATGATCCGCAACGCCGCCGTTTCGACCGGTGCCGAGGCCGGCCATCTCATCACCACGCGGTTTGCGATCCACCTGCTGCTGACCGGCATCCTGCCGTCTCTGCTCATCCTGTGGGTTCGGATCCAGCACCGTCCCCTACTGCAAAAGCTTGCGCACAATACCGCGGTCGTCGTGGGGTGCCTCGCGGTTTTTGCGGCCGTGGGCCTCGGCAACTACCGGACATTTGCCGGCGTCGGGCGCGCTCACAACGACATCCTCGACACGCTCAATCCATTTGCCCCGATCACCAGCGCGGTGAAATTCGCCATTTCTCTCCAGCGTGACGCACGCGTCGTTGCCCAGCCGTTGGGAACCGACGCTCACCGCGTCGGTTCTATAAATCCGGCCAAGCCACGCGTAACCATCCTCGTTGTCGGAGAAACGGCACGCGCGGAGGATTTCTCGCTTGGCGGATACAAGCGCGAGACGAATCCTGAGCTGAAGAAGCAGAATGTCGTGTACTTCCAGAACACGAGCAGCTGCGGCACGGCGACAGCCGTTTCGCTGCCGTGCCTGTTTTCGGTCTACACAAGAAATACCTATACGCACCGCAAGGGTCTGGAAACACAGAACCTCCTGGACGTCCTTGCCAACGCGAAGGTGACGAGCACCTGGCTCGACAACGACACCGGCAGCTATCACGTCACCGATCGCGTTTCCTACACCTACCTGCCTCCGTCGGCCGATCCGCGCTTCTGCAAGGACGGCGAATGCCTCGACGACATCCTTTTGGACAAGGTGGACGCATGGCTCGACAAGGTGAACGGCGACAGCGTCCTTGTCCTTCATCAGCTCGGCAGTCATGGCCCCGCATACTTTGCGCGCTACCCCGAGGAATTCCGGCGCTTCAAACCGGATTGCCGCGCCAATGATTTCGGAAGCTGCTCGCCTGAGGAAATCAGGAACGCTTACGACAATACCATCCTCTATACTGACCACCTCGTGGCGTCGGTCATCGAGAAGGTAAAGCGGCGTTCGGAGAACCTGACGGGAGCTGTCGTCTATCTATCGGATCACGGCGAGTCACTGGGCGAGAACGGTATATATCTCCATGGCACGCCGTATTTCATTGCTCCGTCGCAGCAGACGCACGTGCCATTCCTTGCCTGGCTGTCGGATGATCTCCAGAAGACCGCCGGCTTCGATACTGTGTGTCTGGCAAACCGGGCAGGCGAGACCTACTCGCACGACAACTTCTTCCATAGCATCCTGGGCCTCATCGATGTCTCGACGAAGGTCTATGATCCGAAGCTTGACGTCTTTGCCGGGTGCAGGCGGCAGCCAGCCAACGTTGCATCGCTAACGACCAACTGACCCGAGTGCCGGCTTGCGCCATTTAGGCCCTGCCGGCACTTCCATCCCGTCGCCGAAATGCAGGCTAGGCGGGCTTCTACTGCTTCAGCTCAAGCAGGATGAGATTAGCTTCAATAGAGCCGGGAGGGAGCGCAGAACCTGTACAGCATCTCGGAGCTATCGAGACACTGAAAACAATGCTACCCTAATATACAGATGGTGAAATGTAATATTGTCGATCTCGCAGGTGGAGAGAACAATGCAGGATTACTCACCTTATCTTCAGCGACGCGCGCGCACGCTCGTAGCGTCTCACGCATTTCTTGCCTTCGTAATCTCTTTCGGTTCCGCGTTGGCGCAACAGCCCACGCCCGAACAGCGGAGTGCAGTCAGGGCAGCCTGCCGCGCGGACTTCATAGCGCAGTGCTCAGGCGTAACGCCTGGCGGCATCGAGGCATTGACCTGCCTGCAGAAGCATAGCGCGACTCTCTCCGAGAGCTGCCAAAAGGCAGTGTCCGCCATAACCGCACCCAGGAAGGCGACGGCATTCTCGCCAACCGAAGCACCGGCCGCACCGGTTATCCTCGTGGCGTCGTCGCCCACCACGGCTCAGCGTAATGCGATCAAGTCGGCTTGCAGCTCCGATTTCATGAAGCTGTGCTCGGGCGTCACGCCCGGCGGCGCCGAAGCGCTTTCATGCCTGCAGAAAAACAACAGCGCCCTATCTGGCTCGTGCCAGCAGGCGGTCGGCGCACTGTCAACCGGCTCGGCTCCCGCGGCGAGCCCTCCGGCCGCCGGCGGAACGACCACAGCAACCCCACCTGCAGCCATGCCGTCGTTCACTCCGAGACAAGAGGTCAGGATTGTGCGCGAGACCTGCGGAGGGGATTTCCGCCGCCTTTGCAGCACCGTGCCGCTTGGCGGCGGTCGCGGCATCGCATGCCTTCGAGAAAATCTCTCTCATCTCTCGGCGGGCTGCCAGAAAGTCCTGACCAAGGGTCTCTGAGAGACCAAAGGCGTTTCTCCTCGCAGCAAACAGGCCCCTATGCCTGCGACACTGGAGCTGTCTCCTTATTGCGCCTTGTCTTTCTGTATTCCTCGAAGCGCTGCAGTACGACGTAGAACGACGGAACGAACAACACCGCCAGGCAGGTCGATGCAATCATACCGCTGAAGACCGAGATCCCGATCGACTTGCGCGCGGAAGCGCCCGCACCGGACGCAAGCACCAGCGGCAGAACGCCAAGGATGAAGGAAAAGGACGTCATCAGGATCGGCCGGAAACGCAGCCGTGCCGCTTCGATGGCAGCATCGCCGATCGCCATTCCCTCCGCGCGCTTGTCACGTGCATATTCCACGATCAGAATTGCGTTCTTGGAGGCAAGTGCGATCAGAAGGATGAGACCAATCTGCGTGTAGAGATTGTTGGCAACACCGGTAGCGGTCAATGCGCCGACCGTCCCAATCAGCGCAAGCGGCACCGCAAGAAGCACCGCCAGCGGCAAGATCCAGCTCTCATACTGGCCGGCCAGCACGAAATAGACCAGCAGCAAGGCCAGCGCGAATACGACATAGATCTGCGAGCCGACGGCCTTTTCCTGATAAGAAAGTGCGCTCCATTCGAACCGGGTGCCCGGCGAAAGCGTCTGGTCGGCAAGTTGCTCCATGAGCTGCAGCGCCTGGCCGGAGCTGAAGCCGGGGGCTGACCCGCCCACGATTGTGGCTGTCGGGTAGAGGTTAAAGAGACTGATCAGCGAAGGCCCCTGGCTCTCCGTAATATCGATGACGGTGTCGAGCGGGATCATCGTTCCGTCCCCCGCCTTCACCTTAAGATTGGCGATGTCGGCGGCACTCACGCGCGCTTCGGGGGAAGCCTGCACATAGACCTGGAATGTTCGGCCGAACGTGTTGAACTGGGTGACGTAACTGGACCCCACGTAGCCGGAAAGCGCCGAGAACACTTGTCCCGTCGTGACGCCGAGCGTTTCAGCCTTGATGCGATCCACCGAGATCGCCAGCTGCGGCACCTCGGAGCGGAATGTCGAGTTCAGCCTCTGCAATGAGGATTGTGCATTGCCGTTCCTGACGATCGTTTCCGCCAATGTCTGCAGAAGCGGATAGTCGAAGTTACCGCTGGTCAGCTCAACCTGCATGGTAAAGCCGTTTGCGTTGCCGATACCCTGGATCGGAGGGGGTACGACGACGAGCGTCCGCGCCTCCAGAACCTTCTCGAGATCGACATTCAGGCGGTCGTAGATGGAACGCAGGTCCTGGCCCTTCTGCTTTCCACGCTCGCCCCAGTCCTTCAATACGACATAGGCGACACCGGCATTTTGAAGGCTCGCATTGTTGTCGAGGATCGAGATGCCGCTGATCGTCAGCACCTGGTCCACCCCCGGCGTCGCCTGTGCGATCGCGCCGACCTGCGCCATGACGGCATCCGTGCGCTCCTTTGAAGCTCCGTCCGGCAGTTGAGCGCTGATCAGGACATAGCCTTGATCTTCGACCGGCAGAAACGCGGTCGGCTGGCGGGTCAAACCCCATATGGCGACAGAGATCAGGACCAGCGCAACGATGACCGATACCGCGCTATGGCGAACGAGACCGCCGATGAGCCTGACATACCCCCTCTCGCCAGCCGCATAGATCCTGTTGAAGCCGCGGTAGATGAAGTTGCGCTGCTCCGGCGGCACCGGTGGACGCAGCCACAACGCGCATTGCGTCGGCTTCAACGTCATCGCGTTGATGGCACTGATCAGTGCCGTCGCGGCGATAACAAGCGCGAACTGTCTGTAGAGCTGGCCGGTCAGGCCGGGCAGGAAGGCGGCTGGAATGAAGACCGCCATCAGGACAAGGGTGATCCCGATCACCGGCCCGAACAGCTCGTCCATCGCCGCCTCGGCCGCTTCTCTGCCCGACATGCCTTCTTCTATCTTCCGCGCAACGCCTTCCACGATGACGATCGCGTCATCGACGACGATGCCGATCGCAAGGACGATGGCAAACAGGGTCGACAGGTTGACGGTGAAATTCAATGCCGCCATCGCGGCAAATGACCCAATGATCGTCACCGGCACCGTTGTCGCCGGCACCAGCATGGCGCGCCAGTCCTGAAGGAAGATGAGGATGACGACAAGGACGAGAACGCCGGCTTCAATCAACGTCATGTAGACCTCGCTGATGGAGGCCTTGACAAATTTCGTCGTGTCGAAGGGAATTTGGTAGGCAAGGCCCTGCGGGAAGCTCTTGGAGAGCTCGGCCATGCGCGCGGAAACCTCCTCGGCGACGGTAATGGCATTGGCCTCGGGCAGCTGGGAAATGCCGATGCCGGTCGCAGGCTGACCGTTTTGCATGAAGGACTGGCTGTAACTCTGGGCGCCGAGCTCGACGCGGCCGATATCGCGAATACGGGTGATGCGCCCACCGTCCTTCGCATCGACCTTGACGATGATGTTCTCGAAATCGGGCGCGTCATTCAGACGCCCGTCGATGTTCAACGTGTACTGGAAGTCCTGCCCCTTCGGAACAGGCGGCATCCCGACCTGTCCCGCGGCAACCTCCTGGCTCTGCTGCTGCACGACGTTGATGATATCCTGCGGTGTCAGCCCGCGTGCCTGCAGAAGATCGGGATTCATCCAGATGCGCATGGCGTATTGCCCGGCACCGAATACGGTCACGTTGCCGACGCCGGGGAGGCGGGAGAGCTCATTCTGCAGGTTGATGACGGCATAGTTTGACAGAAACAGGCTGTCATAGCGCCCATCGGGCGACGTCAGTGTGACGAAGCCGAGGATCGCGGTGGACTTCTTCTGTGTCGTGACGCCCTGCGCCTGCACTGCATCCGGCAGCGACGACATCGCTGTCGCAACGCGATTTTGGACCAGCACCTGCGCCTGGTCAGGGTCGGTGCCGATGGCAAAGGTCACCGTCAACGAGTAGGTGCCGTCGCTGGCGCTCGTCGATTGCATATAGAGCATGTCTTGGACGCCGTTGACCTGTTGCTCGATCGGCAGCGCAACGGTGTCGATCAGCATCTTCGCGCTCGCCCCGGGGAAGCGCGTGGTGACCTGCACGGTTGGAGGCACGACGTTCGGGTACTGCGCTACCGGCAGCTGGAAAATCGCCACGACGCCCAGCAACACGAAGACCATGGCGAGGACGTTGGCAAGCACTGGCCGCTCGATGAAGAAGCGCGAGATCATGCTGTTGTCCTCAACTGGTCGGCTAAGACGATCGCAAACTCATGGAGTAGTGGCAGTTCCTGCCGCGCTCGTTGCGGCAGCCTTCATGTCGATTTTCTCAGGTGAGACCTTGTTTCCCGGAACAGCCTGCTGGATCCCCCCGATGACCACCCAATCGGCCGCGTCGAGTCCGGATTCGATAACGCGCAATTCGCCTTCGCGCTGGCCAGTCTTCACCGGCCTCTGCTCGACGGTGTCGTCTTTCCCGAGAACCAGCACATAGCTGCCCTGCTGGTTTGTCCCGATGGCGTCGTTCCGTACCAGCAGCGCCTTGTCATCGTGGCCGACGGGGACGCGAACCCGCACGAAAAGCCCCGGAATCAGCGCCCGTTCCTTGTTGTCGAAGAGACCTCGTACCTGCAGCGTGCCTGTCGAGGTATCGAGTTGCGGAGACACATAGTCGAGATGCCCCTTGTGCGGGTAGCCTTCCTCGTTCTGCAGGCCGATCTCAACGGGGATGTTGGGAAGGTCCGTCTGTTTCAGCGTGCGGCCCTGTTTCGCGAGCATTTGCTTGATCGACAGAACCTGTGTCTCGCTCACGTTGAAGTAGGCATAAAGCGGGTCGGTCTGGACAATTGTCGCAAGCGTCGTCGGGCCGGACACGCCCACGAGTTCGCCGATGTCGACGAGATGGTTGGTCACGGTTCCGTCGAAGGGCGCCAGCACTTGGGTGTAACCGAGATTGATCGTGGCAAGCTCAAGGCTCGCCTGCGCATTGAGTATTGTTGCGTTGGCTTCATCGTAGGTCGCCTTCGCACTATCCACGGCGGTCTGGGTCGTGACCTCCTGCTTCATCAGATTGAGTTGGCGATCATATTCCTGCTTCGCCCCGACCTGCGATGCCTGGGCGGACGCAAGCGTCGCCTTTGCCTGATCGACCTGCGCTTGATAGGTCTCCCGTTCGATGCCGAAGAGCTGTGTACCCTTGGTAACCTGGGTTCCGTCGCGGTAGTCGATCGATTGGATATAGCCGACGACACGGGCTTCGATATCGACCGAGTTGAGCGCCCCCGTATTGCCGGTCAGCTCGAAGTATTGAGTCACCGATTCCTGCACGGGGAGCGCTATATGCACGACAGGCGGGGGAGGCGGTGCGTAGCTGTTGTTGGGCCGGTCGCACGAGGCTATGAACGTCACGCATGAAAGCGTCACCAAGACCTGCAGAGCCTGACTGAACCCTTTACGCATTGTCGCTGCCCCAGACGATCTTCGGCGTTTCCAGTCGTCATGCGCGCCCTGTCACTGCCAGCCGTCCCGCAGGTCCAAGGCATAAGACAATATGAGGCGGCTATAGCGTAAATTGCAATAGCATTTACGAATATACCACTATCGGCTAAACGTTCGACTCCACCTGCCAATCAGCCACAACTGGCAATGGAACAAACTCAAAAACGCCCTAGCGATCGCCTTCCCATTGAAGCGCTGCGGTGGCGACCGGAAAGTCCCAGAGACCGATCTCTTCATCGGTCAGAAGCGCAAGCGTCACGGACAGTCCCCGCATGTCGAGCGAGGTGACATAGGTTCCGACCAGGGACCGCGCGATGTGAATATGCCGCTCTTCCATCCAATTGCGAGCCGCATTGTATGCAACGTACAATTCCGCGGGTGGCGTGCTTCCTAGCCCGTTCACGAAGAGCAGCGCTCTCGCGTCCGCCGGCGGCGAAAGATCATTCAAGATCGTCGTGCATAGCCGGCTGACAATCTGGTCGGACGCACAGAAGGCTTCGCGTGAATAACCAGGCTCGCCGTGGATGCCGACACCCAATTCCATCTCGTCAGGCCCAAGCGCGAAGGTCGGCCGGTCCGTTTGAGGCACCGTGACACCGCCAAGCGCCACCCCCATCGACCGCACCCTGTCATTCAACCGCTCACCGAAACGCTTCAATTCGGCAAGCGGCATGCCTTGCTCCGCCGCTGCCCCAAGCAGTTTCTCAAAGATCAGTGTACCGGCGACGCCCCGGCGCCCGCGTCCGTCACCAGCCCGGGCTGTTTCGATGTCATCGCGGACGATCACCATTTCGATCTGATGACGGCCCGCTACCATCTCCATCGCCATCTCGAAGTTCATCACATCGCCGTCATAATTCTTCACGATGAGAAGGCAGCCTGCACCGGTATCGGCCTCCTCGATCGCCCTGATGATCTGGGTAGGGGTTGGGGAGGTGAAGGTGTGTCCGATGCAGGCGGCATCCAGCATGCCGCGACCGATGAAGCCGATATGCATGGGCTCATGGCCGGCGCCGCCGCCCGAGACAACAGCAACCTTGCCGGGCGTCAGATGCTTGCGCCGCACGCATTTACGCTCCTTGTCGAACACCAGAAACGTCTCATAGGCACGCACGAAGCCTTCAACGCTTTCGGCGACCATCGTTTCCGCTGTGTTCATGAACCTCTTCATCGAGCCCCTCCCAAGGCGGCGATTACGATAGCAAATTCATCGGTCTTCCATCATCGATCAATCCGCCCCTCCGGAGATCGCGACAATCTTCTGCACAAGATCCGAAATGGCCTCTTCCAGCAGGCGATTGCGCCGCTCGTCACCAAAATCCGGCACCATCAATGAAAGGTGGCGCAACTTTTCCGAACTACCGAGTTCCGGCAGTTTTCCCGGATGAGCATCCTGATATGCGCCAAGAAAGCGCTCCTGCTCAGCGGCGCTGAAATGGCAGACCCGAAAGATGGTTGCCAAGTGGCGTGCTGGCAAAGGTGTCGCATAGCTCGGATTGGTGATCTGCGTGACAAAACTGCGATGCTTTCCGAGCTCCGTCGCCAGACGTTGGCGCGTTCCGGAAGGTCGGTTGTCGATGATCTGAGCCAGAATAGACTTGTAGGCGATAATGGCGTCTTCGGTTTCTTCGCGCGCCATTTTATTCTCCGGCTGCCGTGGTCCCATCGGCGTTCAAACCGATGAGTGCCGACCTTATCGTGGGAAGTCGTGCGGGTGCCATGGAAAAATGACGTATGCCGGCGGCAAGAAGCGCCGACAGGTATTGCGGATCGCCGGCCATGTCCCCACAGATGCTCATCGGCTTTGTCGAAGCGAGCCGAGCTGCGTTTGCCAGGATCCGGAGCACGGCAGGTGAGGTCTTCCGGCTGTCCGCCGTCACGGCGCGACGTGTCGACGCCGCAAGGTACTGCGCCAGGTCATTCGTGCCGAACGAAAAGAAATCAGCGGTCGCAAACGTATCCAGCATCACGGCTGCAGCAGGCACCTCGACCATCATGCCGATGGGCGGCATGCAATAGGGCAGGCCGCGCCGATCAAGCTGAGCTGCCTCCTCTTGGAATAGTCGCCGCATCGCCTCCACTTCACCCGGAAAGGTCACCATTGGCAGCAAGACGGCCAGTTTGCCGAACACCGCCGCGCGAAGCAGCGCACGCGCCTGAACACGCGCGATCTCGGGTCTTTCGAGCAGCAACCGGATGCCCCGCAGCTCGGCATGTACATCCTCGAGCCCCGAGAGCGGTTTGTCACCCCCGACGTCCAGCATCCGGATCGCAACCGACTTCCCGTCGGCCCACTCGAGCACCCGCCGATAGATCGAGAGCTGCTTCTCCTCGTTGGCAGCATCGGCGATAGACGATATCGCGAACTCCGTGCGCATCAGGCCAACGCCTGCAATCGCTCTGATGCTCACCGCATCGACCTCGGACGGATCGTTCAGGTTGACCGACAATAGAACCGGCTTGCCATCCGCCGTGTTCAGCATTCCGTTGTCGGACGGCTCTGTGTGGTCGTGCCGCCGGGCTGCCGGTCGCGGCACCATTCGCATCACCGTGTTGCCTGTCGGCAGGAAAACCATACCAGCATCGCCCTCCACGGTAATCGGCGCACCCTCGGCAACCGTGAAATCGCCGGCTCCGACCACCATCGGCACGGATCTCGACCGCGCAAGCAGCGCGACATGGCCGACGGCACTGCCTTTATGCAGCACTATGCCTCCGCCCGCGGACCAATCATGGGCAAGAAAACGGCTGGGCTCCATGTCACTGCCGACGAACACCGAACCGGCTGGAAAATCCTTGATCGGCTTGCCTGTCAGTGCGCCGAGCACGCGGTTCTTGATATCCTGGATATCGACGGCGCGGGCCCGCATCTGCTCCTCGTCCGCGCCCTCCAGCTCGGTAATGTATCCATCAAGGGTGCCTACCCATGCGAAGACGACATTCTCTCCGGCTTTCACCCGGGCAGTCGTTGTGGCCGCGATTGTGGGATCACGCAGAACCTCGATCTGGAAATCGATGATGTCATGGCTTTCAGGATCGGCGCCTTCCGCAAGCCGCTGCAACTCGCCGATCGCCGTTTGTACGGCCCCGGCCAAAACCTCATGCCCGGATGTCGCCTGCTGGCCAGCAGCGAACTCCGCGGTCGGCTGCGCTGCAAGATAGGCCGGCCCTACCGCGATGCCGGGCGAAGCGCTGATCGCTCTTTGCCTAAACCGTTCGGCCATGCTTCATTTCCTCATCGAAGTTGCGTTCGATGAGCTCCTTCAATGCCCTGATCGCCTCCTCGGCGAGAATCCCGTCGGCCCTTATCCGCAGGACGGATCCCTTGCGGATCTTCGCGCCCATGATCTTGATAATGCTCTTGCCGTTCAGCCAGATGTCGCTGCCGTTGACCGCGACTTCGATCGAACAGGGAAAGGATTTTGCAAGCCGCGTGAAGGTCACGGACGGGCGCGCATGCAGCCCCACGCCGTGCTTGACTTCAACCTCGGTCTGGCAACTCGAATGCACTGTATCATCCTTTCGCTTGTCGATACGCAACCTGTCGGTCATCAGGGGGAGAGCTCCTCCGCCGTAGCGACGACCCTCGCCAAGGTGGCACCGCCGGAAGCCTCTGCAGCCGCCATCACTGCACCTTCCACCAACGGCGCGTTGCAGATGGAAACCAGCCCCGACCGAGGCGCTCCCAGCATCTCGATCGCCATCTCGCTGTTTGTCTCGGCACCGCCGAGATCGACGAAGACGGCGACGCCGGCATCCGACCACGCCGTCTCTATGGCACGAAGGATGCCCGCCGCGTCCGTGCCCAGCTCACCGCGAACATTGCCGCCCGACCATGCAAGCGGCACGCAATCACCCACCATCTGCCGCACCATGTCGGCAATTCCCTGAGCGACGAGGGGTGAATGCGAAACGATCACGATCCCCACATTGGTGGTCTTTCCGCTCATTGCAGATGCTGCTCCTCGAGATACCGGCATATCGCCGTGGTCAACAGGGCACAGCTCGATGCCCCTGGATCAATATGGCCGATCGAGCGGTCGCCAAGGTAGGAGGCGCGGCCGCGCATTGCTTTCATGGTCGCCGTCCCGGTAGCGGAATATTCGGCCCGAAGGGCGATCTCCCGAAGCGAAGACCGGCTCACAAGCGCGGCGTGGACGGGATAAAGCACATCGAGAAGCGTCTTGTCTCCCTCATTCGCGCGACCACGTTTCGCCACCGCATCGATCGCCTGCTTCAGCACCAGCGGAAATTCGGCGCCATCGCGCATCCGAAGCTCGCGCCCGATTTCCATGAGCAGCGTCCCGTAGAGCGGGCCCGCCGCACCGCCGATGTTCATGACGAGTGTCAGACCGATCTTCTCGACAGCGTCGGGGAAGGGGAGGTTCGACAGCTGCGCACCTTCGGCACTCACCGCCTCGCAGCCTCGCTTCATGTTCGTTCCGTGATCCCCATCGCCGATTGCCCGATCCAGCGCGCAAAGATGATCGCTGTTGGCGACGATCGCTGCGCAACAGACCTCGATCAATTCCGCCAAATGGATTGGCTCCGGCTGCAATTCGAATCCTCCCAACGAATGCCTTCTATACGAGTCGCGCAGCAACCTCGAATGCGCGAGCGACCGCGACTGCTCCGGGATCGGCTACTCCAACCAGATCCCTTTCGCCGACATAGGATGCTCGCCCCGCCCTTGCTTTCGTCATCGTCTTCGTCGCCTCCGCGCCTGCCGCCGCCGCCGCTGCGGCCGCAACGGCACCATCGGTGGCGAGAGCCTTCAGCGCAGGCGCAAGCGCGTCGACCATCGTCCGGTCACCTATGCCAGCCCCCCCATAGAACGTCATGCGATCGAGCCCGGCAAGCAGGGCCGCGGCGATATCCTGCTTCTCCGCCATCGCCTTGGCGGCAGCGGTGAAGAAGATCGACATCAGCACCCCGCTCGACCCGCCCATGCTGGTGCCGAGGGTGTCTCCGATCGCAGCGAGTGTCGAGGCGGGCTGGTTCAGCGGCAGCCGGTCCATACGAGCGAGAATGCTGCGTGCGCCCGTGGCGACCGTGGAGCCGGTATCCCCGTCCCCGACGCGACCGTCGAGCCGGTTAAGCTCGTCCTCCAGCGAAATCAGGTTGTCGCATAACGCCGAGATGAGCCGGCGCGTCTGTTCATGGTTGCTGGCGGCAGCGCCGCCATCTGGCGTGGCGGCCGTCCGTGGTGCGGCAACGACCGTAATGGCGTGCCGTTCTACCGCGGGGACCCAGGCATGCGGCGCCACTGGCGCGGCCAGTGCCTTCTCGCGGCTTTCATTCAGCCGGATCAAGGACAGAGAAAAGCCGTTCATGTTCAATGCCGTCATCATCGGGGCCGGACCGACGATCAATCGAACATGATCTCCCAGGGTAGACGTAAGCACGGCGTTTGCGATCACCGCCATTTCGAGCGGCGGTACGGCCCCAAGATTGTTGATCAGCAACGCATGCTTGCCCCCGTCGCGAAGCTTTGCGGACAGTCGAGTGGTCATCGTGGCGACGATGTCGGCCACCGGCTGCAATGCAATGCGCTCAACGCCCGGCTCGCCATGGATCCCGAGCCCGAGCTCGCCTTCGTCCGCGCCCAGCCGGCTTTCGTGAGCCTGTCCTGGCACGCTGCAAGTGGAGAGCGACATACCCAGCGATACGATGTCGGCAGCTGCGGAGGCGGCATGAGCCGCGACTGTCTTCAGGTCCGCCCCAGCCTCTGCATGATAGCCCGCGATCTTGTGTACGAAGAGCGTCCCGGCGACGCCGCGCGGCTGGTTGATATCCGGAATGGCGATATCGTCGGCTACAATCACCATTTCAACGTCGAACCCTTCGGCCCGTGCCTTTTCAGCGGCGAGGCCGAAATTCAGGCGATCACCCGTGTAGTTCTTGACGATCAGCAGTACACCCATCGGGCCAGCGACGGCGCGGATGGCCGTCAGAACAGCATCCACACTCGGCGACGCGAATATTTCACCCGAGACGGCGGCGGTCAGCATACCTCTTCCAACGAATCCGGCATGCGAGGGCTCGTGTCCGGCGCCTCCACCGGAGACGATCGCCACTTTCGATCTGTCCCAATCGGCGCGCAGGATCACCTTGATATCGGGGAAGGTATCCAGGCGGGCGAGGCGGCCCTCGCCAGTCGTAAGGAGCAGCCCGTCCAGAGCTTCGGTGACGATGTTTTCCCTGCGGTTGAAGAAGTGCTTCATTGATTGATACCCGTCAGTTCTGCTGGGCTGCTGATGATTGTTCGAACTCGGTCTTACGACAGGCGCTGCCCGCTCGCGTCGAAATAGAGCGGATCGCGCAGTGTCAAGTTGATCCTGTCGCCGCGTTTGATGGCGAGATATGGGTCCGCGAGTGTGACGAGCTTGTGATCGCGGACACGGATATGCAGATGGTTCTGATCTCCGAGATGCTCGATCCAGTCAATCTCCGCATTGGCATCCTTGCCCACGACGATATCCAGGTGTTCGGTCCGGGCGCCGACTGTCCTCGTACCTGCCGGCGGATGCCCGCCTGGCAGCAGGTCGGCAGGCAACAGGTTGATGTGCGGCTGTCCGAGGCGTGCTGCGACATGCAGATTGGCCGGGTTGCCGTAGATCTCACGCGGCGTGCCGACCTGCATCAGCCGGCCCTCGGCAAGAATGCCGATTCTGTCGGCCATAGTCATGGCCTCGACCTGGTCATGGGTGACGTAAAGCAACGTCGACCCCAACTCCTTCTGAATGCGTTTGAGTTCCAGGCGAAGTTCGGCGCGCAGCTTGGCGTCCAGCGAAGACAGCGGCTCGTCCATGAGGTAGATCGAGGGCTGACGGACCAAGGCACGCCCGATCGCCACGCGCTGCATCTCACCACCCGAGAGCCTGGTCGACCGGTTCTCCAGCTTGTGATCGATCCGGACCATCCGGGCAACATCCCTGACGCGGCGATCAATCTCGCTGGCAGCCAGCCTGCGCACCGGTGCGCGCAGCGGGAAGGCGAGATTTTCGTAGACCGTCATGTGCGGATACAGCGAATACTGCTGAAAGACGAAAGCCACATCCCGCTCCGCCGGCGCTTCGCCACCGACATTGCGGCCGCCGATTTCGATGCGACCGCTTTCGGGCCGCTCCAGGCCGGCGATGAGGCGCAGCGTGGTTGTCTTCCCGGCGCCGGTGGGCCCCAGCAGCACGACAAACTCGCCGTCGCGGATTGCCAGGTCGAGATTGGAAAGGGCACGCGTGTCGCCAAAACTCTTGTTGAGGCCCTTGAGAACGACATCAGCCATTTTGAGCCTCCTGGTAAAGCGCCGACGCGAGCGCGCGGCCCGACTTGCAGTCGAAAAGCGCAAGGTTCGCGTTGTTGAATTCCAAGCCGACCGGCTCGCCGATCTGAAAATTCCGGTTCGCGGGAACCCGCGCCTTGATCAGGCCGCTCGATGTTTCCACCGCAACGACCTGGTTCGTGCCGAGGTATTCGCTGCCGTAGACCGCGCCGCGCAGCGGCGATGCGTCGTTGAACCGAATGTGTTCCGGGCGCACTCCGAGCGCAAGCTCGCCAACAGCCACATCCTGCCGAACTTCCGGGACCGAGACATCGACACCGCCGAGCGAAACCGTGCGCGTCCCTCGTTGCAGGCCGGCATTGAACCGCATGAAGTTCATCGGCGGCGAACCGATGAAATCCGCGACGTACATGGTCGCAGGCTTGCTGTAGATTTCCTGCGGCGTTCCAAATTGCTCGATGACGCCGTGGTTCATCACCGCGATCTTGTCGGCCATTGCCATCGCCTCGTGCTGATCGTGCGTTACGTAGACGGTCGTGGCATGGATGCGGTTGTGCAGCTCGCGCAGTTCATGGACCATCACTTCGCGAAACTCCGCATCGAGCGTGCCGAGCGGTTCATCCATGAGAAAGCATTTCGGCCGGCGAACGATGGCGCGGCCGAGCGCCACGCGCTGCCGGTCACCACCAGCAAGTCCCGACACCGAGCGGTCAAGGATGTGGTCGATCTGGAGCAGACGTGCGGTCTCCTCGACACGCTTGCGGATATCTGCCTTCGGCATGCCTTGCGACAACAGCGGAAATCCAATGTTCTTGCGCACGTTCATATGCGGGTAAAGCGCAAACAGCTGAAAAACGAACGCAATGTCACGAGCACTGGCACGGTTGAACGTCACATCTTCACCGTCAAGATAGATCCTTCCGCTGGTCGGAAGCTCCAACCCGGCGATCATGCGCAGCGTCGTCGTCTTGCCGCACCCGGATGGACCAAGCAGCGCCAGGAACTCCCCGTCATGGATGACGAAGTTCGAATCCTGGACCGCAACGAAGTTGCCGAACTGCTTGCGGAGGTTCTCAATTCTGATGTCCGCCATGGTTCACTCCGGGAACTTCGAGACGATGATGAACATGACGGTTCCTGCCAGCAGCGTCACCAGCGAATAGGTGTAGAGTACCAGCAAGAAAGGCTGGAACAGCATGAGGAAACCGACGGCGATCAGGACGGTCGCAATGTTCTCCATCGGCCCACGGCGCAGAAAGAAGGGCCGCTTGGGAGCAACAGGGCGGGGTGTTTCAATCAGGTGGGTCATTTGCGGACCGCTCCGAAGGTGATGCCGCGCAGCAACTGCTTGCGCAGGAGAATGGTGAAGACGAGGATCGGGATCAGGAAGATCGTCGTACCGGCAGCCACGGCTGGCCAATCCTGGCCGCCTTCACCAATGATCGTCGGGATGAACGGTGGTGCCGTCTGCGCCTCGCCCGATGTCAGAAGGGCAGCGAAGGCGTATTCGTTCCAGGCGAAGATCAGGCAGAAGATGGCCGTTGCCGCAATGCCGGTCGTTGCCTGCGGCAACACGACCTTCCAGAATGCCTGCAAGCGCGTGTAGCCATCGATCATCGCGGCTTCCTCGTACTCGCGCGGAATTTCGTCGATGAACCCCTTGAGCAGCCAGACGGCGAGCGACACATTGACCGCAGTGTAAAGCAGGATCATGCCGAGCGCCGTGTCTGACAGACCCAACTCGCGATACATCAGGTAGATCGGAATCGCGACCGCGATCGGCGGCATCATGCGTGTCGACAGAATGAAGAATAGCAGGTCATCTGCGAGCGGCACCTTGAACCGAGAAAAGCCATAGGCGGCAAGCGTGCCCAGGAAGACCGCAAGAAATGTCGAACCGAAGGCAATCACCAGCGAATTGACGAAGCGCGGCAGGAAGTTCGAAGGGCCGGCAATCACCATGTTGCGCTTGCGGGTTACCTCATCACAGGTTCCGGTCGGCGCCGGCAACGCTGCGATATATTCGGGCGTCTGCCGCGTTCTCGTCGTGAGGAGATTGCAATAACCTTCGACCGTGGGGCTGAAGACGATCTTCGGCGGGTAGCTGATCGAGTCCGGCGGCGACTTGATGCTCGTGAGGAAGATCCAGGCAAGTGGGATCAGCGTTATCAGGGCATAGAGGATCACGATCGCACCGGCGATCCGCTTGCTTGTGGGGCTCGGCTCGACGACCGAATGGGCGGCGTTGACGGAGCTCATCTTTGCTTCACCTTGTTGAGAGCCTTGACGTAGATGTTGGCAAGACCGAACACCGCAACGAAAAGGACGATTGCAAAGGCAGAGGCACGGCCGGTTGCCCAGCTTTCGAATGCCGCCCGCTTGAGGGTGATCGAGGCGACCTCGGTGACCGAGCCCGGCCCGCCGCCCGTCAACAGCGTGACCATGTCGAACATCTTGAAATTCTCGATGCCACGAAAGAGGACGGCGAGCATGATGAAGGGGAGGGCCATTGGCACCGTGATCGACCAGAACTGCCGCCACGCCGACGCGCGGTCCACCTCTGCTGCCTCGTAGATATAGTCGGGGATCGAGCGCAGACCGGCCAGGCAAATGAGCATCACGTACGGCGTCCACATCCAGGTATCGACGATGACGATGGCCCAGGGCGCCAATGAGACATTGCCGAGCATCTGGATCTCGGCCGTCGGGATGCCAGTAACCAACGAAACGGCATAGGCAAAGAGCCCGATCTGCGGCTCATAGAGGAACCGCCAGAAATTGCCGACCACGGCAGGCGACAGCATCATCGGGATGAGGATGATGGTTGTCCAGAAGGCGTGGCCGCGAAACTTGCGATCGATCAGATAGGCCAGCGCAAATCCGATCACGGTCTGTAGCAGGATCGTCCAGAACACGAAATGCGCCGTCGTCTGCATGGCCTGCCAGATATCCGGATCGGTCAGGACGCGCTCGTAGTTGCTGAAGCCGACACCTTGAACCGGTGCATTCGGCCGATTGGCGCGATAGTTCGTGAACGACAGATAGATTGCCCAGATCAGCGGAAATATGTTGATCGCGAGCAGCAGCGTGATGGCAGGTGCGATGAACACCCAGGCGATAGCTCGATCGGATAGGCCGCGGACATGTCGGGCGACAGATACGGGCGTCGCCCTTGCTGTCACGTCAGCCGCCTTCTCGACGATGGAAGAATGGGAGATATTCAAGATGTCACCTGGTCTTTGCGTATGTGAGACATCTGGCGGCTCGGCCCGTTTGCCGATCCGAGCCGCCATCTTGACGATCAGGTTGGATGCCCAGCGGGACACTAGATCTTGCCGTCGTCCTTGAAGACCTCGGTCCAGTCCTTCACCAGCCCGTCCAGCGCTTCCTGGGCAGTCCCGTTGCCGGCGACTACATAGTTGTGGACGCGCTTCTGCATGTCCTGGAGCAGGGTGGCGTAGCTCGGCTCGGCCCAGAAATCCTTGACGATTGCCATGGAGTCCAGGAACGCCTGAGCATAAGGCTGGCTTGCTGCAAAGTCCGGCGCATTGACGACCGCCTTCAGGCAGGAATAGCCACCAAGCTTCCACCATTTGGCCTGCACATCAGGCTGGGCGAACCATTTGATGTACTGCAGCGCCGCATCCTTCTTGTCGGAGTAGGACACGACGGAGATGCCCTGGCCGCCAAGCTGGGCGAAATGCTCTTTTTCCGCAGGGTTGGGGAAGAACCCGATCCTGTCGCCGCCCACCTTCTCGTCCTTGTAAAGGCCGGGCCAAGTGAAGGCAAAGTTCATCTGCATGGCAACCTGACCTGATTTGAAGGCATCAGCGGATTCCACCATGTAGACGTTGGAGCTGCCGGGCGGTGTGCAGCAATCATAGAGAGCCTTGTAGAACTCCAGACCCTTGACTGCTTCAGGAGAATTGACGAAGCCTTCCATTTCATAGGGCTTCTTCGGGTTTTCGTACTGGAAACCCCAGTCGTAAAGGACGTTCGTCACGCCCATGGTAATGCCTTCCGAGCCGCGCTCGGTGTAGATCGATGCGCCATAGACGGTCTTTCCATCGATCTCACGCTTCTGGAAAAACTCGGCGATCTGCTTCAGCTGATCGTAGGTCTTTGGCGCCGCCAGTTCCCAGCCGTACTTCTCCTTGAATTCCTTCTTCAGCTCCGGTCTTTCGAACCAGTCCTTGCGATAGGTCCAGCCTACGACGTCGCCCATGGCCGGTAGCGCCCAGTAGTTTGGCGTATTCTTTGGCCATTCGGAATAGCCCACCACTGTCGCCGGCACGAAGTCATCCATCTTGATGCCTTCCTTGTCGAAGAAGTCGTTCAGCTTGACATAGTGGCCATTCTCGGCCGAGCCGCCGATCCACTGGCTGTCGCCGATGATCAGATCGCAGAGTTTGCCATGCGAGTTTAGTTCGTTGAGGAACCGGTCGGCGTAACTCGTCCACGGAACGAACTCGAACTTCATGTCCGTTCCCGTCTTGGCGGTAAAGTCCTTCGACAGTTCGACGAGCGCATTTGCAGGGTCCCAGGCGGCCCAGCACAGCGTTAACTGATCGGCTTTTGCGAGGTTGGGCAATGCCGACGACAACACGATTGCCGAGGCAAGCCCGATGAGGGCTTTCGATCTTTTCTGCATAAGTTCCTCCCAGAACCAAAGCCGGCCCGGCCGGCAGCACAAGTTCACCCATTTCTAGAGAATGCTCACATGAACTCCTCGACCATCATGTTTAGCAATATGTTTAGTGATAAACGCTTTTATAAACATTGCAAGCAGCAATCGATGCTGCGTCGCAGCGCAAATCACGATCGCGTCGGTGCGAGTGTCATGTCCGCAAAGGCTGTCGGAAATTTCAGGACAGGGAGCTATTTTGAGCCGCAGGACTATGGTCTATTCTCGCCCAACAAAATCAACCTGACGCGCGGCCGCCGCTTCGATTGTGCTCACTCGCCGCAACGCTCGAAAGCAATGGAGCAGACAATGATCTTCCGACAGTTGTTCGACAGCGTTTCAGGCACCTACACCTACCTCATTGCGAGCCGGCAGGGCGGCGAGGCCCTGATCATCGATCCGGTGCTCGATAAGGTAGATCGATACCTGCAGCTGGTAAGAGAGCTGGACCTGAAGCTGGTCAAGGCAGTCGATACGCATCTGCACGCCGATCACATCACAGGCCTTGGCGCCCTTCGTGACCATACGCATTGCATCACTGTCATGGGCGAGCAGACCAAGGCCGACGTCGTCGCGATGCGCGTTGCCGAGGGCGACCGCGTTTCGATCGAGGGTGTCAGCCTCGATGTGATGTACACGCCGGGCCATACCGACGATTCCTATTCGTACCTGATGGGGAACCGTATCTTCACCGGTGACACACTGTTGATCCGCGGCACAGGACGCACCGACTTCCAGAATGGCGATCCGCGAGCGCAGTACGATTCGATCTTCAACAAGCTTCTGCGACTGCCCGACGAGACGCTGCTTTATCCGGCGCATGACTACAAGGGCGACACCGTTTCGACGATCGGCGAAGAGAAGCGTTTCAATCCGCGCCTGCAAGTAAAATCGATCGACGAATATGTCGACCTGATGAACAACCTGAACCTGCCTAATCCGAAGATGATGGACGTGGCGGTGCCGGCCAATGTCCATATCGGGCTGCATCAGGATGAGATCGCACGCAAGGGATGGGCGCTGTCGGCAACGCAGGCGCTCTCCTTGCGCGGCCGCACCGACACCACGATCGTCGATCTGCGCGAGCGGAGCGAACGCGAACGGCACGGCGTCATACCGGGCTCGCTCCATGCGCCTTACCCCGACCTTCAGGAAAACCTCAGCGCCGGCGGAATACTCCACGAGCTTGCAATGGCCACAGGCAAGAGGATCGTCTTCTACTGCGCCTTCGGCGAACGCTCGGCGATGGCCGTCCAAGCCGCCCAGGATGCAGGCCTGAAGAGCGCCTGCCATATCGAGGGTGGAATCGACGCCTGGAAGAAGGCAGGCGGCACAATCGAACAGTGATACGCAGGTGGTCGATCAACAAACGGCGGGGCAGGGGACCTCATATCGGCAGCACTTGAGCCAATCGGCCACTCAACGGCCACGATTCCGCCGGAGGGTTGCCCCGTTGCATCCTGCGCCGACAACATGTCGGTTCCCACACGAGAACACCTCCCGAGATTCCCATGGTTGAAAACCGCATTCGCCGCAAATCCCTGCTCGACAAGATAACCACGCCGCAAGCTGCTGCCGACCTCATCAAGGACGGCATGACCATCGGCATGAGTGGGTTTACCCGCGCCGGCGATGCCAAGGCGGTCCCGATCGCCATGGCCGAAAAGGCTAAGACCGATCCATTTCAGATCACCCTCATCACCGGCGCTTCGCTCGGGCATGACGTGGACCGGATACTGACCGAGGCCGGTGTCCTTGCGCGGCGCCTGCCGTTCCAGGTCGACCGGACGCTGCGTGCCGCGATCAATAGGTCATGTTCATCGACCAGCACCTTTCCGAGACTGTCGAGCATTTGCGCTCCAACCAGCTGGGTCCGATCGACTACGCTGTGGTCGAAGCCGCGGCGATCACCGAAGATGGCGGCATCGTGCCTTCCACATCGATCGGCAACTCGGCAAGCTTCGCGATCCTGGCAAAGAAGATCATCGTCGAGATCAATCTCAGCCAGCCCCTGGCACTCGAGGGACTTCACGACGTCTACATCCCGACAAAGCGTCCGTCGCGAGTGCCCATCCCGGTCGTTGCCTGCGATAGCAGGGTTGGCTTCCCCTATGTCCCGATCGATCCCGACAAGATCGCCGCTATCGTCGTAACGGACGCCAAGGACAGCTTTTCGACGGTCGAGGCACCGGATGCCGACACACAGGCGATTGCCGATCACCTGATCCACTTCCTCGAAGGAGAAGTGGCGCGCGGGCGCCTTGATCTGACGCTTCAGCCACTCCAGGCGGGCATCGGCACGATCGCCAATTCAGTGCTGACGGGCCTTGCGGCCGGGCCTTTCCATCATTTGCGGATGTACAGCGAAGTGCTGCAGGACAGCACGTTCGATCTCTTCGATGCGGGCAAGCTGGCCTTTGCCTCGGGATCGTCGATCACGCTGTCGGCAACATGTGGCGAGCGGGTCTTCAACCAGTTCGACAAATACAAGGACAAGCTGATCCTGCGGCCACAGGAAATCAGCAACCACCCTGAGGTAATCCGCAGACTTGGCGTCATCGGTATCAACACGGCGCTCGAGGTGGACATCTACGGCAACATCAACTCCACACACGTCAACGGCACGCACATGATGAACGGCATCGGCGGTTCCGGAGACTTTGCCCGCAACGCCTATCTGTCGATCTTCGTCACCAAGTCTCTCGCCAAGGGCGGCCGGATCTCCTCGGTGGTGCCAATGGTGTCGCACGTCGATCACACCGAGCACGACGTCGACGTCATCGTCACCGAAAACGGCCTGGCAGACCTGCGTGAACTCGCTCCGCGGGAACGAGCGGAGCTGATCATCGCCCACTGTGCTCACCCGGATTACCGCGAGGCATTGCTCGATTATTTCCAGCGTGCAACCGCACGCGGCGGCCACACCCCCCACATTCTCGAGGAAGCCTTCTCCTGGCATGCGCGCCAGCAGGCAACGGGCAGCATGCAACCGTAATTCAGGACGGCCACGTCCATTCAAGCCTAGTACTGGACTACCGCCTAAAGTCTCATCTCCAGCTTCAATCGTTCCGATGGCCAGCCCGGCAGCCTTATCCGCTGCCGGGCGAAATCGTTTCGCAGCAGTCTAGTTTGCGACGGCGCCTAGCGCATGCAAGATGCCGCGAAGCTCCGCCAACCCACGCAGACGACCGATCGCCGGGTATCCGGGCGTGACCGTCTTGTTCAGATCATCGAGCATGCGGTGACCATGATCGGAGCGAAAGACGATCGTCTCATTCGCAGAACGCTTGTTGTCTTCGGCCACCAACTCCTTGAGCACCGCAACCATGTCGACATCGCCTTCCAGATGGGCGCTCTCGTGAAAGGTGCGGCCATCTCCCTCACGCTTGGTGGCGCGCAGGTGGGCGAAGTGAATGCGTGACGCAAAACGGCGCGCGATGGCCGGCAGGTCATTGTCGGCACGAACACCGAGACTGCCCGTGCAATAGCACATGCCGTTGGCGGGGGAGGGAACAGCGTCGAAGAGAGCCGCATAGTCGTCAGCCGTAGACGCGATCCTGGGAAGGCCGAAGAGGGGACGTGGCGGGTCATCTGGGTGCAGCGTCAACTTGACTCCGCGTGCCTCCGCCACAGGCGTCACCGCCTCGAGGAACTCGATGAGGTGCTGGCGCAGCCGCGCCGCGTCAATGTCCGCATACGCGGCCAGCTTCTCGCGAAACTCCGGAACAGTCAGCGGTTCGGTCGTTGATCCGGGGAGTGCCGATGTGATGTTATGGGTGATCTCCGCAACTTCAGCCTCAGTCATCGCGTCGAACACTTCGCGCGCCCGCGCCCTGTCCTGCGCCGAGTATTGGCTCTCCGCGCCCTGGCGCTGGAGAATGAACAGATCGAAGGCTGCGAATTTCTCGTGATCGAACCGCATGGCGGTCGCACCGGTGTCGATCACATAGTCAAGCTCGGTGCGCGTCCAGTCGACAACGGGCATGAAGTTGTAGCAGACGATCGGTATATTGCAGGCGGCCACTGCCTCCAGGCTTGCAATCCACGCCTCGATCTCCGCCTTGGCTCGGCCACCGTTGCGCTTGACCGCATCGGGAATTGGAATGCTCTCGACAACGGACCACGTTAGGTTCGAGCGGCCAGGCGGCGTCGTTTCGATCATGGCCTGGCGCTCGCGTACTTCGGCCTGCGTCCACGCCCGGCCGATCGGCACCTGATGCAGGGACGAGACAACGTTCGTGGCACCGGTTTGCCGCACCTCATCGAGCGTCACCGGCGCCTGCGGACCGAACCATCTCCAACCTTGACGCATTACACTTCCTCCTTGGGATCTTCTGTATCGTTCTTCGCTGAGGTTCAGCGGAAATAATCGGGATATCGCGTACGAAGCTCGGCGACATCAGGGATGACAGCACTCAGATGATGCATCATGGCCTCGTGCGCTGCCACAACGTCGTGGGACGAGATCGCATCGCGGATCCATCCGTGTTCCTGCACGACATTCTCCATGCGACCGAGAACCGGCAGCGACAGTCGTCGAGCGCGATCGATTTGAACCTTCACGGTCTTCAGGATCGTCCAGATACCGGGATAACCCGCGATCGCTGCAATAGCCTCATGGAAAGCCTCGTCCTCCTCATGAAAGCCAGAGGTATCGCCAAGCGCCGCAAGCGATCGTTGGCGGGAAATAATGGCGTCCAGGCGATCGATGTCCAACGCGGTCGCAATTTCGGCGGCCCGCTCCACCGTTGTGCCTTCAAGCGCCTTCCGCACGACAACCGCTTCAGGGATTGCCGAGACCGAGACCTGCGACACAGCGGTGCCCGATTGAGGATAGATGTCGACCAGCCCGCCCTCTGACAGCCGAAGCAGAGCCTCGCGAACCGGCGTTCGGCTGACATTGAACTCCTCGGCAATCCGCTTTTCCTGCAACGGCATCCCGGGCGGCAGACGAAGCGAGAGGATATCCGCATACAGCCGATCAAAGATGGCATCAGCCGTCGTCACCCGACGAAGCTTCAAGGGCTGGGAAGGCACGGCACTTACCGCCAAAATATCACTCGTCTGCATAGCTCAAGCCGACTTCAACTCACTGGGTATTCTAGTATATCAATTGCCATGGAATGCCAAGAAGCAGGTTGTGGGCAACGACGTCTCCGTGGTGCTGTGGTGCTGCACCTTCCTGACCACGTCGCCATCGACGACGGCTCCGAATTGCAGCTATCGATCAATCCTTCACGATGCCATGTTTTCGATCACGAAAGCGGTGTCTCCTTCGTTGGGCGCCGTAAGGCCTAGGTGGCGGATTGGTAGGCGGACTTGGCGAGATAGCGCAGGTTTGCATCACGAAAACGGCAAGGAGGTTGGCATTCTCCTCGCCCACGCCGTGCATTGCGGGTCCCAGGCGCGGCCATTAAGGCACGTTTATCAATCGCCGCGCGTTTCCACATGGAATTCCTATGCGTGTCGCACCACTTGAATCGAGTGGGAGGACTTGCGTATGTCCTTGGATAAACCTTTTGGTCCGCCGACCAGTAGCGTAGCCGAAAAATTTGCTACCACGCGCGAGATGGACCTCTCAGACGCGCCATCCGTGATCCAGTACCTTGCTTCCGTGATAATGGCGGCAATGGCCACCGCAATCGCTGCCGGCTTCGACCGCTATCAGGCAATCCCCAACCTATCACTCATCTATGTTCTGCCTGTCATCGTCAGTAGCGTGGCATTCGGCCTCGGCCCGGCATTGTTTTCCGCGTTTCTCGGCGCCCTCGCATATAACTTCTTCTTCACCGAGCCCCGCTTTTCTCTCGCTGTCGCGGACACCGCTAACATTTGGGCTATTGCGTTACTCTTCATCGTCGGCTGCGTCACCAGTACCATCGTCGCCGCGAAACGACACGACAAGGGGGAGCTTGATCGGTTCCATCGCCAGCAGGAAAAGCTCGGGACCTATGCGCAACAAATGCTCGATGCGACCACCGCTGAGGAAGCAAGAGCACTTACGCTTTCCATCTTGACGTCGCTCTTCCAAGCTCCAGCAGTCGTGTTGTCGGTTGGGCACGGCGACGATCTGGCGATCAAGAGCGAGACAACCCTCGTTCCAGCGGAAGTCGACGCGGCAAGAGAAGCCTGCGCGTCTCAGACTTGCGTAGAAGCAGGCGTATATCCATTTGATCAATCACGGTTCGATTTCTGGCCGGTCCGTACGAGGTCCGAGCGGAAGACAATTCTTGGCGTTGCATTCGACCCTGATCGTCGGCCCGCCCATACTGACGCTGCCATGTCGATGATTGCCTTGATGCTTGGCGCCACGATTGACCGGCACCAGATATAGCCGAAGCCAGATGGCTCGGCCTTTATAAGATTTTTATATCTTCGCCATCCGCTCCTACTCGAACGGCTATGCGCTTCGGCCGCATATTAACGTCCGAGAGATCCGAAGATCATCTCCAAGTCAGAACGCATCGAAGCGCCGTTCACGGATGGCGCCGCAGTCTTGTCTGACCATAAGAACAACAGGAGTCAGGACCGATGATGGACGTAGTTCTACTCATCACAGCAATCGTATTTTTCGCTCTGTGCTTTGCCTACACCAAAGCCTGCGACCGGCTTTAACCGGAGGAAGCGCCATGACCGTCGATTATATTCTCAGTGGTGCCGTCACCGTATTTCTTACGGTTTACCTCACCTATGCTCTCATCCGCCCCGAGCGCTTCTAGCGCCGCCGCTCCAAACGCGACTGCGCGGCACGCAGAACCAATCGGGTATTGAAAGTTACCTCCCATGACCCTTAACGGATGGCTTCAGATCCTGCTCTTTTGCGGGATCATCATCGTGCTTGTGAAACCGCTCGGCGGTTACATGACGCGCGTCTTCAGCGGCGAACGCACGCTTCTCTCACCGGTCTTCGCTCCCATCGAACGTGGACTTTATGCCATTGCAGGAACCGGCGAACGCGAGGAACAGCACTGGACGTCCTACGCGTTCTCAATGTTGCTGTTCAATCTGCTCGGCGTGCTCGTTCTATACGCCTTGATGCGCTTGCAGGCAGTCTTGCCCTACAACCCGGCCGGCATGGCTGCCGTCGGGCCTGAACTGTCCTTCAACACCGCCGTCAGCTTCGTGACCAACACAAACTGGCAGAACTACGGTGGCGAAAGCACCATGTCCTACCTCACGCAGATGGCAGGGCTCACGGTTCAGAATTTCGTCTCGGCCGCGACCGGCATCGCCATTGCCCTTGGCCTGATACGCGCTTTCTCGCGCGCCTCCGGCAAGGCGATCGGCAACTTCTGGGTCGATATGACCCGCGCCACGCTCTACGTCCTCCTGCCGCTCTGCATCGTGCTGACGCTGGTCTATGTCTATCTTGGTGTCCCGCAGACGCTCGGTCCGTATGTCGATGCGACCACCCTCGAGGGTGCCAAGCAGACGATTGCAGTTGGCCCTGTCGCCTCTCAGCTCGCCATCAAGATGCTCGGCACCAACGGCGGCGGCTTCTTCAACGCCAACTCCGCACATCCTTTCGAGAACCCGGACAATATCTCGAACATGATCCAGATGGTCTCGATCTTCGCCATCGGTGCGGCCCTGACCAATGTCTTCGGACGCATGGTCGGAAACCAGCGCCAGGGCTGGGCCATCCTCGGCACCATGGGCATCCTCTTTGTCGCCGGTGTGGCTGTGACCTATTGGGCTGAGGCGGCCGGCAACCCGCTGATGCACCAGCTCGGCCTTTCGGGCGGCAACATGGAAGGCAAGGAAGTCCGCTTCGGTGTGGCCATGTCCTCGCTCTTCGCCGTCATCACCACCGCGGCGTCCTGCGGTGCGGTCAATGCCATGCATGGCAGCTTCACGGCGCTGGGCGGCCTCATTCCGCTCATCAACATGCAGCTCGGAGAAGTCATCGTCGGCGGTGTGGGCGCAGGTTTCTACGGCATCCTGCTGTTCATCATCATCGCGATCTTCGTTGCGGGGCTGATGGTCGGTCGCACGCCGGAATATCTCGGTAAGAAGATTGAAGCCAAGGAGATGAAGATGGCGGTGCTTGCCATTCTTTGCCTGCCACTGGCCATGCTCGTCTTCACCGCGATCTCGAGCGTCCTGCCGTCCGCTGTTGCCTCGATCGGCACCGCTGGCCCGCACGGCTTCTCGGAGATCCTCTATGCCTATACCTCGGCTGCTGCAAACAACGGCTCCGCCTTCGGGGGCCTGACCGGCAACACGCCCTGGTACAACGTCACGCTTGGCATCGGCATGCTGATGGGCCGCTTCCTTGTCATCGTCCCGGCGCTCGCAATCGCAGGGTCGCTCGTGGCCAAGAAGACCGTTCCCGCCTCAGCCGGCACTTTCCCGACCGATGGCCCGCTTTTCGTGGGCCTTCTTACGGGCACGATCCTGATCGTCGGCGGCCTGACCTTCTTCCCGGCCCTCGCGCTCGGTCCCGTCATCGAGCACCTCGTCATGATCGCCGGCCAGACCTTCTGAGGTGGAGCATGATCCTTCGACACAGGCTTCGCAAATCCTTCAATTCACGTCCCGGTTCGCCGGGACGTGAAAGCCAGCGCATGACCCGCGGCTCCGACATCATCCTCGTGATGCTCGCCAGCCTTCTCGTTCTCGTCGCTGTCTTTCGGATCTTACACGGCTGATCGCGCGGCGATCGCCTTACTCTTTTCAAGCTGGAGTCTCTTATGAGCCAGGCACAATCAGCGAGCATCATGGATTCTCGCATTCTCATCCCCGCCGTGGGCGCGGCGTTCAAGAAACTCAATCCCCGCACTCTTGCCAAGAATCCGGTCATGTTTGTCGTGGCGACCGTCTCGGCATTGACCACAGTCCTATTCGTCCGCGATCTCGTCACCGGTGGCGGCAATCTCGGCTTCTCCTTCCAGATCAACCTCTGGCTCTGGTTCACGGTGCTTTTCGCGAATTTCGCCGAAGCCGTCGCCGAGGGGCGCGGCAAGGCGCAAGCGGACTCGCTGCGAAAGGCCCGCACGGAAACGCAAGCAAAGCTGCTGACCGCCAACAGCTACCGTCTTGTCCCGGGCACCAGCCTGAAGGTCGGCGATCTGGTCCTTGTCGAGGCAGGGGATATCATTCCGTCCGATGGCGAGGTCGTCGAGGGTGTTGCCTCGGTCAACGAAGCCGCGATCACGGGTGAATCCGCCCCTGTCATCCGGGAGTCGGGCGGCGACCGCTCTGCCGTCACCGGCGGCACGCAGGTCCTGTCCGATTGGATCCGCGTCCGCATCAGCGCCGCCGCGGGTCACACCTTCCTCGACCGGATGATTTCGCTCGTCGAAGGCGCCGAACGGCAAAAGACACCGAACGAGATCGCTCTCAATATTCTGCTGGCCGGCATGACGCTGATCTTCGTTCTGGCTACCGCCACAATCCCGAGCTTCGCGAGCTATGCTGGCGGCTCCATCCCGATCATCATTCTCGTTGCTCTCTTCGTGACGCTCATTCCCACGACCATTGGCGCGCTTCTTTCGGCGATCGGCATTGCAGGCATGGACCGCCTCGTGCGCTTCAACGTGCTCGCCATGTCCGGCCGCGCGGTCGAGGCAGCTGGCGACGTTGATACGCTGCTTCTCGACAAGACCGGCACGATTACGCTCGGCAACCGTCAGGCAACCTCCTTCCGCCCGGTTCGCGGCGTCAGCGAACAGGAGCTGGCGGACGCAGCTCAGCTCGCGTCTCTGGCGGACGAAACACCGGAAGGCCGCTCGATCGTCGTTCTCGCCAAGGAGAAATATGCGATCCGTGGCCGCGACATGGGAAGCCTGCACGCTACGTTCGTTCCGTTCACCGCCCAGACCCGCATGAGCGGCGTCGATGTCGAAGGCTCGTCCATTCGTAAGGGAGCCGTCGATGCCGTGCTTGCCTACGTCGGGGCTGCCTCCGCGCCTGCATCGGGCAACACAGCTGTCGCAATCCGCACCAACAGCGAAACCGTGCGTGAGCTGCAGGCGATTGCCGATGAAATCGCCAAGGCTGGCGGAACTCCGCTGGCAGTCGCCCGTGACGGCAAGCTGCTCGGCATCATCCAGCTCAAGGATATCGTCAAGGGCGGCATCCGCGAGCGCTTTGCCGAGCTGCGCCGCATGGGCATCCGCACGGTCATGATCACCGGCGACAACCCGATGACAGCTGCCGCAATCGCTGCGGAGGCCGGCGTTGACGACTTCCTCGCGCAGGCGACGCCCGAAAACAAGCTGTCCCTGATCCGCGAAGAGCAAGCCAAAGGCAAGCTCGTTGCCATGTGCGGCGACGGCACGAACGACGCCCCGGCGCTCGCCCAGGCCGATGTCGGCGTGGCCATGAACACCGGTACGGTCGCCGCCCGCGAAGCCGGCAACATGGTCGACCTCGACTCGGATCCGACAAAGCTCATCGAGATCGTCGAGATCGGCAAGCAGCTCCTGATGACCCGCGGCGCGCTAACGACCTTCTCGATCGCCAACGACATCGCCAAATATTTCGCGATCATCCCGGCGATGTTCCTTGCCTTCTACCCGCAACTGGGTGTCCTGAACATCATGGGGCTTGCCACGCCGCAGAGCGCCATCCTGTCGGCCATCATCTTCAACGCGCTGATCATCGTGGCGCTGATCCCGCTGTCGCTGAAGGGCGTGAAATACCGGGCGATCGGTGCCGGCGCGCTGCTGTCCCGCAATCTGCTCGTCTACGGTGTTGGCGGCATCATCGTCCCGTTCATCGGCATCAAGGCCATCGACGTGGTCATTACGGCCATCGGCCTCGCCTAAGGAGTTGATATCATGTTGAAAGAACTACGTCCCGCAATCGTGATGATCGTTGCCACCACTGCTATCACCGGCCTCCTCTATCCACTGGCGATGACCGGCGCGGCGCAGGCACTCTTCCCGTCGCAGGCCAATGGCAGCTTGATCGAAAAGGACGGCAAGGTCATTGGCTCAACGCTGATTGGCCAGGCGTTCGCGAGCGACAAGTATTTTCACGGTCGCCCCTCGGCGGCAGGCGATGGATACAACGCTACCTCTTCATCCGGCTCCAACCTCGGCCCGACAAGCCAGAAGCTGCTTGATCGCGTCAAGGCCGACTACGAGGCAGCCAAGGCCACCAATCCGAATGCCGAGGTTCCGATTGATCTCGTGACCGCGTCCGGCAGCGGCCTGGATCCGCACATTTCGCCCGAGGCTGCCTACTTCCAGGTACCACGCGTTGCCAAAGCGCGCGGCGTGGATGAAACCAAGCTGAAGGCGATTGTTGACGCCGCCATCGAAAGTCCCGAACTCGGATTTCTCGGTGAAAGCACGGTCAATGTTCTGGCATTGAACCAATCGCTTGATACTTCTATGTCTGAGTAAGGTGGAAAGCCCCGGTCGCTTGGATGTGGCCGGGGCTTCCTCGTCAGGGAAAGATGAAAGTCATGCCGGAAGACAGCCGCGACAAGGTTGGCAGGCCCTCACCAGACGCACTGCTTGAGAAGGCGCGACAGGAGACCCGCGGCCGGCTAAAGATATTCCTCGGAGCCGCTCCCGGCGTGGGCAAGACCTATGAGATGCTCGAGTCGGGCCGCGCCAAGCTGTCCGACGGGGTCGATGTCGTGATCGGGGTCGTCGAGACCCATGGCCGCAAGGAAACCCAGGCGCTCGTCAGCGGCTTCGAAGTCGTCCCCCGCATCAAGGTCGACTACAAGGGCCATCCGCTCGAGGAAATGGATATCGACGCGATCCTTGCCCGTCGGCCAGACCTCGTGCTCGTGGATGAGCTTGCCCATACGAACGCCAAGGGCAGTCGCCATCCGAGGCGCTATCTCGATGTCATGGAACTGCTGGACCGTGGCATCGACGTCTATTCGACGCTGAATGTCCAGCATGTCGAAAGCCTTAACGATGTCGTCTCGCAGATCACACGCATCCGCGTACGCGAAACTGTGCCGGATTCGATCATCGACATGGCCGATGACGTCGAGATCATCGACCTCACGCCCGATGATCTGATCAAGCGCCTGCATGACGGCAAGGTCTATGTTCCGAAGACAGCCGAATGGGCTCTGACCAATTACTTCACGCCTGGAAACCTGACCGCACTGCGTGAGCTCGCCTTGCGCAAGACTGCACAGCGGGTCGACGACCAGCTCCTGAACCACATGCAGGCACACGCCATCGCCGGCCCCTGGGCTGCAGGCGAGAGGGTTCTTGTATCGGTCGATCAGCATCCACGCTCGGCCTCGCTTGTGCGCTACGCATCCCGCATGGCTTCGCGCCTCCGAGCCCCATGGGCCGCCGTCTATATCGAGACCAACCGCTCGATCAGCCTGACGGAATCGGACCGCGACACGATTGCCGCGACGCTGCGGTTGGCTGAACAGCTCGGCGGGGAGGCGATCACCATCCCCGGACGAGAAGTCTCCGAAGAGCTTGTGCGGCACGCCGCTGCCAACAACGTCACGCATATCGTGATCGGCGCACCGAGCAAGCCGACTTGGCGTGATTGGCTTCACCGTTCGATTGCCGACGATCTCATCAGGAGGTCAGGCAACATCAGCGTGCATGTGATTTCCGGCAGCGAGAGGGAAGGGGCCGCTGCACGCGGTGTAAAGGCCGCGCCATCCGCTCCCGCATTCGACATCTATGCCTATCTTGCCGCGACGGTCTATGTAGCGATCGCGCTTGTGGTCGGCGTGGTCCTCGACCAGGTCCTGGATGTTCGCAACCTAGCCCTTGTCTTCCTGATGGCGGTCCTGACATCCGCTGTCATCCACGGGCTTCGGCCGGCGCTTTACACCTGCATTCTCAGTGCGCTGTCCTTCAACTTCTTCTTTCTGCCGCCCCGCTACACGCTGACAATCAGCGATCCGGAGAGCGTGCTGGCACTGTTCTTCTTCCTCGGCGTCGCCGTCATCGCCAGCAATTTGACCGCAACGGTCCAGCGACAGGCCGCCGCGGCGAGACAACGCGCAAGGACGACGGAAGATCTCTACGTCTTCTCGAAAAAGCTCGCCGGCACCGGGACACTGGATGATGTGCTTTGGGCAACCGCCTTCCAGTTGGCGTCCATGCTCAAGGTTCGCGTCGTCCTGCTGCTTCCGGAAGACGGGACCATTGCCGTCAAGGCCGGATATCCACCTGACGACACGCTCGACGACGCAGATATTGCCGCCGCGCGCTGGGCTTGGGAGCACAACCATGCCGCCGGTCGCGGTGCCGATACGCTGCCGGGCGCGAAACGCCTCTACGTGCCGTTGCGGACCGGTCGAGCGGCCGTCGGCGTCATCGGCCTCGACAATGACCGGCGCGACGGGCCCTTGCTGACGCCCGAGCAGCAACGGCTGCTGGATGCATTGGCCGACCAGGCAGCGCTTGCGATCGAACGCATCCAGCTTGTGGCAGATGTCGACCGCGCCAAACTTGCCGCCGAAGCCGACCGCCTGCGCTCCGCTCTTCTGACCTCGATCTCGCATGACCTGAAAACGCCGCTGGCGGCTATTCTCGGTGCCGCGGGCACCCTGCGCGACTATCGCGATTCCATGCCGCAAGAGGACCAGTTGGATCTCCTGTCGACCATTGTCGACGAGTCAGAGCGCCTCAATCGCTTCATTGCCAACCTGCTTGATATGACGAAGATCGAATCCGGGGCAATGGATCTGAACCACGCATTGCACTATGCCGGCGACATCGCAGGGAGCGCATTGCGGCGAGCCGCGAAGATTCTTGCGCACCACAAGACCGTCATGACGATTCCCGAGAACCTGCCGATGGTTCGCGTCGATCCCGTGCTGCTGGAGCAGGTGTTCTTCAACCTGCTGGACAACGCCGCGAAATACGCCCCGCAAGGCTCCTCCATCCGTATCGAGGGGAGGGCAGACGCCTACAGTGTCGCAATACAGGTTTCAGACGAGGGGCCCGGCATTCCGCCGGCGGATCTCGAACGTGTCTTCGACACATTCTATCGCGTGCGCAAGGGCGACCAGGTTCGTGCGGGAACGGGCCTCGGCCTGTCCATCTGCAGAGGTTTTATCGAGGCGATGGGCGGCACGATCACGGCAGGAAATCGCTCCGACCGATCGGGCGCGGTGTTCACAATACGCCTTCCAAGGCCCAATGAAATTCCAAAACTGGATGAGCTCAAATGACCGGTTCAGCCGTGAAGATCCTCGTCGTCGACGACGAACCTCCCATCCGCAAGCTTCTGCGCGTCGGCCTCACCGCACAGGGCTATGAGGTACAGGAGGCATCAAATGCCGCTACCGCGCTCCAGGCCGTGAAAGACGATCTGCCCGACCTGATCGTGCTCGATCTGGGCCTGCCGGACAAATCCGGCCATGAAGTGCTGCACGAATGGAGAGATGCGGGCCTCACCTTGCCGATCGTCATCCTTTCCGGCCGTACCGATGAGACCGGGATCGTCAACGCGCTCGAAGCAGGGGCCGACGATTATCTGACAAAACCGTTTGGCATGAACGAGCTTGGCGCCCGGCTGCGGGTCGCGCTGCGCCACCGCCTGCAGCAGCAGGGCGAGCGGGCGATCTTCCAGACCGGCGGGCTCTCGATCGACCTCGTAAAGCGCATCGTCAAGATCGACGGGCGGGAGATCAAGCTCTCTCCGAAGGAATATGACATTCTGCGGGTGATGGCCCAGCATGCCGGAAAGGTGCTCACGCACCAGTTCCTTCTGAAGCAGATATGGGGACCGGCGGCCGACGTGCAGTATCTCAGGGTCTATGTCCGGCAGCTTCGGCAGAAGATCGAAACCACTCCCGACCAGCCTCAATACATCCTCACCGAGACCGGTGTCGGCTACCGACTGACCGAACCCACCTGACATCCGCAATGAATGGAGCCATACATGCTCTTGAGCGACTGCTTGCCGCTAGAGAACGTCGTCGTCAATCTTTCTGCCTCATCCAAGCGGGAGCTGATCGGCAAGCTGACCGACGTCGCCGCCCGCAAGACTGGGGCTGACGCAGCCGCGATATTGAAAGCCATCACGACCAGGGAAGAACTGGGCTCAACCGGCGTGGGCAACGGCGTTGCCATGCCCCACGCGGCAGTCGCAGGCCTCGATGCATCCTTCTGCATGTTCGTCCGCCTTCCGAAACCCGTCGAGTTTGAAGCCGTCGACGACGTGCCCGTGGATCTCGTCGTGCTGGTCCTTACACCAGCCATCAGCCAAGGCCAGAATCTGAACGTCCTATCGTGTGCCGCCCGGAGGCTCCGCGATTGCAACGTCTTGTCTGCAGTTCGAACTGCCCGAAGCGCCGAGGAAGTTTTTCTGGTCCTCACGAATGAGCAGGTTAGTTAGCCCCAAACGGGCTGCGTTCAAATGTTCCATAACACAGATTACGCAATCCGTATCTGTAAGAGCTATTTAGTAATGCGACAGTTGGGCCAGTTAGAGATGCGACAGTCTCGCCTTTCGACGCACTGGTCAAATTCAACGTTGGGAGCAAGGATGACGATCTTCAGCCTGGTCGAGACCATGAACGGTCGGAGTCGTGATGTCTTGTTTGATCACCATGTCGCAGAAAGAGTTGCATCGTCTTGAACTTATCCAGAAGATCCGTGACCAACGCCTAAGCGTTGTCCAGGCTGCCGAACGGCTCGACCTCAGTCGAAGTCAGGTCCATCGGCTGCTGCGGGCCTATGACCGGGATGGTCCGGCCGGCCTTGTTTCAAAGAAGCGATCACGACCAAGCAACCGGCGCCATAGCGAAGAGTTTCGCAATGCGGTGCTGGATCTGATCCGCGAGCGCTATCTGGATTTCGGTCCGACGCTGGCACGCGAGAAGCTGCTCGAGTTGCACCAGATCTCGGTCGCCAAGGAGACGCTGCGGCAATGGATGACCGAGGCTGGTATCTGGATTTCGCGTCGTGAACGCAAGAAACGGGTTTTCCAGCCACGTGGTCGGCGCGACTGCTTTGGCGAACTGGTGCAGATCGACGGATCGCATCACTGGTGGTTCGAGAACCGCGGCCCCAAATGCGCCCTGCTCGTCTATATCGATGACGCCACCGGCAAGCTATTGCACCTGCGTTTCGCCGGATCGGAGAATACGTTCGACTATCTGCATGCGACAAAGGATTATCTGCAGCAGTGGGGCAAGCCGTTGGCTTTCTACAGCGACAAACATGGTGTCTTTCGATCGACGCATCCGTCGAAGAAGGACGGGACAAGCGGTCTGACGCAGTTCGGCCGGGCGCTTTATGAGCTCAACATCGATATCATCTGCGCCAACACCCCTCAGGCCAAGGGTCGGGTGGAACGTGCCAACCAGACATTGCAGGATCGGCTTGTGAAGGAATTACGGCTTCGCGGCATTGATACGATCGAAGCTGCCAATTCCTATGCGCCTGAGTTCATTGCGGATTTCAACACTCGCTTTGGCAAGCAACCACGCAATCCAAAGGACATGCACCGACCGCTGGCCAACCACGAGAACCTCGATGGTGCCATGTACCGGAAGGAAGTCCGCACGCTGTCGCAATCTCTGACGCTACGCTACGACAAGGTGCTGTTCATTCTCGATCCGACCGAGATTTCCAGGCCACTGGCTGGCCAGAAAGTGATCGTCTGCGACTACCCGGACGGACGGCTCGAGATCATGCACGAGAGCTTTTCCCTGCCCTACAGGACCTTCGATACGTTGCGCTCGGTGCATCGTGCGGAGGTCGTCGACAACAAGCGGCTGGACGACATGCTGTCGATCGTCGCCGAGTTGCAAGCCGGCCGAGAACAGCAACGCAGCAAGAGTGGTCCCCGACGCACCGGGCAGAAGGATCATATGTTTGGCATTCGCGACGGTAGCACCGCCAACGGTTATCAGAAGCGGGGACGCAAGCCGAGGACAGATTACATGAACAATCCGGCGGTGATTGCACGGCGAGAGAAAGCGTTATTGAGGCAACCAGCGGCGGAATAAAGATCGTCAGTGCACGCCGATGTCGCTTTGCGTATCCGATTCCAGCTGCAGGCATGCGGACCAAAGCGGTGTCTTGTGGAAGGATCCGTCCTGGAAGAGTGTGAGGCCCTCTCTTGCTTCATAGAGCAAGCCGAGCCAGCACAAGCGCTGTAAGACGCCGTATTTTAGATCGGATTTCAGCTTCCAGGCCTCCAGGGTCATTTCGGTTTCCGAAAGAGGCGCCAGATCTGGATAGAGGATTTTCACAACCTCCATTGGCGTGCAACCTTCTCTGGCCTTGATATTGAGAAGATTGAGGAACATGCGCCACCAGCGCAACCGCGCTTGCACCTCCTCTTCCCGTTCGGTGGCGTGGATGTAGGAATAGAGATAATCCGTGGCGACCAGATCGAAGAAGGCGTTAGGGTTCACCAGAAACTCGCGACCGCGTCTGGTTGGCAGCAGCAAATCCTTTTTCCGACGAAGCAGCTTCAGATGATGGGTCATGTCGCGCACGACCCAGAGCGGCGGCATGTCGCGTTCATTGAGCACCTTGTGCATGCTGTAGAGGTCTTCGGCTGTAAAGTCGGGCCAGAGGAAGTTAACAGCGGCCCAATGCACGAACTTGCGGTTCATGGCGCCGGTTGCCGTCAATCCTATGCCGCCCTCACCGTCGGCATAGGCAACAGCAAGAAGCATGCCGCGAACGAGTGGTGACAGCGCGGCGACATTGACGTCACCCTGCAGTTTGATTTCCGGAAGCATCGTGTGACTTTGATCCCTACCCCGCCCCTATGCAGGTACGCACGAGTATCAGCCGGAGACGGAACAATTGCTACTGAGAAAGCTAAAGCCGAAGAGGAGCATCATCCCCCGCCCCCGCTCCGCCCTTACAACCCGGCCCAGCCGGCCGGATCGGGGGCTGATCGTCAGAGCCAGTGTCGCATTTCTAACTGGCTGACAATATCGCAGCCCTATTCAGCTTTGACAGACGCGAGCGATCGGTACATTCTATTTCCAAGTGCGACATGCCAATGATTTCAACGGCTTCACTTTGGAGATTTTGGCATGTCCCGATGCTATACGCAGCTTGCTCTCGCCG
>NZ_LXKO01000031.1:0-2650 GCF_001692185.1 Rhizobium sp. AC44/96
GGTTTCCAAGCATTGTGATAAGGTATCTGCACCTGAATAAAATAGGGTGTAAGAAGCGAACGCAGGGAACTGAAACATCTAAGTACCTGCAGGAAAGGACATCAACCGAGACTCCGCAAGTAGTGGCGAGCGAACGCGGACCAGGCCAGTGGCAATGAGGAATAAAGTGGAACCTTCTGGAAAGTTGGGCCGTAGCGGGTGATAGCCCCGTACGCGTAGAACACTCATTGTCCTAGAGTAGGGCGGGGCACGTGAAACCCTGTCTGAACATGGGGAGACCACTCTCCAAGCCTAAGTACTCGTGCATGACCGATAGCGAACAAGTACCGTGAGGGAAAGGTGAAAAGCACCCCGACAAGGGGAGTGAAATAGAACCTGAAACCGGATGCCTACAAACAGTCGGAGCCCGCAAGGGTGACGGCGTACCTTTTGTATAATGGGTCAACGACTTAGTGTAACAAGCAAGCTTAAGCCGGTAGGTGTAGGCGAAGCGAAAGCGAGTCTGAATAGGGCGAATTAGTTTGTTGCATTAGACCCGAAACCGAGTGATCTAGCCATGAGCAGGTTGAAGGTTGGGTAACACCAACTGGAGGACCGAACCCGCATCTGTTGCAATAGATTGGGATGACTTGTGGCTAGGGGTGAAAGGCCAATCAAACTCGGAAATAGCTGGTTCTCCGCGAAATCTATTTAGGTAGAGCGTCGAGCGAATACCCCGGGGGGTAGAGCACTGGATGGGCTATGGGGACTCACCGTCTTACTGATCCTAACCAAACTCCGAATACCCGGGAGTACTACTCGGCAGACACACGGCGGGTGCTAACGTCCGTCGTGAAAAGGGCAACAACCCTGACCTCCAGCTAAGGTCCCCAAGTCATGGCTAAGTGGGAAAGGATGTGAGGATCCCAAAACAACCAGGATGTTGGCTTAGAAGCAGCCATCATTTAAAGAAAGCGTAACAGCTCACTGGTCTAAATAAGGGTCTTTGCGCCGAAAATGTAACGGGGCTGAAGCCATGCACCGAAGCTGAGGATGTGCAGTAATGCACGTGGTAGCGGAGCGTTCCGTAAGTCTGTGAAGGGATACCTGTGAGGGGTCCTGGAGATATCGGAAGTGCGAATGTTGACATGAGTAACGATAAAGAGGGTGAGAGACCCTCTCGCCGAAAGACCAAGGGTTCCTGCTTAAAGTTAATCTGAGCAGGGTTAGCCGGCCCCTAAGGCGAGGCGGAAACGCGTAGTCGATGGGAACCACGTTAATATTCGTGGGCCTGGTGGTAGTGACGGATTGCTCAACTTGTAAGGTCTTATTGGATTGATCTTGCAGGGACGCGGTTCCAGGAAATAGCTCCACCGTATAGACCGTACCCGAAACCGACACAGGTGGTCAGGTAGAGTATACCAAGGCGCTTGAGAGAACTATGTTGAAGGAACTCGGCAAATTGCACGCGTAACTTCGGAAGAAGCGTGACCCCATTTTACGCAAGTATGATGGGGTGGCACAGACCAGGGGGTAGCGACTGTTTATCAAAAACACAGGGCTCTGCGAAGTCGCAAGACGACGTATAGGGTCTGACGCCTGCCCGGTGCTGGAAGGTTAAGAGGAGAGGTGCAAGCTTTGAATCGAAGCCCCAGTAAACGGCGGCCGTAACTATAACGGTCCTAAGGTAGCGAAATTCCTTGTCGGGTAAGTTCCGACCTGCACGAATGGCGTAACGACTTCCCCGCTGTCTCCAACATAGACTCAGTGAAATTGAATTCCCCGTGAAGATGCGGGGTTCCTGCGGTCAGACGGAAAGACCCCGTGCACCTTTACTATAGCTTTACACTGGCATTCGTGTCGGCATGTGTAGGATAGGTGGTAGGCTTTGAAGCGGGGACGCCAGTTTCCGTGGAGCCATCCTTGAAATACCACCCTTATCGTCATGGATGTCTAACCGCGGTCCGTTATCCGGATCCGGGACAGTGTATGGTGGGTAGTTTGACTGGGGCGGTCGCCTCCGAAAGAGTAACGGAGGCGCGCGATGGTGGGCTCAGACCGGTCGGAAATCGGTCGTCGAGTGCAATGGCATAAGCCCGCCTGACTGCGAGACTGACAAGTCGAGCAGAGACGAAAGTCGGTCATAGTGATCCGGTGGTCCCGTGTGGAAGGGCCATCGCTCAACGGATAAAAGGTACGCCGGGGATAACAGGCTGATGACCCCCAAGAGTCCATATCGACGGGGTTGTTTGGCACCTCGATGTCGGCTCATCGCATCCTGGGGCTGGAGCAGGTCCCAAGGGTTTGGCTGTTCGCCAATTAAAGCGGTACGTGAGCTGGGTTCAGAACGTCGTGAGACAGTTCGGTCCCTATCTGCCGTGGGTGTAGGAATATTGACAGGATCTGTCCCTAGTACGAGAGGACCGGGATGGACATATCTCTGGTGGACCTGTTGTCCTGCCAAGGGCATAGCAGGGTAGCTACATATGGAATGGATAACCGCTGAAGGCATCTAAGCGGGAAACCAACCTGAAAACGAGTATTCCCTATCAGAGCCGTGGAAGACGACCACGTTGATAGGCCGGGTGTGGAAGCGCAGCAATGTGTGAAGCTTACCGGTACTAATAGCTCGATTGGCTTGATCGTTCTCATTGATCAATGCTCATCAAAG
>NZ_LXKO01000032.1:0-2495 GCF_001692185.1 Rhizobium sp. AC44/96
TGTTGATTCCCATTGAGAGCTGACCCGGCGTTTCCACCGAGAAGTGACCCGCTTTTAGGTATCGTTTGTGTTAGTCGTAGTGGTCAAGTTCCTGCGTTTCTCCTTCGTTGTTTTGGGCTCATGCGCTGAGCTGTTCTTGAAGCGGAAGCTGTCGTTTCCTGTTTCCAGGATGTGGCAGTGGTGGGTAAGCCGGTCGAGCAGCGCAGTGGTCATTTTGGCATCGCCGAACACACTCGCCCATTCGCTGAAGCTGAGGTTGGTGGTGATGATGACGCTGGTGCGCTCGTAGAGTTTGCTGAGCAGATGGAAGAGCAATGCACCGCCTGAGGCGCTGAACGGCAGGTATCCAAGCTCGTCGAGAATGACGAGATCGGAATGGACGAGACGGTTGGCAAGTTGCCCCGAGCGGCCTTGTGCTTTTTCCTGTTCCAATGCGTTGACCAGCTCGACAGTCGAGAAGAACCGCACTCGCTTGTGGTGATGCTCGATGGCCTGGACGCCGAGCGCGGTGGCAATGTGCGTCTTGCCCGTACCGGGACCACCAACCAGCACAATGTTGTTGGCGTCGTCGAGGAAGTCGCAGCGATGAAGCTGTTGGACGAGTGCCTCGTTGATCTCGCTGCTGGTGAAGTCGAAGCCTTTCAGATCACGGTAGGCCGGGAAGCGTGCCGTCTTGAGCTGATATGCGGTTGATCGGACCTCTCGTTCGGCCGTTTCCGCCTTGAGAAGCTGGGACAAGATCGGAATGGCAGCCTCGAACGCCGGCGATCCCTGTTCGGTCAGATCACCGACGGCGTGGGCCATTCCATGCATCTTCAATTGCCTTAGCATGATGACGATCGCGCCGCTTGCCGGGTTATGACGCATGACGAACCTCCGTCTTTCTCAAGGTATCGTATCGTTCGACATTGGCCTTGGGCTCATTGGTGAGCGTCAGTGCCTGAGGTGCGTCGAGGGTCGGCGGTGTAGAGGATTTGCCGTCGACCAGGCGATGCAGCAGGTTCAGCACATGCGTTTTGGTTGGAACGCCGGACTTCAGCGCCATGTCGACGGCTGAGAGCACTGCTTGTTCGTCGTGCTGGAGAACAAGCGCCAGGATGTCGACCATCTCGCGATCGCCGCCCGGCTTCTTGAGTAGATATTGCTGCAGGGTTCGGAATGCCTCCGGCATCTCGATGAAGGGGGCGCCGTTGCGTAGAGCGCCGGGCTTGCGCTGCACGACCGCCAGATAATGCCGCCAGTCGTAAATGGTCTGGCCCGGCCGATCATGGGAACGATCAATGACACGGCGGTGCTCACAGACTATCTGACCTTCTGCGGCGACGACGACACGATCCGGATAGACTCGAAGGCTCACCGGACGATTGGCAAACGATGCCGGGACGCTGTAGCGATTGCGCTCCAGATGCACGAGGCAGGTGGGCGTGACCCGCTTTGTATACTCGACGAACCCGTCGAATGGCCTGGAAACAGGCATCAAAGCTGGTGTTTCCTCTGCCCAGATGTCGGCGATGGTGCCACGCATCTGACCATGTGGCGTTTTGGTCCAGAACTCCTTGCAACGCTGCTCAAGCCAGTCATTCAGGGCTTCCAGTGATGGAAAGCGCGGGACCGGTTGGAAGAAGCGATGACGCGCGTCCTGAACGTTCTTCTCGACCTGTCCTTTCTCCCAACCAGACGCCGGATTGCAGAACTCGGGTTCGAACACGTAATGGCTGGCCATCGCCATGAAGCGGACGTTGACATCGCGCTCCTTGCCGCGGCCAACCCTGTCGATCGCCGTGCGCATGTTGTCGTAGATGCCGCGGCCAGGAATGCCGCCGAAGACGCGGAACGCGTGATTATGGGCATCGAACAGCATCTCATGCGTCTGCAGGAGATAGGCTCGGACGATGAAAGCCCTGGAGTAGCTCAGCTTCGTATGCGCCACCTGCAGCTTGGTGCGCTCATTGCCGATGATCGCCCAGTCTTCCGACCAGTCGAACTGGAAGGCTTCACCAGGCTCGAACGCCAAGGGCACAAACGTGCCGCGGCCTGTCGTCTGCAATTCCCTCTGTCGATCATCGCGCCATTCCCGAGCAAATGCCGCCACGCGATTATAGGACCCATCGTAGCCGAGGCTGCACAAGTCAGCATGTAACTGCTTCATCGTCCGCTTTTGCTTGCGGCCCTTCTTGGATTCCGTCTTCAGCCAGGCCGACAACCGATCCGCAAACGGATCAAGCTTGCTCGGTCGCTCTGGGACGTTGAACTTCGGCTCTACGCCGCCGGCACGCAGGTATTTGCGGATGGTATTCCGAGAAAGGCCAGTCCTGCGGCTTATCTCTCGGATCGATAGATGCTCTCGAATATGCCAGCGTCGGATCACGCTCAGTAATGCCATGTCGATCACTCCAGAGCCCCCGCTGAAAATATGCGAGGGACGGTTGAAACATGGGTCAATTCTCGATGGAAATATCGGGCTGCGCCGGGTCAGCTCTCAGTGGAAATCAACA
>NZ_LXKO01000034.1:0-230 GCF_001692185.1 Rhizobium sp. AC44/96
ATTGTGACGATCGACTGAGTTTCATACAAGACTGTTAAATGAATAGATGAGTTATGGAGTAAGATTAGTGAGACGATGAGCAGTGTTGTATGGTGAGCAAAGGAAGAAAAAGGGGGGTATAGGAAGAAAAGAGGGTGGGTATGTTGTATGAGTATCTTGGAGAAGGGGTGAACGGGTTTTTTAAGTTTGGAAGAAAAGCTGGAAGAAGAGTAAGAAAGGTTTTTTTTTTT
>NZ_LXKO01000035.1:0-411299 GCF_001692185.1 Rhizobium sp. AC44/96
TTCGGCGGTTTATCGTCCGTGGTACAAGATGGCTTACTGGCTGTTCGTGATCAACGCGATCATCCTCGGCTGGCTCGGTTCGCAGCCGGCGGAAGGCCTCTACACCACGATCTCTCAGATCTGTACGCTGCTTTACTTCGCCTTCTTCCTGGTCGTCATGCCGGTGCTTGGTCTCGTCGAGACGCCGCGCCGTGTGCCGAACTCGATCACGGAAGCCGTGCTTGAAAAGCGCAACAAGACTGCCTCGGCTGTAGCGGCCAAGGCATAAGCGGGCGACGAGAGGGAAACAAACCATGAAAAAGCTTGTTGCAAGCATTCTGTCGCTCGCAGTCGTCGCCGGTCTCGGAACCGCGGTTTTCGCTGAGGAGGCTGCAAAGCCTGCGGAGCATCACGAAGCCGCGACCCCGCACTATCCGCTGAAGGAGCCCAAGGAAGTCGACTGGTCCTTCGCAGGTCCTTTCGGCACCTACGACAAGGGCCAGCTGCAGCGCGGCCTGAAGGTGTACACGGAAGTCTGTGCTGCCTGTCACTCCATGAAGCTGGTGCCGTTCCGCATGCTGGGCGAGCTCGGCTACTCGGACGCGCAGGTCAAGGCCTTCGCGGCGAACTACGAAGTACAGGATGGCCCGAACGCCAGCGGTGACATGTACACCCGCAAGGCAGTACCATCCGATTACTTCCCGTCGCCGTTCCCGAACGCCGAAGCGGCTGCTGCGTCCAACAACGGTGCCGCACCGCCTGACATGTCGCTGCTCGCCAAGGCGCGCGAAGTCGAACGCGGTTTCCCGCGCTTCATCTTCGATATCTTCACGCAGTACCAGGAAGGCGGACCGGATTACATCTATTCGCTGCTGACCGGCTACGAAGAGCCTCCCGCTGGCTTCCAGGTCTCGCAGGGACAGCACTACAACCCTTACTTCCATGCTGCCGCCGTTCTGGCCATGCCGAAGCCGCTGTCTGACGGTCAGGTGACCTATGACGACGGCTCGCCGGCAACCGTCGACCAGTATGCCAAGGACGTCTCGTCCTTCCTGATGTGGGCCGCAGAGCCACATCTGGTGGAGCGCAAGCATACCGGCTTCATGGTCATGGTGTTCCTGCTGATCTTCTCGGTACTGATCTACCTGACGAAGCGCTCGGTTTACGCGAACAAGGAACACTGAGGGTTTTGCTCTCATGTTGCGGAAAAGGCGGCCCGGTGGCCGCCTTTTTTGTTGGTTCCATCTGTCGCAATTGATAGGGTGCGCCAACTTTCGACCCCTGCAGATATGGATTTTCCATGAACGACAAGACCTCGGAGCTCGCAGCCAGCATTCGCTCCATCCCGGATTATCCCAAGCCCGGCATCATCTTCCGTGACATCACGACGCTTCTTGGCAATGCGCGTGCGTTCCGGCGCGCCGTCGATGAGCTTGTCCAGCCCTATGCCGGCATGAAGATCGACAAGATCGCGGGCATGGAAGCCCGAGGCTTCATTCTCGGCGGTGCGGTTGCCCACCAGCTCTCGGCCGGCTTCGTGCCGATCCGCAAGAAGGGAAAGCTGCCGCATGATACCGTGCGGATCGCCTATAGCCTGGAATACGGCGTGGACGAGATGGAGATGCATCGCGATGCGGTGCAGCCTGGCGAAAAGGTGATCCTGGTGGATGACCTGATCGCCACCGGCGGAACGGCCGTCGGTGCCACGCAGTTGCTACGCCAGATCGGGGCGGAGGTCGTCTCTGCCTGCTTCGTGATCGACCTTCCAGATCTCGGCGGTCGCGCCAAGCTCGAGGCGCTGGGCGTGGACGTCCGGACGCTTGTCGAATTTTCGGGGCACTAGAGCCGGATGATTTCAGGTCGAAACGACCTGAAATCTGAATCCGCCTCTAGATCAAAAAATTAGAGCGGGATATCACCCGAAAACCGCGCACACTTTTCGGCATCCCGCTCTGCGCTCCGCTTATTCGAATTCCAGAACGCTGCCTTCGAAGCGAATGACAGGGGTGCCATCGGAGATGGCGCCCTCGGAAAGAATGGTGTTCAGCCGCATGCCCGGGCGCGAGGCCAGCGCGCGGCTTGCCAGCAAGGTGTTCGAATAGTGCACCACTTCGCCTGCGAAGACGGGACGAATCCACTGCATGTTCCTGAAGCCGGGTGAGGGGCCAAGATTGGGCGGCACCGATCCTTCGCGTATCAGCCGCTCGGACTCCACCTTCCAATAGGCCAGGAACACCTGCATCCAGGCCGCGCTTGTGTGCCAGCCGGATGCGCATAGACCGCCGAACAGGCTCTCCTTGGCCGCGGCGGTATCGACGTGGAATCGTTGCGGATCAAAGCGCCGCGCAAACGACAGAATCCTTTCTTCCGTGAAGGCGTAGTGGCCGATGTCGGTCTTCTCGCCGATCGGGTAGCGCTCGACCATGATCATAGAGCTTTACCCAACGTTTGGCGCGTGGAGAACATGATCGAGTTCTCCGAAAAGCAGACGATCTGACCCTTCTGGTTCTCGATTTCGTGGCGAAACCTGACGATGCCGATCCCTGGCCTCGAACGCAGCGGGCGTGCTTCCACCACCGTCGAGCGACCGGCAAGCGTGTCTCCCGCAAGCACGGGCTTGCGCCATTCCATGACGTCGACGCCAGGGGCGCCCTGCGACAGAGAATTGATGAGGAAGCTGTCGGTCATCATCCGCATGAGCATTGCCGATGTGTGCCAGCCGGAGGCGGCCAGTCCACCGAGGATGCTGTCGCGGCCGGCCGTCTCGTCTAGATGCATAGGCTGCGGATCGAATTCCCGCGCGAACTCGATGATCTCTTCGGCCGTGACCGTCTTCGGGCCGAGGGCGAAGACTTGATCCGGATGGAAATCCTCGAAAGCCAGTATCTGATCGGACAAATTTGTCCTCCGCTTCATAGGAGTTTCACAAGGACTACAATAGCATCCGGCACGACTCAACGATTGCTGCGAGATTTCCTGCATGTCAGACCTAAAGTCGATCCTCGACGCCGCCGAAAGAGAAGGGCTCATTCCGACGCAAGGCTCAGCGCCACTAACGGCGTTTCTGCTCGAGCGCGGTGTGACGGTTGACGCTGACCGGGCGACCAGGCGGAGATCTGCAGCGGCGTTCTCGGATACGGAGACGCCAAGCTTTGTGCGTGGCTTCCATGACGTCCTGATCACCATCGGCATCGTCGTGGCACTTGCGGGGCTTTGGGGGATTGCTTCGGTCTATGCCGTCCTGCCGGCCGTTATCGTGCTGGCTGAAATCCTCGTTCGGCGACAGAGGCTGGCCTTGCCGGCCGTCGCCCTGACCATCGCGCTGACCGTCTGGACTGGTGTCGTTGCCGCGGCCTTGCTGGACGGCTGGCCCAACGCCGCTGCGCTGGGCGACAACAAGGCGCTGCAGTTCGCGCTTTGCTTTCCGGTCGTGCTGGGCGCCTTCTACCTGCGTTACCGGATACCACTGGCGCTCGCGCTCACCATCATGGGCGCGATGGCGGTTATTCTGCTGCTTGTCCTGCAGGCTCTCAGCTGGATGAGTGGCGATCCCTTCTTCGTGCTCAATCACACGGGCGTGCTGTCGTTTGTCGCCGTTGCCTGCGCTGTCGGCCTCTTTGCCCTTGCCATGCGCTTCGACCTCAGGGATCCGCTTCGTCGCACCATCAATGCCGACGTTGCCTTCTGGCTGCATCTTGGCGCGGCTCCGGCGCTGCTTTACAGCGTTCTCTCGCTGGCCGGTGCGGACAGCAGCCTGTTTGCGACGCTGCAGACCGTGTCTTTCCGCACACCGCTGGTGGTGGCGACGGTAGCTGCGCTGATGCTTGTCGGGCTGGTGATCGATCGCCGCGCTTTCGTGACCTCAGGACTGCTGTCGCTCGGCTTCGCGCTTTACGGCATCTTTCGCCAGGGCGAGGCCCGGGTCGATACCTACGTCTTCACGACGTTGCTGACGGTCGGCGTGATCGTTCTGGTCATCGGCACCGGATGGATGCCGCTGCGGCGGGTCGTCATGGGGGCGCTGCCGGCCGCCATCCGCGAAAAACTGCCGCCCGCATAGGCGGCAGTTTGTGTCAGTCGGGTATCAGGTGTTGAAGCGGAAGTGGATGACGTCGCCGTCCTGGACGACGTATTCCTTGCCTTCGTCGCGGCCCTTGCCGGCTTCCTTGGCACCGACTTCACCCTTGAAGTTGATGTAGTCGTCGTAACCGATTGTGAAGGCGCGGATGAAGCCGCGTTCGAAATCGGTGTGGATGACGCCTGCCGCCTGCGGGGCCTTGGTGCCGCGCACGATGGTCCAGGCGCGGGTTTCCTTGGGGCCGACGGTGAAATAGGTGATCAGGTCGAGCAGGTGATAGCCCGCACGGATCAGGCGGTCGAGACCGGCTTCTTCCAGGCCGAGCGCGGAGAGGAACTCCGTCGCTTCTTCTTCCGGCAACTGCGCGACTTCGGCTTCGATGGCGGCCGAGATGATGACGCATTCAGCACCCTGCTTCTCCGCCATGGCGGCGACGGCCTTGGTGTGCTCGTTGCCGGTGGAAGCGTCGCCTTCAGCGACGTTGCAGACGTAGAGGACCGGATGCGAGGTCAGAAGGTTGAGGCCCTTGAGGATCTCGATCTCTTCAGGCGCCAGCGTCTTCAGCAGAAGACGGGCGGGCTTGCCTTCGTTGAGGAGCTTGATCACCGCTTCCATAATAGGAAGCTGCGCCATCGATTCCTTGTCCTTGCCGGTGGCGCGCTTGCGGGTCTGCTCGACGCGGCGCTCCAGGCTTTCGAGGTCGGCGAGCATCAGCTCGGTCTCGATCGTATCGGCATCGCCGACCGGATTGATACGGCCTTCGACGTGGGTGATGTCGTCGTCCTCGAAGCAGCGCAGCACGTGCACGACGGCATCGACTTCGCGGATGTTGGCGAGGAACTTGTTGCCGAGACCTTCACCCTTGGACGCGCCGCGCACGAGGCCGGCGATGTCGACGAAGGAGATGCGGGTCGGAATGATTTCCTTGGAGCCGGCGATGGACGCAAGCTTCTGCATGCGGGGATCCGGAACCGCGACTTCGCCGGTGTTCGGCTCGATCGTGCAGAAGGGATAGTTTGCCGCCTGCGCTGCCGCCGTCTTGGTGAGCGCGTTGAAGAGGGTCGACTTGCCGACATTCGGCAGACCGACGATACCGCATTTGAAGCCCATGGCTGAAACCTGCTGTTCTTGAAGTTCTTGGGGGTGCGTATGGGATAAAAGGCGGTGCGCGGTCAAGCTTTTCGCGCATCTGCACGCCATCCGTAGGTGCCTTTGTCTTGATCCGCGACCTTTGTAGCGCAATATAGACCTTAGCGAGCCACAACCTCGCCATTCCCATGTCATCAACGGGTGGACCTCCGATGAGTGACAACGACATTGCCCAGAAACCGAAAGTCGCGTCGAAGCCGAAGCTGGATCGGCCGAAGCTGTACAAGGTCATTCTCGTCAATGACGACTATACGCCGCGCGAATTCGTCATCGCCGTTCTCAAGGCCGTTTTCCGGATGAGCGAGGAGACCGGCTACCGCGTGATGCTGACGGCGCACAAGCTGGGTACATCCGTGGTGGTCGTCTGCGCGAAGGACATCGCGGAGACCAAGGCGAAAGAGGCGGTGGATTTCGGCAAGGAGGCCGGCTTTCCGCTGATGTTCGTCACCGAACCCGAGGAATAGTCCCTATTGGCGACGGATCTGGTAACCCGTCTTGTCCTGGACGAAACCGCAGTTCTCGTAGAAGCGCAGCGTCGAAGGATCCTTTGATCCGGTCAGCAGCATGACCTTGTAGCAGCCAGCATCCCATGCCGCGTCCACGGCGTGGCGGATGAGCGCGCCCGCATGACCTCGCTTCCTGTAGTCACCATGGGTGACGACATTCTCGATCAGTGCGTAGGAAGCGCCGTTTCGCGTCAGGTTCGGAATGACGATCAACGTTACCGTGCTGGTCGGTGCAGTGCCGAGAAAGCCGATGAAAACGGACATTCCGGGCTGGGCCAGCATGGCCGCGAAACGTTCCTCGGCCCTGGCGGGAGCGAGTACGGGATCGCCGGAGTTGAAGTGACGATAGAGCGCGATCAGGCTTTCCAGGTCATCAGCCGCAGCCCGGCGGATCGAAAAAGCCGCGTCGTTCACCGGTCACTCTCCCTTGTTGCCGAACATCTTCTTCAGCATCTCGGCCATGGGGCCTGTTGTCGGCAGTGCTTTCGGCTGCGCGTGGTTGCGCGCCTGATGAATGTGCGACTTTGCGACCGGCTTTTTCTCGGCCTTCGGCTTGTCCTCGTCGGCTTTGCCGCCGACCGCCAGCGCCAGCTTGTTCATGAGTTGCGAATCTTCCTTCCGCACCAGCATCTCGGCGTTGTCGGCGAGCGCGTCGAGCATCGGCTCGAGCCAGGTCTGGTCGACCTTGGCAAAATCGCCCAGCACATGATGCTGCACCAGCTCCTTGACGCCGGGATGGCCGATGCCAAGCCGCAGGCGACGGTATTCCTTGCCGCAGTGGGCGTCCAGAGACTTGATACCGTTGTGGCCGCCGTGCCCGCCACCGGTCTTGATACGGGCCTTGGCGGGGGGTAAGTCCAGCTCGTCGTAGATGGCGACGAGATCGGCCGGCTGCAACTTGTAGAAGCGCATCGCTTCGCCGACGGATTCGCCGGACAGGTTCATGTAGGTCTGCGGTTTGATCAGCAGCACCTTTTCACCGCCGATTTCGCCTTCGGCGATCTCGGCCTTGAACTTCTTCGCCCATGGCGAAAAACTGTGGCGGCGGTGGATGGCATCGACAGCCATGAAGCCAATGTTGTGGCGGTTTCCGGCATATTTGCCGCCGGGATTGCCGAGGCCGGCGATGATCAGCATGGCGCGTTCATTCCTCGCAAGGTCGCTTTGCCGTTCACCACCGCGAAACGGCGTCAAAGTCAAGCACAAGCGCGCGGTTCTTGCGGAAAATCAATCTGCGGGGCGAAGGCCGTACTTTTCAAAGATTGCCTTCTGTGTGCCATCGGCAATCAACTTGTTCAACGCATCCTGCATCTTGGCGAGGAGATCGGCTGGGAAACTCTTCTCGCATGCGATCCCCATCGGCTGAGCGGCAAGCAGGGCCACCTTCTCGAGCGGTTGCTCTGCCTTCAGCTTCTCAAAATAGGGCTCGGAGATCGGCATCATGTCTATGCGGCCGTTCAGCAGCTTGCGGAGCGATGCTTTGAAATCGGTAGCGAGATCGATCTTGGTGAAACCATGATCCTTGAGAAGCGCTTCGGTGTAGTCACCGCGATGCGTGCCCACGGTGTATCGCTTCGCGTCTTCCAGGGTTTTCGCCGAAACGCCGGAACCGGCCTTGGCGATCAGAATATTCCGATCGACCAGCAGAGGCTCCACCCATTTGAACAGTGCGTCGCGCTGTGCATTGTGAGCCGTCGTGAAAACGCAGGTCATCGGAGTTGTCTGTGCCAGTGCATAGGCCCGCGTCCAGGGCACCATCTCAATCTTGTACTCGACGCCTGCGGCCGCCATCACCTTCTCCACCTGTTCGATGGAGGCGCCCTTGATCTCCTTGCCTTCGCGGTAACTGAAGGGAGGATACTCTTCGGTGAGGAGGCTGACACCCGCCGCCTTGGCCGGCGCAAACGAAGAAAGACCGAGAAGAGCAAGGATCAACAGGCGTTTCATCGTTATGCCTTCCTACTTAGCGCTTATGAAGCACGGGCGACCGTAAGCTTGACGACCGTCAGCTGCTCGATCAGCTGTGCAGCATTCTGAGGACGGTGGAAAAGATAACCCTGACCATAGTCGAGGCCCATCTCGCAAAGCGTCCTGCATTCCTCTTCCGTCTCGATGCCTTCGGCAATGACCGTGCAATCCATCTTGTGAGACAGGGTGGTGATGCTTTCAACCAGCATGCGGCTCTTGTGGCGCACGTCTTCGTTGACGTCATTGATCGAGCGGGTGAAGGACTGGTCGATCTTGATGATATCGACCGGGAAGCGGTTGAGATAGCTCAGCGATGAGTATCCCGTGCCGAAGTCGTCCAGGGCGATGCGGCAGCCGAAACGGCGCAATTCGCTGACGATCATGCGGATTTCCGGATTGTTGTGCATCAGCACTGCTTCGGTGATCTCCACGACGATCCGTTCCGGGCGGATGCCGTGGCGACCGAGCAGGGCGGTCAGGCGCGCGGGGAGGGCGGCTTCGAATTGCAGCGGCGAGAAGTTGATGGCGAGATAGCTGTCCTGTATGCCCGCTAGCTTCGAGATCCGCGCCAGATGCGCGATCGCCTTCTCCATGATGACATTGCCGACGCGCACGATCTTCGCCGTCTCTTCCGCAACGTTGATGATCTCGGCCGGAGGCATCAACCCCTTTTGCGGATGGTTGAGGCGCATCAGGGCCTCGAAGCCGGCAATGCCGCGACCGTTCAGATTGACGATCGGCTGCAGATAGGCGTCGAACCAGCCCTCGGCCAAGCCCGTCTCAATGCATGTTTCGATTTCGGCGCGGGCGCGGGCGTGGTCCAGCATGCCGTTGTCGAAGAGCTGTGCGCCGTTCTTGCCGTCACGCTTCTTGGCGTACATGGCCATGTCGGATTTCTGCAGGAGCTCGGCGGCGGTCGTGGCATGCCGCGGATAGATAGCGATGCCGACGCTGGCGCTGAGATGCAGATCGGCGCCAAAGGGCTCGTGGAATATCGAAGCGATCTGCTCGGCCATAACAGCCGCGCGGCGGGCGGCGTCCTTTGCCGGCAGCAGGATCGCGAATTCGTCACCGCCGAGGCGGGCGGCCACGTCGGATGGCGCGAGATGTGCCTTCAAGCGGTCGACGAACTCGCGCAGAGCCCGGTCGCCTTCGGCGTGGCCGAGATTGTCGTTGATCCACTTGAAGCGATCGAGGTCAACGAACAGGCAGGCAAGCTCCTGGCCGGCAGCGTCGGCTTCGCCGATCTTCCCGTCGAGGACAGTCTCGAAACCCTGGCGGTTCAGCAGGCCCGTCAGATGGTCGCTGATCGCCTGGCGGTGGTTCCGCGCTTCGGATGCCTTGAGTTCCGTCACATCGGTCATGACGGACAGCGAAAGCATGTCGTGGCCGCCGGTGGCGGCTTTCGATTCCAGGATCAGGACATCCATCAAGCGACCGTCTGCGCAAAGGAACTTCACGGTCACATCGACAGCGGTGCCACCGTCTTTCTTGCGATTGAGGAAGGCCTCCCTGGTATCCGATGTTACCAGATCGGTGAACCTGCTGCCGATAACGCGCGGACGCTCATAGCCGGTGGCGACCAGCCAGTAGTCGCTGACAGCGGTGATCCGATCGTCCTCGTCGAGCGAGAACAGCATGGCGGGCGTAAGGTCGTAGATGTCGATCGCGCGGCGATGGGCGAGTTTGAGCTCCTGCTCTTCGCGTTCGAGCTTGGATTGCATCTCGTTGAAGCCGCGGGCAAGGCGGCCCATTTCGTCGTTCGAGTGCCAGTCGACGTGGTGGCGCGAACCCAGCTGGCGCGTTGCCTCGGTGGCCGCAATCAGGCGCATCAGCGGACGGATGATGAAGATGCGGTTACCGATCAATGCGGAGCTGAACACGGTGAGCACCGCGAAGATGAAGATCGACATGAAGACGATCTCTTCATGCTTCAGCCCCGAGAACAGGCCAAGCGCGGGATAGAAGACGGAGATGGTGCCGAGGTTCTTCGGGCCATCGACGGTGTTGTAGATGATGGCGCGCGATACCTGGACGAGTTCGCCGCCGAAAGACTTCGGAATGGTCGACTGGGTGACATCCAGCTGCCCGGACTGATCGCGGACCTGAACCTTGACGATCGCGCCTTGCGAAACGACGGTTGCGCTGATCTGCGCGACGCTGTCTTCGTCGAGATCCCATAAAGGTTTCGCCAGTGCCTGGGCGTTTGCAACAAGAAGAACGGAGATATGGTCGCGGATTTCCTTGTCCGCTCGCTCCGAGGAAAGAAACAGGAAGAGAACAAACAGAGGGGCGACGAAGAGGAGCAGGGCTCCGCAAACGATCGCCAGAAATCTGTTCTGAACGGAATTGTTCATATTTTCCTGTCGGCTCCCTGCCGTACCTTTTTTATCGCTTCCTGCCATCGCAGGACTTTCATAAGCGGTACCGGATGCTTCCACGAAATGTATTAAATGTTGCTGAAACGGCCTCCTTCGCCCAAATGAAAAGGCCCGCCTTCCGGAGAAAGCGGGCCTTATGCTTTACAAATTATGGAAGCTATTAAGCTTCGGCTTCGCCAGCTTCTTCGGCAACGCCGCCTGCCGGAGCAACGATCGTTGCGATCGTGAAGTCGCGGTCGATAACGGTCGTCACGCCCTTCGGCAGGGTGACTTCCGAGATATGGATGCTGTCGCCGATCTTCTTGCCGCTGAGGTCAATGTTGAAGAATTCCGGGATAGCGTCTGCCGGGCAATGAACTTCGATTTCGTGACGAACGATGTTCAGAACGCCGCCAACCTTGAGGCCCTGGGACTTCTCTTCGTTGATGAAGTGAACCGGGATTTCAACGGTGACCTGGGTGTTGCCCGAAACGCGCAGGAAGTCTACGTGCATCGTGAAGTCGCGAACCGGATCGAGCTGGTAGTCCTTCGGCAGAACCTTGTACTTCTTGCCGTCGACTTCGATCGTTGCAACGGTGGTCATGAAACCGCCGGCGTGGATGCGCTTCGTCACCTCATTGGTGCTGAGAGCGATAGAAATTGGGGCCTGCTTGTCACCATAGATGACAGCGGGAATCAAACCGTTGCGGCGAAGTTCACGGGCGGACCCCTTACCAACCCGTTCGCGCGCCTCGGCCTTGAGCTCGTAGCTTGCGTGGCTCATGACTTTTCCTTCCGAGGTTATTTGGAGAGCTCCGCATGGCGTGTGCCTGTGCGGAACTGGAGGCGGGGGTTACCCCATCCTCATCCGCGTTGCCTCCAAGGGTGTCTGCGCGGACGCGTGCGCTATAGTATAGTTGTGCCGCAAAGGCAAGCTTGCTGGGAATTGCGAGCATTTTTACGTGGTTTCGCCATATCGGACAAGCGAGCGGCGAGCTTTTCTGCCACTCGCGAATTCAGAAGTTGCAGCCGGTCGTCAAGATTTAACCATAGGCCGGGATTTCCTGGATCATTAAGGAATACTAATGTCGGAGTGGCTATGAGGGGATGTCTCAATCTGGTCCCTTTTGATGCTCCGTCTCTTTTCCTGCATCGCTGTTGAACACAGCCCCTCCCATCTGCTTTTTGCAACCATCATCTGCGTGCTTGGGTCGCTGTTGACGGTGAGGCTTTTCGCCAAGGTGAGAAGAACCCAGGGACTTCAGAAGCTTAACTGGCTCTTTCTTTCGGGATTTGTCGGTGGGGCGACGATCTGGACCACCCACTTCATTGCGATGCTCGGCTATCAGACGCCGGTGCTGACGGGCTACGACCCTACGCTGACGCTTCTGTCGCTGTTCATCGGCATAGCGTCGGCGATGACGGGCTTTTCCATTGCTTCCCTTTCTCGCAAGGGTGCGCTGATTGAAGCCGGCGGCGCCATCGTTGGTCTCGGCGTTGCGGCGATGCATTATGTTGGTATTGCCGGCTTTGAGGTTGCCGGGGATATCGAGTGGAGCCGGCCTTACGTCGTCGCCTCCCTCGTTGCCGCGGCCGGGTTTGGAGCGCTGGTGACCAATCGCGTCGCCAGACCCACATCGCGTTTCAGCAAGTGCGGCTCCGCCTTGCCATTGATCCTGGCGATCGTATCCACGCATTTCATCGGCATGGCCGGTATGACGATCGTGCCTGATGCGACGGTAACCGTTTCGCGCGAGATCCTCTCGGTTGGGGTCATGACCAGCCTTGTCGGAGCCGTGATGGTCATCATCCTCCTGCTTGGCGCATCGACCTATATCATCGACATGCAGTCCACGGTCGCCGCCGTTGCGCGGTATCGGCATCTGTCGCTTCACGATCCGCTCACGCATCTGGCGAACCGGGCAGGGCTGAACGAGCACCTGCCGCTGATGATCAAGAGCCTGAACGACATGTCGAGCAACATTACGGTACTGAGCTTCGACCTCGATCGCTTCAAGGAGATCAATGACGTTCACGGGCACGCTGCAGGCGATGCCGTGCTGCGGGCGATCGGCGAACGGCTGGCGAAGATAACCGACAAGGGACAGTTTGCCGCGAGAGCAGGGGGCGACGAGTTTGTTGTCGTCATGCGCGATCATATCGTCCGCTCCGAGGCCACGGCGCTCGCCCAGCGCATTCTCGATGAGGTTGAGCGGCCTGTCGAATGGAACGGCCAGCTGCTTTCCGTCGGGTCGAGCATCGGTATTTCAAGCTTCCCCAACCAGGCCCGGACGATCGACGATCTGCTGTCGCAGGCGGATGTCGCCATGTACCGCGCGAAGGCGACGGCCGGTAGCAGCATCTGCTTCTACGATCCTTCGATGGACGAAGCCGCGCGTGCGCGCAATGCCTTGGCGATGGAGATGCGCGAAGGTCTCAAGCGCGGCGAGTTCACGCTGTTCTACCAGCAGCAGAACGATACCGTGAGCCGCGAGGTCGTCGGCCTCGAAGTCCTGTTGCGGTGGAAGCACTCGACGCGCGGTTTCGTTTCGCCCGGCGAGTTTATCCCGATCGCGGAAAAGACGGGTTTCATCATGGAGCTTGGCGAGTGGGTCTTGAGGACGGCTTGCAGCGAAGCGGCGAAATGGCAGAACCCACTTGGAATTGCCGTTAACGTCGCGGCGCAGCAGCTTGCCGACAGCCGACTGCCGTTGATCGTGCAGCAGGTCCTGGCGGACAGCGGCCTGGCGCCCTCACGCCTCGAGCTCGAGATTACGGAATCCGGCATCGTTGCCGACCATGCGCACGCCCTGAACGTGATCCGGCGCCTGAAGGTGCTCGGCGTCAAGGTGGCGATGGACGATTACGGGACAGGCTACTCGTCGCTGTCGACGCTGCAGAGCTTCCCCTTCGACAAGATCAAGATCGACCGAGCCTTCATCGACGGCGTGGTCAGCAACAAGCAATCGGCGGCTATCGTCCGTTCGACGCTTATTCTGGCCCAGAGCCTGGATATTCCGGTACTCGCCGAGGGCGTCGAGCGCGAGGAGCACATCGATTTCCTGCGCCGCGAGGGGTGCTTGCAGGTGCAGGGGTTCCTATTCGGAAAGCCGATGCCACGCGAGGAGATCGAGGCGCTGGTCAATGCCCAGCCCGCTCGCACCGATGCGATCGCTACGGAAAATCAAGTTGTTATGCGCGAGCCTCCACAGGACGCCGCAGCCTGACCCTGGGTTGACATCGTGCCACTGCCGACCTCACATACGCGCTGATTGGGGAAGGGAAATTGGTATGAAGCTCAATGTCGTAACCGCCGCTAGCGCCATCATGCTCGGTTTCGTTTCGGCGGCGTCTGCCGTTGAAATCAATCAGAGTGGTGCCGATGCGCTCAAGGGCAATCTCACCAGGCTTCTGCCCAAGGAGGTTGCGCCGAACCGCGCCATCACGGTCAAGCCGGCCGGTACCCGCTACGAGATCATTTCCGATTTCGAAAAGATGCTGAAGGCGGCGCGACCGGCGAATTTCGCCATCAGCGGTCTCGTGCCATGGTCCATTTTCGCGACACCGCAGGATGATGGTCTCTGGAAGCTCGAGGGCAACAATGCCCTCGATGTGACAGGACATTTTTCGGTGGCCGGACAGCCGAGGACCGACTTCACCTACGTGATCGGCTCCGCGATCTTCAGCGGTATTTTCGATCCTGCCATCAGCTACCTTCGTTCCGGCGACTTCTCGACCAAGGCGCTTCGCTTCACCTCGAAAACAGCTGCCGAGAACGTTGCCGTTGCTCTGGACAGCTCGACCTACAAGCTGACATCGTCGCCGAGTTCTGCCCCTGAGCGGACGAATTTCGCGGTCAGCGGAACAGCACTGGGGTTTGTCGAGACCATCGGAGGTCACGAGATTCCACCGGTCGAAATTCGGGCGGACTCGCTTGACCTCGCGGCAGCGGTCAACGGCATCAAGGCAAAGGAAATCCGCGATATCGTCGTGTTCATCCTTGATCATGCCGAGACCGAGAAGCTCAAACCAGCCGATAGTGATACTCTGAAGACGATGCTTCGCAACGCGTTCCCGCTGGTAACGAGCCTGAACGAGACCATCGGCGTCAACAATCTCACCATATCAAGCACCGGTGGTAACGGTGGCGCAAAGAGCCTGGACTACAACGTCGCGCTCGATGGCCCGACCAACGCGATGCGGTTCGGTTTCGGCATGTCTGCTCGGCAGATCAGCTTCGACAGTCCCCTTGTTCCGGCAGCCTATTCGGCCTTCCTGCCGGATGCGCTGCAGATGCAGTTCGCCCTTTCGGATATGGATTTTACGGCATTCAGCGAGGAGTTGTTGAAGGCCGATTTCAATCAGGACAAAATGTCTGACGACAGCGGCAAGGAGGCTGCCCAGAAGCTGTTCAAGGACGGGAACCTCGTGATGGAGTTCCCGAAGATTGCCGCTTCCTCCAGCGTCTATGACGCAGAGATCTCCGGGACGGTGCGCGGGCGGCTCGACAACGAAAAGGAATACTCGATGGAGGCGACGATCCTCGCGCGCGACCTCGACAGGACGATTGCCGCCGTCCAGGACCTTGCCAAGAGCAATCCCGATCTCAATCAGCTGTCGTTCGGTCTGATGATGGCGAAGGGCTTTGCCAAGACCGACCCGGATGGCCGCCAGCGGTGGGAAATCAACGTTGCCCGTGATGGCGCGGTGTCGGTGAACGGGCAGGTGATCAAGGGTGCTGAATAAGCCTGCTGACTGACGATGCCGGTGGGCACAACGTTCCGCGATAGTCCTTGCAGGAGCGGTGCTGCGGGTTCATTGTGAGGCAGAAGTGCGGGCCGTGAACCCGCGCGGTCGGGGCCATTCCAATGGATTGTGCCGCCTGTGGTTTTGCCATCGAGAGCGGCTTTGCGTTCTGCCCGAAATGCGGCGCAAAGCAACCGATCTCCTGCGCTGCCTGCGGCGAGGCTTGCCAGCCGGATTTCGCATTCTGCCCGAAATGTGGCACGCCGATCGGCGGTTCAGCCACCCGCGTCGTGGCACGGGACGCCGTTGTACCAAAAGCCGTGGCCACGGCATCCGTGGAAGACGGTGCTGACCGCCGGATGCTGACGGTCCTCTTCGCCGATCTCTGTGGGTTCACGACGCTGAGCGAGAAAACCGACCCTGAGGTGATGCGCGCGCTGCAGAACGAGCTTTTCGAAGAGTTGACGCGGGCGGTGGAGGATTACGGCGGATTTGTCGACAAGTTCGTCGGCGATGCGCTTCTTGCGCTTTTCGGCGCTCCCACGGCACATGAGGACGATCCGGCCAGGGCGCTTGGTGCGGCGCTGGAAATGACAGCCGGAGCCGCTCGCGTGGGCGCCAGATGGCCGGCCCTTGCAAACATGCCCCTGCAGCTGCATATCGGCATCAACACCGGGCCCGTTGTCACCGGTGGCTTCGGAGCATCGGCTTCGCGCTCCTATTCGGTAACGGGCGATACGGTCAACACGGCGCAGCGCCTGCAATCCATGGCGGGCGCGGGCGAGATCCTGGTCGGTGCGTTGACACACCGCTTCACGCGCCATGCCTTCTCGTTCGAAAGCCTCGGTTCGCAGGTGCTGCGCGGCAAGACCGGCAACATTCACGTTCATCGCCTGATCGCGCCGCTGGATACGCCGAACGCCGCGCGTGGCCTGGAGAGTCTCGGCTTGCATTCCGAGATCGTGGGACGCGACGCGGAACTGGCGCGCATGGGCTCATGCCTGGGCCTTGCCTGCGCCGGCAGAGCGCAACTCGTCCAGCTTGCCGGCGATGCCGGGATCGGCAAATCGCGTTTGGTGAAGGATTTCCTGGGATCGATGTCTAAGGACGAGCGGTTTCGTGATGTCGTCGTGCGACGTGCCGTCTGTTCGCCGCTTGGCGATCAGTCGTATGGCACATTGGCATCCGTGTTGCGCAGCGCATACGGGATCGCGGAGCGGGAAAGCCCAACGCGTACCGCCGAGTTGCTGACGGCAGGCCTGCGCGATCTTGGCTTTTCCGAGGAAGACATCGGGGAGCTGGCACCGCTTCTCTTCTCGATTTTCGGTTTTGGCGATCCGGGCGATGCCCTTCGTCATCTGGAACCAGAGCAGCTGCGGCGGCAGATCCTCTATGCGACCCGCACCATCATCGAGCGGCGGCTGTCGCTGAGCCCGCTGCTGCTTGTGATCGAGGATCTTCATTGGGCCGATTCCGCCTCGGTGGAGGCGTTGCGCTTCGTGATGGACCGGCTTGAATGCACGCGCCTGATGATGCTGACGACCGGCCGATCATCGACGGAAAGCGAAGGATTGGCATCCAGCCGAACGAGTGGAACCGTGCTGCGCCTGCTGCCGCTTTCCGAGGCGGACGGCGAAGCGCTTCTTGCCCAATACTTCGGGGGCAGGGATGCCATTCCGGCGGATGTGCGGTCTGGCATCCTGACGAGGGCGGGAGGCAATCCGCTGTTCATCGAGGAAATCGTTCGAGCATTGATCGAGACCGGCACGCTGAGCTTCAGCGATGGCGGCTGGTCCGTGGTGGGCAGCGAGGTCGGCTCGGAAATACCCGTGAGCTTGCAGGCAATGTTGCTCGCCCGCGTCGATCGTCTCTCTCCCGAGATGAAGCGGCTGGCACAGGAGGCGGCGGTTATCGGCCCACGCTTCGACGTGGCCCTTCTCCGGGACGTTGCCTCTGATCCGGTGCGTCTTGACGCTGGGCTGGACGGCCTTTGCCAGGCTGAAATTCTGGAGGAAACGGAGCATCGGCAAATAAAGGGTGTGGCGGGTTATGCCTTCAAGCAAAGTCTTCTGCATGATGCCATCTACAGTAACCTCCTGCTGCAGCGTCGCAAGGCACTGCATGCTCGTGTCGGCATGGCACTCGAGCGGATGCACCGCGGTATGCCGTCCCGCCTGGAAGACACCGCACAACTCGGCCGCCATTTTTGCCTTGCGGATGAGACCGGCAAGGGCGCCAGCTACCTGATGGCTGCCGGCGATCTGGCGCGAAAGACCTATGCCAACGACGATGCGATGCGGCTCTATCGGGAGGCGCTCATGGCGGTCGAAGGCGATGCAAGCACGATGTCGGAGCGGCTTGCGCTGCTCGAACGTGTTGCGGATCTGTGCGGTCCTGTCGGCGCCAGGGATGCAGCGCGGGACCATTATGGGCGGGCGCTGGCGATCTTCCGGGAAACCGGCGAGAGGGCTGCTGCCGCCCGCGTGCTCCGCAAGCTCGGGCGTCTCAATCTGGATGCCGGAAAGAGGGACCTGGCGGACGCTGCCTATGCGGAGGCAGCGTCGATGCTGAGCGATGCCGATGCGCCGATCGAGCTTTCGCATCTCCTGCAGGAGCGTGGCCATCTCGCATTTCGCATGGGCGATCATGTCGTGGCCGCCGGCTGGGCGGACGATGCGCTATCCTGCCTTGATGCGGCGGGCTGTGCGACGGCCGAGGCGGCCCAGGCGCGTGCGGAGTCCCTCAATACAAAAGGGGTGGCGCTGGCGCGGCTTGGGCGCCGCCGGGAGGCGGTGCAGGCAGTCGAACACAGTCTCAAGGTTGCCGAGGATGCCGAACTGCTGGGGGCAGCCTGCCGGGCCTATGCCAACCTGGGCGTTCTCTACACGATCGTGGATCCGGCACGCGCCATCGATGTCTGCCGACGCGGGCTCGATGTTGCCGAGCGGATGTCCGATCTCGGCTTCCAGGCGCGGCTTTACGCGAACCTTGCCGTCGCTTGCTGCACGTTCACCGACAACTGTGCCAGCGAGGGTGTGCCGGCTGCCGAGAAGGCGATCGAGATCGACCGTGCCCTCGATCAGCGCGACCACCTGGCCGTGCCCTTGATCGTGCTGGGCCAGATCCATCAGTGTCACGGACAGCCGGGCCTTGCACGTGGCTTTTATGAAGAAGCGTTGCGGCTTGCGCTCGAAATCGGCGAGCCGCAGCTCCTGTTTCCATGCTATGATGGCTTGGCGACCCTGAATTTGGAAAAGGACGATATGGCGGAAGCTGAGCGGTATTTTACGCTGGCTCAGGACATTTGTACGAAGCACGGCCTGGACCCTGACGCCTTGGTGGTTTTGCCTTTTCTTGATTGAACGAGCGCCGTTTGAAGGTGAACACGCAACGCCGCGTGTAGGTTTTCCTCGTTCTACGCGGAACATGCCTGACGTACAGGCAAAGGAGGGTGTCATGTCGGAAATTCAACGCGACAAGCCGCTGCAACCGGGCGACCGTGCCCCAAATGTTGTTCTCGATGCGATCACGCGCCAAGGCAAGGTTTCTATCGACGATTTTCGCGGCCAGAAGCCTGTTCTCGTCGGGCTGTTTCGCGGGCTTCACTGTCCCTTCTGCCGACGCCAGATCGCGGCCATGGCCACTCTTGCCGGCGACCTGCAGGAAAAGGGGGTGGAAAGCCTTACGATCGTCAACACGCCGATCGAGCGGGCTCGCATGTATTTCCGTTACCACCCGCTGCCCAACCTGCTGGCGGCGTCAGATCCTGATCGCGTGTCGCATCGAGCATTCGGATTGCCGAATATCGAGTTCACGGAATCGGAGACGCAGTGGCCTTACAAGGTCAGCCTGAGTGCGATGACCTCGATGAAGGTCGATATGCCGGAATTACCGGAGCCGATGAATTTCATCGCGGCCACGGAATATCTCGACAATGCCGATGGCTACGAATTTACCGATGAGGACAAGAGCATGATCGCGACGGGCGAGGGACAGCTCGTCGGCGAATTCCTGCTGGATCGCGACGGCTTCGTCAGGTGGTGCTTCACCGAAGTTGTCGATGATGGGCGCCGCCTGTTCGGTGTGCCGGCGCCGCAAGAGGTGATGTCCGCGGCCTCAAATATCGCGGCCTAGCCGTTCGTTAGCGGCACTGGCCGTCGGCGATGATGCGGAAGCCGCCGTTGCGGGCCTCGCAAGCGTTCGGGAATGTCCGCGTTTGGGGTCCGCGCTGTGCGCAGACAGGCCGGTATTCGCGGGTGCAGATCCCGGCTGGACGCTCCGGATGCGTCGGCTCCGGTCTGCCGGGACGAGGCGGCTGGGGCTGAGGCCTATGCGGCGGCATTGGCGTGACGGGCGGCTGCCGGCGGCATTCTCCGTGGCCGACGATGGCAAAGCCATTGCTGCGCGCCTGGCAGCTGTTTGCGAATGTCTGCGTTCTTCCGCCACGCTGCCCACAGACCGGTGCGTATTCCATGGTGCACATCTGCGTTTGCGGCGGACGCGGGCGTGGTGGCGGGCGCGAGTAGCCGGGATCGACATCCACGGTGCACGCCGCCAGCATCGGAGCAAGAAGGAACAGCGACCATTTCTTCGGCGATATCAACCCGGCAAACATCGTCGTTCCTCCTCCATAAACATCACGCAAAACGTAGCCGAAGTCGCATTGGGTGGAAAGCCCAAAGCTCTGCAATCGTTACGATTTTGGCAATGCCTCAGTCGAACAGGCTGGAGACGGATTCTTCCTGGCTGGTGCGGTTGATCGCTTCGCCGATCAGGTTGGCCGTCGTGACAACACGGATGTTGTGCGCGGACTGCACCGCGGTCGTCGGCTGGATCGAGTCCGTGATGACGAGTTCGCGAAGCTTGGAGGACGTCACGCGGGTGACGGCTCCGCCGGACAGGACGCCATGCGTGATGTACGCCGTGACGCTAGTGGCACCGTTCTTAAGCAGGGCTTCGGCAGCGTTGACCAGCGTGCCGCCGGAATCCACGATGTCGTCGACCAGAATGCAATCCTTGCCGGTCACGTCGCCGATGACGTTCATGACTTCGGATTCACCCGGGCGGTCGCGGCGCTTGTCGACGATCGCCAGCAGACAGTCGAGCCGCTTTGCGACAGAGCGGGCGCGCACGACGCCGCCAACGTCGGGCGAAACGACCATGACGTTGCTGATATCGTAGTTCGCCTTGATGTCGCGCGTCAGGATCGGCACGGCATAGAGGTTGTCCGTCGGAATATCGAAGAAGCCCTGGATCTGACCGGCGTGCAGGTCGAGCGTCAGGACGCGGTCGGCGCCGGCTTCGGTAATCAGGTTCGCAACGAGCTTGGCGGAGATTGGCGTGCGCGGTCCGGGTTTCCGGTCCTGGCGGGCGTAGCCGAAGTAGGGCAGGACGGCCGTGATGCGGCGTGCCGACGAACGACGCATGGCGTCGATCATGATCAGCAGTTCCATCAGGTGGTCGTTTGCCGGAAACGAGGTGGACTGCACTAGGAAAACGTCCTCGCCGCGCACGTTTTCCTGGATTTCCACGAAGATTTCCTGGTCGGCAAATCTCCGGACGGTTGCTCTGCCCAAAGGCACATTGAGATAGTTGCAGATCGCTTCGGCGAGATGCCGGTTCGAATTGCCTGCGAAAACCTTCATCTTGGTCCGCCTGTTACCTGCTGATAGCCGCGCTTTTTAGCCAGCTTGTTCCCGAATGCAAGCGTAAAGGCGTCGAACGCCCCCATATTTCCAAAATGCTTGTGGCTTAACCGCCACGTGTTTCGCGCCAGGACGAAAACTCGCTGATCGTTCGCGACGCAATTTGCTGCATGACCGACGCCGGGACGGCGGCCCAGGGATCCTGCGCTGCCGACGGTACACTCTCCTGTCCCTGGATGCGGTGCAGGCGGGCGCCGCTGTTATCAAGCACATCCCAGACATAGACGACCGTCACCTTGCCGCCGTCGGAAAACGCGGAGAGATAGCCCTTCAGGATGTAGGAGCTGCTGTTGTCGTTGGAACTCTTGATCGAAAGTCCATGGGACCGGGCTTCGGCGCCGAGCTGCCGCGAAAGCGGCGTCACCGCCTGGACGGGGGCGCCGATGATTGGAAGGAAGCGCACGGTGGCGTCACGGTTGACGCCGGGGTTCACCGCTGCCGTGTGGGTTTGCGGCGGTGGCGCTGCTCGCGCCGGCTGCTCGATCATGTCCTGCTCTTCGGCTTCGGCATTGGACACCGGTTCCGATAGCGTCTGGGTCTGGATGCGCGCGGATGCAGGGGATACGGGCGCCTGGTTTTCCAGTGCGAGGGCTTGTTCGTCCATCGTCGTCGGCGGTGTGCCGGTGCCGGGCCGGTAGTCGGGCTGCGCGTAACCGCCGCGTCGCGGCTCGGCGGCGAAAGCCTGCCTGCGCGGCGTGGTGCCCGCCATGCGCTCGACGTCGTTCTGGGTCACTGGAGACGAACGGACGCTGCCCGAGGTGTCGCCGATATCGACCAATGGCGTCAGGGCATCCGTGGTATTGCAGGCAGACAACAGGGCAATACACGAAAAGAGCGCGGGCGCTGTCGCAAGTCGCGTCATCCCTCGTTTCGTCCTTCCATCATGCGTGTCAGCCCCGGCTGACTTTATGACGGTCGCGGCTGCCTTGTGTCAATTGCGGATTGTTGCCGGGTGTGGCGTCAGGCGTTGATGAAGTCCAGCGGATGGCGGGAGAGGGCGCGCGGCTCGCCTTCGGTCGTCAGGTAAGTCTGGCCGAGCGTCATGGCTGTTCCCGTGTCCGAATCCATGATGATCATGTGCACGAACAGCGACATGCCGGGCTCGATCGGCTGCGGGTTGCCGACATGGAACATCTGGTGCTCCATCCAGGACGGCGAAAAACGGGCGCCGAGAGAGTAGCCGCAGGCGTTCAGCCGGTGACGGGCGAGCCCGCGCTCGTCCATGATCTTGGCGTGCATGTCGAAGACATCGCCAAAAACATGTCCCGGTTTCAAAACGGTTTCGATTGCCTGGATGGTTTCGAGGCAGGCATTGTAGAGTTCGCGGTGGCGATAGCTCGGCTCTCCGACAACGATCGTGCGCATCATCGCGGCGTGGTAGTGCGCATACGCGCCCGCCCACTCCAATGTCAGCTGATCATTGTCGCCAAGCTTCCGGCGACCGGCCTTGTAGCGGCAGAGAAGCGCGTCTTCGGCCGAGCCGATGATGAACTCGTTGGCCGGGTAGTCGCCACCGCCAGCAAACACGGCGCCCTGCATGGCAGCAAGGATATCTGCCTCGTCGGCGCCGGGCTTGGTCAATGCAATTGCAGCATCTAGCGCGTCGTCGGCAAGGGCCGCCGCGCGCTCGACATAGAAAATCTCGGCGGGGCTCTTGACCAGGCGCAGGCGGCTGACAAGGTACGAAGCATCGACGATCTGGCCGAAGGCCGTCAGCTGCGCGTCCAAGAGGTGGGCGATCCGCCCGGTCATGCCATGCGTGTCATATTCGACGCCGATGCGAGCGCCGAGCAGGTCCATCTCCACCAGCAGATTTTTCAAGTCCACCGTCGGATCGGCATTCACGCGGTCGACCCAGACGTGAACGTTCTCCAGGATAGACGTGTGCTTCGCCTGCCGGAGGTCGGCCGAGCGCGTGATCAGGGCCATCGTCCCGTCGGCCCTGACCACGAGCGTCTGGAAAAAGCAGTAGCCGAAGGTGTCATAGCCGGTCAGCCAGTACATGCTTTCCTGAGCGAAGAGCAGAACGGCGTCCAGCTTCTCTTCCCGCATCTTGTCGGTCAGGCGGGCGAGGCGAACCGCAAATTCAGGCTTCTCAAAGTGTAGGGCCATGCGTTCAAATCTCCCTGATGGCGATCGCCGATATCTGTCGACCGTAGTCCGGCTCATTGTTGTGCGTGGTGCGACGGTAGGAAAAGAAGCGCTCGCTGTCCGGGTAGGTGCAAAGCCCCAGGCTTTCCGCGCGAACACCCGCAGCCCGTAGCCTGTCGACTGTCAGAGCGGGAAGATTGAACATCGAATGGCCCGGTTTCGACGACGCCACGAAATAGCGTTCGTATGACGGCTCCTGGTTCAGGAAGCGCTCGACAAACTCCGGGCCGACCTCGTAGCTGGCCTGGCTGATCGATGGGCCGAGGCAGGCCGTGATGGTTGCGCGGTTTGCGCCCAGCTTCTCCATGGCCTCGATGGTGTTTTCCAGCACGCCCGTAAGCGCACCCTTCCAGCCGGCATGAGCGGCGCCGACAACACGATTTTCCGGATCGGCAAACAGGATCGGTCCACAATCGGCGGCCAACACGCCGAGCGCTATCCCTGGTGTCGCTGTAACCAAAGCATCGGCGGCCGGGCGTTTGCCATCATAGTCATCATCGACGACGGCGACATCGGGTGAATGAACCTGGTGGACCGTTGCCAGCCGTTCGACAGGAAGGTCAAACCAGTTTGCGACGCGCCGACGGTTCTCGTTGACCTTCTCGCGTTCGTCGTTGGAGCCGAGGCCAACATTCAGGCCGCGGTAGATGCCATCGGACACTCCGCCGAGCCTGGTAAAATAGCCATGAAGGATCGCGTCACCGGTCGCGGCGTTCAGCAGCGCGCTTTGGATCGGTGCCGGGAAGAGCGCATCTGTCATCTGTCATTCCAAAATTATTCTGCAAGTCTGCCGCGCCGTGCGGCGAAGCAGTTTTCTGTCGGGCCGGATGTTGGCCCAGCGGCGCGCGCCCTGTCAATCCACAGCGCGGAACGGCATCAGGTCTACCGCGGGATATGAAACGGCCATCACCTTGAAGAGTTCCCCCATCTTGCCTTCGCCTTCGCCGGCAAGGCGGTCAACGGCGGTCTGGATGATCTGCTGGGTGCGGGGCTCGCGATCACGGCCAAGGGCCGCCGCACGCTCGAGAATGCCGAGGCCAACCAGGAAATCGCCTTGGCGCAGCATTCCGTTCACATGCAAGCCGGCGGAAACCGCCGTTTCGGCAAGGGCCTGAAAATCGACATGGCTGGTCAGGTCGGCTTCGCCCGGGTGGGCGAGCGGCGGATCGAACTCATGCATGCGGACGGCCTGAAGGGTGTCGCCGAAGCCGGTGACAAGATGGCCGTAATCGAGCGCGAGCGCGGTACCGCCGAGGCGCTTCAGCCTTTCGCTGATCGCCAGCATCACCGACTGGCGGGCCGGGGCGATCTCGAACATCGTTCCCACCGGCATCGACGATGCCTGTTCGGGGAGAAGGGCAGGGTCGATCCCAGCCACGCCGGCACCGAAGGACAGCTCGTCGTCCGCATCGATACCGACCATGCGCTCGCGAAAGCCTGTCGGGGTTTTCACGAACTGACGAAATGGTATGGCATCGAACAGCTCATTGGCCGCGATCAGCGTGAAGCCGGGGGGCACATCGTCGAAATCCTGGTGCCATTGGATCTGGCCGGCGTAGGCTGCCAGGGTCTCCTGCTGCACATCGCTCAGACGCTCGCTGGTTTCGACGAGATGGATCGTCATGTTCTCGAACAGCGGTGGCGCGAGGCGGGCAATGACGCGGAGCATGTCGGCCATCATCGTGCCGCGTCCGGGGCCGATTTCCACCAGCCTCACGCCGGTTGGCGCGCCGTGGCGTTGCCATGCGTGCACGATGAAGACGCCGATCATCTCGCCGAAGAGCTGACTGACTTCGGGTGCGGTGACGAAATCCCCGGACCGTCCGAAGGGCTCGCGCGTCCTGTAGTATCCGTAGTCGGGATCGGCCAGGCAGAGCGAGAAGTAGTCCGTCACGCTGATTGGCCCATTGGCCTGGATGATCGCCTTGATCTTCTCACCGAGTGCGGTGGTCATGGTTCTCCTCCTCCGATAAACGCGATCAGAGCTGCGGAGCAGCCTGACGGCGGGCACGGATCATCGCCCAGACACCCAGCAGGATCATGGGAGACGAGAGCACCATGCCCATCGTCAGCCAGTTTGTGCCGAGCAGATAGCCGAGCTGAGCATCGGGTTCACGGAAGAATTCGACGAAGATGCGCGAGAGCGCATAGCCGCAGACGAAAACACCGGTGATGAAGCCTGGCGCCTTCAGCGCGCGGAATGCGTAGATCAGCACTGTCAGGACGATCAAGAGCGTGATGCCCTCGAGGCCGGCTTCGTAGAGCTGGCTGGGATGGCGTGCAAACGGTCCGCCACTCGGGAAAACGACAGCCCACGGCACATCCGTCAACCGACCCCAGAGCTCTCCATTGATAAAGTTTGCGATACGGCCGCAGAAGAGGCCGATCGGCACTACGGCTGCGACGATATCGAAAAGGCTCCAGAGCGGGATGCTGTTTCGGCGCGCGAAGATGATCATCGCGATCGTCGTGCCGGTCAGCCCGCCGTGGAAGGACATGCCGCCGTTCCAGATCTGGATGGCCCGGATCGGGCTCTCGATCACCGCAGGCATGTCGTAGAACAGAATGTAGCCAATACGCCCGCCAAGGACGATGCCGAGCGCGACCCAGACGATGAAATCATCGAGTTGCGCCCTGGAAATCGGCGATACGTTGCCCGGCCATAGCTTGTCGTTGCCCGCGAGCATACGTGCATAGTACCAGCCGAGCATGATGCCGGTGACGTAGGCCAAGCCGTACCAGTGAACGGCGATAGGTCCGATCGAGAAGGCGATCGGATCAATGTTCGGGAAAGGCATGATCGCCAGTAGATTCGCTGCTGTCGGCAAGGTGTTCCCATCCGTTGATGTGGGCGGAAGATGGCGCTGCCATAACAGGCGGTCAAGTCGATTGTTAGTGATGGATAATGAGAGGGGGCGCTTATCCAGAGCAAAGCGCTTGCATCCTTAACGGCGAAGCCCTACCTCATTTCATAGAGCCGCAAGCGGCCGCACGCTATAGATTAAAGGGAGTAAGCCGCCATGACGACTGGAGCAAACCGCATCATGGACGAGTTCGCCAAGCTGATGACCGATGCCGCCGGCGCGGCCCAGGGCGTCCGCAAGGAAATCGAAACCGCCTTCAGCGCACAGGCCGAACGCTGGCTGAACAGCATGGACATCGTGAAGCGCGAAGAATTCGAGGCTGTTCGCGAAATGGCGATCAAGGCGCGCGACGAAAACGACGCTCTTCTGGCTCGAATTGCCGCGCTGGAAGCAAAACTCGCCGCCAAAGGTAAGTAATCCCATTCTGAGACAGGCGGCGGTGTGGCCTTTAAGAGACACACCGCGGCTACAGCCGAAAATGCAGGTCGCGTTATCCACCTGTGGACACTGCCAAAAAAGCCAATGCGCAGAGTCGTTTAAACCCTCCTTCTGAATCCAATTCCCAACACCTTTCCACAGCGCCGTTCCCGAAAAGGGCCCTCTGGGGGCTGGCGTGCCGTCGAGCCCGTTATACACTGATTTTAAATGATGATTCGAAGCGCCTGGTAAGCTCCGGACAGGGTGACTGCGTTAGTCTGGCGTTGGTTCAACGATCATCTGGGTTGGTGGTTTCCGGTAGTTGCGTGTGTTCTTTCTTGTGTCCCCGTTGACGAAGTTGGATCGCATTCACTCCGGTCAAGAAGGTGCTGTATGAGCCTCATGGAATTGGAAGTCGAGCGTCAGTCAAACCCGGTCGATATGATCGAGTATGTCGCCGCGAACAACGACTGGGCTTTCGAGCGGTCTGGCGATGATGAAATCGCGATGACAGTCGAAGGCAAGTGGACTGATTACCACGTCTCCTTTTCCTGGATGGAAGAGTTCGAAGCCCTGCATCTTGGCTGCGCATTCGACGTCAAGGTGCCGGATCAGCGGGTCAACGAAGTTACGAAGCTGCTCGCCGCGATCAACGGTCAGGTGCTGATGGGGCATTTCGACCTGTGGCGCCAGGAGGATGTCATCATCTTCCGCCAGTCGCTTCTGCTTGCCGGCGGCGCCGAGCCGACAAACCGCCAGGTCGAGGTCCTTCTCGCCAGCGCGCTGGACACCTGCGAGGCCTATTACCAGGCATTCCAGTTCGTGATCTGGTCCGGCATGGACGCGAACCGCGCCATGGAAGTCGTTTTGTTCGAAACCGTGGGTGAAGCGTAATATGTCGTCTGCTGTCGTCTCTGTCGGCCGAATTGTTCTCGTTGGTGCCGGCAATATGGGCGGGGCGATGCTCTCCGGCTGGCTCAAGAACGGTGTTCCGGGATCGTCCGTGGTCGTCATCGATCCGGGCCCTTCGGCTCCGATGATGGAGACCATTCGCGCTGCGGGTGCGACGCATCTGACGGCGGCTCCTGCTGACCTCAAGGCCGATGTGCTGTTTCTCGCTCTCAAACCGCAGGTGATGGACACGGTTTTGCCTTCGGTGAGGAGTACCGTGGTTTCAGGTACGGTCGTTGTCTCCGTCGCTGCTGGCAAGACGCTCGGTTTTCTTGAAAAGCACCTCGGCGAAGCTGCCATGGTTCGTGCCATGCCGAACACGCCGGCCATGGTTGGTCGCGGCGTTACCGGTGCTTTTGCGAATGCGCATGTGACTGAAGCGCAGCGCGAACAGGTTCATGCGTTGCTGCGCGTGTCGGGCCCCGTCGAGTGGGTGCCTGCTGAAACCGATATTGATGCTGTGACTGCTTTGTCGGGCAGTGGCCCGGCCTATGTGTTCTATCTCGTGGAGTGCATGGCAGAGGCAGGCCGCAAACTTGGTCTGCAGGCGGACCTTGCCATGCGTCTCGCGCGGGAAACTGTCGCGGGGGCTGGTGAGCTTTTGCATCAGTCCCCCGACGACGCTTCGCGGTTGCGCCAGAACGTGACCTCGCCGGGCGGCACCACTGCCGCCGCGCTTTCGGTGCTGATGGCGGACGACGCAATGCAGCCGCTGTTCGACAAGGCGCTTGCAGCCGCACGCAAGCGCGCTGAAGAGCTTGCTGGCTGAGGCGATACCATGGCTGAAGAGATCACCTATGCCGATTTCGAGCGTGTCGACATTCGTGTCGGTACGATCATCGAGGCGAGCCCGTTTCCGCAGGCGCGCAAGCCCGCGATCAAGTTGCTGATCGATTTCGGACCGGAGATCGGTGTCAAGAAATCGTCCGCTCAGATCACGGTTCACTATACGATTGAAAGCCTTGTCGGGAGACAGGTACTCGGCGTCGTCAATTTCCCGCCACGCCAGATCGGGCCTTTTATCTCCGAGGTTCTGACACTTGGCTTCGAGGACGATGCAGGGGCGATTGTGCTTGCCGCGACAGACAAGCCGGTGCCGAACGGCAAGAAACTGATGTGATCAGTGGATATCGCGCGAGACCGGATCGGTCAGCGCGTAGTCGTGGAACACGGCTTCGAAGCCGGCGCGCTGCGGCGAACAAAAGACCGGCCCAACCGATACGCTGCTGAATGCCGGATTGAACCAGGCAAGCCGAGCCATCCGCCATTCGTTCATGCCGTCGATTCGGTATTGCACGAAAAGCGCATCGCCGTTTCTCGTCGCTCTGACCGTTATCCTGTCGAAATCATGATCAAGGCGAAAGGCTGACCAATCCGAATTTCCGTTGGTCACAACGACGCTGAAGTGCCTTGCGCCATCGGTGTATTCGATACCGCATTTCATCCAGTGGGTGGCGTCAGCGCGCACCATGAGACCGGCCTGGTCGTACAGGGCCTCATACCTGGCGGAAAAGGTGACGTCCGCGGTGAAATCGCCGCTTCTTTCCTGGTGCAGGAAATGCCCGTCATCCCGATGGAAGCCGTAGTAGGTCCCTTGCCAGAAATCGGTCTTTTCGCCCGATCGGACGAGGAGGGCTCCATTCCGCTCTTCAGCGAAGGCCGGCGGATTGAACCATGTCATTGCCGTGGTATCGATGCCCATCCGCAACCTCAGGCCGGCAGGCGGATGGTTGCGCGCAGGCCACCCAGCGGGCTATCGCCGAGCGTCACGTTGCCGCCGTGACTGCGGGCAATATCGCGGGCGATAGCAAGGCCAAGTCCTGTTCCAGAGGCATCCAGATTGCGCGCCTCGTCGAGGCGAAAGAATGGCTTGAAGACGTCTTCGCGGTTGGCTTCCGGGATCCCGGGGCCATCATCGTCGAAGATGACGGTCAGCCATTTGGCGCTGTGCTTTGCTTCGATGTTGAGCGTCTTCGCATAGCGGCGGGCGTTGGAGGCGAGGTTCGTCACCAGTCGCGTAAAGGCATTCGGCCGGACGAGGATCTCGTCGTCGCCGTCGATCGTATAGGTCATCGTCTTGCCATTCAGGGCGAAATCGGGCGCGAGCTTTTCGAACAGCTCGCTCAGCTTCAACTGGCCAACATCTTCTTCGACCTCGCTACGGGCGAAGGCCATGTAGGCTTCCAGCATCGACTGCATATCGTTGATATCGTCGTTCAGCCCCTGCAGGTCGGCGTGATCGCCGGCGAGAGCGAGCTGAAGCTTGAAACGCGTCAGAATAGTTCGCAAGTCGTGACTGACGCCTGTCAGCATCGCGGTGCGCTGCTCGATCTGCCGCTCGATGCGTTCGCGCATCAGAATGAATGCGAGACCGGCACGGCGCACTTCGTCGGCGCCGCGCGGATAGAACGTCTCGTCCTTCTGCCCCTTGCCGAAGCTCTCGGCGGCGGCGGCCAGTGCCTGGATCGGGCGGATCTGGCCGCGCAGGAAGAGGATGGAGATCCCGATCAACACCAGCGACGCGGCCACCATCCAGACGATGAAGATATGCGTGTTCGACGCGTAGGTCTGGTTGCGCTTGGCGAGCACGCGCAAGATCTTGTCCTTCAGCTTGATGCGGATCTCGACCAAGCTGGAATCGCCGACCGTATCGATCCAGAACGGGCGTTTGATCTGATCGCTGATCTCGTCGCTCAAGATCCCGTCGAGGATCGAGAAGAACGGCTTGACGCGCGGTGGGGGCAGGTCGCCATCCGGTTCGACCGATACCTGCAATCCGAGTTGCTCGCGGGCGATGCGGGTCGCCGTGCTGTAGTCGCTATCCTGGGGATAGGTTTCGATCATCTGGATGATCGCCGCGATATCGCGGGTCACACCCATCGAAAGGCGCTGGGTGACCATCTGCCAATGGCGTTCCATGAAGAGCGCAGCGACGACAGACTGCAGCAGCACCATCGGGATGATGATGATGAGAAGCGAGCGGACGTAGAGGCCCGTCGGTAGCTGATGGCGGAACCAGCGGCTTAGCCATCGCCATCCGTGGGCGGGCGAGCGGTCCTCGCGGCGCAGGGAGTCGAACGTCACCATCTAAGTCGCAGGGTCCTGACGTTGGGGCTTCAATCGATGCTCAGCCGGTATCCTATACCACGAACCGTCTGGAGCCAGACCGGATTTGCGGGATCGTCTTCTATTTTCCGGCGGAGGCGGTTGATCTGCACGTCGATCGTGCGCTCACCGACATCGACATCGTTGCCGATGAGTTCGTGGCGCGGAATGGTGTCGCCGGCGCGCTTGGCAAACAGCAGCATGATCTCCTGCTCGCGATCCGTCAGGCGCACGATCTCGGAAGCCTTCTTGAGCTCCTTGCGCGTGAGCGAGAACGTGTACGGCCCGAACATCACCTGTTCGATCTTGGGTGCATCGTTCGAGACGTTGCGCCGCAGGATGTTGTTGATGCGCAGAACGAGTTCGCGCGGATCGAAGGGCTTGGACAGGTAATCGTCGGCGCCGGCTTCGAGGCCTGCGATGCGGTTGCCGGATTCCGCCAGCGCCGTCAGCATGATGATTGGCACGTTCTTGATCGAGCGTAAGCCCTTGGTGACGTCGATGCCGGACTCGCCAGGCATCATCACGTCCATGACGATCAGATCGAAGTCGAGGCCTGCGAGTTTGCGGCGCGCTTCGGCACCGTCCGCAGCCACCGTCACCCTGAAGCCGTTTTCGGTTAGATAGCGGTTGAGCAGCGCACGAATGCGCGTGTCGTCGTCCACAACCAGCAAATGCGCCGCATCATCTGATATAACTGTCTTGACCGCCATTCAGTCCGCTTTCGAGTTCTTTCTGTTCCGCATGCCGCTCAGAAAGGCTTTCACACCTTCCCGTATCTCCGGAGAAGCTCCGTCGAATGCTCTTTCAATGCGGCGCGATTGCGGCTCTGCCAGTGCAAAGGCAAGCTCGCGCCCTGTCTCTGTCGGATAAAGCTTCCGCTGCCGCCTGTCCTCCGGACCCGCGATCTGGCGAATATACCCCGAATCGATGAGTTGTTTGAGTACCCTTGCGAGACTCTGCTTGGTAATCTTCAACGTATCCAGCAGATCGGCAACGGTCATGCCGGGATTGCGGTTAACGAAATGTACAACGCGGTGATGCGCGCGCCCGAAGCCGCTTTCCGCCAGGATCGCATCCGGGTCGGAAACGAAGTCGCGATAGGAGAAGAACAGCAGCTCGATGATGTCGAAATCGATGGTATCGGTGTTTTCCATCGGCATCTTCAATGGCTCAGGCTTCGCGACTTTCGGGCTGCTCTGTCGTGCCAATTTGGCATTTCCTTTCGTTTCCGACGTTGTCCTGAACGATCCAAATCATGCCAGCAATATTGGCGCAATTTGCGAGATTGTTCACTCCTCCTGGCTTCGCTAAGCGAAAGAGATCGGGATTCCACCGAAACTCAACCGCATTCGCGACGCCGCTGACGCAACGTGCGATTTCCCCTGTGTCCGTGGATAAGACGGAACCGGGATAACAATCAACAGTCCCGTGCATGGCGCCGGGCGTGCATCGCTGTTTCGAGTTCCTTTTGGCGCCGGCGGCAGTAGGCGGCGGCAATGGCCAGCGCTATCCCGACCGCGGCGAAGAGGCGATCGAGCGACCTACCGCTAGCGAGCTGCGAGGGCGTTTCGAGGCAGCCGAGCGAATCAGAAGCTGGTGCGGGGCCAATATCTTCCTCGGCGACCCGAATCTCGTTCGGATCCTTCGCGGCTGCTGCCGGTGATGAAACAGAGAGCTTACGGCCGGTGCATCTTCGGATGGCCGGCCGTTTGCCTGAGTGTCTGCTATCTTGCCTTGGCGGCGACGGCGCCGACGATCGTCGACAGGATGCCGCCGCCGATCAAGCCACCGATGCCGTCGGCGATCAGTCCGGTCATCTGGGCTTCGCCACCGAACATGCTGAGCAGTATGCCGCCGCCGATCCCGCCGACGGCGCCAGCAATCGTTCTGGCAACGGCGTTGATCGCGACCTGCTTCAGCGCGGCGCTTGCGACATTGCCGCCGACCGCGCCGGCAATCACCTGGGTAATGAGTGGTATCAGAGCTTCCATGATTCCCTCCTTGCGTTTCCTCAAACGCATCGCCGGCTGCGCGATCTCTATGATCGCCAGCCCTACAGGCGATCCGGCGTCCGATGGGAACAGGGATATCGTCTGAATATCAGTATTTTAGCATATGCAAGTGCAAAGTGAAATGGATGGCAACCCATACGTGAGAATTTTGTGTGGCACCGCTCACAGAAAAGGCGGCCGGGTGGCCGCCTCGATAGGGCAGGTTCTCAGACCTTAATGGTAGACATACACAATCCGTCGCGTGCCCGGATCGACCAGTACCGGTCTGTTGTTGATGCGTGCATAACGGTACTGGTAGTCAGGGACTTCCTGGAACGTAACGCTTGCCGGCACCTGCGCTCCGACTACGACGTCACCACCAAGATCGATCGTCTGACCCGGATTGGTTTCGATGTAGGTCGTGACGTTTGCTGGCGGCTCTACCGCATCAACTGAGCCGACCGGGCCGAGCAACTCGTCGCCGGGTGCCGGTTCAGCCTGCGCCACATCGGTCTGGGCAACGCTGGCCGTTGCTTCATAGGTCACGACAGGCACGCCGAGGTCTTGCTGGTGTTCTTCCACGACAACGGGACTCCCGCCCTGATCGACTTCAAGATACTGGGCGTAGACCCAACCGCGCATGCCGTTCACGTCCACGCGACACCATTTGCTACCCGCGACGCAGCCATCAAGGATCGTCTGGGAGCCGCGCGTCGCAACGCCTACGGCCGGGTATTGCGTGCCGGGACCAGAACGGATCGTCATATCATTGATGGCCGTCGCCGCCATTTCTTCCGCCCGGCCAAGCCCGGCGCTTGCCGCCAGGATCACGCCCGCCAGGAAAAGATTTCGCTTCAAGGTCATCTTGGTACTCCTTGTTTCCGATAGGTTGGTAACGCCCAAGGGAAGGGGAGGTTCCGCCCGTCCACGATGCCTGCCGCTGCACGGGGCCGTGTCGCTTTACGCTGTGTTCGAAAAAATGCCGGCTGCGTGCGCGCCCGTTTCCGACTATACCGCGTCATCATAGACATGAAGCGAGGCACTCATGAGCATGCTCCAGGCTGGCATTATTCCGGTGACGGCATTTCAGCAGAACTGCACGATCCTGTTCGATCCCGAGACCAAGGAGGCCGTTGTCGTTGATCCGGGCGGCGACGTGCCAAATATCCTGCAGGCGGTGAAAGAGAACGGATTCGTCGTCAAGGAGATCTGGTTGACCCATGGTCATCTCGATCATGCTGGCGGGGCCAAGGAGCTCAAGGAAGCGCTCGGCGTCGATATCGTCGGGCCACACGAGGATGACCTTCCACTGCTGCAGCGGATAGAGACGCAGGCGCAAAAGTACGGCCTCACGGGCATGCAGAACGTCGTACCGGACCGCTGGTTGAAGGATGGGGACACCGTTTCGCTCGGAGAGCATACGTTCGAGGTCTACCACACGCCCGGTCATGCACCGGGCCATGTCATCTACTTCAACCGTGCGCAGAATTTCGCGCATCTGGGCGACATACTGTTCAACGGCTCGATCGGCCGCACCGATCTGCCGGGAGGCAATCACGAGCAGCTGCTCGAATCGATTCGCGACAAGGTGCTTCCGCTGGGAGACGAAGTCGGTTTCATCTGCGGGCACGGCCCGGGTAGCCGGATTGGCGACGAGCGGCGCAACAACCCGTTCCTGCGCGGTATCTGACCTCAAAACAAAAGCGCCGCTGAAAAGCGGCGCTTCGTCATCTGTCTTCCGGGCGCTGGCGTCAGCTGGCGACGCAGAAGTGGCTCATGCCGTCATTGCCGATAAAGGTGCCGCTGCGCGGATCGAACGAGCGGTAGCGATAAGAGCAATAGCGTTCCCACTGCGGCGTCCACGGCTCAAGTTCTGCGCGGACAGGGACCGGACGGTAGTAGCGCGGCGGAGGTGCGGCGTAGACCGGCGCATCGTCGTATGCATATGGCGGATCGATGTAGCGCGGTTCGTCGTAACGTGGAGCAGCAATAGCCGAGCCGACGATCAATCCCGTAGCAAGGCCAACTGCGCCCCCGACGAGCGCATCGTTGCCGTGATTATAGTGGCGATGATGCCAGTCATCTGCCGATGCGGTCGCGATCGACGAGAATGTGATGGCAGCAGCTGTTGCCGTCAGAAAGAGAGTTTTGGCGATGCTGTTCATCGTGTCCTGTCCTGTTTCAACTGATTCCGGCTTGCACCTTGATGATGGCAAGGTAAGGGCCGGCTGGTGAATACAGGCTGAACGATAAAACCCGGCATTCCTGCCGGGCTTCAACTCGAAATCACAGCGTTGGCTAGGATATCAACCTGAGATCTGCAGGTTGACTGCCTTGGGGCCCTTGCCGCGGCGATCCGGCTCCGTGTCGAAGCTTACCTTCTGATTCTCCGTCAACCCGGCCAGGCCAGAAGCCTGAACCGCAGAAATGTGAACAAAGATGTCAGCGCCGCCCTTGTCCGGCTTGATGAAGCCGAAACCCTTGTCGGTATTGAAGAATTTTACAGTGCCAGTCTCGGCCATGCGTCAGGTCCTTTTATCTCTGCCCGCCATCCACACGGGCAGCATCACTGATATTGCCTCCTCACGGAGACGTTAGCAGGCAATTATTGAATTGTGAGAAAAAGGTCCCCTCTAACTCAGCCGAGTTCACCGCGGGGCTGTCGCCCGCTTTATCGGAACCGACTGACCGGAATATTAGCGTCTCCGGCGCGCACATTCTTAAGGACTTCCCATGCTCGCAAAATGCCCGAACGCGGTGAGAGTGCTGCGATTATTGGTATTTGGCAAGCAAAAGTTTTTTAACCCGTTGATGCTCGCAAAGGCAATCTAACTGCCATTTGACCTCTCTGACGCAAAAAATCGCTCATCAAAAGCTGTTGATTAACGTTTTATATTGTCAGCAATATAATCTGGGAGCAGATTTTGCCAAAAATGCAACGCTAGCGCGACTGCGCTTTTTCTTCACTTTTTTCTAAAATTCGCCGATCAACCCAGATTTGGACTGGATTTTAGCCCCTGCAATGCCCTTCTGCGGGCTAGCTCAGGGACAATTTCAACTAGAAGCATCGCCAGGAACATCAGCGCGCAGCCGATATAACCAAGTGCCGGCATCGTCTCGTTGAGGAGGAGCGCGCCAAGCGACGCGCCGAAGAGCGCCTCGGATGACAGGAAGATGGCAGCCTGGGAGGGCGTGGTGTAGCGCTGCCCAATGATCTGCAGGGAGAAGGCGACACCCGACGAGAAGAGACCGACGTAGAGGATCTCGGGTGCTGCGCCACGGATGGCTTCCCAGCTGATCGGTTCGGTCACGATAGCGACCACCAGGGCACAGGCCCCGGTAATCGCAAACTGCGCCGTCGAGAGGGTCAGCGGCCGCCCGGTTTCCGAGACGGTGGTCCCGGCCAGCGTAATCTGACCCGCCCAGAAGACGGCGCAGACGACCGTCAGCAAGTCACCCGTCGACAAGGCCGACAATTGGCCGCCCGACAGGAGGTAGATGCCGGATACGGCCATGATCGCGCCCGGCCAAATGATCCAATGCGGCGAGCGTCGCAGGAAGACCACGGCGATCAAAGGTACGAAGACCACGTAGAGCCCGGTGATGAAGCTCGAATTGGTCACCGTCGTCGTCTTCAAGCCGAGCTGCTGCGTGGCTGCGCCGCCAAAGAGCGCAAGACCCGTCAGCAGATAGAGCGTCAGATGGCGCGGCGACGTCTTCGTCGTGGCCTTTCGCGATTCCCGCAACATGAAGGGAAGGACCGCAACGGCCGCGATCAGGAAGCGCAGACCGATGAACCAGAACGGACCGATTGCTTTCATGGCCGTCGACTGCGCGACGAAACCGCCGCCCCAGATGGCAGCTGCAAGCAATAGAAGAAGGTTCGCCTGAATGCGCGTCATTTCATCCTCGATTTGGGGAAGAAGCCGAATGCGGGGACGGTTACCAGTTGCCTTCGATTTGAGCAAGGGTAGGTGCGTCGCAGCATTGCCGCATCGGGATACTCCGGCTTAACCGTTGCCGCCCGGCCCACGTGACACGCGCAGCAGCGCACCGTTGTCTTCGTCCGTCACGATCAGCAACGCTCCGTCGGGAGCGATGACGATATCGCGCATGCGGCCGTAGGAGCCGTCAAACATCCGCTCCTCGGCGACGAATGCTCCGGTATCGTCGCGCTGCATCCGCGACAGCAGCTGGAATTTCAGCGCCGCAACGAGGAAATCGCCGTTCCATTCGGGAAACATCTTGCCGTGATAGATCGCCAGCGCGCCGGGCGCGATCGATGGATCCCAGTAATAGAGGGGTTGCTCGAGCCCTTCCTTGGCGGTGCCTTCGCCGATCTCTGCGCCGGAATAGTCGCGGCCATAGGTGATGATCGGCCAGCCGTAGTTCTTGCCCGGCTCTATGCCATTGATCTCGTCGCCACCGCGGGCGCCGTGTTCGACCGTGTAGAGCTTGTCATCGGCTGTATCGAAGGTGATGCCTTGCGGATTGCGATGGCCTTTCGACCAAATCTCTGGAAGCGCCTTTGCGCCGTCCTTGAACGGGTTGTCATTCGGTATGCTGCCATCGGCATTGATGTGAACGATCGAGCCGGCGTCGTCGTGCCAGTCCTGTGCCCGATCCCGGTCGCCGCGATCTCCGATGCTGATGAACAGCGAACCGTCCTTGGCGATAGCGATCCTGGAGCCGTATTGGATGTTGCCGCTCGTGAAGCGCTTCATGGTGAAGATGGCCTTGACGTTCTCAAGCGTCTTTTCATCCGGGGAGAGGGACGCGCTGAAGGCCTGGGTTCCGGAGCCATCGGCATTCGTCGTGGCCGCCGTGAAATAGATCGTCCGCGTTGCCGCAAAGTCCGGCGCAAGTTCAACGTCAAAAAGGCCGCCCTGGCCTCGGCTGCTGACCTTCGGGACACCGGCGATCGGGGCGGAGAGCTTGCCGTCGCGGATAACGCGCATCCGGCCCGGGCGTTCGGTCACGAGATAGGCGCCGTCGGGCAGCACTGCAACCGCCCAGGGATGCTCCAACCCATCGACTATGGTCTCGACCTGGACTTCGACCTTCTTCGTATTGACGATGTCGGCCGCGAAGATCGGGGAGGCGAGGCTGCCTGCTACTATCAACGCTATTCCAAAACGAAGGTCTCGAAGTCTTTTCATGATCCACCCTGCCGCATGTCTGAAGGAACGTGGAGCGGCGAGGGCGGTCGTTCAACCCTCACCGCGGTCTCGATGACGGATTTGTGTTGGCCGGCGAAACGCTTCCGGTCGCCTGTGCGTCAACAAGTTCGGCTTCGACGATATAGCGCAGTGGCCCGCGCTCCGTTGCACCGAACGGCCAGCACGTCGCCAGCACAAGGCGGCGGCCCGGCGCCGACGGGTCGATGCCGCTCTCGTCCCAGGGCACGACGCGGCCTTGTCCCGCTTTGAAGGACAGGATCTTTCCGTCGCGGCGCGTCACCTCGATCTCATCGCCGGGCTGAACATCCTTCAGCCAGCGAAAATGGGTGTCACGATGCGCGGCGATCACCGAGGTTCCTTCATCACCCGGCTGCGGCGTGTTGGTGAGCCATGCCGGGCCAAAGGCGAGGGCTTCCCCTGATGCTCCCGACAGCACGATCGCATGCTTTCCAAGGCGCGGTGCGCTGACTTCGGCTTCCGTGGTGAAGTCGGCCCATGGCCACGGCTTGGTATCCTCGCCACGGAGTTCGGCGGCAAAGGCGCGTTTCAGGAGAAGCTGTGATAGCTCCGCCTTTGCCTTGATATAGAGACCATCGCCGATCAGGATCGCGCCGTACAGCGCAAGGAGCGCGATGCAGGCAGCGATCGCCTTTTCGATTGCCGAGAGGCGAGGCAGGCGCAGTCGCCTGTCTCTGGGGTCGGGTACGTCGTAAGCGGTCGCCGCCGCGGTGGCCATTGCCAGTTCAAGGATGGTCGGAAGCGCGCCGAACTCGCTGACTTCCTCATTCAAGCTCTTGCCCAGTCTACCGGTCATGCGGCTTGGCTCCTGCGAAAATGCCGCGCACCCTGCGACGCCAGACGGCCAACCCGCTTGCAGCCGTCAAGGCCAGCAGCAGCATGGTCAACCCGCGCATGATCTGCTCGTCGGCGCGGGTCGCCGTTTGCGGCAGCTTGACGGAGGCGGAGCGCTGGGCAATCAACCCGGCCGCTTTCGCCGTCGGTGCCGCAGCCATCCGCGCCTCGGCCAGTTGCGCAAACTCCTGTTGCGGTGCCGCCATGGCGTGATCCGGCGTGCTGCTTGGCAAGATCGGCGCGGGTGCCGGCTCACCGTACACCTTCTCGAAATCCCAGCCTTCGGGCAGGTTGAGCGGTACCTTTGCCGTGTTGACCGGCTCACCGGCAGGGCGCGAGGGCGTGACGTCGACGGCAACGAGGCTGGTCATGCGAGACACGAGGTGGTGTGCAAGCGCGACGCTTTCGACGTCCTTGTCGAGCGATGTGGGGTCTTGCCGCTCGTAGGAGCGGGCTTCGAGATCGTCGATCTTGCGGCGCGCCCAGAGCTTCGAAATCCCCTGGCCGTCGGCGGCATTGGCGATGTCCATGTCGACGCGCCACGGCTGCGCGCCCGTCTTTCCGATGATCTGGAGCTTGCCGGCAGGCTTCTCCTCCGGCAGTTCGGCGGTGAGCACCACAGGTTCGCCAGCGTAGAGATCAGGCATCGGGTTTGGGGTGATGTCTTCGGCCTTCACGCCATCGAATGTCGCGGCGATGTCTGTCATCGCGGGGTTCTGGAGCTTGGTGAAGAGCTCGCCCATCCGGCTCGCGACCTGATCGGATGAGCCGATCTGGGTAAACGTGCCGCGCCCCATCTCGGCGGCCTTCGTCATGAAATAGGAGTTCGGCGCTGAACCGATGCCGACTGTGAAGACCCGGGCGTCGCCACGGCTCTGCGCAATTTCCATGAAGAGTTGCTGCTCGTTGCCGATCGCGCCGTCTGTCAGGAATACGACCTGACGAAGCGCGCCGGCCGCGACCGGGCCCTGGTTGCGCAGGGCATCCTGCAGCGCCGGAAGCATTTCGGTGCCGCCGTCCGCGGTCAGGCCCCTGACAAAGGCGATCGCCTTTTCGCGATTGTCGGGGGAGGCTGCTACGAGGCCGTTGAAATAGTCCGTCATCGTGTCGTCGAAGCGGATGACATTGAACCGATCGTCGGGGTTCAGTTTGGCGATCGCGAGTGCGAGGCTTGCCTTTGCCTGTTCGATCGACGGGCCGGACATCGAGCCCGAGTTGTCGATGACGAAAACGACTTCACGCTTGGCGGGCGGGGCGGCGGTGTCCGGCGTTGCGGGCGGGGTGACGAAAGCGAGCAGGTAGGTCTTGCCGTTCAGGACTTCGCGGAAGAGACCGGCGCTTGGCGTCTTTCCGGCCGCGGCCTTCCAGGTCAGTTCGAAGTCCTTGTCGGCTGGAACGCTGTCACCCTTCAGCGAAATCGTACGGTTTTGGTCGCCGTCCTGCTTGATATCGACGTCATGGAACGAGGATTTGACGTCGCCGAGCGGAAAGCCTGCTTTCAAGTTCACGGTGAGAGCAACAGGGTTGATCTTGGCGTTTTCGCGCGGGTCGAGCACTGGTGCTTCGATCTTTTCGCGGTTTTCGACGGGATCAGTCGGCACCGCGAAGCCCGCGCCATTGTTGAACTCCACCGTCTGCACGATCGGGGCCGGATTGTAGCGAGGGGCCACGACCATCGGGAAGCGCAACGAGAATTCGCCGCCGCTCTGGTGGACGGCTTGCTGGTATTCGATCTGCACGACGATGGTTTCGCCGGGGCCGATATTGGCGACCTGATTGGTGAAGATGTTGGGGCGCTGTTGCTCGAGAAGCGCGGCCTTCTTGCCTTCCGCCTTTGCCTGCTCGTAAATTTCGCGGGCTTCCTGCCTCGGCTTGATCTGCCCCTCGATGAACCGTTCGCCGATCTGCATCTTGAGAACGTCCACGGCTGAGTTTTCGGGGAGAGGGAAGACGTAGGTGCCTTCCACCCAGCCCTTGCTGGGGTTCTGGAAACGTTGCGTGACCTTGATGCGCGCGACCGGGCCGGACACGTCCATCTGGACGTCGGTCTTTAGACGCGGCGCCTCGACGAAGAAGCCGGGTTCTTTTGCCGGGAAGAGCAGGGAGCCGCTGTTGACGTCGTTCGGGCGGACGAGGCCGGCGAGCTGTCCGCTCTTTGGCTGTCCGTCGTCGGCGTAGGCGACGGTCACCAGCCCGAACGTCATCAGGATCGAGGCGGCAAACGCCACGAGTGCAATCAGCAATGACATTGAAACGCGGCGGGCGCGCAGGCGCCCTATGACAACTTCGTCTTCCACAAACATGGCATGTCCCTCACGAACCAATAGCGGATGCATCAAAATGCTTCTCGGATCTCGGCGCGCTCGCGACCGAATTGCGGCATGCCGCGGCATTTGTTGCGGCCAATTCGTGGCAAAGGTCGATATTGGCGAAGTTTTTGATTTCAGGGCCTAAATCGGGCTCACTTGAGATATCGATTCAAGTGCTTCGCAAAATGATTCAGACCGACGGAGGCATCGAGCCGCGAATCAACGCGCACCGCGACCGATCGATCACGAAGAATCATTGGCCCCATCACGCCTTTGAGCTTGAAATGCCTGCTCACATTGGACATAGAGCTTAGCGCAGAATTCCGGTCCCGGGTTTCTGCCCAAATCAACCGTATAGGACCGATATCATGGCCTTTCTTGCCGATGCTCTTTCCCGTGTGAAGCCTTCAGCCACCATCGCCGTTTCCCAGAAAGCGCGCGAGCTGAAAGCCAAGGGGCGCGATGTGATCGGCCTTGGTGCCGGTGAACCCGACTTCGATACGCCTGACAATATCAAGAAGGCTGCCATCGACGCGATCAATCGCGGCGAGACGAAGTACACGCCGGTCTCCGGTATCCCGGAACTGCGCAAGGCGATTGCTGCGAAGTTCAAGCGCGAAAACGGTCTGGAATATTCCTGGGAGCAGACGATTGTCGGCACCGGCGGAAAGCAGATTCTTTTCAACGCCTTCATGGCGACGCTGAATCCGGGCGATGAAGTTGTCATTCCGGCGCCGTACTGGGTTTCCTACCCGGAAATGGTATCGCTGTGCGGCGGCACGCCAGTTGTCGTCTCCGCGACCCAGGAGAACAATTTCAAGCTTCAGGCTGCCGATCTCGACAAGGCAATCACGCCGAAGACGAAGTGGTTCATCTTCAACTCGCCGTCCAACCCGTCGGGTGCTGCCTATACGCATGACGAGCTGAAGGCGCTGACCGATGTCCTGCTCAAGCACCCGCATGTCTGGGTGCTCACCGATGATATGTACGAGCACCTGACCTATGGCGACTTCAAGTTCGTCACGCCTGTCGAAGTCGAGCCGAAGCTCTACGACCGCACGCTGACGATGAACGGCGTCTCCAAGGCCTACGCGATGACCGGATGGCGTATCGGCTACGCTGCCGGCCCGATCCAGCTCATCAAGGCCATGGACATGATCCAGGGCCAGCAGACCTCCGGTGCGACCTCGATCGCCCAGTGGGCCGCCGTCGAGGCGCTGAACGGCACGCAGGACTTCATTCCTGAAAACAAGAAGATCTTCGAAGGTCGCCGCGATCTCGTCGTTTCGATGTTGAATCAGGCCAAGGGCATCACGTGCCCGTCGCCTGAAGGTGCGTTCTACGTCTATCCGTCCTGCGCCGGCCTGATCGGCAAGACGGCCCCGTCGGGCAAGGTCATCGAGACCGATGAAGACTTCGTTTCGGAACTGCTGGAGACCGAAGGCGTCGCCGTCGTTCACGGCTCGGCCTTCGGCCTTGGCCCGAACTTCCGTATCTCCTACGCGACCTCCGAGGCACTTCTCGAGGAAGCCTGCAAGCGCATCCAGCGTTTCTGCGGCGCCTGCAAGTAAGCCGTTTGAGAACACCCAATAGCAAAAGCCCGCCTGGTTTCCTCCAGGCGGGCTTTTTGTTTTGGGTATTGTTTGCCGGGTCTAAAAGACGAACGGGATCAGGCGATATCGCGTCGACTTGGCGAAGTCGCGGTAGGCGGCGTCCTCGCCAAGGATCCGTTCTTCGGCCAGGATCCGGAAGCACTGGGCGACGAGACAGGTAGAATAGACGAGCAGGTTCCAGATGCTGGGGTGGACCGTCAGGAAGGCGATGTGCGTCAGCAGGTAGCCTGCATACATTGGGTGCCGCAGCAACTGGTAGGGTCCGCCGATCTTGACGCCGCGATTGGCGGGGGCAAGGCCGAAGCTGCGCCGCAGCGCCAGCTTTGCCGAGATCTGCAAAAAAAAGCCGGCGATTGTGAAGAAGAGCGCTACCGCGATCGGTGCAATCGGTTCGGCAGCACTCGGGGCGACGAGAAGCGGACAAAATGTGCCGATCGCCGTAAAGGCCCAGTCCCGGGGATTGCGGGATAGGGTCTTGGTTGGACGCCGCAGAAGAATGAAAAGGACCGCAACGGCCTCCGATGTCAGCACCAGCGTATCGATGATTGCCGAGGCGCCGGCCATGTGCGGCACAACACGCCACCAGACGGCCACGCAGGCGATGAGCAGGAGGGACTTTTCTACGATGTCGACCACAAGTGGCAGGGACGGGGCCGACGTAATAGAATTGACCCGCATCGTTTCGCTCTCCACCTCGGTTCAAGTTTTCATCTTTTATCGGCGATAGCTTAAATAAGTATCAAGGAAACTTGCGAGTTGATGCACCCCATGTGGTGAGTGGATGGAGTGATATGCGCCAAGGCGAGACGAGTTTGTTTGTCTCAGCCGAGTACTGCTTCAAAGCCCCAATACCGAGAGCATGAGGAAGGTTGCGAAGAGGATGAAGTGGGTCATGCCTTCGATCGCGTTCGTTTCCCCGTCGTTCAGGTTGATGGCCGCGGCGATGAGGGTGATGGCGACCATTACGGTTTGCACCGGGGTCATGGCCATCACGAAAGGCTGGCCGGTGTAAAGCGCGATGCCCTCCATGACCGGTACCGTCAGGATCACGGTGGAGAGGGACGCGCCCATGGCTATGTTGACGGTCGCCTGCATTCGGTTGCGTAGCGCAGCGCGCAATGCCGTCAGGATTTCGGGCGCCGCCGAGATCGCGGCGACAACGATGGCGGTGAGGGCGATCGGCGCGCCGGTGCCTCTCAGGCCCGATGTCATGAAGGTGGACATGAATTCCGCCAGCGCGCCGATGATGACGACGCCGACGAGAATGGTCACGATGGAGGCCGTTGCCGATTCCTCTTCATGGTGGTCATCGGGGGCGTCTTTCTTTCGTTCGGCGCGCGGATAGCTGTAGCTGAAGAAATAGCTGTGCTGGCCAACCTGCATCCGCAGAAACAAGGCGTAGAGCGCAATCATGGCGACGATCGTGAAGGCCGAATAATAGTGCCATTTGTCATCAGGCACGAACTCCGGAACGATCATCGATATCCCCATCGCCGTCAGGATCATGACGCCGTAGGTCTTGCCGGAGTTGTCGTTATAGGGCTGCTCGCCGTGCTTGAGGCCGCCGAGGAGGGCGGCCAGCCCCAGGATGCCGTTGATGTCGAGCATCAGGGCCGAATAAATCGTGTCGCGGACGAGGGTGGGAGAGCCTTCACCGCTCATCATGATGGCGAGGATGATAACCTCGACCGCCACGGCGGAGAGCGTCAGGATCATCGTGCCGTAGGGATCGCCGACCTTGACCGCGAGGATTTCCGCGTGATGGGCGACGCGCATCGATGCCAGCACGATCGTGCCGACGAGGGCCGCTGCCGCGCCCAGCACCACGCCTTGCCCCATCTCGAGGACGGCATGTTCCGTGGTGAAGGCGATCACCCCGACGACGAGCGCCACGAGGAGATATCTTTCGTCTTTCAAGCGCGACGCAATCGCCAAGGGACGGCTCCGATTTTGATTCACCTCTCAAGTCTAAGGCGATGATTTTACATATCAAGTGAGCGGCCCGATCCGCGTGGTTTGCAGTCTGGGCGATTTAATGGAATACTAACGCATCGGTCAGCCGGAAGCATATCGCGGCGCCCCTCGTTTTCTTGCCACGGCCCGCGGCGGAACTGGATTCAGTCCGGTCGGTGTTCGGGTGAGCAGAAAAGAAGAGGAGTGAAATGCATGGTCAAGGTGGTCTATGAAGTCGTCCCGCATGACGGGGGCTGGGCCTACCGGCTGGGAGATGTGTATTCCGAGGCATTCCCGACACATTCCGAAGCGCTTGAAGCTGCTCGCATCGTAGCGGCCGAACAGCAGGTCGGCGGCGATTCCGCCGAGATCAGCTGGCAAGACGACAAGGGAAAATGGCATGAAGAATATGCCGAAGGCGGTGACAGACCGGAGACCGAAGTGGTCGACGGAAACTGGAAGACCCGTTCGGCTGAAGCTTCTCCGGGTGCTTGACCACATGGCAATTCCTGTCTGAACAGTTGGTCAGGCGGGATTTGTGCGCCCTGTTTTCCTTACATAATCCGTCAAGCCTTCCACCAGCGCATCGAATGTGACGCGATAGCGTGGCGTCGTCCTGATGCTCTCGTGCATGACCACCCATGTTCCGAGCGGTATCTCGAAGACGTCAGCCAGGATGTGCTCTAGGTCGGGGTCTTGTGCCGCAAGCCCATTCTGGCAGATGCCGATCCCAAGGCCGGCACGGATGGCCGAAAGCTGCGCGAGCGGGCTATCGGCCTTGAAGGAAAAGTCGATGTCTTGGGGGATCCGGAATTGCTTGACGAGGCTGCGGATATAGGCGGTCTGGCGATCGAAGCCGATGAGGCGGTGGCCGGCAAGATCGTCGAGAGACTGCGGCCTTCCATATTTGTCGAGGTAACGACGGTGCGCGTGAAATGCGAGCGGGATATTGCCGATGCGCTGCGCGACGAGCGCATCCTGGGCAGGGGCGGTCATACGGATCGCAATATCGGCCTCGCGGTTCAGTAGATCCTCAATGGCGTCCGACGCGGAGAGTTCGATGTCTAGATCCGGATAGGCGTCCATGAGGGGGACGAGGATCCGCGGCAACACTTCCACACCGATCACTTCGCTCGCGCTGATGCGAACCGTACCGCCAACGCGACCGCGACTGCCGGATGCCGTGCGCAGCAGCGCCGCCGATGTTGCCGCCAGGGCCTCGGCATAAGGGCGCAGCTCCAGGGCTGCTTCGGTCGGCAGCAATCCGTTTGAGGAGCGGACAAAGAGCTGGGCGCCGATGCTGTCTTCGAGCGCATCGATGTGACGACCAATGGTCGGCTGCGTCAGCCCGAGTTCGCGGGCTGCGGCAGAAAGCGAACCGTGCTGGAGCACTGCCAGCAAGGTGCGGTAAAAATCCCAGTTCGGCTCCACATCCATAAAAATATGTATAGCGGCTGCACGATTTTCGTCAATTTTGTTTATGTTGATGTCGACGCATAGTCGGTCCATCGAATGTGATGGAGGTTTGAATGACCGACGAAAGACAGAAGATTGCTCTTGTTCTCGGCGCGACTGGCGGGATTGGCGGCGAGGTTGCACGCAAGCTCATGAGCGCTGGTTGGCAGATCCGGGCAATGCATCGCATCCCGACCAAGGCCGGGGCCAATAAGACCGGCTTCGAATGGCTTCGCGGCGATGCGATGAAGTCCGGCGATGTCATGGAAGCGGCGAGGGGCGTCGATCTGATTGTGCATGCGGTCAATCCTCCCGGCTATCGGGACTGGGAAAAGCTGGTGCTTCCGATGCTCGACAACACGATTGCCGCTGCACGGGAATACGGCGCACTCATCCTTCTGCCGGGCACGATCTACAATTTCGGACCCGACTCGTTTCCGATGTTACGCGAAGACAGTCCTCAGCATCCGGTGACGAAGAAGGGTGCGATCCGCGTCGAAATGGAACGGCGCCTGAAGGTGGCGTCGCAGAATGGCGTCGGCGTGATTATCGTGCGTGCCGGCGACTTTTTCGGTGCCAATGCTGCAAACAGCTGGTTCTCGCAGGGCATGGTCACGCCGGCAAAACCGGTTACCGCGATCAAGAACCCTGCAAGGCGCGGCGTCGGCCACCAGTGGGCCTATCTTCCCGATGTGGCGGAAACAATGGTCCGCCTTGTCGAGCGGGCAGCCACGCTGCCGGCATTTGCGGTCTATCACATGAACGGCTTCTGGGATGCGGATGGCAGCATGATGGCCGCCGCAATCAACCGGGCTGTCGGAGGAAAGGCGAAAGTCCGGGCGTTTCCCTGGTGGATCGTGCCGCTCGCCGCCCCCTTCGTGACATTCATGCGCGAGCTGAAGGAGATGCGCTATCTCTGGCGCGAACCGCTGCGGATGGCGAATGACCGGCTCGTGGCGGAACTCGGCGAGGAACCGCATACGCCGGTCGACGAGGCGGTGAGAGCGTCGCTAGCGGCATTGGGCTGTCTGCCGGAGATGCCGGTGGCCGGCGTTCAGCCCCGGCTCACGCGACAGCCGTCCTAGCCTCGCTCCAATATGGCGATAGCAATGCGGGCGACGGTCAGCGGGCTTTCGGCCGCTTCGGTGGAGCCATCGCCGAGGAACCAGGCCGCCGATAGGCCCGCATAGGCGATGATCCAGCGCAGCGTGCGCATGGGGTCGAGGTCGGCCTCTGTGGTGACGATCGCGAGTTGCCGTTCCATTCGAGCGGGCTGGTTGGTGCTCGGCAGGTCGTGATTGGCAAAGATGTTGGCGAAGTCGAAGCCGCGCTCACCGATCAGGCCCTTGGGGTCGATCGCCAGCCAGCCATGCTCCTCGAAGTCAAGAATATTGCTGTGGTGGATGTCGCCGTGGAGAGCGACGGGATCACGAGGCTCGGCAAGAAGTGCCGTGGCTATTCTGCTCGAATGCGAGAGGACGCCGCCGTGTGTCCGCGCGGCCGGCTCAAGCTCTCGGAACCAATGGTGCAGCGGAATGAGTGCCGGGTGTGGTTTGGCGCGGGGCGCGTGCAGCTTGACTGCCGTCTGGCAGATAAACCTGCTTGCCTCATCGTCCTCGCCATTCATCGCCATCGTCAGCAGGGAGCGGCTGCCGGTCGCGCGCTCAAGCAATATTGCTTCCTCGCTATGGGCGTAGACCTTGGCGGCGCCTATACCATCCCACCACTGCATCAGAGCCCCGCCTGCTCGCTCGGCATCGTCATGGGCAATCTTCAGCATTGCCGGCTCGCCGTGCCAGCGCACGGGCAGCAAATGGCTGCAATGGGTAACCATGGGGTCGCCGTCCGCGATCAGCTGCCAACGCGCGAGAGAAGATTCGAACATGGCCGTATGCTACCCGGCGTGCCTGAAAAAGAAATCCCGCCGTTGGGCGGGATTTCGTCGTTCGGATAGCTGCTATCAGGCAGCCGTTTCCAATGCTGGATAATCGACATACCCCTTCGAGCCGCCGCCGTAGAGGGTTGCCTGATCGAGGCCGGCGAGGGGAAGGTTGTTCTTCAGACGCTGAACCAGATCCGGGTTGGCGATAAACGGCTTGCCGAAGGCGACAAGATCGGCACGTCCGCTCTCAACCGCATCGATCGCCAGTTCGCGGTCGTAGCCGTTGTTGACCATCCAGCTCGCCTTGCCACCGGCCTTTTCGTAGGCTGCGCGCAGCGCCTGGTAGTCAAAGGGCTTGTCGCCCTGCTGGAAGGCACGGTCGCCGCCAGTTGCGCCTTCGATGACATGTACGTAGGCGAGATCATACGCGGCCAGTTTCTCGACCACGTAGGTGAAGACCGGCTGCGGATTGGAGTCCGCGGCGTCGTTGGCCGGTGTTACCGGCGAGATGCGGATGCCGGTGCGGCGAGCGCCGATTTCCTTGGTGATCACATCGACAACCTCGAACAGGAAGCGAGCGCGGTTCTCGATCGAGCCGCCGTACTGGTCGGTGCGATCGTTAATGCCGTCGCGGAGGAACTGGTCGATAAGGTAGCCGTTTGCAGCGTGGATCTCGACGCCATCGAAACCGGCCTCGATCGCTGCGCGAGCTGCCTTGCGGTAATCTTCGACGATGCCGGAGAGTTCCGAGGCTTCCAGCGCGCGCGGCTCGGAGGTCGGGGCAAAGCTGCCGGTGCCATCCGGGTTGACGAGGTACGTCTTCGACTTCGCGACCGTGTTGGTCGAGGAGACGGGCTTGCCTCCATTCGGCTGCAGCGTGGTGTGCGAGATACGGCCGACATGCCACATCTGCACGACGATCTTGCCGCCTTCCTCATGCACGGCCGACGTCACGCGCTTCCAGCCGTCGAGGGCTTCCTTGGTATAGAGGCCGGGGACGTCGGCGTAGCCTTGGCCCTGGTGCGTGATGGCGCTTGCTTCCGTGACGATGAGACCGGCGGTTGCGCGCTGGCGGTAGTATTCGACGTTCAGGTCGTTCGGAACTGCGCCCGGGGAGCGGTTGCGCGTCAGCGGAGCCATGACGATGCGGTTCTTGACGGCGATGTCGCCGACCTGTGTTGGTTCGAAAAGCTTGCTCATGGGAGTCCTTTCTTCGTTTACGGGAGGATCATTCGGCAAGGGCAGGCACTGCCCGGCCCTTGGCGGAAAGATAGGTGAATGCCGTGGCGACCAGTCCGATCAGTGCCAGCAGCGCGGCGATAAGCGGTACACGGGTGAGGTTGAACCCTGCGTCGATGACCAGCCCGCCAGCCCAGGCGCCGAGCGCGTTGCCAGTGTTGAAAGCGCCGATGTTGATCGTGGACACGAGGTTCGGCGCGTCCTTGCCAAAGCGCACGACGCCAACCTGAAGCGCTGGTACCGCGGCAAAGCTTGCCATTGCCCAGAGGAAGAGGGTGATCTCGGCTGGAACAAGGAAGGGGCTGGTGAAGCTGAAGGCGACAGAGGTGATGGCGATCAGGGCAAAGATGCCAGCGAGCGTTGCTCCGAGCTTCCAGTCCGCGGCCTTGCCGCCCAGGAGGTTGCCGATGGTCAGGCCGAGGCCGATCAGGAACAGCGTCCAGGTCACGCCTTCAGGCGAAAGGCCGGTGACGTCGCGCAGCAGCGGAGCGATATATGTGAAAAGCGCGAACATCGACGCGGCAAAGAAGACCGTGGTCGAGAGTGCCAACCAGAGATGCCCGTTCTTCAGCGCAGCGATCTCGCGGAAGATGTTGCCCTGTTCCTCATCGCGATCTCTCGGCAGGATGGCGACCAGACCAGCAATGGTCACGATACCGATCGCGGTGACAACAGCGAAGGTCGACCGCCAGCCGTATGCCTGGCCGATGGCTGTGCCAAGCGGCACACCGAGGACGTTGGCAAGCGTGAGGCCGGTAAACATCAGCGCGACGGCACGAGCCTTGCGGTCCGGGGCCACCAGATTGGCGGCAACGACCGAACCGATCCCGAAGAATGCGCCGTGGCAAAGTGCCGTAACGATGCGTGCGATCATCAATACCCAGTAATTCGGTGAGAGAGCGCAGAGCAGGTTGCCGGCAATGAAGAACGCCATCAAGGCGATCAGCGCGGTGCGCCGTTTCAGGTGTGCGGTGGAAACGGCCATGATCGGGGCGCCAATGGCGACTGCCAGCGCGTAGCCGGTGACAAGCCACCCGGCCTGGGGAATCGTGACCGAGAGATCAGCGGCGACCTCGGGCAGGAGGCCCATGATGACGAATTCCGTCGTACCTATCGCAAAGGAGCTCAAGGCCAGCACAAGAAGGGCGAGGGGCATTATCACAAATCCTGAGTGAGCTGCTTCAAGAAGGCAGCAATGGTTTCTTCGTTGCGTTTGTAGAAAATCCATTGGCCGACGCGCCTCGTTGTAACGAGGCCGGCGCGGCTGAGCGTGCCCAGGTGCGCGGAGACGGTCGACTGCGACAGGCCGCAGCGCTCAAACTGGCTGGCGCAGACGCCCATCTCGAGCGGATGTTCCTGCGAGCTGAAATGATCTTGCGGGTTCTTCAGCCAGTTCAGGATCTCCAGCCGCGTCGGGTGGGAGAGGGCCTTGAGGATTTCGTCTTTGTCCATCGTCTTTCATCGAACCATATATCGTCTTCGTTCGATATATGGATTGGTACTTTTCGATATTCAAGTCACGACACAGTGAGATGGCTGCGTTTTTGCGTGGTTAAATTTTAAGCAAAAAAAGAGGGCCACCGAAATGTCGGGGCCCTTTAAGGTATGAAGGTCAATAAACCTCCAGAGGGGAACAGCTAACGCGGTGGCACTGGGAGAGAACCACCAAAGTGCATCAGCTGAGTGCGATATGATGCTTTCGCAGGCATATTTCAATGCCTGTTTGCGCATGCCTGCTATGCAATGCAGCATTTCGTTGTTGCGGTGCGGAAAAAGCGGGCAAAAAAAGAGGGCCACCGGAAAGCCGGGGCCCTTATAGGTGTGAAGGTAAAAACCTCCAGAGGGGAACAGCTAATGCGGTGGAACTGGGAGGAAAAGCCACCGTGTGCATCAGCTGAGTGCGATATGGTGCTTTAATGGGCAAACGGCAACCCCCGTTTATGCATGCCAGTCATGCGTAAGTTGCACAGCTTGCACTTTCAGGCGAGAAACAACTAGAAGTTCCAGTTTCTCGCCTTGCTGACGATGAAGTCGCGGAAGGCCTTGAGCTTCGCCGCATTCTTCATTTCATCGGGGTAGCAGAAGTAGGTGTCGAACGACGGCACGTCGGCGTTGATCGGCAACTGGATCAGGCCCGGATCGCGGCCGACGATGTAGTCGGGCATGCAGGCGACGCCCATGCCGAGCAGGCAGGCGCGCTTGATCGAGGTCTGGCTGTTGATCTGCAGATGCGGAATGCGCTTGTTGTCGGAGGAACGGCCGGCGACCTCCAGCCAGTTTACGTCGAGCAGATAGTTCGGTGCCGGTTCGCCGAAGGTGATGATGCGGTGATTGTCGAGATCCTCGACCGTCTGCGGCTCGCCATACCTGTTGATATAGGAGGGGGCCGCATAGACGTGCATGTGTACGGTGAACAGCTTGCGCTGGATCAGGTCTGATTGAACCGGCTGGCGCAGGCGGATGGCGCAATCCGCATAGCGCATGTTCACATCCACTTCCTCGTTGTCGAGGATGAGCTGGATCTGGACATCGGGATAGAGCTGCATGAACTCCTGAATCTTGTCGGTCAGCCAGCCCTGGCCGAGGCCGACGGTCGTCGTGACACGCAGCTTGCCGGTCGGCGTTTCCGTTGTTTCGGTGAGCTGCATCTTCACCGTTTCGAGCTTCAGCAGCACGTCGTGCGCCGTGCGATAGAGCAGTTCACCCTGTTCGGTGAGAATCAGGCCGCGCGCATGGCGGTGGAAGAGCTTGGTACCGACGTCCTGCTCCAGCGCGCTGACCTGCCGGCTGATTGCGGATTGGGACAGATGCAGCTTGTCGGCCGCATGCGTGAACGATCCGGCTTCGGCAGCTGCGTGAAAAATACGCAGCTTGTCCCAGTCCAATGGCATTCCCCCACCCCTCATGCCGATCTTACTCCGCGGCCACGGCGACAGGCATGTGGCCCGTCAGATAACGTTCGGCTTCGAGAGCGGCCATGCACCCCATGCCGGCAGCGGTGACCGCCTGGCGGAACGTGTCGTCCGTCACGTCGCCGGCGGCATAGACGCCTTCGACGTTGGTTGCCGTCGAGTCAGGAGCGGTCCAGATGTAGCCGTTGTCCTTCAGTTTCAGCTTGTCCTTGAAGAGTTCCGTTGCCGGCGCGTGGCCGATCGCAACGAAGACGCCATCGATTGCCACGTCGCTGATCGCACCGGTGCGGGTATCGCGCAGGCGGGCGCCCGAGACGGACGGCGGCATCGGCGGCTTGGCGGGCGTGCCGGTGATTTCGGCGACTTCCGTGTTCCACAGCACCTTGATGTTTTCCTTGGCGAACAGGCGCTCCTGCAGGATCTTTTCCGAGCGGAAGCTGTCGCGACGGTGCACCACGGTGACCGACTTCGCGATGTTGGAGAGATAGAGGGCTTCCTCGACAGCGCTGTTGCCACCCCCGACGACGATCACGTCCTTGTTGCGATAGAAGAAGCCATCGCAGGTGGCGCAGGCAGAAACGCCGAAGCCCTGGAAATGCTGTTCGCTCTCGATGCCGAGCCACTTGGCCTTGGCGCCGGTTGCGATGATCAATGTATCTGCCGTCCAGACCTGGCCGCTATCGGTGCGCGCCACGAAGGGACGCGTGTTCATCTCGACCTCGGTGACGATGTCGCTGACGATCTCCGCGCCGACGTGCTTGGCCTGCTGCAGCATCTGGTCCATCAGCCACGGGCCCTGGATCGGATCGGCAAAGCCCGGATAGTTCTCGACATCCGTGGTGATCATCAGCTGTCCACCTTGCTCCATCCCGGCAATCAGGACCGGCTTCAGCATGGCGCGCGCCGCATAGACGGCAGCGGTATAGCCGGCAGGGCCGGATCCGATGATGAGGACCTTGGTGTGGCGGGCGGACATGTGTGTATTCCTTTCAACTGGCAGGACGCAGCGGCCAAAAGCGAAGGCGACCGTAGCGCGATCCATTCGCCATTTATGAACGACCAATGCTTTTATTCAAGGGCAGCCTTGCGTTACCAACAAGGCATTCCCGGCTGCTGTGCAAGATTCCGACGCGAGCGCGAAACAATCTTGCGTATTGCGCCGCTTTATATAGAAGCTGGCGCAGGGAAATTAAAGAAAGGCACAAGCGTGGTTCGCGCTGAACTCGATGCCATCGACATAAAGATCCTGCGTGAGCTGCAGGCAGACGGCCGAATGACCAACGTCGAGCTCGCCGACAGGGTCGGAATCTCGGCTCCGCCGTGCCTGCGTCGCGTGCGCAAGCTTGAGGAATCCGGCATCATCGAAGGCTATCACGCGATGCTGAACAGCCCGAAGCTCGGCTTCGATCTGGTCGCCTTCTGCATGGTCGGCCTCAAGCATCAATCGGAAGCCAATCTGAAGGCGTTTGCCGCTGCCACGGCACAATGGCCGCTGGTGCGCCAGGCATGGATGGTCTCGGGCGACAGCGACTTCCTGCTGCATTGCGTCGCCGAAAACCTGACGCGCTTCCAGGACTTCGTGATCGAGGTGCTGACGGCAAACGAGCACGTCGACACCGTGCGCACCATGCTGACCATCCGTCAGGTGAAGCGGCTGGGGCTGGTAGAGGTGTGATTGGGTTGGCAGGCGGCAAGCCTGCGCAATGCGGTATTGAGGTGCAGGATGATGGTGGCGGGATCCGTCCACCATCACGCACTAGACCCGATCTGTACTAGCTGCCAGTCACTTCGCTGTAGAGCGACGACTTCGTTCCGGCGACGTAGCCGATGCGCCCGGATATCCAGCCCATTGTTCGTGCGGCATCAAGCATGGTCTTGCCGCCGGTCAACGGGATGGCGATGAGCTGACCAAGCAGGATCACTGCTTTCAGCGGCACCGGCAGAACGCCTACGATCGCGGGGCGACCGAGCGTCTGGCTTTTCCGCCGGATATGCGTGTTCGATTGATCTCGTGCGCGGCGATACTGATAGGCGAAGCTCAGGCGCTCTGGCGGGATCGTTTCATACACAAAGGCATCCGAGACCCAGCCAGTGACAAGACCGGCACGGCGGACGTCGGCGTAAAGCTTGGAGTCCGTGCCGCCCGTGTAGCGCATCGCTTCGTCGAACCAGATGTTATGCGTCTTGAAGATCGACAGCTCCGCCAGCCAATTATTGGTGACGATCGTGACGCGATCGGTCGAATTGAGGGTCGCGAGCTGCTTCGCGCGCGCCTCTTTCTGGGCGTAGCGGGCCTCGACGTTCTCGTACATTCGTTGCTGGATGTAGGAGAGTTTGGCTTCGGGCGGACGCGAACGCAACGGTGCGCCGAGAAGCGCTGCATTGCTACGGCGATAGCCGTCGATCATGCGGACCAGCCAGTCTTCCGCAACCTCCTCGTCGTCGTCGACGAACAGCAGGAGATCGGCGTCTGCGGCAATCGCTTCCTTAGCTGCGCGATTTCTGCCGAAAGGAATGCCGAGTTCCGTCTCCAGGACATAAAGGAGGTTGGAATTCGGGAAGTTCGCACGGTTGGCTTCCATAACGGCAGCGGCGGTCTGCTCCGTATCGTTTTCGACGATCAGAAACGTCACCGTGCAGTTGTCCGGAATAGTCATTCCTGCCCAGGAGCCGAGAAGCGCATTCAGCATCTCTGGCCGACGACGCGTCAGCGACGATACGAAAATCTTCAAGTGCTGCTCAGCTCTCTCCATGGACCTATTGTTACCCGTTTGCACTATTGTTCATTCAAGCCGCCTTGTTTTTTAGGCGATCTCACGAAACCCGTAAACATCGCGACGGCGCTATACAGACATATAGACCGCGTTCAGCCGCTGCGCTTCGCCCTCGATGCTGAATTTTTCCATCGCATGTGCGCGGGCTCTTGCCGACGCGGCATGTCGCCGGTCGGCCTCGTCCATGAAGCCTGCGGCGGCGTCGGCCATGGCTTGAAGGTTGTCGCGCGGGATGATGACGCCCGTCTCGTTTTCGCCGGTGACCAGCAGTTCCGGGAAGGCGCCGACATCCGTGGCGATGACGGGAACGGCCGTTGCCATGGCCTCGAGCGGGGTCAGGCCGAAGCCTTCCCAGCGCTGCGGCGCGATGAAAAGGTCGAGCGTACGGTACCAGTCGTTGATGTTGGTATGCTCGCCGACGAAGAGGATGCGGGCTGCCAATCCTGCGGCGGCGACGCGATCCTTGAGGTCGTTCTCGAAGCTGATGTGCTGAGGCGTAGCGCGCCCGGCAACGATGGCGATCCAGTCCGGCCGGCTGGGCAGCACGCGGATCATGCTGTCGACGAAAAGGTCGGTTCCCTTCTGGTGGCGGACGCGTCCGAAGCAGCCGACGACATTCTTGCCGGCGTCGAGCCCGCAGGCGCGCTTTGCCGCTGCCTTGTCTGCCGGGGGAGAAAAACGGGCGGTGTCGATGCCATGCATGACCACGCTGTTTGGTACTTCCAGATAGTCTGCGGTCCGGCCGCTGGTGGCGATGACGGCATCCATCCTGGAGACCAGCCATTTCGTCCAGCCGCTGTGGCGGCGCTGCGAAGCGGACGTGAATACGATCTTCAGCTTCATGCGCAGGATATCGCGCATGAAGATCGCCGGCAGCATCTCGATATTGCGCCGCGCATGCCAGATGCGGAAGCGCCGGCCGCGAGGTGCCGTCCAAAGTTGGAGGAGGTCTCTGAAACGGATGTGGGGCAGATCGATCGGCAAGCCGGGTCCCAGTGCCGCGACCTTCTGGCCGAGGGCGCGCTGCACTGGAATGAGCTGGATGATGGTCGACGTGACGCCGGAGAGCCGCTTCTTGAAGTTCGGCGCTATGATTTCGACGTCAGCAATATCGACAACAGCTGCTTGGCGGCGATCTGCCAATGTCCATCAGCCCCAGGTGATGGCGAGCACTTCGTAGGCCTTGGAGCCACCCGGCGCGTTGACTTCGATCGAGTCGCCGACTTCCTTGCCGATCAGCGCGCGCGCGATCGGGGAGGAAATGGAGATGCGGCCCTGCTTCACGTCGGCTTCCTGGTCGCCGACGATCTGGTAGGTCTTTTCTTCCTCGGTGTCCTCGTCGACGAGCTTCACCTTGGCGCCGAACTTGATCGTGCTGCCGGACATCTTGGAAAGGTCGATAACCTCAGCGCGTGCGGTCAGATCCTCAAGCTCGCCGATGCGGCCTTCATTGTGGCTCTGCGCTTCCTTGGCAGCGTGATATTCGGCGTTTTCCGAAAGGTCGCCATGGGCACGGGCTTCTGCGATTGCCTCGATGATACGCGGGCGCTCTTCCTGCTGGCGCCAGCGCAGTTCTTCCTGCAGCTTGACAAACCCACCCTGCGTCATCGGTACCTTATCAACCATTTTCCTGTCCTTCAGTCCCTGTATCCGCTTAGGCGCAGACACAAAAGAAAACAGGTCCCGAAGTGGAACTTCGGAACCGTGCTACATCGTCATTGATTTGGGGTTATAGCAGATCGCCGCCGCGAATTTCCAGAAAATTCGATAACCTGACTTGCAACCTTTGGCGGCTATTCGCGCAAAACTTGAAAATCATCAATCTCAACGGCGTTTTCTTGACTGTTAGCGACGGAACATATAGTGAACATTGGCATGAAGAAGTCCCTTGAAGAGCGTTTGGCCATCCTTTCGGATGCGGCCAAGTATGACGCCTCCTGCGCCTCCAGCGGAACCACCAAGCGCGATTCCGGCAAGGGCGGCGGGCTTGGTTCGACTGAAGGTGCCGGCATCTGCCACGCCTATGCGCCGGACGGACGATGCATTTCGCTTCTGAAAATCTTGCTCACCAATTTCTGCATCTACGACTGCGCCTATTGCATCAATCGCTCGTCCAGCAATGTGGAGCGGGCGCGGTTCACGCCCGAGGAGGTTATCTGGCTGACGCTGGAGTTCTATCGGCGCAATTATATCGAGGGGCTTTTCCTGTCATCGGGGATCATCCGTTCCTCCGACCACACGATGGAGGAGATGGTGCGGATCGTGCGCGAGCTGCGCACCACCCATAATTTCCGGGGCTACATCCATCTGAAATCCATTCCCGAGGCCTCGCCGCATCTGATCGAGGAGGCCGGGCTTTATGCCGATCGCCTGTCGCTCAACATCGAGCTGCCGACCGATCGCGGCATCGCGCAGCTGGCGCCGGAGAAGAAGCCGGCCAGCATTCGCCGGTCGATGGGTGATCTCCGATTGAAGATCGAGGCCGCCTCCGAGCCGACGCTGCAAACCAAGCGGCGCAAGCGCTTCGTGCCGGGCGGGCAGAGCACGCAGATGATCGTCGGCGCCGACGGCGCCAATGACGCGACCATTCTCGGAACCAGCGCGCAGCTTTATGGCAGCTATGGGCTGCGGCGCGTCTACTACTCGGCCTTCAGCCCCATTCCCGACTCGTCGAAGAACCTGCCGCTGATCAAGCCGCCGCTGATGCGCGAGCACCGGCTTTATCAGGCGGATTGGCTCTATCGCTTCTATGGCTTCGGGATCGACGAGATCACATCCTCGCAGGAGGGCGGCATGCTCGATCTCAATCTCGATCCGAAGCTTGCCTGGGCGCTCGGCAACCGCAACGATTTCCCCGTCGATATCAACAGGGCGCCGCGCGAGACCTTGCTCCGCGTACCGGGGCTGGGGACGAAGACGGTGAAATCGATCCTCTCGGCGCGCCGTTTTAGACGGCTCCGAATCGAGGATCTGACGCGGCTTGGCGTGTCGATCAAGAAGGTGCAGGCGTTCATCTCGGCCGAGGGCTGGTCGCCACGCCGGCTGATCGATCGGCCGGATCTGAGGGCGATGTTCGAGCCGAAGCCGGAACAACTGTCGTTGCTGTGATGATTACCGTGTTGCTGGAGGGCCGGGGGGAATTGGCCGAGTGGCGCGACGCGGCGCGGCGGCTGGCTGCCTCGGGTGTCGTGCCCGAGGAGATTGACTGGCGGGAGCGATATCGCGAGACGGATCTGTTTGCCGCGCCCGAAACCTCGCCGAAGCTGCCGGCGCTCGATGCTTCCAAGCCGCTGACGGTGCCGCCTGCCTTCATCGGGCTTGCGGAGGCGGTGATCTGCCATAGCGATCCGATGCGGTTTTATCTGCTCTACCGGCTGCTTTGGCGGCTGCAGAGTGATCGGTCATTGCTTGATGTCGCCTCGGATGAGGACGCTGCGCGGGCGCGGGCGATGGACAAGAGCGTGCGCCGCGACGCGCACAAGATGACGGCCTTCGTGCGGTTCAAGGAGGTGGGGTCGGGGATTTCGCTCAACGGGCGGCGGAAGTTTCTCGCCTGGTTCGAGCCGGATCATCACATCGTCGCCCGCAAGGCGCCGTTCTTCCAGAAGCGGTTCAACGACATGGACTGGGTGATCGCGACGCCGAAAGGGTCGGCTGCCTGGGACGGGGAGAAGCTGACCGTCAGCCATGACCCTTGCGAGAAGCCCGATCTCACCGATCCGGCCGACCAGCTGTGGCGGACCTATTATGCCAACATCTTCAATCCGGCGCGCTTGAAGGTGAAGGCGATGCAGGCGGAGATGCCGAAGAAATACTGGAAGAACCTGCCCGAGGCCGATCTCATTCCCGGCATGATCGCCGATGCGGAAAGCAAGGTTCTCGCGATGGCGAAACGCCAGGCGAGCGAGCCGCTGCCGTTTCACGACCGGCTGCAGGAAGCCGCGCGCCGCGTGCCCGCAGCACCAAGGGCGCCCGTGGGCACGCTGGCATCGCTACGTGAGGAGGCTGTCGTCTGCGCACGCTGTCCGCTGCATGAGAAGGCGACGCAGACTGTGTTCGGCGAGGGGCCTGAGAATGCGAACGTGATGTTCGTCGGCGAGCAGCCTGGAGATCAGGAGGATCTCGCCGGGCGGCCGTTCGTGGGGCCGGCGGGCAAGGTGTTCGATCAGGTGGCCGGCGAGGCGGGGATCGACCGGCAGTCGGTCTATGTGACCAATGCGGTGAAGCACTTCAAATACGAGCCGCGCGGCAAGCGCCGCATCCACCAGCGGCCGAACATGGGCGAGGTCACGCATTGCCGCTGGTGGCTCAATCTGGAGATCGAACTCGTCAAGCCGAAGCTGATCGTCGCCATGGGCGCGACGGCGCTTACGGCGCTGACGGATACGAAGCACAAGCTGTCCGATATCAGGGGGCAGCCGATCAGGATGGGGAAAGAGCGAACACTGTTCGTCACCGTCCATCCGTCCTATCTGCTGCGCATTCCAGACGAGCGGCTGAGGGCGGAGGAGATGGCGCTGTTTCGGGCGGATATGATGCGGGTGCGGGAGCTGATGGCCGCGATGGCGGCCTGACGATCGCTTGGTTTGCGAATTGCCATGGCGCTTCGGCGCGAATGTTGTAGCGTTGCCGGCAAAACAATCTGGAGACCGTTTATGTTCGATCATGTGTCGATTGGTGTGAAGAGCCTTGAGAAGTCGCAGGCGTTCTACGATGCCGCGCTGGCGCCGCTTGGCTATGAGCGGTTGACGAACTTCGGCAATGTCAGCGGCTATGGCGCCGATCGGGTGGGGCTCTGGGTCGGCGAGGTAGCGCGGCCTGTCGTGCCTGATATGGAATCGGGGCTGCATTTCTGCTTCGTGGCACCGAGCGAGGAGTCCGTCGATGCGTTTTACGCGGCCGGACTTGCCAATGGCGGAACCGACAATGGTGCGCCGGGCGTGCGGCCGGATTACAGCCAGTTCTACTATGCGGCCTTCATCATCGATCCTGATGGCTACCGGCTTGAGGCCTATTTCAAGCGGCCGGAGTGATCGGAACGACCTCGGAATCTTCTGATGGTGGCGGGTCGTTGTTGCTCCAGGGCTCCGTCTCGAAGCGTAGCGGCAGGTTCGGCGGGGCGTAGGGCGGTGCTGTCGTTGACGACAATCGGTCGATGACGGATTGGTGCAACGAGGCGCCGTCGGGGATAAAGCGGCGGTCGGCCAGCGGCAGGTAGATGCGCGTCGTGTCGCCGCGCTTGCGCCAAGAGGTGATCGGCACACGCCTCGGCACATATTCGAGCAGTCTCCATGCCCAGTTCATGGAGTCGTGCAGCGGCGCCGTTGGGGCAGGCCGGACATAGCTCTTCGTCGGGTTGTCGCCGCGGACGAGTTCGTTGACCGCATCCTCGTTGTAGGTGAGGCCGGTGCTTCGGGTCTCGGCGATCATCCAGGCGAGCGGTATCTTGATCGCGGCGCTCTCCGTTTCCGGATAGCCGCCACCGATATCGCCATGGACGCCTGAGAACCAGACTTCCTTCACATTCTGCGGGGGTGGGGCCGGCGGCTTGAAGGGGCCGCCCCAGTAGTCCTGTCCCTGCCGCCATGGCAGCGGATTGAACATGGTTCGCCGCTCGTCGATGGCGAGCGCCTGGCGCACCACTTCGACGCTCGGATTGCGATCGGTGAAGGGAAGCGTCAGCAGCTGCGGGCGCCATTTGCCCCAGACGATGACCGAGGACACGGTGTCGAAGAGACCGAGCAGCTTGATCGGCGGGCGGTCGGTCTTCAGCGTGCGCTCGTAGAGGCGCATGGTCTTGAAGGCAGAGGGCGCATCCCAATCGACATCGGCGGCATCCGCTCCACCCTGCTGCTGCTCGCTTTCGGAGATGCCCTTGTAGGTGTTGTAGGCGTAGTCGATCAGGTTGACGTGGTACTTGCTCATCAGGCCGAGCGAATGGACGAAGCCTGCCAGCACCCGTGCCGTATAGGCGCCGCGGCTGAAACCGAAGATGTAGATGTTGTCGCGGTCCCGATATTCCTGATCGTCCCCCGGTTCGCCGGGCTCGTAATTATCGACGAGGAAGCGGTAGGCCTCCTTGACGTTCTGGTCGAGGCCCCATCCGGTCGCCAGGCCCCAGAGCTCGACCGTCTTGCGGTAGGCGTTGGACCAGGCATTGGCGGCGCCGAAGGTGCCGACGCCGGGATCGTAATAGACAATCTGTTTGTCGCTGCGATCGAGAACGCCGAATAGCCTCAGAATATTGGTGCGGTCAGCGGAGATTTCGTTCGACGTGCCATCGAACAGAATGACGATATTCTTGCCCATCGATGCCCCTCACGTGTGGGGATATCGTAACATGATCGAGAAGGGTTTGAAATCTCAGGTGGATTGTCGCGTTTTGCGACACTTCAGCGTGTTGTCACGCTGGCCGTCGTGCGGAGGAAAAGCCGGCCGTGAAGGATCACGACCGGCCTTGATATCTTAGGCGAAGTAGCTCTGCAGCGGGCGAACCTCGAGGTTGCCGGCCTTCAGCGCCTTGATCGCCTGGGCGGCTGCTTCGGCGCCGGCCATGGTGGTGTAATAAGGCACCTTCTGCATCAGCGTCGCGCGGCGCAGCGACTTGGAGTCGGAGATCGCCTTGTTCGAGTCCGTCGTGTTGATGACCAGCTGGACCTGACGGTTGCGGATCGCGTCCTCGATGTGCGGACGGCCCTCGAGCACCTTGTTGATCTTCACGGCCTCGATGCCGTTTTCGGCGAGGAAGCGGGCGGTGCCGCCGGTGGCCAGAACCTTGAAGCCCTGTTCGACCAGCATGCGGATCGCGGGCAGGACGCGCGGCTTGTCGTCGTCGCGTACCGATACGAAGACCGTTCCGTCACGCGGCAATTCGACGCTGGCGCCGAGCTGCGACTTGGCGAAGGCCAGCGCGAAATCGGTGTCGAGACCGATGACTTCGCCGGTCGAACGCATTTCCGGACCGAGCAGCGTGTCGACGCCGGGGAAACGGGCAAACGGGAAGACGGCTTCCTTGACGGCGATGTGCTTCAGGTTGCGCGGGTCCGGCTTCTCTCCGTAGGCGGCAAACAGCGGATCGAGCTTTTCGCCGGCCATGGCGCGGGCGGCGATCTTGGCGATCGGGGCGCCGATGGTCTTGGCGACGAAGGGAACGGTACGCGAGGCGCGTGGGTTCACTTCGAGCACGTAGACGGTGCCGTCCTTGATGGCGAACTGCACGTTCATCAGGCCGACCACGTTGAGAGCCTTGGCCATCGACTTCGCCTGGCGCTCGAGTTCGTCGATCATTTCGGCGGACAGCGTACGCGGGGGAAGCGAGCAGGCCGAGTCACCGGAGTGAATGCCGGCTTCCTCGATGTGCTCCATGATGCCGGCGATGAAGGCGTCCTTGCCGTCCGAGAGGCAGTCGACGTCGACTTCGATGGCGTTCGACAGGTAGCTGTCGAAGAGCAGCGGGTTCTTGCCGAGCAGGGTGTTGATCTGGCCGGTCTTGTCGTTCGGGTAGCGCTGCTTGATGTCTTCAGGCACCAGTTCCGGAACGGTGTCGAGCAGGTAGGTCTGCAGCATGCTCTCGTTGTGGATGATCTGCATGGCGCGGCCACCCAGAACGTAGGACGGGCGAACCACCAGCGGGAAGCCGATCTCGCTGGCAACGGTCCGCGCCTGTTCGACCGAGTAGGCGATGCCGTTGTTCGGCTGTGTCAGGTCGAGCTTGATGAGGAGCTTCTGGAAGCGGTCGCGGTCTTCGGCGAGGTCGATCATGTCGGGCGCGGTGCCGAGGATCGGGATGCCGTTCTTCTCAAGCGCTTCGGCGAGTTTCAGCGGGGTCTGGCCGCCGAACTGCACGATGACGCCGACGACTTCGCCCTTTTCCTGCTCAGCGCGCAGGATTTCGATCACGTCTTCGGCTGTCAGCGGCTCGAAGTAGAGGCGATCGGAGGTGTCGTAGTCGGTGGAGACCGTTTCCGGGTTGCAGTTGATCATGATGGCTTCATAGCCGGCGTCGCGCAGAGCGAACGCGGCATGGCAGCAGCAATAATCGAACTCGATGCCCTGGCCGATACGGTTCGGACCGCCGCCGAGGATGACGACCTTCTTGCGGTCGGAGATTTCGGCTTCCGAGCGGGCGGCGCCGACGAAGGGCGTCTCGTAGCTCGAATACATGTAGGCGGTCGGCGAGGCGAATTCGGCGGCGCAGGTGTCGATGCGCTTGAAGACCGGGCGGACGTTCAGCGAATTGCGCAGCTCGGCCACTTCCTTCGGGCGCTTGCCTGACAGGGTTGCGAGACGGGCGTCGGAGAAGCCCATGGCCTTCAGCGTGCGCAGGTTTGCGGCATCGGTCGGCAGGCCGTGCTCGCGAACGCGGGCTTCCATGTCGATGATCGCCTTGAACTGGGCGATGAACCACGGGTCGATCTTGCAGCCTTCGTGCACTTCCTCGGGGCTCATGCCCATGCGCAGTGCCTGGGCGACCATGCGCAGGCGATCAGGTGTCGGCGTGCCGATGGCGGCGCGGATGGCATTCTGGCTGCCTTCGCCTTCCTCGACGCCGGGGATTTCGATCTCGTCGAGGCCGGTGAGGCCGGTTTCGAGGCCGCGCAGCGCCTTCTGCAGCGATTCGGCGAAGGTGCGGCCGATGGCCATGACTTCACCGACCGACTTCATCGCGGTGGTCAGAACCGGCGAGGCACCCGGGAACTTCTCGAATGCAAAGCGCGGGATCTTGGTGACGACGTAGTCGATCGACGGTTCGAACGAGGCAGGCGTTGCGCCGCCGGTGATGTCGTTGTCGAGTTCGTCGAGCGTGTAGCCGATGGCGAGCTTGGCTGCGACCTTGGCGATCGGGAAGCCGGTGGCCTTCGATGCCAGCGCCGACGAGCGCGAGACGCGCGGGTTCATTTCGATGACGACGAGGCGGCCGTCCTTCGGGTTGACGGCGAACTGGACGTTCGAGCCGCCGGTTTCGACGCCGATCTCGCGAAGAACCGCGATCGAGGCGTTGCGCATCATCTGGTATTCCTTGTCGGTCAGCGTCAGGGCCGGCGCGACGGTGATCGAGTCGCCCGTGTGGACGCCCATCGGGTCGATGTTTTCGATCGAGCAGATGATGATGCAGTTGTCCGCCTTGTCGCGGACGACTTCCATTTCATATTCCTTCCAGCCGAGAACCGATTCTTCGATCAGAACTTCGGTGGTCGGCGAGGCATCGAGGCCGCCGCCGATGATTTCGAAGAACTCCGAACGGTTATAGGCAATGCCGCCGCCGGTGCCGCCCATGGTGAAGGAGGGGCGGATGATGGCGGGCAGGCCGACGACGTCGATCGCCTGGGCGGCAATCGCCATGGCGTGGCTGATGTAGCGCTGCTTGCGGTCGGTTTCGCCGAGGTTCCACTGGTTTTCCAGCGCGTCGAGCGCCTTGTCGAGTTCAGCACCCGAGAGGCTTTCCTTCAGCTTGTTGCGCTCGGCTTCATGCGTCTTGCGGTCGGCATCCTTGATGTCGGTGGCGTTGGCGAGCATCGAGCGCGGGGTTTCGAGACCAATGCGATCCATGGCTTCGCGGAAGAGGGCGCGGTCTTCGGCCATGTCGATGGCGGCCGGCTTGGCGCCGATCATCTCGACATTGTAGCGGTCGAGAACGCCCATGCGCTTCAGGGAAAGTGCTGTGTTGAGCGCGGTCTGGCCGCCCATGGTCGGCAGCAGCGCGTCCGGGCGCTCCTTGGCGATGATCTTGGCGACGACTTCAGGGGTGATCGGCTCAACATAGGTTGCGTCGGCGAGGCCCGGATCGGTCATGATCGTTGCCGGGTTGGAGTTGACGAGGATGACGCGGTAGCCTTCCTCCTTCAGCGCCTTGCAGGCCTGGGTGCCGGAATAGTCGAACTCGCATGCCTGGCCAATGACGATCGGTCCTGCGCCGATGATGAGGATCGATTTGATGTCTTGGCGCTTCGGCATGGGCTTTTTTCCGTTTCCTAGCTGCGCAGAAAGCCGGCCAGGGTGGGAGGCACCGGCCGGGTCGCGCATATGATGGTCTTTTCAGGCTAGAAGCGGCTTATAGGCAAATGTATCCGTGAACGGAACCCCATAAATTGCGGAATCGACAGGAATCGAAGGCTTTGCCTGTCGCTATTTCAAGGCCGGTACGACAAGGGCGCGGATCTCGCCACGCGGAGCCGGATTGCTGATCGCTTCCACCGCTTCGTCGAAGCCGATGCGACGCGAGATCAGGGGCTCGACCTTGATGGTCTGCGTGGCGATCAATTCGGCCGCGCGCCGGTGCGTGAAGGGATTGAGGAAGGAGTTGACCAGCTTGATCTCGCGAAAGAGCAGGTCGAATGGTTCGATCGCAACCTTTGTTCCCTGCGGCATGACACCGAGAATCACGACAGTGCCGCCGCGGCGGGCAAGGGCCGGGGCCTGCTCGATGGTTTCGCTGATGCCGGCGCACTCGATGACGATATCGGCGCCGCCGGGCAGAATACCGTTGCGGGCAATCAGCTGTTCGATGATATCGCCGGACGATGGATCCGCCGTTGCCGTTGCGCCCAGTTCCTCCGCTAGCTGGCGTTTTTCTGCGCTGCGCGTCACGAGAACAACGCTCGTTGCACCGGCAAGCCTTGCGAGCTGAACCACCAGCAGACCGATTACGCCGCCGCCAAGGACAATGACGGAAGATCCCGTCCTGATCTCGGCGAGGTCCACGCCGTGCAGGCAGCAGGCAAGCGGTTCGCAGAAGGCGCCGTGCAAGGGCGGCAGATCCGCAGGCAGTTCGAAGGCCTGCTTCTCCGGCACGATCACATATTCGGCGAAACCGCCGTCGCGGTGGATGCCTATGGCCTGCAGATTCGTGCAAAGATTGACGCGGCCGCGCTGGCATTCCGCGCAGCGGCCGCAAGCAATGTTCGGATCGCCGGTGATGCGCATGCCTTTTCGGAAGCCGCTGACGCCTGCGCCGACTTCCTCGACGAGGCCGACAAATTCGTGGCCGAGCGTCACCGGCGGATGGGACGGAAACTCGCCGAGGAAAAGATGGCGATCCGTGCCGCAGATGCCGCAAGCCTCTACCTTGACCAGCAGGTCGCCCGCTCCGGGAGACGGCTTTTCGATATCGCGCAGGCGTAGTTGTCCTGTTGATTCCAGGCGCACGGCTTTCATGTGGTCTTTCCTCCCGCAGTCTCCTCCGCCGAAGAAGAAGGTAAAAGACAGAGTCGGGTCAAGTGCTTGCGGCCACACGCTCATGCGTTGTCGAATGGTTGGCGCTGTTGCCGGTAGGTCCTTTTTGGTGACCGCCGTGGCGATCGTTACGCTCGAATCGTCTGGAATTTCCCGGAAGCCGGGATATATAGTTTGGTCAAACAACGTTCTAAGGCTTGGTCGGGGAGATCGTCATGGAGTGGAAGGGCCGGCGTCAGTCCGACAATATCGAGGATCGGCGTGGCGATCCTTCCATGGGCGGGTTGGGTCAGGGTGGTGGCTTCAGCTTTCCGTCCGGTGGCGGAATGGGGCGCCGCGGCGGTGGCCTCAGCATCGGCACGATCATCTTTCTCGTCGTGCTCTACCTTATATTCAAGGCGATGGGCATCGATCTGCTACAGATCATGGATGGCGGCTCGACGGGCGGTGGAGGCTACGAGCAAAGCCAGTCAGGCGGCAGCAGCCAGGCGCCTGCGAACGACGAGATGACGGCCTTCGTGCGCACCGTGCTTGCGGAGACCGAGGATACGTGGACCGGCATCTTCAAATCCATGGGGCGCGACTATGAAGAGCCGCGGCTGGTTCTTTTCTCGGGACAGACGCAGTCCGCGTGCGGTTTTGCATCGGCTGCGACCGGGCCGTTCTATTGCCCCAGCGACCATAAGGTCTATCTCGATACCGCCTTCTTCCAGCAGCTTAGCCGTCAGTTCGGCGCGTCCGGCGATTTCGCCGAGGCTTATGTCGTTGCCCATGAGGTCGGGCACCATGTGCAGAACCAGCTTGGCATCCTGCCGAAATTCAACGAGGCGCGGCAGCGCATGAGCGAGGCCGATGCCAACAAGATGTCGGTTCGTGTCGAGTTGCAAGCGGACTGCTTTGCCGGCATCTGGGGCAAGTTCACTGACCAGAAGGGCATCCTCGATGCAGGTGACCTGGAAGAGGCGCTGAACGCGGCCCAGCAGATTGGTGACGATACGCTGCAGAAACGAAGCCAGGGCTATGTCGTTCCGGAAAGCTTCAACCACGGCACTTCGGCGCAGCGCGTCAAGTGGTTCAAGCGTGGTTTCGACAGCGGCCAGTTGTCGGCCTGCGATACGTTTTCCGGGCCGGTTTGATCGACGTCGGCTTCCTCGCGAGGAAGCCGATCGCCAGTCAGTCGCCAATCACTTTTCGCTATCCATGTGCCTGAGCATTGCCGTCGGGTAACGCGAGCCGGCGGCCGCGTCCTTCGGGACGGCATTCTCGATTGCTGCCATGTCGCTTGCGGTTAGTGTGACGGCGCGGGAACCAAGCGCTTCCGTCAATCGATCGCGGCGGCGGGCGCCGATGAGCGGCACGATGTCGTGTCCTTGCGCAGCCACCCAGGCAATCGCGATCTGCGCCACTGAAACGCGCTTTGCCTCGGCGATCTCGCGAAGCTCCTCCACCAGCGCGAGGTTCTGATCGATATTGCCATCCTGAAAGCGCGGGCTCATGCCGCGGAAGTCGCCGGCGCTGGAGCCCTGGCCTTTCTGCCAATGCCCACTGATCAGGCCGCGAGACAGGACGCCGTAGGCGGTGACGGCGATGCCGAGCTCGCGGCAGGCCGGAAGAATGCGCTCTTCCGGGCCACGGGAGATCAAGGAGTATTCGATCTGCAGGTCGCAGATGGGGTGAACGGCTGCGGCGCGCCTGATCGTCTCCGCGCCGACTTCTGAAAGCCCGATGTGGCGGATGTACCCCGCCTTGATGAGGTCGCCGATTGCGCCGACGGTGTCTTCGATCGGTACGGCGGGATCGAGACGGGCGGGGCGGTAGATGTCGATATAATCGACGTGGAGGCGTTTCAGCGTATAGGCAAGGAAGTTCTTGATCGCGGCGGGGCGGGAATCGTAGCCGTTCCAGCCGCCTGCCGGATCGCGCAGCGCCCCGAACTTGACGCTAAGCACGATGTCGTCACGGCTGCGGCCCTTCAGGGCTTCGCCGATCAGCATTTCATTGTGGCCCATTCCGTAGAAGTCGCCGGTGTCGAGGAGGTTGATGCCGGCGTCTAGGGCCGCGTGGATCGTGGCGATGCTCTCGGCGCGGTCCGCCGGGCCGTACATTCCCGACATACCCATGCAGCCGAGCCCTAGGACGGATACTTCGGGGCCGGTGTTTCCCAGACGGCAAGTCTGCATGTCATTCTCCTTCTTGGCCGAACCGTTGCTAACAGTTGTTTTATCGTCCGCAGTCTTGTGCGATAACTCGAGTAAATTTGTACGGGCTGTACGGAAAAACGAACAATGGATGATCTGCCTCTTGGTGATCTGGATGCCTTTGCCGCTATTGCAAGGGAGCGCAGCTTTCGCGCGGCGGCTCGCAAACGCGGTGTCTCTGCCTCATCCCTGAGCGAGTCTCTTCGCCGCCTCGAAGAGCGCCTGGGTGTGCGTCTCCTCAACCGCACGACACGGAGCGTTACACCGACAGAGGCCGGGCAGAGGCTCCTGGAACGTCTGGCGCCAGCGTTGGGGGAGGTGGCTTCGGCGCTCGGCCAGCTCGACAGTTTCAGAGATAGCCCATCTGGAACCCTGCGGCTGAACGTGCCGACGATCGCCGCTCGCTTGTTTCTCCCCGAAATGGCCAACCGGTTTCTGAACCTCTATCCCGGGATTACGCTGGAGATCGTGGGCGAGGATACGTTCATCGATGTGCTGGCCGCAGGCTACGACGCCGGCATTCGCTATGACGAGCGGCTGGAGCGTGACATGATCGCCGTGCCGATTGGGCCGCGCCGGCAGCGCTACATCACGGCGGCCGCGCCCGGCTATCTGGCTCGACGGGGAACGCCGCAGCACCCCGCCGAGCTGATCGATCACGACTGCATTCGACATCGTTTCCTGAGCGGTGCACCCTTGCCATGGGAGTTCGATAGGGATGGTGAAACACTTCTTGTCACGCCGCGCGGCCCCGTGGTCTCGAATGTGATCGAAATGGAGGTTGGTGCGGCGACATCGGGTCTCGGCGTCATCCGCACCTTCGAAGAGTTGCTGACACCGGCGATCAAGACTGGTGCGCTGGTGCCGATCCTCGAGGATTGGGTCACCGAATTTTCTGGCCCATTCCTCTATTATGCCAGCCGCCGGCACATGCCCTCGACGCTACGCGCCTTCGTCGACTTCGTGAAGGCGGAACAGCGCAAGGCGGGCTAGGTGCGCCTTTTGTTCCGCTTCTCCATCAACAGAACTGGTGAGCCTATCAAAACATTTGAAATGTTCACGTATTGTTTCGTTTCTGAGCCTGCGATATGTAACATCTCCGGCGACGAGATCGTCTTTCCAGAAACAACGCTGTAGAGATGTCTCATGCTCGATCCGAAATTTGTACGCCGTGGATTGTTTCTCGTCTTCATGATCCTGTTTCTGGATGTGATCGGGATCGCGATCATCATGCCCGTCCTGCCGGTCTATCTGGAGCAGCTGACAGGCGGCTCCGTCAGTGACGCCGCGCTCGACGGCGGCTGGCTGCTGGTCGTCTATGCGGGAATGCAGTTTCTGTTCGCGCCGTTTCTCGGCAATCTCAGCGACCGCTTCGGACGGCGGCCGATCCTGCTGCTGTCAGTGTTGACCTTCGCGATCGACAATCTCATCTGCGCTGTCGCCACCAGCTTCTGGATGCTGTTCATCGGCCGTATGCTGGCCGGCTTGAGCGGCGGCAGTTTTGCCACCTGTTCCGCCTATATCGCCGACATCAGCACGGAAGAAAACCGTGCCAAGAATTTCGGCCTGATCGGTATCGCGTTCGGTGTCGGCTTTACGATCGGTCCCGTGATCGGCGGGTTCCTGGGTGAGTTTGGCCCGCGTGTGCCGTTCTACGGCGCTGCTGCCTTGTCCTTCGCCAATTTCGTGGCCGCCTGTTTCCTGTTGCCGGAAACGCTGGATGACAAGAACCGGCGCGCGTTCGAATGGAAGCGTGCCAACCCGCTCGGCGCCCTGAGGCAGATGCGCAACTATGCCGGGATCGGCTGGATCTGTGTCGTCATGTTCCTGTTCTGGCTGGCGCATGCGGTCTATCCGGCCGTGTGGTCGTTCGTATCGACCTACCGGTATGGCTGGAGCGAGGGGCAGATCGGGCTTTCGCTTGGGATTTACGGCATCGGCGCGGCGTTCGTCATGGGCGTCGTGCTGCCGAAGATCGTACCAATTCTCGGAGAATGGAAGACGGCGGTCGTCGGCCTCTGTTTCTCCGTGGTGGGCCTGACCGGTTATGCCTTCGCCTGGGAAGGCTGGATGGTTTATGCCGTCATCGTCTTCACCGTCATGGAGAATGTCGCCGATCCGCCGCTTCGCAGCATTGCAGCCGGCAAGGTGCCGCCATCGGCGCAAGGCGAGCTGCAGGGGGCGCTAACGAGCCTCAGCAGCATCACGACGATTGTCGGGCCGTTGATCTTCACGCAGATGTTCGGCTATTTCACCAAGGCGGACGCGCCGATCACCTTCGCCGGCGCGCCGTACCTGATGGCTGCCATCTTCATCCTGGTTGCGGCACTGGTCTTTCTGCTCAGGGTGCGGGTCGGCAAGCCGGGATCGATGTTGGAACAACCCGCGGAATGAACCATCAGAATTGCTGATGCGATGATGAATTTTTCATCATTTGCACGTTTTCTGGTGTTTCTTTCCTTTTCTTTCAGTTAGACCACGGTTGGCCCTTGCTGCCTGTCGCAGCCGTGGGCGATTGAATCACAGGAACAGGTCATGGATACCCCGATCGACGCGCGAAAGCTCGCGCCGACAACCGATAACCGTTGGTCCGCGCATATCCGCGCCACGCTGGCGCTCGGGATCCCGCTGATCGGTGCGCAACTTGCTCAGCTCGGCATCAACACGACCGACGTGATGATCGTCGGCCGCCTCGGCCCGGAGCATCTGGGCGCGATGGTGCTTGCCGGCCAGTTCCTCTTCACCATCCTAGTCTTCGGCTCCGGTTTTTCGATCGCCGTCATTCCGATGGTGGCGCAGGCCTATGGTCGTGGTGATGTCGTCAGTGTGCGCCGCTCGCTGCGCATGGGTCTCTGGGTGGTTCTCGCCTACTGGGTGCTGATGCTGCCGGCCTTCTTCAATTCCGAGCGGATCCTGCTCGCTGCCGGGCAGAAGCCCGAGGTGGCGGCGCTGGCGCACAGCTATATCGTGATCGGCCAGTTCGCAGTGCTGCCGGGGCTGCTCTACAATGTAGTGCGAGCGCTGGTGAGCGCGATCGGCAAGGCGGCCGTGATCCTGAACGTGACGATCGCGATGCTGGTGCTGAATGCCATCTTTGCCTACATGCTAGTGCTCGGCCATTTCGGCCTGCCGGCGATGGGGTTGAGGGGGGCGGCCATCGTTTCCGTCGTCGTACAGACGGCGGGCTTCTTCTTCATCCTCGCCTATGTGCAGAGCCGGCCGGAAACGCGCCGCTATGAGCTTTTCGTGCGCTTCTGGCGGCCGGACTGGAAGGCCTTCTTGGAGGTCGTGCGTCTCGGACTGCCGATCAGCGTCACCGTTCTTGCCGAGGTCAGCCTGTTCACCATGGCATCGTTGCTGATGGGGCGGATCGGCACGATCGAACTGGCGGCGCACGGGATTGCGCTGCAGTGGGCATCGATCGCCTTCATGATACCGCTTGGCCTTTCGCAGGCGGCGACCGTTCGTGTCGGCGTCGCGCACGGGCAGGGGGATCACATTGCCCTTGTCAGGGCCGCGGTGTCGGTGACCGCAATCGCCTGCACCATCTCGGCCATCGGCGGCCTGTTGTTTGCGATCATGCCGACGTTCTTTGCCAGCTGGTTTCTGGATACGCACTCGGCGCAGGCGCCTCAGGTGCTCGCCTATGCCGGGCCGCTGATCGTCATTGCCGGATTGTTCCAGCTGGTCGATGGCCTGCAGGTGATCGCCAACGGTCTGCTGCGCGGTCTCAAGGATGCCCGCGTGCCGATGATCATGGCTCTGGTTGCCTACTGGCCGATCGGCTTCTTCCTTGCCTGGGCCTTTGCTTTTCCGCTTGGCTTCGGAGGAATTGGCATCTGGTTCGGCTTCCTGATCGGGCTGTTCACCGCAGCCGTTATGCTTTGCGGCCGCTTTTATCTTCTCATGCGCCGCCACGCCTAAGAGGACGGTGGCGTCTGATCGTCGACCGGACGCCCCTTCTGATATTGCGGCAGGTCATCGCCGATGACATCCCAACCAACTTTTTCCGACACCCAGACATGGGCCAGGGGGCGGTAAGCCTCAGGGTCATCGAGGCTTATCGTCATGATGTCGATGGTGTCGGGTTCCGTCGTGTTCTGGTAGGTCAGCGGCGATCCGCACGATCCGCAAAATGTCCTGATCACATTGGCCGACGACGCAAACCGCCTGGGCGTACCGCTCTCGAAGACGAAGGTGCGGGCGGGAAAGACCACATAGGGAAGCGTCGTCGCCGAGGCAATTCTCCGGCAGGTTTGGCAGTGGCAGATGCCGCTATGCAGCGGCGCTTCGGCTACGCTGTAGCGGACCTCTCCGCACAGGCAGCCTCCCTTGTGGAGTTTAACGGGTTGCGGCATCCGCTTTCCCTTCCATCCGGCGTCTCTCCGGGAACGCGGCGGCATGGTGCGCGTTCCACGCCCCATAAGAAAACCGCCTGCAACGGTCTGCTGCAAGCGGTTTCTGTATTTCTCAGGGGTGTCAGGCTTAGCGTTCGGCCAGTGCCGCTTCGCCTTTCTTCTCGCGCACCATGTTGATGAAGCGGCGGAAGAGATAATGGCTGTCCTGCGGGCCGGGGGAGGCTTCCGGATGGTGCTGGACGGAGAAGATCTGCTTGCCTGAAACACGCAGGCCGCAGTTGGTGCCGTCGAACAGAGAAACATGAGTCTCCTCAACACCTTGCGGCAGCGACTTCGTATCGACCGCGAAGCCGTGGTTCATCGAGACGATCTCGACCTTACCTGTCGTGTGGTCCTTGACCGGATGGTTGGCGCCGTGGTGGCCCTGATGCATCTTTTCGGTCTTGGCGCCGAGCGCGAGGCCCAGCATCTGGTGGCCGAGGCAGATGCCGAAGACCGGAATGTCGGTCTTGATCAGCGACTGAATGACGGGAACGGCGTACTCGCCGGTTGCCGCCGGGTCGCCCGGGCCGTTCGACAGGAAGATGCCGTCCGGCTGCATGGCGAGCACGTCCTCGGCGCTCGTCGTTGCCGGCATCACGGTGACCTTGCAGTCGAGGCCGGCAAACAGGCGCAGGATGTTGCGCTTGACGCCGTAGTCGAGGCAGACGACGTGATACTTCGCGTCCTCGGCCTTCAGTTCGCCGTAGCCTTCGTTCCAAACCCAAGGGGTCTGCGACCACTGCGAGGACTGGCCGGAAGAGGCGATCTTCGCGAGGTCGAGACCTTCGAGGCCGCTCCATGCCTTGGCTTCGGCCTTCAGCGTTTCGATGTCGAAGACGCCGTTCGGGTCATGGGCGATGACCGCGTTCGGTGCGCCGTTCTCACGGATCCAGGCGGTGAGTGCACGGGTGTCGATGCCGCAGAGGCCGATGACGCCGCGAGCCTTCAGCCAGGCGTCGAGATGCTTGACGGCGCGGTAGTTGGAGGGGTCGGTCATGTCGGCCTTGAAGATGACGCCGACCGAGCCGTGGCGTGCTGCCGGCGTCAGGTCTTCGATGTCTTCATCGTTGGTGCCGATGTTGCCGATGTGCGGGAAGGTGAAGGTGACGATCTGGCCGAGGTAGGAGGGGTCGGTCATGATCTCTTCGTAGCCGGTCAGTGCGGTGTTGAAGACGACTTCGGCCTGGACCTTGCCGGTCGCGCCGATGCCCTTGCCTTCGATCACTGTGCCGTCTGCCAGAACGAGCAGGGCGGTGGGCTTTTCGGTTGTCCAGGGTGCTGTCGCGGTCATCTTCATCCCGTTTCCGGCAGCCACGCGTCCTTGGGCAACGCTGGCCGGCCATTTGGTTCGCAAGCATATGCGCGCGGCAAGGCGCACGCTCTCAGGCCTGATCACGAATTTTGGTGCAGGTGGCGGTAAATAGCCACGCTATTTCCTGAGGTCAATCTTTGTACCCGACATAAAGGCGCTTTTCTTTCGCTTTCTGCGGGGTTTCTCGCAATTTATTTGATCGCAAGCATTCGTCTGGTTTATGAAGCGGCATTCAAACAGGAGTGATTATGATGTTGCGCGATCAACTCGCCGCCGCCCTCAAGGATGCGATGAAGTCCAAGAATGCCGAGCGTCTTTCGACCGTTCGCCTGATACAGGCGGCGATCAAGGACCGGGATATCGCCAATCGCGGCGCCGGCAAGGAAGAGGCCAGCGACGACGAAATCCTGCAGATCCTCGCCAAGATGGTGAAGCAGCGCGACGAATCGGCGAAGATCTACGACGAGAATTCCCGCCCGGAGCTCGCCGCCAAGGAACGCGCCGAAATCAAGGTGGTGCAGGATTTCATGCCGAAGCAGCTCTCCGATTCGGACGTGCGCGCAAACATCGCGGCGATCATAGCAGAGACGGGTGCTGCCGGTCCGAAGGACATGGGCAAGGTCATGGCGGTTCTGAAGGAGCGCTATGCCGGCCAGATGGACTTTTCGAAGGCCTCCGGCGCCGTCAAGGAACTGCTTAACTGATGCGTCTTGCGCCCGTCGTCGATGCGACGGCGGGCCCCAGCACGGCTTCGGCGGCTGCATCGATCACCGTGAACTTTGCCGCCTGATAGCGCCAGTACTCTAGGACGAAGCCGCCGGAGAGCCAGACATCTCCCTTGTATGACGGTCCGCTCCAGCCCATGCTTCCCATTTCAGCGGCCTGCGCCAGCAGCCGCTTCAGGTGCGTGTTCGATATCCTGAATTCGTCGCGGATCAGCTTGAGCGAAACAGGCCCGATCTCGATCCTCTTCTGCGAGCGATCAAAGGACGGCACGAGGCTCATCAGGTAGTCCATGACCAGTCCGCCCGATGTGGCCCAGTTGAACAGGTTGTAGGTCGGTCCGGGATCGCGCACGGCCTCGGTCTCGATGATGGCCTTTGCAATGAGCGGCTGGATGCGGGCGACAGTCGCGGGATTGGCCGTTACCTGGCCGAGCCGGTCGCCGCCGTCCAGATTGTCGAGAATATAAAGATGCGTGGCGATCCACTTGAAAAAGTGTTCTGACGCCGTCTCCGTCGGTTCCAGCAGCCGCGTGCGCTTGTCGGTCGCGCCTTCTATCGGGCGCAGAAAGCGATAGGCGAGCATCTCCTGGATGAACGCGGCCGCGGTGTTGCGGCTCGCAATGTCATGCTTGACGGCAAATGTAATGAAGCGGCCGGAGTAAAGCGCGCTGCTTGGCTCGTCCGGATAGCCGTAGTGAAGTGCAAAGCCGGCATGCGCAAGCAACCAACGCTGTTGCGAAGCAAATATCGAGGCGATCCGAGGGCTTTCCCTGTAAATCGTCAGCATTTCATGCGCGCAGCGCAAGACTGCCGAGAAGAAGGCGTCGCTCGCTAAAAATTCGTCAACTATGTGGGCCATGTGGTATTCCAGTGGTCCATCCTCATTGGACAGGCCAAAGGTAGCTGTCAATATTTCCTAAGGTCAAAAACGTCGGGAATCTGCGACTTGCTGAAAATTAAAGAAGGCAGGAGCTGGGGGAGCTCCTGCCTTCTTGCTCTTTGCTTCCGGCCAGCGACTCAGGGCGAAGCCCTCACCAGCGGGATAGTTGCAAAGGCACCCTTGCGAGGCGGCGCCGGGGGTAGGGATGGTGCCTCGCTCGGGGATCGCGTTGTTGAGTTGGAAGTTATTGCGGTGCGGAAAGTGTTTCAAATTACAAAAAAATAATAATTGGCCCAAATGGCTGCCTTAAGTGTGGCAGGGTTCTCCCTTCCGGCGGCGGCGGCATTCTACGTTTCGTCTTTAAGTCATTGTTCTAGAAAGATTTATGATTGATTCCTAAGTTCCTTTGTCGGGCGGTGACGAGGCGGTTAGGATGGCGAGCCGGTGCCACCGAAGACGATGTCGCACCCCTGTCGCAGGGGCCAGTAACGCATTGTTGATGGGACAAAAATCGGCCCTGAAGAGTGATGAGGCGCCCAGCCTGTGAATAGCGCGCCTTTCTGGCGGCAAAGTTCGTGGCATGCGGGGGGGAACTTGCTTATATGGAGGGTAGCCAAGAGGTTTAGATGCGCTTTTCAAATTCCTTTCTCGACGAGATACGCGACCGCGTGCCGATTTCGGACGTGATCGGTCGACGTGTGAGCTGGGACAAGCGCAAGACCAATGTGCCGCGTGGCGACTATTGGGCATGCTGCCCGTTCCACGGCGAGAAGTCACCGAGCTTCCATTGCGAGGATCGCAAGGGCCGATATCACTGCTTCGGTTGTGGAGTGACGGGCGATCATTTCCGGTTTCTCTCGGAACTCGAGGGTCTGAGCTTCCCCGAGGCCGTGCAGCAGATTGCTGACATGGCCGGGGTCGCCATGCCGATCGCCGATCCGATGATGGAGAAGCGCGAGAAGGAGAGAACCTCTCTTCTCGACGTCATGGAGCTTGCCACACAGTTCTTCCAGGATCAGCTGCAGACGGCCAATGGCGCGAGGGCGCGCGCCTACCTGCGCGATCGCGGGCTGACGGGGCGGACGATCGAAACCTTCCGGCTCGGTTTTGCGCCGGACAGCCGGAACGCACTCAAGGAATTCCTGGCCGGCAAGGGTGTGCCGAAGGAGCAGATCGAGGCCTGTGGGCTGGTCGTCCACGGTCCAGAGATACCGGTATCCTATGACCGGTTCCGTGATCGCATCATGTTCCCGATCCTGTCCTCACGCGAGAAGGTCATCGCCTTCGGCGGTCGCGCGATGTCGCCCGACGCTCCGGCCAAATATCTGAACTCGAACGAGACTGAACTCTTCCACAAGGGCAACGTGCTCTACAATTTCGCCCGCGCCCGGCGCGCGACGCAGGGAGCGAACGGCGAGGGCACGATCATTGCGGTCGAAGGCTATATGGATGTCATCGCGCTGCACCAGGCGGGCGTCGAGAACGCGGTTGCGCCGCTTGGCACGGCACTCACCGAAAATCAGCTGGAACTGCTCTGGAAAATGACGCCGCAGCCGGTGCTCTGCTTTGACGGTGACGGCGCCGGTATCCGCGCGGCCAACCGCGCCGCGGATCTGGCGCTGCCGCAGATCAAGCCCGGTCGGACTGTGCGCTTCGCCCTGCTGCCCGACGGCAAGGATCCTGACGATCTCGTGCGCAACGAGGGACGGGCTCCCTTCGACAAGGTGATGAGCCAGGCCAAGCCCTTGGCCGAAATGATCTGGAGCCGGGAGATCAGCACCGGAAACTTCGATACGCCGGAAGCCAAGGCGGAGCTCGAGGCGCGGCTGAAGCAGCTGGTGGCCGTGATTGCCGATGAAAACGTGCGTCGTCATTACCAACAGGACATTCGCGACCGGCTGAACAGCTTTTTCCAACCGCAGTACCAGAACCGCGGCAACGAACGGCGCAGCTTCGAGCGCGGCGGTCAGTCCAAGGGCCGCGGCAACGAAGGCCCGCGCGGTGCTCGCGTGTCAGGCGGCATTTCCGAGCGGCTGGCGCGCTCCGGGCTTGTGCGCGGGCATCAGGAAGTGCCGGCGTTGCGTGAAAGCGTGCTGGCGCTGACGGTCATCAACCATCCGGCCCTGATGCAGGATGAATATGATGAGATTGCATCCATCGACTACGACAGCCGGGACCTCCAGCGGCTGTGGTCCGGTATGCTGGGCGCGGCAGCGGCGGTCGCCGGTCCGCATCTGACCCGGGAGTATCTGGTCGAGCGGCTTGAGGAGCAGGGCTTCGCATCCCTGATGCAGGGGCTGGAACAGCAGATTCGGAATGCGCGCCTCTGGATCGCCACCGAAGAAGCGGCAATGGAGGATGCGCGCGAGGGATATCGCCAGGCGCTCGCCTTCCACAAGCGCGCGAAGGCGCTCCGTTGGCAGAAGATCGAGCTTGAACGCGAGATCGCCGAGGCGACGGAGACCGGCAACGGCGAGATCATCGACCAGTTGATGCGCGCGTTGCAGGAAGTTCATTTCGAAGGGCTTCGCCTTGAGAACCAGGAGGCGATCGTCGACGGCTTCGGCGTGCTGTCGGGTCGGGTCAAGAAAGCGGCGGCGAGCCATTGATGGACAGGAGAGAGGCCGCATTTTCCGCGGGAGATGCGCTGTTCGGTGCCGAGCGTTCTCCTCTTGGAATTCTCAACCGTGTCTACGGCTATCCGGCCTTTCGCGGCAAGCAGCAGCAGGTCGTGGAACACGTCGTTGCCGGCGGTGACGCGGTCGTGCTTTTTCCCACAGGCGCCGGCAAGTCGCTCTGTTTTCAAATTCCAGCCCTTTGCCGGGATGGCGTCGGTATCGTCGTATCGCCTTTGATCGCGCTGATGCGCGATCAGGTGGAGGCGATGAAGCAACTCGGCATTCGCGCGGCGGCGTTGAACTCCTCCCTGTCGCGCGAGGAGTTTATCGAGATTCGCCGGGCGCTTTCCGCCGGTGCTCTCGATCTTCTCTATGTAACGCCCGAACGCATTCTGATGGATGGCTTTCGCGATACGATCGGCAATTCGAAGATCGCGCTGTTTGCCATAGACGAGGCTCACTGTGTGTCCCAATGGGGGCATGACTTCCGGCCGGAGTACCGCGAACTCGGCAGGCTGGCGGAGCACTATCCTGATGTGCCACGCATTGCGCTGACGGCGACCGCCGATCCGCACACTCGCGACGACATAGCTGAACGGCTTGGCCTGACGAACGCGAAGGTCTTTACCACCAGCTTCGATCGGCCGAACATCTCCTACGAAATCGTCGAGCGTGACCAGCCGCGCCAGCAGTTGCTGCGTTTCCTCTCGGGCCACAAGGGAAATAGCGGCATCGTCTATTGCCTGTCGCGCGCCAAGGTCGAGGACACGGCGGAGTGGCTGAACGGGCAGGGCATTCGTGCGCTTCCCTATCATGCCGGCATGGATCGCGCGCTTCGCGATGCCAATCAGGATGCGTTTCTCAAAGAGGACGAACTCTGCCTCGTCGCAACCGTCGCCTTCGGCATGGGGATCGACAAGCCCAACGTGCGCTATGTCGCGCATCTCGATTTGCCGGGCTCCGTCGAAGCCTATTACCAGGAAACAGGACGCGCCGGGCGCGACGGGTTGCCGTCCGAAGTCTGGATGGCCTACGGCATGGCCGACGTCATCCAGCGGCGGCGGATGATCGATGAGGGCGGTGCGGCCGACGAGATCAAGCGTGTCGAGCGCGCCAAGCTCAATGCGCTCCTCGCCATCTGCGAAACGGCATCGTGCCGGCGCCAGGCAATTCTCGCGCACTTCGGAGAGGCGCATGGCGGTAATTGCGGCGGCTGCGACACTTGCCTGAAGCCGGTCGAGACCTGGGACGGGACGGATGCCGCGATCATGGCACTCGCCGCCATATACCGCACCGGCGAGCGTTTCGGGACCGGGCATGTGGTTGATGTGCTGCTCGGCAACGTCAACGAGAAGACGGAGCGGTTTGGCCACACGACGATGCCGGTCTTCGGCGCCGGGAAGGACATCGCGTCGCGAACCTGGCAATCGGTCTTCCGTCAGCTTCTGGCTATGGGGTTGATCCGCGTCGATCACGATGCTTTCGGTGCGCTGAAGCTGGAACCCGAGGCGCGTACGGTATTCAAGCGCGAACGTGAGGTGTTTTTCCGAAAGGATCGCCCTGCATCCGAACGCCGGACCAAGAAGACGGCCCAGGCCGAACGGCGGTCGGTGCTGTCGGGCGCCGACGGCGTTCTGTTCGAAGCATTGCGAGCCGAGCGCACATCGATTGCAAGATCGCTGGGGGTTCCGCCTTATGTCGTCTTCCCCGACACGACACTGATCGCCTTTGCAACGGAGCGGCCGCGGACGCACCAGGAATTGCTCGGCATTTCAGGGGTCGGTCAGTCGAAGCTGGAGCGTTATGGCGACGCGTTTCTCGAGGTCATCCTGAACCACGACGACTAGGCTTCGCGATCGCCGTCGTGGCTGGAGAAGCTCTCCTCCGCCTCCATGTACCGTATATTCATTTGTTCTGATATTTTGCCTCATCGTTGGGGGATATGTCATGACGATTTTCAAGAAGCCGGTCGCGTCCCTGCCGGGGCAGGAAAGGATTGCTCGCCACCCGCATGGTGGACGCGTTTTCATTCATGCTACAGCAGAGGAAACAGCGGGCGCGTTCGGCGCCTGGGAGACTTTTTCAGCACCGGGCACCGGGCCAACCTCGCACACGCACACCCGCGAGACCGAAATGTTCAGGGTGATCGTCGGTACCTATCGCTTCTGGTGCGGGGACGAAGTGATCGATGCTCCTGAAGGCTCGACCATCGTGCTGCCGCCGCATGTCCCGCATCGCTGGAAAAACATCGGCGATTTGCCGGGACGCATGATGGGCATCGTCACGCCCGGCGGCTTCGAGCGCTTCTTCGATGAGCTCGAACGCAGCGGTGCCGATACGCCGGAAAAGATTCTTGCGATCCAGGAACAATTCGGCCTGATCGAAGGCTGAACGTACGAGAGATTTGCCGAATATTCGATGGACTTTAGGTGTTCCGCTCGCGCGGGGCGCGCAAGACAATCGCGTACCGATGTGCTAGTCCGGCGAGATAGGGAACAACAGAGAAGGGCCATCCAATGACCTCACAATTCCTCTCTCATCTCCGTACGGAACTTGCCGGGCTGAAGGACGCCGGACTTTACAAGTCCGAGCGCGTCATCACCTCGAAACAGGCCGGTGAAATTGCCGTCGTTTCCGGCGAGCGGGTGCTGAATTTCTGCGCCAACAACTATCTCGGCCTTGCCAACAACGAGGAGCTTGCGGAGGCCGGCAAGCAGGCGCTCGACCGCTATGGCTACGGTATGGCCTCGGTACGCTTCATCTGTGGCACGCAGGAGGAGCACAAGCAGCTTGAGGCCCGCATTTCAGCCTTTCTCGGCATGGAAGACACGATTCTCTATTCCTCCTGCTTCGATGCCAATGGCGGGCTGTTCGAAACGCTGCTCGGCGAGGAGGATGCGATCATCTCCGATGCATTGAACCATGCCTCGATCATCGATGGCGTGCGCCTCTCCAAGGCCAAGCGCTTCCGCTATGTCAACAATGATATGGCGGCGCTCGAGGAGGAGTTGAAGAAGGCCGAGGGCAGCCGCTTCAAGCTCATCGCCACCGATGGCGTGTTTTCGATGGACGGGATCATCGCCAATCTCCAGGGCGTTTGCGACCTCGCCGAGAAATATGGCGCCATGGTCATGGTGGACGATAGCCACGCGGTCGGCTTCGTCGGCAAGCATGGGCGCGGGTCGGCCGAACACTGCGGCGTCGAAGGTCGGATCGACATCATAACCGGCACGCTCGGCAAGGCGCTGGGCGGTGCTTCCGGCGGCTATACGTCCGCCAAGGCGGAGGTCGTCGAATGGCTGCGGCAACGCTCGCGCCCGTATCTGTTCTCGAATACGCTTGCGCCCGTCATTGCCGCCGCATCGCTGAAGGTCTTCGATCTCATTGAGGGTGGCGATGCGCTGCGCGCTCGGCTGTCGGCCAATGCCGAGCTTTTCCGCTCGGAGATGACGAAGCTTGGCTTCACGCTGGCGGGCGAGGGGCATCCGATCATTCCTGTCATGCTTGGCGATGCCAAGCTGGCGCAGGACATGGCAGCGCTGATGCTGAAGAAGGGCGTTTACGTCATCGGCTTCTCCTTTCCTGTCGTGCCCAAGGGGCAGGCGCGTATCCGCACGCAGATGTCGGCGGCGCATTCGCGCGCGGATGTCGAGCGTGCAATCGCGGCCTTCGCGGAGGCGGGCCGCGAACTCGGAGTCATTTAAAGGGTTTGGGAGAGTAGGATCATGTCGAACATGATGAAGGCGCTGGTCAAGGCAAAGCCGGAGGTCGGGCTTTGGATGGAGCAGGTGCCGGTGCCGGAGGTTGGCCCGAACGACGTGCTGATCAAGGTGAAGAAGTCCGCGATCTGCGGCACCGATGTCCATATCTGGAATTGGGACCAGTGGGCGCAGAAGACCATTCCGGTGCCGATGGTCGTTGGCCACGAGTTCTGCGGTGTCATCGCCGAAATCGGCTCCGCGGTCACCAAGTATCATGTCGGCGAGCGTGTGTCCGGCGAGGGGCACATCGTCTGCGGCAAATGCCGCAACTGTCGTGCCGGGCGCGGACATCTCTGCCGCAATACGCTGGGTGTCGGCGTCAATCGCCCGGGTTCTTTCGGTGAATTCGTCTGCATTCCGGAAGCCAATGTCGTGCCGATCCCGGATGATATTCCCGATGAGGTCGCCGCCATCTTCGATCCCTTTGGCAACGCCGTCCATACGGCGCTTTCCTTCGATCTGGTCGGTGAGGATGTGCTGGTGACCGGCGCGGGTCCGATCGGCATCATGGGCGCCATGGTTGCCAAGCGGTCTGGTGCGCGCAAGGTCGTGATTACCGATATCAATCCGCATCGGCTGGATCTCGCGCGCAAGCTGGGTATCGATCACGTCGTCGACGCCTCCAGGGAGAACCTTGCCGACGTGATGAAGTCGATCGGCATGACCGAGGGCTTTGACGTCGGGCTTGAAATGTCCGGGGCGGCACCGGCGTTCCGTGACATGATCGACAAGATGAACAATGGCGGCAAGATCGCCATTCTGGGCATTGCGCCGGCCGGATTCGAGATCGACTGGAACAAGGTGATCTTCAAGATGCTGAACCTGAAGGGCATCTATGGACGCGAGATGTTCGAGACCTGGTACAAGATGATCGCCTTCGTCCAGGGTGGGCTGGACCTAGCGCCTGTCATTACCCATCGCATTGGGATCGACGATTTCCGGGAAGGGTTCGAGGCAATGCGGTCGGGAAATTCCGGTAAGGTCGTGATGGATTGGTCCTGAGGAGGGGACGAGGATGATCTATGAGGGAAGCTGCCATTGCGGCAATGTCGCATTCGAGGTCGAGGGGGATTTCAAGCAGGTGATCGACTGCAACTGCTCGCTCTGTCGCCGGCGCGGTGGCCTGCTGGCATTCGTCGCGCGCGACAAGTTCAAGCTCACAACGCCTGAGGAAAACCTGTCGACCTATACATTCAACAGCCATGTCATCAAGCATCGGTTCTGTGGGAATTGCGGTATTGCGCCGTTCGGCGAAGGTGTTCTCCCGAATGGTGATGCCATGGCGTCGATCAATGTGCGCTGCATTCCGGCGATTGATCTTGGGACATTGGAGATCGCGCCTTACGATGGGCAGTCGCGATAGGTCTGCGGTACTCGGGCGCTGGCCGACTTGACTTTGGCCAAGTCGAGACGAAGAGCCTTTTTGCCGTTGCCTGCAAGAATCCCGGATGCTCTTGTCTTCTCCTGGTGACATCCTATCTATGGATGGCAATCGCGTGAGCGGTGCGGAGCCTGTGGATAAGGCATTTTCCGAGTTTTCTGAGGCTTTTTTTCTGGAAAAGCTTGACGAGAACAAAAATTATGGGAATCACCGTTCGACTTGCAAAGCGGTGAACTGGGTCAAGGGCGGATCGCACAACCATGGCCGGACATTTGGTAACAACAAAGCTCTGTCGTCCGGCGCCGGCAATCGTGGTTAATCAGGCATTAAATCTCATCCCGTTAGGTGAGAGCATGTGATTCGAGACGGCCGCTTGCGGGGCTGGCTCCTAATACGGCCGTTCACCGCGGCGGATTTGAATAGCGTCAGGAAGGCGACGACATAAATGGCAACGAAGGTCAAAGAGAACGAAGAAGCGGAAGTCGAACGCGACGGCGGCACCGACGGCCCTCTTCTCGATCTTTCCGATGACGCGGTCAAGAAAATGATCAAGGCCGCGAAGAAGCGCGGCTATGTGACGATGGACGAGCTCAACGCCGTCCTGCCGTCCGAGGAAGTGACGTCCGAGCAGATCGAAGACACGATGGCGATGCTGTCCGACATGGGCATCAATGTCATCGAGGACGAGGAAGCCGAAGAAGCCAACGCCGGCGGCGGCGATGACGACGATTCCGGCTCCGACGACGACAACGAAGGCGGTGAGCTTGCTCCTTCCGGCGGTACCGCACTTGCGACCGCCAAGAAGAAAGAGCCGACCGACCGTACCGACGACCCGGTTCGCATGTACCTTCGCGAAATGGGCTCCGTCGAGCTTCTGTCGCGCGAAGGCGAAATCGCCATCGCGAAGCGCATCGAGGCTGGCCGCGAAACGATGATCGGTGGTCTCTGTGAGAGCCCGCTGACCTTCCAGGCGATCATCATCTGGCGCGACGAACTCAACGAAGGCACGACGCTGCTGCGCGAGATCATCGATCTCGAAACGACCTATTCCGGTCCGGAAGCCAAGGCTGCACCGCAGTTCCAGAGCCCCGAGAAGATCGAGGCCGACCGCAAGGCTGCCGAAGAAAAGGAAAAGACGCGCCGCGTCCGTTCCGGCGACGACGACATCACCAATGTCGGCGGCGAGGGCCTGCCTCCGGAAGAGGAAGAAGAAGACGAGGACGAATCCAACCTGTCGCTGGCCGCCATGGAAGCGGAACTGCGCCCGCAGGTCATGGAAACCCTCGACATCATCGCCGAGACCTACAAGAAGCTGCGCAAGCTGCAGGACCAGCAGGTCGAGCAGCGCCTGGCCGCTACCGGCACGCTGTCATCCGCTCAGGAGCGCCGCTACAAGGAACTCAAGGATGAGCTCATCAAGGCCGTCAAGTCTCTGTCGCTGAACCAGAACCGCGTCGACGCCCTCGTCGAGCAGCTCTACGACATTTCCAAGCGACTGATGCAGAACGAAGGCCGCCTGCTGCGCCTGGCGGAATCCTATGGCGTCAAGCGCGATAGCTTCCTCGAGCAGTATCAGGGCGCCGAGCTCGATCCGAACTGGATGAAGTCGATCGGCAATCTGGCTGCGCGTGGCTGGAAGGAATTCGCCAAGAGCGAAAACACGACGATCCGCGACATCCGCCAGGAGATCCAGAACCTTGCAACGGAAACCGGCATCTCGATCGCCGAATTCCGCCGCATCGTGTCAATGGTGCAGAAGGGCGAGCGCGAAGCGCGTATCGCCAAGAAGGAAATGGTCGAAGCGAACCTTCGCCTCGTCATCTCCATCGCCAAGAAGTACACGAACCGCGGTCTGCAGTTCCTCGACCTCATTCAGGAAGGCAACATCGGCCTGATGAAGGCGGTCGACAAGTTCGAATACCGCCGTGGTTACAAGTTCTCGACCTATGCGACGTGGTGGATCCGTCAGGCGATCACCCGTTCGATCGCCGACCAGGCGCGCACGATCCGTATTCCGGTGCACATGATCGAAACGATCAACAAGATCGTTCGTACCTCGCGCCAGATGCTGCACGAGATCGGCCGCGAGCCGACACCGGAAGAATTGGCCGAAAAGCTCGCCATGCCGCTCGAAAAGGTCCGCAAGGTCCTGAAGATCGCCAAGGAGCCTATCTCGCTCGAAACGCCCGTTGGTGACGAAGAAGATTCGCACCTCGGCGATTTCATCGAGGACAAGAACGCGCTTCTGCCGATCGACGCCGCCATCCAGGCGAACCTGCGCGAAACGACGACCCGTGTTCTGGCATCGCTGACGCCGCGCGAAGAGCGCGTTCTGCGCATGCGCTTCGGCATCGGCATGAACACCGACCACACGCTTGAGGAAGTCGGCCAGCAGTTCTCGGTTACCCGCGAACGTATCCGTCAGATCGAAGCGAAGGCGCTGCGCAAGCTGAAGCATCCGAGCCGCAGCCGCAAGCTGCGCTCGTTCCTGGACAGCTAGGATCGACACCGTATCACCAGGAAAAGCCGGGCTTCGTGCCCGGCTTTTTCTTTGGTTCGGGCGACTGGTGCGCGGCCGCTTTCGTTGTCTCCCTTTGGCGAGAGGAGTACAATGCCAGCCACGGGGGAAGGGACCGACCGCAGCGCTTGAGCGAAGGTCGCCAATTAGCCTGCGTGGACCAAGACCCTCCGTCGGGAGGTGTGCAATGACCACATATATCGTTCTTATCAATTGGACCGATCAGGGCATTCGCAATGTTCGCGATTCCGCCAAACGCCTCGACGCGGCCAAAAAGCTGCTCGGGGATATGGGCGGCTCTTTCCAGCATTTCTTTCTGACGCTTGGCGACCATGATCTCGTTGCAATCTGCGAGGCACCGGATGATGCGGTCATCGCCCGCTTCGGTCTTTCGCTCGGGATGGGCGGCAATGTCCGTACCCGGACGCTGAAGGCGTTTCCTGAAGCGGCCTATCGGGAAATCATAGGCTCGCTCGGATAGCCGAACAAACCGGCCTGCGCCGCAATTTGCCCGGCATGCCATTTTTCTGCTTTTAAGGCTTGATGCTGCCTTTTTAAAAGGCCACATCGACTGCTGGTTTTTGATCAACGTACGTGGGCATGCCGAAGATTCTGGACAGACGCTGGGGAGTGTTCGGCTGGGGCGTTTTCGCCTCCGTGTTGTTGCACCTTTTCGTCGGCGCTATTTTCTTCCTGGAACTACCTCGCCCAACTCCGAAGCCGGAAGAGGAAACCGTCAGCGTCGACCTCGTGCCGCCCCCCGAGGAGAAGAAGCCGGAGGAGAAAAAGCCCGAAGAGCAGGCGGCGCTGAAGGTGCCGGACGAGCCGAAACCCGAGGAAAAGAAGCCCGAGCAGCGGCCGGCGGCTCAAAAGCCTGCCGATGAGCAAAAGCCGGAAGAAAAGAAGGCCGAGGAGAAGAAGGCGGAGCCACCGAAGGAAGAGGCCAAGGCCGAGCCGCCACCGAAGCCGGCCGAGGAAAAGCCGCCAGAACCGCCCAAGCCGCCAGAAGAGAAACCGCCAGAGCAGAAGCCACCTGAAAAGCCGCCGGAAGCAAAGCCGGAGGAGAAGAAGGCGGAAGAGCCACCAAAGCCCGATCCCGCCGAACAGGCGAAGGCCGACGAGCAGCCTAAGGGCCAGGAAGGCAAGCCGCAGCCGATCCAGCCGTTGCGGCCCGTCTTTGAATTCGGAGACAAGGCGAGCGGGGAGAGAAAGGCTGAGGATGGCGACGCCTCGACCGAGACCGGCAAGCCTGCTGCGACACCCGACGCTGAAAAGCCTGCAGACGATCCCGTATCGGCGGGCAAGCCGGATGCCGGAGACACGCCGCCAGCCAAGCCCATGCCTGACGACATCAACCTACCGCAGGTCGATGTCGCCGATGCGCACCAGGAGAACAACGGACCTCCCGCCGAAGCGACAGGGGTGGTGACGACCGAGATCACGCAGGCCAAGCCCACTGATGCCGCGAAACCGGATCCCACAGCCACGGCCAAGCCGGCTGCCGACCCGCTGACCAAGGCGAAGAAGCTCTACTCGCAGAACGACACGGGCGGCGCGGTGGCCAGGACGGCGATCGATGGCCTGCCGCGTGGCACGCGCGTCGCTCAGCTTTGCAGCACGGAACTGGGCGAGCAACTCAAGCACTCGCCGCAGGGATACCGGCCGGAGCTACTTCCGTCCTCCTCTCGGCTGTCGCAGGGAACGGTGCTGGAAATCAAGCGCGGTGCCTTCCGCGCCAGTGCACGCTGGTATGACGTGAGCTTTCGCTGCGAGGTCGATGCCGAAGGCACGAAGGTTGTGTCGTTTGCCTATGACGTCGGCTCTGCGATCCCGAAGTCGCAGTGGCGGAGCCGAGGATTCCCCGATTTCTGATCGCGACGCGCCGGAAGCCTGTCGTGGCCTCCGCCGACACCCACCTGTTATTTCCCTGCGCCTGAGAGCATGGACGGCAGCTCGGAGAGAAGCGCATCGCGGGCGCGAACGCCTGCCGTGCCTTGGAGCTTTCTGTCATCCTGTATCAGGCGAGCGAAGACGACAGTGCGATCGCCCTTCTTCGCCCAGCCGACATACCAGCCCCAGGGATGCTGTTCGTCGAAGGTGTAGTCCGGGTTTCGCGGGTAGGCCATTCCGGTCTTGCCTTGAACGGTCCAGCCGCCTTGATCGGGCATGGTCTCGATCACCTTCAGCGTCATATCCATTGCGTGGGTGCTGACCGGAAGGTCACGGTTCACCAGCCTTCTCAGAAACGCGATCTGTTCCAGCGGCGATATCTTCAGCGACGAGGCGATCCACGCACGGTCGAGGCCGTTGTTCTTGCCGGCGTCGCCGGAGAAATCGGCATTGCCGTAGTTCAGCTTGGTCGCGTAGTCGTGGAGTGCCTTTTCGCCGAGCGCGTGGGTTATCCGCTGCGAGAACCAGACGACGGAGTATTTGAGCCAGCGAACCGCATCTGTCGGCTGCTTCCAGTTGTCGCCGCCCCAATCGACATCGCCCTTGTGGAAGGGAAGCGTCGGGTTGTGCTCGTCCTTGAGAAAGCCGGCGTCATAACCGATGACGCTGAGCGCGACCTTGAAGGTGGAGGCAGGTGTCACCCGGCCGGCGCAGTCGCCTTCCTGGACGATCGTTTTGCCTGTCTTGGCATCCGCCACGACCGTACAAATTGTTTTGGCCTGAGCCACGGACGCAAGAAGTCCGGTGGCTGCGAAAGCAAGGATGGCGGCGTGGAATTTCATCGTATTCCCTTTACATCTATCGTTTCGACGAAAGAGCTACCAGCGGTTTGACCCATCGACAAAGGATCAATATTGGGATTAGCCATTAGAAAAACTGGGGCATTGCCATGGTTCGGCCATATCTTCCCTTGAACGCATTTCGGGCTTTCGAGGCCTCGGCCAGGCATCTGAGCTTCACCAAGGCTGCGATCGAACTCAACGTCACGCAGGCGGCGGTTAGCCATCAGGTGAATGGTCTCGAGGCGCAGTTGGGCGTTACGCTGTTTCGGCGATTGCCGCGCGGGCTGATGATCACGACCGAGGGTGATAGCCTTCTGCCGGTGCTGCGCGACAGTTTCGATCGAATGGCCGGGGCAGTCGAACGGCTGCGCGACGGTCATGTTCGCGAGGTGCTCGCGGTGGGCGCGGTCGGAACCTTCGCCGTCGGTTGGCTCTTGCCGCGACTTGCCGCTTTTCGGGACCGTTACCCCTATATCGACCTCCGGCTTTCCACCAACAACAATCGCGTCGATCTGGCGGCCGAAGGGCTCGACCTTGCCATTCGGTTCGGCAGCGGTGCGTGGCATGCGACGGAGGCAACGCGGCTTTTCGAGGCGCCGCTATCGGTGCTGTGCACGCCCGAGATCGCCTGTGATCTGAGGGAGCCGGCAGATCTGCTCGACAAGGTGCTGCTTCGCTCCTACCGGCCTGATGAATGGAAGCAGTGGTTCCAAGCTGCCGGAGTGTCCAATCCCGGACCGATGCAGAACAGCATCGTTTTCGACACGTCGCTGGCGATGATGGAAGCCATTCAGCAGGGGGCGGGCGTTGGTCTCGCGCCGCCGAAGATGTTCGAGCGCCATCTTGCGATGGGTGCGATCGCGCAACCGTTTGAGACCACCGTGTCGATGGGCAGCTACTGGCTGACGCGGCTGCACTCGCGCCCGATGATGCCCGCCATGGCGGCATTCACCACGTGGCTCACGGAATTGATCGCGCAATCCGAGCGTTGAAAGGTGACGTCATCCCACTGAAGTTATGGAAATCACAGAAGTTTTGCTTAACGCTCTGGAAGCTTTCGCCAAATGCGCTAAGTTGGTTGTGTCGATCTGATACGGAAGCGCCGACCGCGCGCCGATCCAGTTCGACACAAGCATGACCGCTTAGCTTTGTCCCATCGCCGGATGTTAGCGGCACAAGAGGGACAATGAAATGTCGTACGAGATCGAACGTTTTTTCGAGCTGCAGGATGAGGCGACCAAGGTGGCCCTGATCGAGAGCAAAGGCGACGAACTCACGGACGTTCTGGTTGCCGCTCTGGAAGATGTGGCCGCGATCCTCGCAGGCGATGTGCGGCCTGAAACCCTGCACTAGGCAGCGGCTTCCCTCAGACTGATCTTCTACCCACAAGGCAGTGCCGTCCGGCGCTGTCATTGCGTGCGGAAGAGGTTGCGGTACTCACGCGGCGTCATTCCCTTGAGGCTGCGAAACTGCCTGTTGAAGTTCGCCAGAGAGGCGTATCCGATCACATCTGCGATGTAGCTGATTGGCTGCGGTGTGCCCGACAGACGGGCGCAGGCATCGCCGATCCTGATATGCGTGACGTAGTCCGAAATTGTCTTTCCCGTATGCCTAAGGAATAGCCGGTGCAGCCCGGAAAGGCTGAGAGCCGCGATGTCGGCCAGTTCAGGCAATTTGATCGACCGAGCGTAATTCGTGTGAATATGCGTCAGGACGCGGTCGATGCGGTCCCGGTTTTCGCCGGGAGCATCCTGCAGGGCAGGCGTGCTTGCGAGTGGCTGCGACGCATCGGTCGAAAGACGGTTGAGAACTGTCAGCAGTGTCAGCAGCCGTTCAGCCGGTGAGCACGAAAAGAGACCTTCGAACATGTTGCGCACCGACGCGGCCGCCGTCGGTGTGAATTGCAGTCCGCGACTGGCGCGCGCAAGCATGGTTGAAAGCGGACGGAACTCGATGAAGTCGTGCACCATCTGCTGCGCCCAATCGGGATGGAACCATATGACGAGCGCGATGTGCGGTTCGCCGGCCCCGATCTTTTCACGCGAGAACCAGGTGTGGGGCAGGTTGGGTCCAACCAGCACGAGATCGCCATCGTCGTATTCGCCGACATGGTCGCCAATGAAGCGCTGGCCGCGAGAGTTGAGCGTCAAGGTCAGTTCGAATTCGGGATGATGATGCCACTGGAAGGGGATCGCATCGTCCAGCCGCCGGTTCAGGCGGCTAAGCGAGCTGTCCGGCTCGAGCGTCAGTTTTTCGAGATAGGGCCTCATCCAGCATCTCAATCCTATAGGAAGGCAGAATAGTATCAGACTCGGCCATATGGTCACAACATTCTGCCTCGCGGACGGCTACGCTTCATCCATCGCCTGATCAGACAGGGATTGCGGAAATGGAGGGAATACATGCAACAGGCATTGAAGCGCGACGCTCACCCGACGTCATCGACCACGACGCAGCTGAAGGACATCCAGAAAACGATGCCGCTTCGGGTGCTGTCGGAAACGGATTGGCAGCATTGGATTACCAAGGGCTATGTGATCGTGCGGCAGGCGGTGCCTGCGGAGAATGTCGAGCGACTTGCCGAGGTGCTCTGGCGTTTTGACGAGAAGGAGCCCAACGACCAGTCTACGTGGTACGCGCCGCAGCGGCGTGAACACAAGATGAAGGAGCTGAACAACACCGGGATGCTGGAGATCTATAATCACCAGGCCTTGTGGGACAATCGCATGCAGCCGCGGGTCTACGGCGCCTTCGTCGACATATGGGATCGTGAGGATCTTTGGGTAACGATCGACCGCGCAAACCTCAATCCTCCGAAGAAGGTCAAGGGCAATCCCAACGGCTTCATCCATTGGGACGTCGATACCTCGATCCGCCCCTTGCCGATCGGCGTTCAAGGCGTGCTCAGCCTGAAGAAACAGGACGGCGATGTTGGCGGCTTCCAGTGCGTGCCCGAGCTATTCGAGCATTTCGAGGAGTGGGTGAAGACGCAGCCGGACGATCGCGATCCGATGCATCCTGATATGACAGGCTTGTCGGTCGTCAATATCGACATGGAGCCCGGAGACCTGATGATCTTCAACTCGCTGCTGGCCCATGGGGTGCGCCCGAACCATTCGGACAATCGCGTGCGCATGGCTCAGTACATCTCGATGCATCCGGCCGAATATGACAACGTTGCGGAACGGGAAGAACGCATTCGCCTGTGGCGTGAACTCGATCATCCCAAGCGCGACGCTTTCCCGGGCGACCCGCGCGAATGGGAGAGACACCATGCGACGACAGCCGAGTTGTCGCCGTTGGGGCGGAAGTTGCTCGGTCTCGAACGCTGGTAATCGACCCTTTGCGGGAGCGCCGACAGCTCCTGCAATTTCTTCGAGCTGCCCCTATATCCTCCCTAAGGGACAAGAGGAGTAGCCGATGTCAGTCCAGTCGATGAAAATACCCGGCCCCGATCATCCTATTACGATCACGCGCAATACGTCGCGCGTGATCGTCAAGCTCGGCGGACAGGTGATTGCAGATAGCCACAACACGCTGACGCTCAGGGAATCCACGTACGCGCCGGTCATCTACATACCGCGCTCGGATGTGGACCTCAGCCTCGTTGAGAGAACGCACGATCACACCTACTGCCCCTACAAGGGCGAAGCATCGTATTACAGCATCCCCTTGGGCGGGGCGCGCGCCGAGAATGCAATCTGGACTTATGAAAATCCCTACGCTGCCGTCAGCGAGATCAAATCGCATTTTGCGTTCTATCCGGAGCGCGTGGATTCGATCCAAGTGTTGCCGGCCTAGAGAGGGCGACAAGGAAGGTCCGGCAGGGAAACCGGACCATTCCCCGTAACTGATCGGAGGTCAATCGGATCAGAAAACGCAATACTGGAGGAGCCCCGGCAAAAGCCGGGGCGCCGGAAGTTCAGATTAGAACGCGCGCTGCAGACGGAAGAAGCCCGACGTTACTTCGTTGGCGTCATCCGGATCCGTGTAGTTCACGGTTGCCTTTGCGTAGAGGTTGTCAACGATCTGGTAGTCGACCGTTACGCCAACTGCCCAAGCGTCGCCCAGGCCCTTGAAGGACGTCGGGGTAGCCGAGTCTGTGTCGGTTACGTAGTTGCCGAAGTACTGAGCAGCCGGGGTGATCGTCAGCTTGTCAGTTGCCTTGAGGGCGTATTCAGCAGCGACGGTCCATTCGGACTGATCGTAGTAGCTGTTACGGCCGCTTGCCCAAGCAGCTGCGAGACCGATGGTGCCCGGTCCAACTTCGACGTAGCCGATACCACGGACAGCGCCTTCTTCGTTGTCGGTGTCGTAGGAACCGATCAACTGGTAGGAGAAGATGCCAGCCTTGCCGCCAAGACCAACAGCAACGCCAACGTTGTTCGCGTTTTCGCCGGGCTTGTAGTAGCCGTCTTCCAGCTCATCAACGCTGACACCAGCGTAGAAGTCGCCGCTTTCGTACTGATAACGAATCGAGTTGTGCAGCGTCTGGTGGCTGGACAGAACGTCGGTTTCGCCGCTCAAATCGTCATCCCACCAGCTGTAGAACAGACCAGCGCGGATGCCGGCGACGTCGATGTAAGCCGAATCCAGAGTGGTTTCCGTCGAGGTGTTGTCGCCGTTGTTACGCAGAACGATCACGCCGGTGAGCGGGCCGTACTCGGTGTCGCTCTTGGCGGTGAACTGTACCTGGGCGCGAGTGCGAGCGTTCCAGTCGGAGCTACCCTTCTGATCCGGGCCGCCATAGACTTCGAAACGCAGGTAACCGCCGATCTTGAGGCAGGTTTCGGTGCCGGGGATGTAGAAATAGCCCGTGCCGTACGCGTCGCAGACGCGGACGTATTCTACCGGTTCCGGCTCGGCTGCTACGATTGCGTCAGCAGCGAAGACCGGGGAGGACGCAGCCGCGAGAGCTGCGGCCGAGGTCAACATAACCATCCGTATGTTCATTTGAAATCCATTTCCTTTTCGAAGGGACTGCCGCCGATAAAACAAAAGTGATGGCGGCCGTTCCGGTAATTGCCTTTCGGCGCGCGGATCAGCGAACCGCTGACTTTTCATTTCATCCCAAAGTAAATCTATCAATTGAGCAGTGAATGAAATCGAACTTTAAACAGTTTATTTCAATTAAATTGTGGTTTTTCTGCAACAATTTCAATGACTTAGGCGCGCGCCAACGGGAGCGTCGCTGTTGGCGCCGCGTCGAAATCCTGAAGCTGTAGCGAATGCTCTCATGAGCGGTTGAACGACATCGCGGGGAGCGATGCCGACGTGGTTACAGGCGCGAGATAGTACCGCACCGCAGCAAATTGAAGTGCGTCGATTGGAACGCAATGTTCCAAATTTGGAACGACGCTTTGGTTCTTGGCATTGTTGGGCAAGAAGCGTATTCGGGCGGCGGGAGCCTGAATTGCATTATTGAAAGAGACGCACTGTGTCTGCCGCAGAACAGATTTTCCCCGACATGAACGATTTCGTCTATTTCGCAGCGGTCGTCCGCCACGGCGGTTTTTCCGCCGCGGGGCGCGTTCTGGGTCTGCCGAAATCCAAGCTCAGCCGGCATATCTCGTCATTGGAAGAGCGGCTTGGCGTCCGGTTGATCGAACGAACAGTGCATCGGTTTCGTGTGACGGATATCGGCCATTCGCTTTATCGCCATTGCGAAAATATGCTTCGCGAAGCCGAGCGCGCCGCCAAGACCATGAACGACGCAAACGGCGAGCCGCAAGGCGTTGTCCGTATTGGTGTGCCGACGGGCCTGCTCGAAGGGTCCTTCGGAACGATGCTGCCGCGGTTTCTTTTGATGTATCCGAAGATCCAGCTGCAGGTGATCGCGACCGACCAGCGGGTCGATATTATCAACGAGCGAATGGATCTCGCCATTCGTGCGCAGCTGATCGATGAGACAGATTCAGAGCTGACGATGCGGGTGCTGAGCAAAGTGGATCTGATTCTGGTGGCGAACAAGGAACTCGCGAAGACACTGCCGCTGCATGGCGGGATCGAGTGTCTGGCCGATGTGCCGACGGTCTCCTTTACCGGTGCGATGGCGGAGTGGAGGGATGCCGACATCTGGGAGTTCAAAGGCCCCGATGGCGGGCTCCACAGGCATGAGCATAGACCGCGCATGAGTTGCCGGAGTGTCCATGCTGTTCTTGCCGCGATCGAATCGGGGGTCGGTGTGGGGCTGCTTCCGGATCACATTTGTGCTGATGGCATTCGCGATGGAAGCCTCGTGCACCTGCTGCCGGACTACCAGATGTCGCAGGCCACCATCTATCTTGTATTTACCGCATCGCGCGGTCTGCCCACGGCTGTTCGGGCCCTCGTCGATTTCCTCGTCGACGAGTTCCGGACGTTCCGGGTGACGATGCAGACTGCTGATGCCTAGCTGCGGCGAATGTCAGCTCGCATAGGCTTCGTCCAGTGCTGAAATGTCGATCTTGACCATCTGCATCATGGCAGCCTGCACCCGCATAGCCTTCTCGCCATCGGAATCATTCAGATAGCGCATGAGCGCGTCGGGAATGATCTGCCATGATACGCCGAAGCGATCCTTGAGCCAGCCGCACTGCTGCGGCTTGCCGCCATCGAGCAGGTGCTCCCAGTAATAATCGACCTCGGCCTGATCACCGCAGCGCACGAAGAAAGAGATTGCTTCGGTGAACTTGAATTGCGGGCCGCCGTTCAATCCCATGAAGCGCTGCCCTTCAAGTTCGAAGGTCGCGGCAAATGCCCGCCCGTCCGGCCCCCGCTTCACCTGAGCCTCGCCGGCGTTTCTGAATATTCCCGTGTAAAAGGCAATCGCTTCATCGAGCTGGTTGTCGAACCACAGGCATGGGGTGATTTTCTGCATTGGCTTGTCCTCCTGCGCACTATCTGTGTCGAGGATGAACGAAGGGGAGGTGGCACGACGCTGATCCTCGCTTTTTCCAACGGAAAGATCACGCGACCTTGCTCCTCTCACGAGGCGCCTATTCTTAAAGGAGGTGTCGGATCCGCCCAAGGTCGTTCGTCCTTGATCGTCGATGCAACAAACAAGGGAGTGAGAGCATGTCTTATGTCGATGGTTTCGTCGTTGCAGTGCCGAAGCAGAATATCGAAGCCTACAAGGCGTTCTCGGCGACCACAGGGGCGATCTGGAAAGGTTATGGTGCCAAGGAATATGTCGAATGCCTTGCCGACGATGTTCCCTATGGCGAACTCACCTCCTTTCCGCGCGCCGTGCAGGCCAAGGAAGACGAGATCGTTGTCTTCTCGTGGATCGTTTACGAATCGCGCGCGGCGCGTGACGAGATCATGTCCAAGGTCATGGCGGATCCCCGGCTGCAAGGGGATGAATGGAAGGCGATCTTCGACGGAAAACGGATGATCTTCGGTGGCTTCGCGCCCTTCCTGCGCCTTTGACGGCGACGTGCCGGGATTGACACGAGGCGCCCTCGGGCGCCATTTCGGTCGGACGCAAGGTCCGCCGGAGTATTTGTCATGCCGCAGAAAATGATCGCTCTATCGACACGCGGGCAAGGGCTTTACGAGTTCACCGACGCGGCGACGTCATTCGTTCGCTCGCTTGGCGCGGATGAGGGATTGCTGACCGTTTTCGTTCGGCACACCTCCTGCTCGCTGCTGATCCAGGAAAATGCCGATCCTGATGTTCGCACGGACCTCAACGCATTTTTCCGTCGTCTTGTGCCGCCGTCCTCGGACCCTTCAATGCGTTGGATCGTCCATACGATGGAGGGACCCGACGATATGCCGGCGCATATCAAGGCAGCGCTGACCCAGGTTTCGATCGGTATTCCTGTTTCCGCAGGGCGCATGGTGCTTGGCACCTGGCAGGGAATTTATCTGTTCGAACATCGAGATCAGCCACATCGGCGCGAAGTGGTGCTGCATTTCAGCGGCTGAACGTGGGGTGAATGGCCGGTTCGAAGATCGTTCATTTTCAGATGGTTATGGTCAACACAATCCCGCAAGGGAGATTGATGAAACCGATTTGAGAGTGCCACCATGCGTTATTTGTTTGCCAGGGTTACCTTTGCGGCTCTTGTCGCGCTTGCCTCCATTCCCTCCACGGCTTCGACGGCAGCCGCTGCCTCTCCGGAGCGCGCGTCGGTCATCGATATTCAATATCGCCCGGTTCACGGCTGCTCTCCGGTGCAGGCCGTACAGAAGGCGCGCTGGGCCGGTCTGCGCAATGCTCGGGTGACCAACATCACGCCTCGCAGGGTCGTCGTGTCCGGTCGCAACTATCGCGGTTGGGAGCAGATGTCCTTCGCCAACGTTCGCGGGTGCCCGTTGCTTCGCCGCTGATCGGTCGTCCCCATGCTTCGCCTTAGCGACGCCATTTTCGGGCTGCTTTGTGCGAATCGCATGTGAACATGCACATCCGGAAGACTGCTTCCGACCAATAAGAATGAATCGAATGCGTTGCGGCCCAGGTCGCGCGAACATGGAGATTTCGATGATGCAATTTCTGACCAAGGCGGGCTTTGCCTTGGTGCTTGCCGCCGGCACATTCGCCGGGGCTGTGGCACCGGCCTCCGCTCAGGTGGATATCTATATTGGTGACGGTCGTCCACCACCGCCGCCCGGTTATGGCCGCCCGCCACCACCTCCCGGTTACTATCGTCCGCCACCGCCGCCGCCAGGCTACGGTCGCCCCCGTGGATGCGATCCGCGCATGGCGGAAGATATTGCTCGCGACTATGGCTTTCGCCGTGCCCGCGTCGTCGATGTCACGCCCCGCCGCGTGATCGTCCAGGGTTGGACGCGTCGCGGTGCTGACGAGATCAGCTTCGGCAATGTTCGCGGCTGCCCGGTCTGGCGCCGATAGTCGCCAGTTTCGATCTCAGATCGCTTGAAATGAAACACCCTGCCTGCGCTACCGCGCGGCAGGGTGTTTTCGTTTCAGGCAAGAAAGCAAGCGCGATGCGATCAGGCCGTTTTTCTTTGGGCTTCGTCAGCGTCGATCGACGTGGCAAGGGGGGCCTGGCTGTCGGAGGAAACAACAGCCCTCGGCAGCGGTGTTCCGCGCTTGCGCTCGCGAGCCAGCGTCAGCAGTCCCGAGCAGATGATCAGGAGGATGCCGCCTGCCATCGGCAGATCGATCGCGTCGTCGAAGATCAGGTAGCCGAAGGCGATCGCCCAGAGCATCTGGCTGTATTGCGGTGGCGCGACAAGATTTGCGGGCGCGATGCGCGCGGCGGTCATCAGCAGGACGTTGCCCGCGGCGCCAAGCAGACCGTAACTGGCGATAAAGAGCCATTGATACGGGGTGGGCATCGCAAATTGTGGGATCATCAGCACGCCGCTGACGATCAGCGTGCCCAGGAGCGCAGCGCCATAGAGCGAGAGGCGTTTTTCGGCCGGGCCCATCTTGCGCAGAACGACGATCGAGATGGCCGCAGCCAGCCCACCGATGGCCGCCGCGAGATGGCCGATCGACAGTTCGCGAAAGCCGGGGCGCAACACCACGAGAACACCGGCGAAACCGACGGCGACCGCCGCCCAGCGCTGCCAGCGAACATCTTCCTTCAGGAAGATGACCGACAGGATGGTGACGAAGGAGGGGAGCAGGAACAGCAGGCAGAAGGCTTCGGCCATCGGCAGCTTGGTAAAGGTGATGATCGAGGCAATGGCGCCGACAGCACCGCAGACAAAGCGCAGCAGCCAGAGCGGGCGGTTCGTCGTTCTCACGACATCGAACCAGGAATCACCCTTGGCCTTGATGAAGGGGAGTGCCGCGATGCCGAACACGGCGCCGATGAAGGCGATCTCGTAGGCGGGCACGCTGCCGTGCAGGATCTTGATCGACGCGTCGCTGAACGCAAACACGGCGTAGGCGGCAAACGCAATGAGAACACCGCGCACCGGCGAAGATATAGCTGTCATGAGGCCAGAATCATTTTGAGGGGAGCCAGAATCACCGTGGCGCGGTCTGTTCCGCAAAGCGAGCGCTGAATGGGAATAGCTGCCATGCACAATCGCAAGCCACTCGGGAAATTGAGCCCTCAGCCGCCCGCCGATGATGCCGGGAAACGCTCTGCGAATGCGAGCAGGATAGGGCGCTGGCCGGGTAGAAGCTTCACGTCCGCTTCCGGCAGAGTAAACCATGCCGCCCGATCGACCTCCGGAAACTCTCGCATGGCTCCCGAGCGAGGCGGCCATTCCATGGAGAAGGTGTTGCTCCTGATTGAGGACGCGTCGAGGTCCGCCCTAACCGCCCAGGCGATCACCATCTTACCGCCCGGTTGTTTGAAACAGCCGAGATCGGTGAACGAACCATCGATATCGACGCCGATCTCCTCTTTGGTCTCACGTCTTGCAGCCGCAAGGTCGTCCTCACCCTCGTTCACGAGGCCCTTGGGAATGGACCAGCATCCCTCGTCCTTCTTCGCCCAGTAGGGGCCGCCGGGGTGAACGAGCAATACCTCGCGGCGATCCTCGTGCTGGCGGCAGATCAGCAAACCGGCACTTCGCTTTGTCACTGTGTCCTCGGTCGTTCGGTCAGTTTGTGCCGCGGCGCAGTGCTGCTCCGTAGTCACGATAGACGCTCAGGCAGTCGGTATAGCTCAGCGACTCGTTGGCGCCATAGATCACATGAGCGCTCGACGCATTGGTTGCGGCCTCCTCCGAGACGAAGAGGATCGCCTCACCGAGCGATTTTCCCGTGATCGGTGCATCCGTACCATCCTCGAGTGTGATCCCCTTGATGATGGCCGCGATCTGGCGGTGGCTGAAAACCGCCTGTCTGTCTTCCGGTGTCATTGTCCTTGCCTCGATCTGAAAATGAATGGTCATATTTGACGGTCACCACGCCCAGGGCGCAACAATGGTTGCCGCGCCTGTCGGTTCGGTGCTTTGACGTCATTTAAAATCACTCAGGCGTCGCCGAAGGGGCACTTCCTTTGCCGTCGCCAGCCCTACCAGGCCAAGCCGGAGTTATAGGCTCCATGGCCGCTTGCAGCGGCCCTCGGAATTCGTGACCGCGCCAGAAATAGATATGGTGGGATTGCCGTCCGGCAAGGTCGTTGCGGTCGTAATCACGGTGAATTTAGCGCAAGTGAAGCGGCGCCAGAATGCGGCTCTTCCGATTGGCAAGGGATGCGTGGATCACTATATGGAAGCCATCCCGAAACAAGACGAGCGATGACTGACATGTTCCAGGCGGCAAAGATCGATCACAGCGACAAAATTGCGTTCTATCGGGAACTGAGCCAACAGCTTCAGGGCCTTTTGCATGGAGAAAGTGATGTGATCGCCAATGCGGCGAACACCTCGGCCTTGATGTTCGAGGCGATGCCGGATCTGAACTGGGCAGGCTTCTACTTTCTGAAATCGCGGGATGAACTGGTACTCGGACCATTCCAGGGCCGAACCGCGTGCGTGCGCATTGCCGTCGGTCGCGGTGTCTGCGGAACCGCCGTCGAAAAGGGCGTTTCGATCCTGGTCGAAGACGTTCACGAATTTCCCGGCCACATCGCCTGCGACGCGGCCTCGCGGTCGGAGCTGGTGGTACCGCTCCATCACGAGGGCAAGATCCTCGGGGTCATCGATCTCGATAGCCCGACCGCCTCGCGTTTCGATACGGATGATCAGGCGGGAGTGGAAGCGCTGGCCAGGATTTTCGTCCAGGCCAGCTACTAGGCGCCATCCGGTTCAGTGATATTTCTGCCGTTCGCGACCGAGGATCGCCGGTGCGTTGAGGCCGGCGATCGGTTGGGTGGCATCGGTGGGGATATCCCCCGTCAGCTGCAGATCGAGATAGCGTGCGCAGCATACTCTGAGAAACGAAGTGAAGTTTCCGAGATCGTGGCCTGCATCGATCGACTCGTGGTGCAGGCGCGTGATCAGCTGCGTGACATTCATGCGGTCGCGCCGGGCAATTTCCTCAAGCTTTGACCAGAAGAAATTCTCCAGACGAACGCTCGTCACCATGCCATCGATGCGAAGCGAACGCGTCGTGCTCTCCCAGAGCCTGGCGTCCGCCTTGATGAACAGTTCGCACATCCCGTCCTCCTGTCGCCACGCTCCTCAGGCGGCATTCGTTTGTAGCAGGGCTGCAGCGTCTAGCACAGCCATGAACTGTCGCAGCCACGAGGGGTGCGCCGGCCAGGCCGGTGCCGTGACGAGGTTGCCGTCGGATACGGCATCGCTGATCGCGATGTCGGCGTAGGTGCCACCCGCGAGTTCGACTTCGGGCCGGCAGGCAGGATAGGCCGAGCAGGTGCGTCCCTTGAGAACGCCCGCCGCCGCGAGCAACTGCGCGCCATGGCAGATTGCAGCCACCGGCTTTCCTGCCTCGAAGAAGTGCTGCACGGCCTTGATGACTTCAGGATTGAGACGCAGGTATTCCGGGGCGCGACCGCCTGGGATGACCAGAGCGTCGTAGTCTTCAGCGCGAATGCTGGAGAAGGTGGCATTCAACGCGAAGTTATGACCGCGCTTTTCGGAGTATGTCTGGTCGCCTTCGAAATCGTGAATGGCCGTTGCGACGGTTTCCCCGGCATTCTTGCCCGGGCACACGGCGTGCACCGTATAGCCGCAGGCGAGCAGCGTCTGGAACGGCACCATCGTTTCATAGTCCTCGGTGAAATCACCGGTGATCATCAGAATTTTAGAAGTTGGCATTTGTTTCCTCCCGAAACCAACGCGGGAAGAGTAGCAAAGCCGGAGAATGCGCGGGTACTAAGGGAATACTACAGGCGAATATTCTCGTCGGACGCAGAAAAAAGGATGCGCCCTGTGTGGGCGCATCCGATGTCTCGACGGAAAGAACGCAGTGCTACTGCTTCTTCTTCTTGGCCTCATCGTCCATCAGTTCGTACCACATGGCGTTGAGGACGGCGAAGGCGGCCGCGAGCGGCAAGCCAAGGATCCATGCGAAATACCACATCGTCTTTCTCCTTCAGTAAGCGTGGCCGCTCTTGTCGTTGACAGTTCGTTCGTCGACCTTGCCCCAGAGCACTTTGTAGACCCAGGCGGTATAGGCGAAGATGATCGGTAGGAAGATCACCGCGACCACGAGCATGGTGAACAGGGTCGAGTGGCTCGATGATGCATCCCATACCGTCAGGCTCGACTTCGGATCGAGCGACGACGGCAGGATGAACGGGAACATCGAGAGGCCGACGGTGGAAATGATGCCGAAGATCGACACCTTGCTGAAAAGCAGGGCCACGACTTCCCATCTCGCCCGCAGAGCTATGAAGGCTGCCGCCGCGCCGGCGAAGCCGAGGATTGGCGCAATCAGCATCCACGGGTGCGCACTGTAGTTGGCGAGCCACGAGCCGTCGTGGGTGGCCGTCTTCAGAAGCGGGTTCGACGGGCCGATCGGGTTGATCTCGCTGGTGATGCTGTACCCATGCACCCCAATCGCCAGGAAGACCCCGCCAAGCGCGAAGAGGGCAAGCACGACCAGCGCAGCCAGGCTGCCATAGCTTCTCGCCCGTTCGGCAACCGGACCCGTTGCCTTGAGGATCAGCCAGGCGGCGCCGTGCAAGGTGAGCATGGCCACCGACAACAGCCCGCAGAGCAGGGCGTAGGGGTTCAGCAGGGCAAAGAACGATCCTTCGTAGAAGATGCGCATATCGGCCGGATCAAACCGGAACGGCACGCCCTGCAGCACGTTGCCGACTGCCACGCCGAAGATCAGCGACGGTACGAAACCACCGATGAACAAGGCCCAGTCCCAGTTGTTGCGCCAGCGTGGGCTCTCGCGCTTGGAGCGGTACTTGAAGCCGACCGGACGCAAGATGAGGGCGAGCAGGATCGCGAACATCGCCAGATAGAAGCCCGAGAACGACACAGCGTAGAGGGGTGGCCATGCGGCGAAGATGGCGCCGCCGCCGAGGATCAGCCAGACTTGGTTTCCTTCCCAGACCGGGCCGATCGTATTGATGGCGATGCGCCGCTCGGTATCCGTCTTGGCGACGAAAGGCAGCAGCGTACCGACGCCAAGGTCGAAGCCATCACTGGCGGCAAAGGCGATCAGGAGGACGCCGAGAAGCAGCCACCAGATCATGCGCAGGATGTCGTAGTCTATGAGTTCGTGCAGGATCATGGTGGATCACTCCGCAGCGGGAACGAGGGTTTCGGAAATGAGCTCGGCTTCCGGCTCGTCGTCCGGTTCCGGTCCCTTCTGAATGGCGCGGATCATCAAGGTCATCTCGACAACGATCAGCGCCGTGTAGAGGGCAGCAAAGCCGATGATGGTCAGCAGGACGGTGCTTGCACCGAGGCTCGACACCGCCATTGCCGTCGGCAGGACACCTTCGATCACCCATGGCTGGCGGCCGATTTCTGCCACGATCCAGCCTGCTTCGATGGCAATCCAGGGAAGCGGGATGGCGAAGACGGCAATCGTCAGCAGCAGCGGGTATTTATCGAGGTGCCGGCGTGCCGAGAGCCAGAAGAACGTGGCCGTCAGGACGATGAAGAACATGCCAAGCCCGACCATGATGCGGAACGACCAGAACAGCGTTGGCACGTGCGGGATGGTGTCGCGCGCGGCCTGCGTGATCTGTGCGTCGGTCGCCTGGCGCGGATCATCGACGTAGCGCTTCAGGAGAAGGGCATAGCCAAGCTCATGTCCCAGTTCCTCGAAGGAGCTGCGGAGCTGAGGCGCGATCGCGTCCGGCGTTGCGGCTGCGCGGATCTGCATCAGCGCATCGTAGGCCTTGATACCGTCGCGGATACGGGCTTCGGCCTGCTGTTCGAGCTTATCGATGCCGGGGATCTCCGTCGTCAGCGAGCGCGTGCCGATCAGACCCATGACCCACGGGATATGGACGGCAAAGTGGGTTTCGCGCGCTTCCTGATCCGGGAAGCCGAAGGCGGTGAAGGCTGCGGGCGCCGGTTCCGTCTTCCACATGGCCTCGATGGCGGCGAGCTTCATCTTCTGGTTTTCGGTCGCGAGATAGCCGCTCTCGTCACCGAGGACGACGACCGAAAGCGCCGAGGCAAGGCCGAACGACGCCGCAACCGTCATCGACCGCTTGGCGAGCTCGATGTGGCGTCCCTTCAGGAGGTACCAGGCCGAAACGCCGAGCACGAAGATCGAGGCACAGACGTAGCCGGCCGAAACGGTATGGACGAACTTCGCCTGGGCAACAGGATTAAAGACCACGTCGAAGAAGCTTGTGACCTCCATGCGCATCGTCTGTGGGTTCAGCGCCGAGCCCACGGGGTTCTGCATCCAGCCGTTGGCGATGAGGATCCAGAGTGCCGAGAAGTTGGAGCCCAGTGCTACGCACCATGTCGCCACCAGGTGACCGACCTTCGAGAGCTTGTCCCATCCGAAGAAGAACAGCCCCACGAACGTCGCCTCGAGGAAGAAGGCCATCAGCCCCTCGATCGCCAGCGGCGCGCCGAAGATGTCGCCGACATAGTAGCTGTAGTAGCTCCAGTTCATGCCGAACTGGAATTCCATGACGATGCCGGTGGCAACGCCGATGGCAAAGTTGATGCCGAACAATACGCCCCAGAACTTCGTCATCTGTCGCCAGATCTGGCGACCGGTCATGACGTAGACCGTTTCCATGATCGCCAGCAGCACGGATAGCCCAAGCGTCAATGGCACGAACAAAAAGTGATAGAGCGCAGTGAGCGCAAATTGGAAGCGCGATAGCGCGACTATGTCTAGTTCCATTATCTTTCTCCCACGACCCCACAGGGTACGAAGAGTTTCCGCCGGGCCGGATTGCCAGGCGGTCATGCGGTTTGGCTCAGTCCGGCCTCAGCCGGTTCAAAGCCTTTTCGAACGCCGCCTCTCCACGGCGTGAAACTTCTGTGATGCGCCCATGATCGACGAGGGCGATCGCGTCGGCGATCTCGGCCTCGCGGCGGATGTGAGTTGCGATGACCAGCGAGCGGTCGCCAACCCGTTCCACCAGTCGACGCATGACGTCGCGGGCGGTCGGGCCATCCAGCCCCTCCGTCGGTTCGTCCAGCAGCCAGAGGGGCGTGTCGCGCAGGAACAGACGTGCAAGCGCCAGACGGCGTGATTGGCCGCCAGAAAGCCCGATTCCGCCTTCTCCGAGTGGTGTGTCCAACCCTTGCGGAAGGGCCGAAACATCGGCAAGCAGGCCGGCCGCGGTGAGTACCTCGCGAAGTTCGTCATCCCCGGCATCGGGCTTGGCGAGTTGGAGATTGCCACGCAGGGTGTCGCGGAAAAGCTCGGTTCGCTGCGTCAGGAGCGTTGCCTCGAGGCTTGCTACGGTTCCGCGATCGGCCTGCATTTCCGCTGCGAGAAGCGCAAGCCGCGTCGATTTTCCAGCTCCACTTGTCCCGATCAGCGCGAGCTTTTCGCCAGCTTTCAAATCCAGCGTGACGGTATCGAGCGCGGTTGCTTCGGTATCATAGCCTGCACTGGCAGCGGAGATGCTGAACGCCAGTCCTCCGGCAGGCGGGTTGTTTCGCTGCGTTGCCTCGGTTGTCGAAAGGCGGGGAGCAATGCGACGGGCGGCAAGGAGTGTGCGGCCTAGCTCCATCGCGCCGCGGCGAAGCGCTCCAAACGGCTCGACGGCGGCAAAGGCGATCAGCACGCCGAGTGCCGCAGTCGGGGCGGTGATCGAACCAGCGCCGGCTAGAGCCGCCACGGCCAGAAGGGAGCCGCTCAGGAGTATCGTCGAGGTCAGGCCGAAGCCGAAGACGACGCCGGCATCGATACGGTTGAGCCGTTCGTCGGCGTTGGCGGCATATCGGTCAGCCTCGGCAACGGCGGCGCACTGCGCATCAAGCCGTCCGGCCATGAGCAGATCGGTCTGGCCGGCGACAAGATCGATCGTGCGAACACGCATCGCCTCGATGCCGTAGGCGCGGCGGCGCGCATGGCGCGCGGCCCGACGTCCGGCGGCAAGCGGAAGGCCGAGACCGGCGGTGAGCAGCAGCAGACCTGCCAGCAATCCGAAAAGCGGATGCATCAGCCCGAGCGCGATACTGGCCACCACGCCTGCGATGATCGCGACACCCGCGGGGACCAGCACGCGCAGGTAAAGCGAATCCAAAGCGTCGATGTCGCCGGTGAGCCGGAAGAGCAGGCGGGCCGGACGACGCACCAGATCCTGCGCTGCGCGGGCCTCGGACCAGCCACGGAACAGTCGTTCGCGAAGTGCTGCCAGTACGCCGAGCGTCGCGTCGTGCGTGGTCAGGCGCTCGCCGTAGCGCGATGCCGTACGCCCGATCGCGAGCAGCCGGATCCCGGCCGATGGGGCGAAGACATCGAAGACGACGGCGGTTGTGGTCGAAAGCCCGGCGATCGCCGTCGCTGTGATGAACCAGCCCGATAGTCCCAGCAGTGCGATGCCGGCGGTCACCGTCGTGGCGGAAAGGGCCGCACCCACAAGCAGGCTGCGCCGCCGCTCTGCGAAGAACAGTGCGAGGATGGGCTTGAGATTGGAAAGCGAGGCGTTCATTCGGCGGCCTCCCGCGCAGGCTCGGCATCGATGATGATCGTGCGGCCCATGCGCGCGGCCAGGCGCGGGTCATGGGTTGCGACGACGAGCGTTCGGCCCTTGGCGAGCGCCAGCAGGCTTTCGATGACATCGTTGGCGGTTTCGGTGTCCAGGTGAGCGGTCGGTTCATCGGCCAGCAGGATGCGCGCATCGGGCTTGCTCGCAGCCCGCGCGATGGCAAGCCGCAACGCCTCTCCGCCGGAGAGGCCGCCACCGCCATCGCCCAGCTGCCGACGCCGATAAGCGGCAGCGAGCTTGCCGAGCTTGGCAAAATCGAGCGCTTCGGCAGCCTGCCGGGGCGACACGCCTGGCCTTCCGAGCGAGACGTTCTGCGTGATGGTGCCGGCAAATATATGCGGCTTCTGGCCTATCCAGGCGATGGTCTCCTGGGCGGTGGGACCGGTATCCTGGACGTCGATGAGGACTCGGCCAGCCTCACAAGGCGCCAGACCGGCGATCAGGCTGAGCAGGGTCGACTTGCCCGAACCGCTGGCGCCGAGGAGAGCAACATGCTCGCCGGCCCTGATGTGCAGGTCGATGTCGTCGATGCTCCTCTCAGCATCGGGGCCGTAGCGAAAGCTCACGGTTTCCAGTCGGATATCGCCGGTGCGCGTCTCGAATGGGGCCGAGACGTCGGGCGTTTCCGCCAAGGTCAGGCCGTCGCCGTCCAGGCTTTCCAGTGCCCGGATTGCCGCTTCGCCCGAGGCGCGATCGTGCCACACGGCCGAAAGCTCGCGCATTGGTTCGAAAAAGGCGGGTGCAAGCAGCAATACGAAAAGGCCCGAGGTGAGGTCGAGGCCATGTGTCCATCCGCCAAAACCGATTTGCCCGAGCAAGGAGAAGCCGACATAGACTGCGACCATCGCCACGCCGAGTGCCGCAAACAGTTCGAGAACCGCCGACGACAGGAATGCGATCTTCAGAACGGCTATGGTCCGGTCTTTCAAGGACTCGGCGTCCGCTCGCAGCTTCAGCGCGGTCACGTCGACGGCATTCAACGAACGGATGGTGGCCAGGCCGCGCAGCCGGTCGAGCAGAAAGCCGTTGAGGCCGCCGGTTGCTGCGAGCTGTTTCTCGCTCGCTGCCTGCGCGCGCCAGCCGATCAGCGCCATGAAGACCGGGATAAGCGGCATGGCGACCAACAGCACGAGGGCGGCGATCCACGACTGAGGGAAAACGAAGGCGAGTATGACCAGGGGCACTGCGCTTGCCTTGAAGCGAGCAGGCAGATAGCGCGAGAGGTAAGGGACGATCAGCTCGGCCTGTTCACCTATGATGCTTGCGGCTTCGCCGGAGCTCTGCCGTGTACCGTCGATCGGCGAGCGCCGTGCGAGCGCGGCAACCGCGCGCTCACGCCGCGCCGTCAACTCGGCACGTGCGGCGCGGAAGGCGAGGCGGCCGCCAGCCGCGTCGAGACAGCTTTTCAAGATGCCGAGAACGGCAATGATGGCGGCTGGCCAGAGAGCGTCATGGACGCCTGCGCCGTTTGCAATATGGCCTATGGCGGTGGAAAGGGCTGCCGCCTGCGGAATCCACAACAGTGCCGCAACCGTCTGGATCACGGCGGCCTTCTTGAGGCCCGGATGCCTCGGCACGGATTTTCCCGGCCCGCCCGAAGCCTGCTTTTCACTTGCGTTGAAGTAAGCACTCCCCATGGCGCTAACTCTTATTCGCAGGATTGGGCCGGCGGCTGCGGCCGAGCGAAACGACTCGGTCCTTGGCCTCCAACAGCTTCGTCACTTTCGCACCCAGGGAGAGTAACGTTGCAAGCCGCTCTGTTTCAAGTTGTTTTACGTCTTCATACCAATGCGTTAGTTGCTCGATGAGGGCGTGCATTTCGCCCATGCGCTCCTGTGCGTGTCGCTCGGCGTCACTGGCTGGTCTTTGCATCAGGATTTCACGGAGTACGGACAGCGTTGGATCGACTTCGCGCTTCTTGCGCTCTTCGGCGAGCGTACGCAGGATCAGCCACACGTCATCAGGCGTGGTGAAGAAATCGCGCCGGTCGTCCGGCTTGTGCTTGAGCAGCACGAGGTTCCACGTCTGCAGTTCCCTCAGGCTCATCGAGACATTCGACCGCGAGATGCCCAGGGCATCCGCAATCTCCTCGGCGCAAAGCGGCGAGGGCGATACGTAGAGCAGTGCATATATCTGGCCGACGGTGCGGTTGATGCCCCACCGCGACCCCATTTCCCCGAAGTGCAGAACAAAGGATTGAACGAGCGGCGGAAGATTCATGTTCGGTTTCCGTTATGTCTGTGATTTCAGAAATTTCTGAAATCACTATAACTGCGTGGGTGGTCGCGGCAACGGCAAAGGGGACGCTGCGGCAATTTGGTGTCGCGATGAGTGATAGGGAGATTTTAGGACGCGTTACTTGATTTGGATCAAACGGCCAGTGAATGTTTGGCGCGCCCAAGTGTCAGATATCGATCGAATTTCGAGGCAATTACGCGAACGAACGGGCGTCCTTCCGGCGTGACCGTAAAGGTGTCACCGTCGAAGCTGGTGAAGCCGTCTTCGTCGAGGAGATGCGCGCGCACAGCGTCGCTGCAGACATCGTCCGCTGCCCGCCCGTAGCGGCTGCGTAGCTCCGCCAGAGAAACGTCGTAGCTGCACATCAGGCTCTCGATCGCCGCCCCTGCCGCCCGGTCGTTTGCCGACAGGGCGATGCCGCGCGCAACGGGAAGCTCGCCTTCGGAGACGGCACGGCAGTATTGTCCGGTTGCGACAATATTCTGAACGTAGCCCTGTTGAAGCCGGCCGATCGAGGATGCCCCGAAGCCGATCAGGGTTTGCGCGTCATCGGTCGTGTAGCCTTGAAAGTTCCGCCTCAGGGCGCCGCTGGAAAGCTTCTGCGCCATGCTGTCGTCCGGCTTGGCGAAGTGATCGATACCGACGGGCGTGTAGCCCGCATCAAGGATCGCTCGTGCGCCTATGCTGGCCATTTCAAAGCGCTCGACCGGCGACGCAAGCGTGGCCGTGTCGATCATCTGCTGGTGCTTCTTTGCCCAGGGCACATGCGCATAGCCGAACATCGCCAATCGGTCAGGAGACATGGATAAAGCGAGATCGATGGTTTGCAGCAGCATCTGACAATTCTGGTGCGGTAGTCCGTAGACGATGTCGAGATTGATCGAACCGACACCGAGTTCGCGCAGCGTGTCGACGACGGCCTTGGTCTGCTCGTAGCTCTGCGGGCGATTGATCGCGGTCTGGACAACTGGGGCAAAATCCTGAACGCCGACACTTGCACGGGTCATGCCGAATGACTTCCATGCATTCAGTCGTTCGGCATCGACGTGTGTTGGGTCAATTTCGACGCTGATCTCGCAGTCCGGCAGGATATCGAAATACTGGTCCAGAGTGTCCCGCATCTGTTGAAGATCGCCCGGGCTCACGATCGTCGGCGAGCCGCCGCCGAAGTGGATGGCTGCCACCTTTCTACGGTCGGGCAGGCAGGCCGCGACGAGCGCGACCTCCTTGTTCAAGGCATCCATGTAAGCCGCGATCGGTTCATAGCGGCGAACCTGCTTGGTATGGCAGCCACAATAGAAACAGAGGCGATCGCAGAACGGGATATGAAAATAGAGGGACAAGGGACCGGGCGCGGGCTCGCCGAGCCATTGACGGTAGGTGGCCTCACCGATGCCTTCGTGGAAGTGCGGCGCTGTCGGATAGCTGGTGTAACGGGGAACGGGGGCGGCGTAGCGGGCGATGATGTCGGCGTTCATGGCAATTCCTTTTGGGGAAGGAATAGCCGGGCGCCGTCATATCTACTTTGATCTCGATCAAGAAAAAGCTGTTCTCAAGGCATGGTCGCAGTCTATGCTCTGCGCGGAGCTGATTTGATGCGCAAAGACATACATAATTCAAACATACCAGTACGTTGTCTCAGTTGTGAGGTTCGCCATAAGGGCATGTGCGGCGCGCTCAGCGAAAGCGAGCTGGTGTCGCTGTCGGCGCATACGCGGTTGACCAACTACGATGCCGGTGAAGAGCTGGCTGGCGAGAAGATGCCGGCCGAGTCCTACGCCACGGTGATCCGCGGCGTCGTGAAGCTGACGAAAACCCTCGAGGACGGTCGCCAGCAGATCGTGGGCCTGCAGTTTGCGCCTGATTTTCTCGGACGGCTGAATGCCGATGAGAACGCGGTTTCGGTGGAGGCTGCGTCCGACGTCAATCTCTGTCGCATTCCGAAGGCGACGCTTGAGCGCATGGTCAAGACCAATCCATCGCTCGCCGACCGGTTGATGGCGCAAACCTTGCGCGAACTGGACGAGGCGCGGGACTGGATGGTGACGCTCGGCCGCAAGACGGCTGCCGAGAAGGTTGCCAGCTTCCTGCTGCTGATCGCCACGCACCTCGACCCTGAGGCCAAGGGAGAGGGCCGCAGGTTCGACCTTCCGCTGTCGCGCGCCGATATTGCGGACTTTCTGGGCCTGACGATCGAGACGGTGTCGCGGCAAATGTCGAAGCTCAAGGCCGACGGCGTGATCTCCATTGCCGCCAACAGGCATATCGAAGTGCCGAAGCTCTCCAAGCTCAAGGCCTGCTGCGGTTCCTGACCGAACGCGCCGGGGCATGGCGCGAATGCGTGTTGCCGTCGCCTGCGATTTTGTGCAGGACTGCTGGCTGCATTATCCAGCATCCACAAGAGAGCATTCATGCATCCTGCCGAAGCCAATCCGCTCGTTTCCCGACTGTCGCCGCCGCCGATCCCTTCGGTTCTGGCCTGGGCGCGTGAGTACAAGGGCGGCAGGGGGCCGCTGGTCGACCTCTCGCAGGCGGTGCCCGGCTATCCCGCACATCCGGAAATGCTTCGGCTGCTTGGTGAAGCAGCGGCGTCACCCACGACGACCGGCTACGGACCGATCGAGGGCGAGGGCGTCTTGCGCGAGGCCTATGCGCAAAACATGTCGGCGGTTTACGGCGCTCCTGTGTCTGCCGGGCATGTTCACATCACGGCAGGCTGCAATCAGGCCTTCATGGCCGCTGCGATTGCGCTTGCCGGGGCGGGCGACACGGTGGCTCTGACCAATCCCTTCTATTTCAACCAGGAGACAACGCTTTCGATGCTGGGCATCAAGCGGCTGCTGGTGGAATGCGATCCTGAAAACGGCTTCCTGCCGAAGGTTTCGTCGGCCGAGCGCGCCTTGGCGGGCGGCGCGAAGGTCCTCGCGATCGTGACGCCGAACAACCCGACGGGAGCGATCTATCCGCCGGCACTGCTGCATGAGCTGTTCACCCTCTGCCGCAAATACGGCGCATGGCTCATCGTCGATGAAACCTATCGGGATTTTCTACCGGAGGGATATGGCGCGCCGCATCCGTTGCTGACGATCCCCGGCTGGGAAGACACGCTCGTTCTGCTCTACAGTTTCTCGAAGTCGTTCTGCATTCCCGGCCACCGCCTCGGCGCGATTACAGCTGGCGTCGGCGTCATCGCCGAGATCACCAAGGTGATGGATAACATGCAGATCTGCGCACCACGGGCGGCGCAGGTCGCTGTTGCCGCGGCAATGCCGATCCTTGCTGACTGGCGCGCCGGCAACCGCCTGGAGATCGCGCGGCGTGCGGATGCCCTGCGAGCGGTGATGGCACAACTGCCGGGCTGGGAAATCGGCGCGCTCGGCGCCTACTTCGCTTTCATCCGGCATCCGTTTGAAGGGCTGACTTCGGCGGCTGTTGCCGAGCGGCTGGCGAAGGAGGCCGGTGTGGTCTGCCTGCCCGGGAGCTATTTCGGGGAAGGGCAGGAGCGCTTTCTCCGGCTCGCGTTTGCAAACGCCGATGCGGCTTCCATCGGCTTGCTGGCCGATCGGCTCGCCTGACATTCCGCAGTAAAGATAAAGGCCCGCGCGAGCGGGCCTTTGGTATTTTGTGGGGTAGTGACGATCAGACGACCACTGTCAGCGGTGGGATGCGCTTGTCTGGAGCGCTGCTTTCCTGCTCCTCGGCGGCGAGCAGGTTGAGTTCACGCCGCTCCTTCTCCGACACGATCGCGAGGTCGAGGACCTTCTGCAGGTTTGCGGCGTGGCGGAAGGTGGGGTCGTCCTGCTTTCCGGTTCTGACGGCTTCCGCGAAACGCTGGTAGTTCGTCAACACGGCCGGAACCTCGATGTCGCGCCAAGTGGCGGTCTCGATGTCCTCGCCAAAGCAGCCGCGCAGTTCGGAACCGTCAGGGCGATGGATGACCTCGAGGCTGCCTTTTTCGCCATAGATGCGGAGCTTCAGCTCGTTGAGATGGCCGGTCGCCCAACGGGTCGCATGGATGACGCCGAGCGCACCATTGGTGAAATCGACCGACATCGTGAAGCTGTCGTTGGCATCCAGCAGATATTCGCCGATCTGGCCGCCCGGGGCCTTGTTGAAGGTCTTCAGGCGGGCAAAGACGTGGTCGATATCGGTCGCTGCGCCATAGGCGGCGAAGTCGAGGATGTGGATGCCGACGTCGCCGAGCACGCCGTTCGAACCGTGACCGGTCGACAGGCGCCACAGCCAGCGCGATTCCGTGCGCCAGTCGCCCCAGGCGCGCGAGACCAGCCAGCTTTGCAGGTAGGAGGCCTCGACGTGCCTGATGGTGCCGAGTTCGCCAGCCAACACCATCTCGCGGGCGCGCTGCAGAGGCGCGACGTTGCGATAGGTGAGGTTGACCATGTTGATGACGCCGGCAGCTTCAGCTGCTTCCGTCATCTCCAGCGCGTGGTCGTAATGCTCGGCCAGCGGCTTTTCGCAGAAGACGTGCTTGCCGGCTGCGATCAGCGCAAGGCTGGTCGCGTGGTGGATACGATCGGGCGTGACGTTGGTGGCCGCGTCGAAGTCACCCCATGCGATTGCTTCCTCAAGTGTGAGGAAGCGCTTCTCGATGTGGAAGTGATCGGCAAATTCGGCCAGGCGCGCCGGGTCGGTATCGACCGCGCCGACAACCTCCACGCCATCGATGGCGAGGAAGTTGGCAACCTGGTTTCTGGCCATCGAGCCAGTGCCAAGAACGAGTAGTCGCATATTGTGCTCCTCAGCGGTAACCGGCTTCGCCGGCCTGATGCAGTCGTGGGCCGCGTTCGACGATCGGCTCGAGAGCCTTTTCGACCGGCACATTCGGGGCATCGGTGATGCTCTTCAGATCGCCCTGCGGGTTATAGGCCCATTTCACGCCGTTGATGAGGACCTTCTGGACGTTGGCATCATGATAGGTCGGATAGGTTTCGTGGCCAGGGCGGAAGTAGAAAATGTTACCGGCGCCGCGGCGCCAGGTGAGGCCCGAACGGAAGACTTCGCCACCCTGGAACCAGGAGATGAACACGGTTTCCAGCGGTTCCGGCACGGAGAACTGCTCGCCGTACATTTCCTCGTTTTCGAGAACGAAGTTCTCGTCGAGACCAGCGGCGATCGGGTGACGCGGGTTGATCGTCCACAGACGCTCGCGCTCACCGGCTTCGCGCCACTTCAGCGCGCAGGGGGTGCCCATCAGGCGCTTGAAGATCTTCGAGAAGTGGCCCGAGTGCAGGACGAGCAGGCCCATGCCTTCCCAGACGCGCTTGGCGACGCGCTCGACGACGACGTCGGAGACCGCGCCGTGGTCCTTGTGGCCCCACCAGGTGAGGACGTCGGTTTCGGCAAGGCGGGCTTCCGTCAGGCCGTGCTCGGGCTCCTGCAGCGTCGCCGTCGTCGCCTGGATCGCCGGATCGGTGTTCAGCGCGTTGGCGATGGTGGTGTGCATGCCTTCGGGATAGATGCCCCGAACGATGGCATTGGTGGTTTCGTGGATGTTTTCACCCCAGACAATGGTGCGAATAGCCAAGTGATTGCTCCTTCATGCAAATGGTGGACCGGAACCGATGGGAAGCGGCCAGATCCTGCGGTTTTGGGTGGTGTCAGGCCGCGCCCTTCAGGGGAACCCTTTCGAGCGCGCGTCCGGATTGGTCGAAACGGTGAACTGAGCCCTGAACCGGGGCGACGCCCAGTTTCTGGCCGGGTTGATGGCTCGATACGCCGGTCTCGCGAACGACCAGCGGCTCCGAAGTGCCGATGTCGAGGTAGACGAAACTGTCCGAGCCGAGGATTTCGGAATGAATGACGGTGCCTGTCCAGGCGGGTGCCTGCTGGACGATCTCCATGTGCTCGGCGCGAACGCCGATGGTGTGGGCATTGTAGGGCGCCGAGAACTCGCCGGTCAGGAAGTTCATTTTCGGCGACCCGATGAAGCCGGCGACGAATACGGAATTCGGCGTCTCGTAGAGTTCGAGAGGGGTGCCGACCTGCTCGACGACGCCATCCCGCAGCACGCAGATGCGGTCGGCGAGCGTCATCGCCTCGACCTGGTCGTGGGTGACGTAGATCATTGTCGTGCCGTGCATGCTGCGGTGAAGCTTGGCGATCTCCAGGCGCGTTGCGACGCGCAACGCCGCATCGAGGTTCGACAGCGGCTCGTCGAACAGGAACACTTTGGGATCGCGGACGATGGCGCGGCCGATCGCGACACGCTGGCGCTGGCCGCCGGAAAGCTGGCGGGGCAGGCGTTCGAGATAGGGCGAAAGCTGCAGCATGCCGGCGGCCTGCTCGACGCGGGCCTTGCATTCTTCCTTCGTGTGTCCTGACAGTTTCATCCCGAAGGCCATGTTCTCGAACACGGTCATATGCGGATAGAGCGCATAGGATTGGAACACCATGGCGATGCCGCGCTTCGACGGCGCGTAGCGGTTCACTGCCTCGCCATCGAAGGACAGCGTGCCCGAGGTGATGTCCTCCAGCCCGGAGATCAGCCGCAGCAGCGTGGACTTGCCGCAGCCGGACGGGCCGACGAAGACCATGAACTCGCCCTTGCGGATATCGAGCGAGACGCCCTTAATGACTTCAAGCGCACCGAAGCTCTTTCTTACATTGTCGAGTCGAATCTGTGCCATATCGTGCTTTCTTCAACCTTTGACGCCGCCGGCTGTCAGGCCGGAAATGATGCGCCGCTGGAATATCAGGACCAGGACAACGACAGGGACCGTAACGATGACGGATGCTGCCATGATGTTGCCCCACGGGATTTCGAACTGGCTGCCGCCCGAAAGCAGGGCGATGGCAACCGGCACCGTTCGCTGAGCGTCCGATGAGGTAAATGTTAGGGCGAAGAGGAATTCGTTCCAGGCCGTAATGAAGGCAAGCAGGCCGGTCGTGACCAGAGCCGGCCACATCAGCGGCATGAAAACCTGGGTGATGATGACCCACGGAGAGGCGCCGTCAACGATCGCCGCTTCCTCGATTTCAATGGGCAGATCGCGCATGAAGGTGGTCAGAACCCAGACCGTGAAGGGTAGGGTAAAGATCATGTAGGAGAAGATCAGCGCGAAGGGCGTGTTGAAGATGCCGATCCAGCGGATCAGCTCGAACAGGCCGGCGAGGACGGCGATCTGCGGGAACATCGAGACCGACAGGATGGTCAGCATCAGCAGCGCGCGACCGCGGAAATTGACGCGGGCAAGCGCATAGGATGCGGTGACGGCAAGCAGCAGCGAGGCCGCGACCACGAGGAGGGCGACGAGCAGGGAGTTGCCGAGGCTGCGGATGAAGCTGCCTGTGGTCAGGACGTTGGTGTAGTTGGTGAGCGAGATCGAGGTCGGCCAATAGTTGACCTCGAAAAGGGCTGTGCCGGCTTTGAAGCTCGTCAGGATCGCATAGTAGAACGGGAATACCGCGATGATGACGATGACGGCGACGAGCAGGTAGAAGAGCGTGTTCTTCGTGGCGGTAAGCAGCATCAGCGTTCACTCCCGCCAAGCTTGACCCGACCGAGCCACATGTAGAGCACGGTAATCGTCGCGATGATCAGGAAGAGCACCGTCGAGGCTGTTGCTCCATAGGCGAACTTGTCGAAGTCGAAGAGGTTTTCGCGCGCCATGACCGACATGGTCTTGGTCTGCGCATTGTTCGGCGTGAGCACGTAGATCAGGTCGAAGATGCGCATGGCGTCGAGCATGCGGAAGATCACGGCGACCATGATTGCGGGTCGTACCAGCGGCAGGGTCAGGCGCCAGAAGACCTTGATCGGGTTGATGCCGTCGATCTTGGCGGCTTCGTAGATATCGGCCGGAACCATCTGCAGGCCGGCGAGGATGAGCAGCGCCATGAAGGGCGTTGTCTTCCAGACGTCGACGATCAGCACCGCGATCATCGCCGTGTCGGGATTTGCGGTCCAGGCGATCTTCTGCGTGATCAAGCCCGCGCCGAGCAGGATATCATTGAGGATGCCGAACTGGTCGTTGAGCATCCAGGCCCACATCTTGGCAGAGACGATCGTGGGGATCGCCCACGGAATGAGAATGGCGGCGCGCACGATACCGCGGCCGACGAACTGTGCGTTGAGGACCAGGGCGACGATAAGGCCGAGGGCTGTTTCGATCAGCACGGACAGTACGGTGAACTTCATCGTATTCCATACGGCGCCCCACCAGGCGGGGTCGGCGAGAAGTCCCTTGTAGACCGTGCGGCCGCTCTTCAGGGTGATCCAGGACAGGTAATTGCTGAACCCGACGAACTGCGCGTCGCCGAGGCTCGTCAGGGATGCATTGGTGAAGCTGAAATAGATGGTCCTGAACAGGGGCCATCCTGCAACGACGGCGAGGATGAACAGGGTTGGCGCCAGAAACATCCAGGCGGAACGGACGCGCTCGGAGCGCAAATCCGACGAGGCGCCCTTGGCGCGTGCGCCGGACCTCACGTTTTGAGAAACTGCAACTTCACTCATGAATCAGCGACCCGCTTCTTGAGACGATTGACGATGGCTCGTTCGGGGACGGTAGCGGCGGAGAACCCGCCGCTACCTGTTCGATCGATCACCAGTTGTCGCCCTTGAGCGAGGTCAGGTCGGCTTCGAGAAGCTCGAGGTTTTCTGCGGCAGTGCCGCTGCCGGAGAGCGTGTTGTGAACGGCGGTCCAGAACTTCGAGGAGACCTCGTTGTACTTGACCTTGGCCGAAGCCGACGGACGCGGAACCGCGTTCTGGAAGATCGGCTTCCAGTTCGGCATGAACGGCTGGGCGGCAGCAACGTCCTTGTCGTCGTAGAGCGCAACAAGCGTCGGCAGGTTGGAGAGCTCGATCGCGCGCTGCTTCTGGCTCTCCTTGGAGGTCAGGAACTTGGCGAGTGCGATCGCGGCGTCGGGGTTCTGCGAGTACTTGGAAACGGCGAGGTTCCAGCCGCCGAGCGTGGACGATGGCGTGTCGCCTTCCTTGGCAACCGGAAGCGTCGTCACGTCGAACTTGCCCTTGACGGCGCTGTCGGCACCGTTGCCGAGTGCATATGCGTAGGGCCAGTTGCGCATGAAGACGGCGTTGCCTGTCTGCCAGACGCCGCGGGATTCTTCTTCCTGATAGGCCAGGACACCGCTCGGCGAGATGCTGCCGACCCAGGCCTTGGCACGATCAAGCGCTGCTGCGGCCTTCTCGTTGTTGATGGAGATCGAGCCATCCGTCTCGATGATCTGGCCACCGCCTGATGACTTGACCCATTCCAGCGCATTGCAGGTCAAGCCTTCGTAGGCATTGCCCTGGAAGACGTAGCCCCAGAGGTCCTTTTGGCCGGCTGCGCGCTCCTTGTCCTGGATCTCCTTGGCGGTTGCCGCCATTTCATCCCAGGTCTTCGGCGGCTGCTTGCCGTACTTGTCGAGCAGGTCCTTGCGGTAGAACAGCGCCGGAGCGTCGGTATAGAGTGGCAACGCGACGAGGCGACCGTTCACGGTCTGCGATGCGATAATCGACGGGAAAAAGTCGCCGACGACATCCTTGGCAGCGTCCTTCAGGTCGACGAACTGCTCGGCGAGCTGCGGCGCCCAAATAACGTCCGTCTGATAGACGTCGACGTCCTTGTTGCCGGCGGCGAGCCACAGGCGGTACTGCGAAAACTGCTCGGTCGACGAGGACGGCATGGTCACGATGCTGACCTTGTTACCCGTTGCCTTCTCGAATTCGTCGAGCTGCTTGCGGAGCAGATCGAGGTTCTTGCCGGTCGAGCTTGCCGAAATGCTGATATTAGCGGCGAGCGAGGGCAATGCCGTGCCAATGAGTGCGGCCGCGATGACGGCCGCCGTAAGACGAAACTTCATAATCTTCCTCCCAAAAAGAACCAAACGATCTAAAATTGAAAACGGTTTGGTTGCGAAAAATTGTCAGAAGGGTGATATCGTGTCAAGCGGCGAGTTTTAGCGAGAATGCTGCGCTGCATAAAATCGATCATTGTTTATTGAAAACAAATAGATGTGTTGATTTCCGTCTGTGGAGATTTAATCGGACGCTCCATTTCGGGAATATTTGCAATTGAAATCGATTTGGCTGTTTCCAGTCGCGGTGAGTTAAGACATAAGGAAATCAGCGGTTTCGATGTATAGATGCTTGAAAAAGCTGGTGATGAAAGAACGTGTCGGAGCATGAAGCTTAAAGAGTTCGCAAAGCAATTGGGACTGTCTCCGACGACGGTCAGCCGTGCCCTGAGCGGCTATCCTGAAGTAAGCGAGGTCACTCGTGCCCGCGTTGCGGAAGAGGCCGTGCGGCTCGGCTATCGCCCGAACGTGAACGCGGTTCGGCTGAAAACGGGGCGGGCAGGCGCCATCGGCGTGGTGATGGGGCGGGCCGGCGAGTTTCACTTTGCCGAATTCATGGCCGGTATGGCCGAACGGCTTGTGACCGAAGATACCGACATTCTGGTCATTCCGATGGCCGATCCCGACCACAATGACGAGATGCAGCTCTATCGGCGACTGGTGGAAAGCCAGCGAGTCGATGCGATCATCGTGCACTCGCCGCGACCGAACGACGAGCGCATCGCGCTGCTGCACAAACTTGGAATGCCGTTCCTCGTGCACGGTCGGTCGGATATCGACGTTCCCCATGCCTGGCTCGACATCGACAATGAAGGCGCCGTGCGACGGGCGACCTCGCATCTGATCGACCTCGGCCATCGCAGGATCGCCATGATCAACGGGCGACAGGGCGCGACCTATGCGCTGCATCGCGACAACGGCTATCGCCGTGCTCTCCAGAGCCATGGCATCGAGCCGGATCCGCAGCTGATGGCCAACGGTAACTTTACCGACGAGCTCGGTTTTCGCTTTGCCCGCTCGTTTCTCGAGCAACCGAATCCGCCGACCGCCTTCGTTGCCGGCTCGATGATGACGGCGCTCGGGGTTTATCGTGCCGTGCGTTCGCTCGGGCTGCAGGTCGGGCGGGATGTTTCCCTGATCGCGCATGACGACGTTTTTCCCTATCTGACCGCCGACAACATGGTGCCTTCGCTTTCGGCCACCCGGTCGTCGATGCGTGCGGCGGGAACGCGATGTGCGGATCTGGTTCTACAGCTCATCTCGGGACGATCGCCGCTGGAGATCCATGAGCTGTGGCCAGTCGAGCTTATCCTGCGGGAATCGACAGGACCGGTGCGTCAGCCCCAGATTTGAGACCGGTGCTCGGCGATGGCCGTACGGCGGTAGAATATCGCGCGTTTCCGGCAGGTCGTGGAAATTAGATTTCGATGTGGTCGGCAATTCAGCCATCAGTTGGTTGAAGCAAGAGGCTGCGACCTTCATATTACAGACAGTTGCTCATGCAGTCGGCTAGTCCTCCCGGCCGATGATGCAACTGTTCCCCTCTGGAGGTTTTGACCTTCATGACTTCAGCCACCGTCAACAGCGGTGGCTATTTTTTTGCCCGTGCAGAGGAACAGCGCGACAGGAACTTTGTTGGCGCGCGGTCGTTTTGAGACTGATGTTCCAAAGGAGAATTCCAATGCATGTCGTCGGTACGCAAGTCATTCCGGAACAAGGTGGAAAGCGGGGTTTCACCGTCGAATTCGTCGGTCAGGGCGGTGAAGTCGTGTCGGTGCAGTTGCGCAACGATTCCGACAGAACGCTGACCTCCCATAACGCAATCGAGCGCGCAAAGACGCTGATGGGCGAACTCGCTTCGTTCGATGAGACGAAGGCAACCGACAAGCCGGCAGAGCCGCTGTTGAGCGCTCGGATGTCGGGCGATGTCGAGGAAATGGAAGAGCAGCTGGACCAGGGACTGGAAGACTCCTTTCCTGCCAGCGATCCGGTGTCGGTGACCTCGTCAGCGATTCCAACGGGGAAGGTGCGCAAGCACTGATCGGACTTCAAGTCGTCGAGCGCACCGTTGCGGGGATGGGGCAGGCCTCATCGCCGCCGAACATGCGCGAGCGCGTGAGAAAGCGCTTCTCACGGCCGTTGTCGAGCGAGAACATGCCGCCGCGGCCGGGGACCACATCGATGATGAGTTGGGTATGTTTCCACGCTTCGAACTGACTGGCGCTGATATAAACGGGAACGCCGGCGATCTCGCCGAGCTTTACGTCATTGTCGCCGACCATGAAGTCGTCGGCGGGGTAGCACATGGGCGACGAGCCGTCGCAACAGCCGCCTGACTGGTGGAACAGAATGTCGGGGTGGTCGCGCCGGATTTCGTCGATCAGGTCGATCGCAGCGTTCGTTGCCAGCACGCGCGGTTCACCGTTGACCAGTTGCTCCATGTTTCGCTCCTCCCAGGCGTAGCCCGCTCTCCCGATGAGAGAGCGGGACGGTTTTAAGACCTAGATGCTTGGCTCTCAGAAAAAGCCGAGCGCCTTCGGGCTGTAGCTCACCAGCATGTTCTTGGTCTGCTGGTAATGGTCGAGCATCATCTTGTGCGTCTCGCGGCCGATGCCCGATTGCTTGTAGCCGCCGAAGGCCGCATGCGCGGGGTAGGCGTGGTAGCAATTGGTCCAGACGCGTCCGGCCTGGATTTCGCGGCCGAAGCGATAGCAACGGTTGGCATCGCGGCTCCATACGCCGGCGCCAAGGCCGTAGAGCGTATCGTTGGCGATTTCGAGCGCTTCCTTCTCGTCCTTGAAGGTCGTCACCGAGACCACCGGCCCGAAGATTTCCTCCTGGAAGATGCGCATCTTGTTGTGACCCTTGAAGATCGTCGGCTTGACGTAGTAGCCGCCCGCGAGCTCGCCGCCCAGATCGTTGCGCGAACCGCCGGCCAGCACCTCGGCGCCTTCCTGCTTGCCGATGTTGAGGTAGGCGAGGATCTTTTCGAGCTGTTCATTGGAAGCCTGGGCGCCGATCATCGTCGCGCTGTCCAGCGGATTGCCCTGCTTGATGGCTTCGACGCGTTTGATGGCCTTTTCCATGAAACGCTCGTAGATCGATTCCTGAACGAGCGCGCGGCTGGGGCATGTGCAGACTTCGCCCTGGTTCAGCGCGAACATCGCAAAGCCTTCGAGTGCCTTGTCGAGGAAATCGTCGTCTTCGGCCATGACGTCGGCGAAGAAGATGTTCGGCGACTTGCCACCGAGTTCCAGCGTTACCGGGATCAGGTTCTGGCTGGCATACTGCATGATCAGCCGTCCTGTTGTCGTTTCACCGGTAAAGGCAATCTTGGCGATCCGCGGGCTGGTGGCGAGCGGCTTGCCGGCTTCGAGGCCAAAGCCGTTGACGATGTTGAGCACGCCGGGCGGCAGCAGGTCGCCGATGAGCTCTGCCCAGACAAGCAGCGAGGCGGGGGTCTGCTCGGCCGGCTTGATGACGACGCAGTTGCCGGCTGCGAGCGCCGGTGCAAGCTTCCAGGCGGCCATGAGGATCGGGAAGTTCCACGGGATGATCTGGCCGACGACGCCAAGCGGTTCATGGAAGTGATAGGCGACGGTGTCGTGATCGATCTCGCCGATCGAACCTTCCTGAGCGCGTATGCAAGAGGCGAAGTAGCGGAAGTGATCGATCGCGAGCGGAATATCGGCCGCCATGGTTTCGCGGATCGGCTTGCCGTTGTCCCAGGTCTCGGCCTGAGCCAGCAGTTCGAGCTTGTCTTCCATCCGCTGGGCGATCTTCATCAGGATGTTGGAGCGCTCGGCGGCCGATGTCCGGCCCCACTTGTCCTTGGCGGCATGGGCGGCATCAAGTGCGGCGTTGATGTCCTTTTCGGTGGAGCGGGGGATCTCGCAGAGCTTGCCGCCGGTGACCGGGGTGATGTTGTCGAAGTACTTGCCTTCGATCGGCTCGCGCCATTCGCCACCGATGAAGTTTCCGTATTTCAGCTTGAACGGAGACTCGACGATTTTCTGATGCAGCATGTCATCCTCCCTTGAGATGAGCCAGGTTCGGACGTGAACCCGTGAGAGGAAATCTGCGCGTCTCTTGCCCGGAGAAACAGGCCCGCCGCCCCATACCGCACCGCACACTGTCGCATGTCTGCGACAGGCCGCGGCCCATCCGGGCATCAGTGAAGATTGAGGCGTTTCATCTTCCGATGAAGCGTTGCGCGGCTTATGCCGAGCGCAGCCGCGGCCTGAGAGACGTTGCCGCCAGCGCGCGAAAGGGCGCGAAGCAAAGCCGCGCGCTCGGCGTCGATCAGATCCTCGTCGTCGGAAAGGCGGGTCTCGTGCAGTGCGTCGGCTGCGGGAATTCCGGCGGCAATGCGCCGGTCATCAAGCTTCAGTGCCAGGCGCGCTGCCCTTGTGGCACCCAGGACCAGATCGTGCCGATCGACAGCGAGAAGGGCCGCAGCAGGGTTCGGGCCACCCTGCGGCACCATCAGGAAACGTGCTCCGGCAAAGGCGCTGCGGAAGAGATTGATCTCGATGCGCATGGCGGCATCCCTGACCATCTGGGTCAGCATCGCCAGTGTCATTTCGTTGACGTCGTCGCGGCAGGTCGAGATGTCGAGCGCCGCCGCCAGCTGGCCGCGATGGTCGCGGATCGGTGCCGTCGTGCAGCTCAGGCTGATGTTCGAAGAGAAGAAATGCTGATCGCGGAAAATCGAGAGGGCGCGTTCGTCCGCGATCGCGGTGCCGATGCCGTTGGTGCCGATGCTCGCTTCGGTCCAGATCGAGCCGGTCCACAGTCCGAGTTCGTGGAAGTGCTTGTCGTCGCCTGCTGCGCCGCGCCGTTCGAGCGCGATGCCGTTGCGGTCGGTGAGCAGCAGGCAGCAGCCCGTCTTGCCGACGGTGGTGAACAGTCGGTCGAGTTCGTCGGAGGCGTTGACGATCAGTTGTTCGGATTCCGCCCTGGCGGTCCTGAATTCGCTTTCGGTCAGGCGAAGTGGTTCGCGCGCGTCTTCGGGCGCGAGCTGGTGCATGGCAATGCAACGGCGCCACGATGCAACGATCGAAGAACTCGCGGCAGCCGAATCCCGCTGTGTGCACGTGTAGACATGCTCCGCATGAGCAGAGTGTTCGTGCATTGGTTCCTCCCACCAAATATTAGGTCAGTCTGACGTAAAGGACGGGCTATTGCAATTCGTTGCAACAGCGTACTGCCAGACGGATATCTCCTTGTCGTCCGGGAACTGTCGCAGAATTGCGACACCGGGGGAGTGTAGCTTCACATCTTTCGCTTCCGCCTATCGCCCTGGCCTTTTTGCATCTCGCCGCAAAACCAGCGCCATGATGGTGATCTCGCGGAACTTTTTCCGATCTGATCAGTTGATTCGGCTGGCTCCTGTCATCGGGGCGACGGTGGAGGGATGCCATGGCAGCACGGGCAATCTGGAAAGGCCATCTGAAGGTCGCGGATCTCACCTGTGCTGTGGGACTTTACACCGCCGTCTCTTCTTCCGATCGTATCTCCTTCAACATCGTCAACCGCAAGACCGGTCATCGCGTGGAGCGACAATTCGTCGACAGCGAGACCGGCAAACCGGTTGAGCGCGAGGATCAGGTCAAGGGCTACCGCCTCGACAGCGGCGACTACATCACCATCGAAGGTGACGAACTTGCTGGCCTTGCGCCAGAGAGCGACAAGTTGATGAACGTCCAGAGCTTTGTTCCCTTTGACGGGATCAACAAGCTCTACTTCGACAAATCCTACCATCTTGCGCCTGTCAGCGACGACGACGAGGACGCGCTGGCCTTGATTGCACGGGCAATGCGCGATCGGAAAGTCGCTGCGATCGGGGAGGCGGTGCTTTTTCGCAAGAACCGGACCGTGCTGATCCGGCCGCAAGACGACCATGTGATCGCGACGATGTTGAACTACGACTATGAAGTCCGGAACGCGGAAACTGTGTTCAAGGACATCCCCGAGATGAAGTTCGACAAGGAAATGCTCGAACTCGCGGGCCATATCATCGGAACGAAGAAAGGCGCCTTCAATCCGCAGGAGTACGAGGATCGATACGAGGTGGCGTTGTCGGAACTCGTCAAGGCGAAGGTCGAGGGGCGGCCGCTGCCGCAGAAGCAGCCCAAGCCGGAAGGCAAGGTCATCAATCTCATGGAAGCCCTGCGCCAGAGTGCAAAGGTCAGCGCCAAGCCGGCCGCCGGCAAGGCACGCAAGAACGCTGCTAGCGATCAGCCAAAGGCAAGCTGACGATGGGGCTCGAGACCTACCAGGCCAAGCGCAACTTCAAGGTCACCTCCGAGCCCCGCGGCGACAAGCGCCCTGCAAGGACAGCCGGCAGCAATGCGCTGAGTTTCGTCATTCAGAAACATGATGCGACACGGCTGCACTATGATTTTCGCCTCGAGCTCGACGGTGTGCTGAAAAGCTGGGCCGTCACGCGCGGGCCGAGCCTCAATCCTGACGAAAAGCGGCTTGCGGTGCATGTCGAGGATCATCCGCTTGCCTATGGGGACTTCGAGGGAATTATCCCGAAGGGTCAATATGGTGGCGGCACGGTGATCGTTTGGGATCGTGGCACGTGGAGCCCGCATGGCGATGCGCATAAGGCCTACAAGAAGGGGCACATGGAATTCGACCTCGACGGCGAGAAGCTGAAGGGGCGCTGGCACCTTGTTCGGATGCACGGGAAGCCGGGTGAAAAGCAGGAGAACTGGCTGCTGATCAAGGCGGAAGACGAGGAGGCGCGGCAGAAGGGTGACATTCTCAAGCAGCGCCCGGAATCTGCAAAGACCGGTCGAAAGATCGAGGATGTGGCGCGGCATCCGGATGCGACCTGGAACTCGCGGCCACGCGGGAATGCCAAGGCTGAAACGCTCAAGGCTCAGCGATCTACCCGGCCGGTGCGTCATGCGTGGCCGAAGGGTGCCGAGAAGGCGGCGATGCCGGTGTTCATCGAACCACAGCTCGCCAAACTGAAACCCAAACCGCCCGCCGGCGACGAGTGGATCCACGAGATCAAGTTCGATGGATACCGGCTGCAGGTTCGGATCGAAGGCGGCAAGGTTGCGTTGCTGACGCGAACCGGCTTGGACTGGACGGAGCGTTTCGGCCAGGAAATAGCCACGGTTTTTGAAGGACTTCCTATCCGTTCGGCGGTGATCGATGGTGAGATCGTCGTCGAACGCGAGACTGGCGCTTCCGATTTTTCAGCACTCCAGAGCGACCTTAGCGAGGGGAGACAGGATCGCTTCGCGTTCTATGCGTTCGATCTTCTCTACCTCGACGGCTACGATCTCAGAAAGTCGAAGCTCACCGACCGCAAGGCGCTGCTCGAGACCATCCTCTCGGACGCAGACCCGCGACTTCGCTTCAGTGTCCATTTCACCGAGAAGGGCGGGCTCGTGCTGGAGCACGCCCGCCTGCTCGGGCTGGAGGGCATAATCTCCAAACTGGGAGACAGCGAATATACGTCTGGCCGCAGCGGCGATTGGGTCAAGTCAAAATGCTCGAAACGGCAGGAGTTCGTCATTGGTGGCTATGTGCCGTCGACGGCGATGAAGCATGCCATCGGGTCGCTGGCCATGGGGCACTACAAGAACGGGGTGTTCAAATATGCCGGCAGGGTGGGGACCGGTTACACCGTGACCGTCGCACAATCGCTCTATGAACAACTGTCGGCCCTGGAGCGCAACGACAGTCCCTTCGGCGAGCCGCTGACGGCGGAAGAGCGGCGCAATCTGGTCTATGTTGAACCACGGCTTGTCGCCGAGGTCGAATTCCAGGCATGGTCACGCGACGAAAACCTGCGCCATGCGGCGTTTCGCGGTTTGCGCGAGGACAAACCCGCCGAGGATGTGATGAAGGAAACAGGAAAGACGATCACGGTGGACCTGCCGCATTCAGGTGTCACGCTGACCCATCCAGACCGCATCTATTGGCCGGAACAAGGTGTCACCAAGCAGGGACTTGCCGATTACTATGCCAGGGTCTGGCGGTTTATCCAGCCCTTCGTGGTCAATCGTCCCCTGTCTCTCTTGCGGTGCCCCGACGGCGTCGCGGGCCATCAGCGGTTCTTCCAGAAACACGCCTGGAAGGGGATGAACCCCCATATCGAGCAGGTTGCCGACCCGAAGGACAAGGGTGGCGACAAACTACTCCGCATCAGCGACTTCGACGGCATGATCGCGCTCGTACAATCGGCCGTGCTGGAGGTGCATCCGTGGGGCGCGACGACGGGAAGCTGGGAAAAGCCGGACATGGTCACCATGGATCTCGACCCTGCCGATGACGTCTCGTGGCAGGAGGTGATGGTGGCGGCGAGGGAGCTTAAAGACCGTATCGAAGCGATGGGTCTTGCGGCTTTCGTCAAGACCTCTGGAGGCAAGGGTCTCCATGTGGTGACACCATTGAAGCCCAAGGCTGGCTGGGGCGAAGTGAAAGCGTTTGCCAAGGCGCTGGCTGACGGAATGTCGAGCGATCAGCCGGACAAATATCTGGCGACCGCAACCAAGGCGAAACGCGACGGCAAGATCTTCATCGACTATTTGCGAAACGGACGTGGCAATACGGCGGTGGCAGCCTATTCGACGCGTGCGCGTCCTGGCGCCGCGGTATCGATGCCGCTTGGCTGGGACGAGCTGACTGAAGAGATTGGTCCTGCCTACTTCACGATCGACAATGCGCCGATCCGTCTCGATGCCTTGCGTCACGATCCCTGGGCGGATTTCTTCGCGGCGGCAGTGCCGCTGGCGAAGCGAAAATAGCAGCTTGGCCGGTCAATGCTTTGGCCGGCTTGTTTCCTTGGCGAGGCTTTTTTTCAGCGCGTCCATCATGTTGACGATGTTGCCGGTCGGTTTCACGGTCGGCCGCTTTGAACCCGCGGCCGTCTTGACCAGCGACTTCTGCTTGGCGCGGATCATTGCTTTCAGGCGCTTTTGCACCGGGTCCTGCACCATCGAAGGCTTCCAGTCCTCGGTCCTGTCTTGGACGAGCTTGTTCATGAGGGAAAGCACGGTGCCGTCGACCTTCTCTTCGCTGGCCAGGGGAGCGATGGGCGCTCGCACCTCGTCGCCGAAGTGAAGTGTCCAGAGGATAATTCCCTTGCCCTGTGGTTCGAGCAGGACCGCGCGCTCGCGCCGATAGAGAACGAGGCGGGCGATGCCGACGACGCCATTTGCCTGCATCGCTTCGCGGATCACGCAGAACGCTTCCGTCCCGACCTTGTCCTCGGGCACGAGAAAATGCGGCTTGTCGTGCCAGATCCAGTCGATCGAACCGCGCGGAACGAACGTGTCGATATCGATCGTGCGCGTGCTTTCCAGGCCGACTTCGTTGATCTCGGCGTCTTCGAGAATGACATAGTCGTCCTCGCCGCGCGGGTATCCTTTGACCTGGTCCTTGTCGGAGATCGGCTTATGAGTGACGCTATCCACATACCGGCTCTCAACGCGGTTGTTCGTCTTCCTGTTCAGAACATGGAAGCGCAACTGGTTGCTGTCGGTGGTCGCCGGTGTCAGCGACACCGAGGCGGTGACCAGCGAGAGCTTGAGGTATCCTTTCCAGTAAGTCTGACGTGCCATTTGCGCCCTGGCGCCTTGCGCGCCATCTCCCAAGCCGTAGTCCGGCGATTTCGCATTAACGACGCTGCACGCGAATTGGTTCCCGAAGGGCTGCAAGAAGGCGGAAATGGGCGACCGTTGACGCCCTAGGTCTCGCCCGTGTCGCTCTGATAGCGCGCACGCCGCTCGCGTAGCCGTTCACGATATCGTTCCTGACTCAAAGACAGGTGGGTGCGCATGGCATCGCGCGCCGCCTCCGGGTCGCCGGCGGAGATCGCGTTCAGGATCGCGAGATGCTCCTTCTGCAGCCCTGCCTGATAGCTGAAGGAAAGCACCTCTTCGGTGGAATGGGGAGAGGTGACGTCGCAGGGGATCGTGCGTGTGCCGAGCGCATCCAGAACCTCGACGTAGAAGGGATTATTCGTCGCCTCCGCGATCGACCGGTGGAACGAAAAGTCCGCCGTTCCGGTCGGCTGGCCAAGTTTCAGGAGGCGATCGAACTCGAAGAAGCTCTCCTGGATCCGCGCTTCCTGCGATGAGCTTCGACGGGCCGCGGCGAGGGCGGCACTCTCCATCTCAAGGGCAATGCGCACTTCCAGCACGTTCAGTGCGTGAGAGATGTTGCTCGAGGTGTCCTGCTTGATCAGCGGGGGCGCTGCCGCCGCCCGCTGCAGGTGCTCTATCACGAAGATGCCTGCGCCCTGACGCGTTTCCACCAGCCCGTCCGAGACCAATGCTGCAACGGCTTCGCGAATGACGGTGCGGCTGACGTCGAAGGTTTCGGCGAGTTGCGTTTCGGTCGGCAGCTTCTTGCCGATCGAGACTTGCCCGGAAAGGAAATCCTGCCGCAGCGACATGCCAATTCGCTCCGACAGCTTTTGTCGTCGGGACGTATTGAGATCGGGTGCTGGAGGCACGGTGTTCAGGGCGTCACTTCCTTCTTGGTTGCTGATTATGAGAGCATCCGCTCGCGCAGTTGTCTCGATATGGGTAATGGATGGTGGGCTATTCTGTCAATAAATATACAAATCTCATCTTTATTCCAAAGGTGCGTTCTCTCTCAAGGGGAAAGAGAAAAAGTGTTTAAATATAATAACTTGATCTGATATATGTCGGCGCTTTCGGGCGCCTTGTGGAAAACGTTCGGGCGATATGTTGTCTAACATGCATCGATATGTATGATGAGTTCAATAACAAATTATGGGAGGTGTCATGAGCCACACCGATTACACCAATCGCTTCGCGATCGATCCGAAAACCGCCGCTCGTTTCGGCACGCAGGAGCTTCGCGACAATTTTCTGCTGCCGCCGCTGTTCGTGCCGGGGCGCATCCAGCTTCATTATACGAACTATGACCGCATGATCGTCGGTGGCGCCATGCCGACATCCAGCCCGCTGGCGTTGGAAACGATCAAGCCCGCGGGAACAGACACGCTGCTGGGGCGGCGCGAACTGATCGCGGTGAATATCGGCGGTGCCGGCATCGTCGCCGTCGACGGCGAGCGGTTTTCGGCCGGGACGCGTGACATGGTCTATGCCGGGCTCGGCTCGTCCGTGACGTTCGAGTCGGTCTCTTCCGAGCAGCCAGCGAAGTTCTATTTGTTGAGCGCGCCTGCGCATTCGCGCTACCCGGCAAAGCATATCGGCATCAACGATGCCCGGCGTCTTGACGTGGGATCGCAGGCCACCAGCAACGAGCGCTCCATATTCCAGTTCATTCACCCGGATGGCGCAAGGACCTGCCAGCTCGTCGTCGGCATGACGACGCTCGCGGAGGGCTCCGTCTGGAACACGATGCCTTGCCATGTTCACGACCGGCGAATGGAGGCCTATCTCTATTTCGACCTGCCGGAGAACGCGCGCGTCATCCACCTGATGGGCGAGCCGAACGAGACGCGGCATCTCATCGTCAAGAATGAGGAAGCCATCCTCTCACCGGGATGGTCGATTCACTCCGGCGCCGGCACGTCCAGCTATACGTTCATCTGGGCGATGGCCGGCGACAATGTCGACTATACCGACGTCGATCTCGTCGCGATTGAAGATTTGAAGTGAGGATAAACGACATGCCATCAAGCGATCTTTTCGTCTCTGCCAATGCCGCAGGGTGGACCAGCCCCGAGCCAGGCGTAACCCGTCGCATCATGACTTATCTGCCCGAGATGATGATGGTCGACGTCGTCTTCGAAAAGGGCGCCATCGGTGCTCCGCATTCGCACCCGCATATCCAGGCAAGCTATGTTGCCGAGGGACGTTTCGAGGTGACAATCGACGGCAGGACGGAAACGCTGGAGCAGGGCGGAAGCTTCATCGTGCCGCCGGACCTTGTTCATGGTGTCAAGGCGCTGGAAAAGGGCAGGCTGATCGACACGTTCACGCCGCATCGGGCCGAATTCCTGAGGTGAGCCACAAATGACCCTCTTCGATCTTTCCGGCCGCGTTGCCGTCGTCACGGGAGCCAATACCGGCATCGGCCAGGCGATTGCGATCGCGTTGGCGACGGCCGGCGCCTCGATCGTCGCTGTCGGGCGCTCCTCGATGGAGGAGACGCAGTCGGCTGTTCGCGCGGCGGGCGCGGGCTTTCATGTCATCAAGGCTGATCTCGGCACGATCGAACCTGTCAAAGCCATCGTCGCGGAGACAATCGCGATGTTCGGCGCGCTCGATATCCTGGTCAACAATGCCGGGATCATCCGCCGTGCTGACGCGATCGACTTTACCGAAGCCGATTGGGATGCCGTGATGGATGTCAACCTGAAGACGGCGTTCTTCCTGTCGCAGGCGGCCGCCCGGCACATGCTCACGCGCGGCAGCGGCAAGATCATCAACATCGCGTCGCTTCTCTCGTTTCAGGGCGGTATCCGCATCCCGTCCTATACCGCGTCGAAGAGCGGACTTGCCGGACTGACTCGGCTTCTGGCTTGCGAGTGGGCCGGCAAGGGGGTCAACGTCAACGCTATCGCGCCGGGCTATTTTGTCACCAACAACACGGCTGCCCTGCGCGAGGATCCCGAACGAAGCGCCGGTATTCTCGCGCGCATTCCAGCCGGGCGATGGGGAAAGCCCTCGGAACTTGGTGGTGCCGCCGTTTTCCTGGCATCCCATGCATCAGACTATGTTCATGGGACGGTTCTGCCGGTGGATGGCGGCTGGCTGGCGCGTTGACCTAGTCGCAGTTTATAGGCTTGGTCGCAGCGCGGCCATGAACCTGAAAGCCCTCATATGCGTGTCTAAAGCCAGCGGAATGATGCGTTGCCGCGCTTATCGACCTGCTGCAGTTCGATGGATGCGGACCTGCCGCTCGCGGCATCCGAAAGCCGCAGGCGCGACTTGCCGGCAACCAGGGCAAGGAAGCGCGGACAGCCGCGAATTTTCCCGCCGCCTTCTTCCTCAGTGAATATGCAGGTCCCCGAAAGGGCCGTTCCGTATACTGCTACTCGTCCAGTCTTAGGCATGTGTGGTTCCCGTCACTTCATGCTTCCCGAGGGGATCATTGCGTGTCTGGACCGGGATGACAACCCCCAAAAGGCGTATCTGGGCGACAATCGGCTATTGGACGGCTGGAGCTAGCGGCACGCCGATACTGGAGCGGCGTGTATCGCCTAGCTCCATTTCTCACGTTTTTCCATCGGCGCGAGCGATCAGGGGGTGTCGGGTTGGGTGGCGGCCTTCAGATCCGCCAGGCCTCGATAGCCGCCCTTGTCGCCGGTGGCGGCCGCAGCGGTGAAGACCCGGTCCGCATCGCTGAACATCTCGAGCTTGAGGTAGCAATACCCGCGCAGGACCAGCAGGTCGGTGCGCTCCTGCTGCAACTGAGCCCGCTGATCGAGGTAAACAAGGGTTTCCCGGTAGCGCTTGGCGTCGAAAGCGGCGAGCGCGCGATCGGCCAATATCGCGACCTGCAACTCGGCGGCGCGCTGGCGGGGCTGCGGCGCCCTTGTCGCTGCTACCGCGGCGTTGTTGGAAAGGCCGGCGCGAAGGTAGGCGAGACTCTGCCCGTAGGCGGCATCTTCCCGGACCTTGCGTGTCGGACTGTTCAGCGCCGCTTCGAAGGCCTCGACTGCCTCCATGGGCCGGTTGAGGTCCATCAGGCACCAGCCGCGCGTCAGCGCATCCGTCGGGTTGAGGAGCTGCGCGTTGATCGTTGTCGAGCAACCGCGTGTCTGGCGCGCGGTGCGCGGAGCTGTCGCGACTTGTGCTGACGGTGCACGTCGATCATCGATGGTCGCTTGAGCGCGTGCCGGGGCAGAGGTTTCCAGCGTTTTGACAGGTGCGGAACCGGCTGCCGGAGACGATGCCGCTGGTTGTTGGGGCACGAGCGCGCCGGGGGCGGGAAGCGGGGATGCCGCCGTTGCCCTGAGTGCGGCGGTCTCGCCCATGGTGGCGATCCGGGCAGAACGACCTGCCCAGAGACGCTGCACCTCGGCAACGCCCTTGCGGTCGTTCAGCTGTTCGCGCGTGATTGCCAGGCCATAGGCGGATGGTTCGTCGTCCGGCTTCCAGCGCAGTGCCGTTTCGAACCAGCGTGCAGCGGTCTGCGGCTGGTTGAGAGAGCGGGCATACCAGCCGAACTGCTGGGCCGTCGGCACGTATTTCTGCGCGATGGTCTCTGCGGCCACGCGTGCGAGGACGTCTTCGCCGATATTGGCAGGCGGCTGCATGGCCATCAGGTTGGCAGTTGCCGCGAGGTAGGTGGCTGTCGCATCCGCAGAGGTATTGCGCCATTTGTACATGACGTCTTCCGCTTCCGGAAACTTCTTCTCCGCAACCAGCGTCAGCGCCAGTCCCTGCGAGGCGCTCGCGGAATCCTCCTTAGCGCGGGCTGCGCGGAACCATTTATCCGCTTCCGCGTAGTTTTCGCGGCGGAGCTGATACCAGCCGAGAAGCAGACTATCCGATGCGAGCCCCTGCGTTTCCGCGAGACGCTGGACCTGGGAGAGATAGTCGGGCGCAACCGCGAGGTTTGCGTCATCATTGCCAGCGGCGATGAAGCGGCGGGCAAGATCGTTGCGGATGCTGTCGAACTCGCGGCCGCCGTTTCCGTCCGGCCGTTCGAGCGCCAGCAGTTCCTGCATCGGCGCGTAGGCGAGCAGGCCCGATGCCTTCTGTATCGTCGCCAGGCGTTCCTGCGGATTGGTGCAGTTCTTCAGGATGTAAGCGTAGGCGTCCTGCCCCCGCTGGGTGTGATCGGTCTTGACGAAGGCTTCCGCGACACGCCAGAGCACGTCGATATCGCTGCAGGTCAGCAAGCTGGGTGTGTCGGCGCCGACCTGGACGACGGTGGCGTATTGCTTGAGGTCCGAGGCGTTGACGAGCCGGGCACGCGCTTCGGCGACGTCGAGGCGATCAAGCAGATCCGCGGGAGGCTGCCAGCCGGAGGCCTGCCGGTCCGCGATCTGCTTTCGCAGTTCCGCGTAGCGCCCCTCGGAATAGAGCTGCCACATGGCTTCCAGCTGTTTGTCTCCGCCCTGTGGGATCGCAAGGGGATCCACCGGTGGGACCCAGTTCGGATAGAGCGCCTGCAGTCGTGATATTTCTGCCTGCAGTCGCGCCTTGTCGTCGCGGCTTGCGAAGTAGCGCAGCGCGCTTTCATCGACCTTTTGCTGCTGTTGCTGCGCCGCCTGAGAAGCCTGCGGCGTGGGCGCCGGTTGCTGCGCCTGAGCGACAACAGGAGCCGGAGAGGCTTCCTGCGCGGGTGGGGTCTGCGTTTCCGGCAACAGTGATGCCGGGGCGGCGGCCTGGATGCGGTCGGAGACGGACTGGACGTCGATCCGAGGTTTCTCGGCAGGTCCATCGGGTCCGCTGATGCGGCCCATGAGCATCAATTGGGGGATCGGTCGGTTGGACGCAGCGAGACCCAGCGCTTCCTGGAGAGCCGCGCGATCCTTGATCGCGGCGACAACGCCTGCCACCACGACTGCAACTGAGACTGCAACGAGCGAGGATTTCACAGACACTCCGGATGTTTCTCCCCGACGAAGGCCAACCCAAGCAGTTGCAGGGTGGACGGATAGTAGAATAACGGCGCGAACTGTCGGGACGACGCGGGAAGCTTCGTTCCGTCAGTCACACAGGCCACAACATCGTTAACAATTTGATAACCGGGATCGGGAAGCTCGTGCTTCGGCTTTCCAGTCGTCAAGTCGATCGTGGCCGGCGTATTGCCGTCGGCGGTCATTCCTGTTCGAAACCGTAGCAGCAGTGCCTTGTCCGAAACTCCCGCGCGGGCAAGATAAAGCGGAATGCGGATGGCGTTGTAGCCGAACTCGGCATCGAAACCGTCGGCCGGCCGTGGCTGCCGGTTCAGGCTGACCCAATCGGCGGGAAGCTTGCGCGGTCCGAACTGCATGGAGTGAAGCAGAGAAAGGCCATCCTGAGACAGCTTCTGCCACGCCTTGGAAGGGGCCAGCAGTTCCATGACCGGCAGCGCTTCATAGATCCAGTAGGACGGGTTGATAACGGGCCCGTCTTTCCTCTCCGGCGCGTTGAAGCCATCCACACCAGGCAAGAGAATCGTACGGCCGCCGGAGCTTATGATTGCGTGCGACAACAGGGCTTGAGCGATGGCCGCCGCGGACTCGACATAGTCGCTCTTGTTCCAGGCTGAACCTGCCAGAGCCAGCGCGTAAGCGATCAGCAGATCGCCATCGGACGCATTGTTGGTATCGGTAACGTGAGGGGTGACGGCGGGGTCCCATTTCCAGACCGCGAGGCCATCGTTTCGCAGTAGCAATTCGGTTCGGGTGAAGTACCAGATCTGCTCGAAATCGGCGGGGTTGTTGGCCAGATAGGCCAGCAGGAGTCCGTAGCCTTGCCCCTCGCTGTGACTGATGCCGCCGTTGCCGTTATCGATGATGCGGCCGTTGGCATCCAGGAACTTCGCCTTGTAGGCGCTCCAGGCTTCGGACGGAACAGCTGCACGCTGCGCCGCCGCCGGTTGGCACGCCGCAAGTAGCGCAAAGCCACCGGCCAGAAGGAGTTTGCGCCAATGTCTCATTCGCGCCTGCCGAGTCTTGCGAGCATGGCCGAGGTCGTGACGCCGATCAGCAGCGCGAGCACCACCAACAAGACCGCATAGGAGAGAATGTTGGTCGAGAGCCAGTTCGCGGCGATCAGGCGGTAGTTGGAGATCGACCAAGGTTGCGAGGACACGAAGTCAAAACGGCTGACGGGCACCGTTTCGATCTTGCCGGTCTTGCTGGAGTAGGTGGTGATGTGGCCAGTGATCTGCGGCCAGTTCTCCTGCGCGGTAAGGGCTTCCGCGCCCTCGCGAAGATCCTTGGAGGAAGGCGCGGTGACGACCGTCCACGACGCGTCGCCCGCAGCACTCGTCCCCTGCGCGATCATGAAGCTGTCGACGTTTGAGGGCGTGAAGATCTCTTCGGCACCGGGGACGAACTGCAGCGAGCTCAATGAGATGTCGAAGTTGCGCCGCAGCCATTCCTGGAACGATGTGATCTGTCCGCGCCATACACCGCCGCTTACCTTGGAGCGCCATTCGTCGAAGGTCACAGACGATTCCGGTTGGCTGGCCTGCGCGGCCGTTGCCGTCCGCCACGATGCCTGGCTGGCTGTCGAGATGTTCAACTGCGAAAGGACGGCGGGAGGCATCTGGGAGATAGAGCCGACGAAGATCGCGTCACGCGCACCGACGGCGGCCGGCGATGCGGCCGGCTCAACCGGAAGCGGGCGCCCCGCGACGACGGCCATCTGGCCGAGGACGGTTGCCGTTGCCGACAGCGTATCGGGATCGACGCGGTCCAGGAACAACGGGATCGGGTCGGCGCTGCGACCAAAGGGGTAGCCGGTGCCCGCAAGCGCGCCGAGGTTGGGGCGCTGCCCGACACGGGCAAAATCCGGCATATGGAATTCGCTGGTATCGAAGAGTGCGAAACGGGGGCCGGCTCCTGCCGTCGTCCCGGGCACGCAGATCTCGTCCTCCTTGGTCATCATGATCACTTCGAGCGAAAGCGTATTCAGGCCCGGCTTGAAGTGCCGCATCGTGACGCGGATCGGCAGGTGGCGGAAGATGCCGCCGCCGGTCGACGTGATCGGCACGGTGGAAGCAATATTGCCGTTGACGTAGATGTCGACATGGCTGCCGGGCAGCACATCCTGCGTGTAGGCGGCGTCGAGCAACACCATCGCCTCACCGTAGGCATCGGCATAGAAGTCCGCCGGTACCGCGACATTGAAGTTCGTTCGGAAGCGGCGACCCGAGAACTCAGTCGTCTTCACGCCGAGCTGCGAGAGGGAAAGCCTGCTGTCTCCGAAGAGCAGCGGTGCGTCGGGCGCTACCCAACGCTGCGTCGCGAGCGTATCGCGCCGGACGTTGGGATCGCGGTCCGTCGTGGAAACGATCGTGTCGATCGCCGAGGAAATCGCGGGCCACGAAGGGCCGCTTACCAGAAGCACGGGCGACCCGGAGCGCGGATCGCTGACGAAGGCTGCCAGGGGAGCTGTTTGTGCCGCAGAAGGGGCTGCAAAGACCGGTTGCAGTTCCGCCGGCGTGCCGACGATGACAGCCATCTTGCCAGGGCCGGATGGCGGCAGCGAGTCGGCCGAGAACGAAAATGTTTCGTTAGGCATACCGCTCAGAACGGCGAGCCCCTGTGCAAGCCTTAGAAGCGGCTTCGTGGTGCCCGGCTGTTCCAGCGCTGGGACGACGAAATTGAATTGCGTCTTGCCGGCACCGTCGACGCCGATCGCGCGGATGGCGTCGGTGCTGGAGACTTTGGCCGCGTCTTTTCCCGAAAACTCAAGGAAGGTCTGTTCGGGATCGATATCGGACCAGAGCTCGTAGGTCGATTGAACGGTGCAGTCGGTGCGGTGGCGATGGCTTGCTTCGAATGTCAGTAGGTTGGCGCCGGGCTGCAGCAGCCCCGGGGGGACGTCGAAAGAGACTTGCGTTGCGCCTTCCGACGAGCCGATCTGCTGCTGGCCGATCATTCTGTTGTTGATCAGAATTGTCAGCTGCGAGGCTTCGGGGGCAACGACGACGGCGTTCTGATAGGAAAAATGGAACTTGGCGGGCGAGGCGGCCTGCTCTGGTGTCAGATAGAGCGACCAAGACTTGCGATCATATTCACCGTCGAGGCCGAACTTTGCGAAGGGTACGACATAGCGGCGAATATCGCCGGAGGCGGGTTGGGTGACTGCCTGACGCGTTGTCGCCGGCGGCGGGGGCGCAGCGGCGGGTGCTGTTGGGATGGGGGCAGCGGGTGTCGTGACGATAGGGTTCGCAGGCAGAAGGACAACAGGCGGTGCTTGCACCGGTGCGGGTGCTGCCGGTTCCGCGGTCGCGGCCGGCTGCAGCGAGAGCGGCGGTACCGGCGCTGCTACAGGCGGTGATGGCTGTGACGCAGGTGGCGTCTGCGGTGCAGGCTGAGCCTGGGGTGTCGTTGGTGTGGCTGGCAGGGTCAGCCGTGGCACGACCTGCTGGCCGCCTTGCGAGCGTTCGCCCGACATGTCGAACGGCGCCGTCTGGGCGTAGGCGATTGCCGAAGCGCCGACGAGAAGGAACGAAGCGTAGAGAACCTTCTTCATCAGCCGTTCGCCTTTGCCGCCTGCTGCTGCTGTTGCCGGTCACGCTCCGGCCGCATGCTGCGGAAGAAATAGACCAGCCCGCGGCTCGTCTGATAAAGCGACAGCCCCAGGAACCAGATCGTTCCGCGGATAAGGCCGGGGTTGCGGCGACGTCCCTGCTGGAATTGCGTCCATTGGTTGGAGTTGGCAAACATCAGGTCGGCGATCAGTCGGTGATCGAGCGCGCTCTTGGGAATGTACTGGCAACCCACCGCGAGGATTTCGCCCGACGGCTGGATATTGCGGACGATCAGCGGCAGCGTTTCCATCTCTGCGCCGCTGTAGGGCTGGAAGCGGATTTCGCCCTCGGCACCGATGACCATCGGATCAAGCATCTTGTTGAAGACGTGCAAGCGGGCACCGTGAACCGAAACGTCCTCGATGGAGGCGGTGTACCACTTGCCGTTGACGCCAAACTCGCACCGGCGGTTGACTCGGACGCGGCGCGACGAGGCGCGTTCGCCGCGCTCGGAGACGACGCCGAGCGCACAGCCGGCCATGATCAGGTTGATCACGTTCCAGCCGCCCACGACGAGGGTAACGTCGGCCTTGTAGGGTTCGGCATAGATGCGGAAGATCGTCACTGCGAGCGCCACCAGCTGGACGGCGAAGATGACGAAGAACGGCCGGCTGATTTCCGACAAACGGCTGACGGCGATCGACTCGTCCTTGGCAGTCACCTTGAAGGTCGGCTTTCGCGGATTGAGCATGACCGAGACGACAGCAGGCAGGAGATGCACCGTCTGCACATACTCGTAGAGCTCCGAAATCCAAGGCCAACGGAAGGAACCGTACAGGTAGTTCTGCATCATCAGGTTCACGAGCATGTAGGCGAGCGTGTAGGCCAGGAACTCGCCGCCGGAGGCCGTGAAGATTTCCAGATCGAAGAAGAGATAGAAGAGCGGCGCAAACAGAAAGATCGTGCGCGGGAACGGGAAGAGCCAGAAGAGCGTGGACGACATGTAGCAGAGGCGCTGCGGGATGGTCAGACCGCGCTTCAGAAGCGGGAAGCGGAAGCGCAGGATCTGCATCATGCCCTGGGCCCAGCGGCTACGCTGGCCGATGAAGCTGGCGAAGGTCGCGGGCTGCAGGCCGGCGATCAGCGGCTTGTCAACATAGATGCTGTTCCAGCCGCTGCCATGCAGGGCAAGGGCCGTCTCACAGTCCTCGGTGATGCTGATGCCGCTGAAGCCGTTCTGCGATTCCAGCGCCCGGCGGCTGAGCACGGCGGCCGAGCCGCAGAAGAAGGCCGCATTCCACTTGTCGAGACCGCGCTGGATGATCCCGTAGAACATCTCGTTCTCGCTCGGCATGTTGTCGAACGTGCGGAGGTTTCGTTCCAGCGGGTCGGGATTGATGAAGAAGTGCGGCGTCTGGACGAGGAAAAGCTTCGGATCGTCATCGAAATAGCCGACCGTTTCGAGCAGGAAGTCCCGGGCCGGCGCATGGTCGGCATCGAAGACGGCAATGAGCTCACCGGAGGAGTGCTGCATGCCGTTGTTGAGATTGCCGGCCTTGGCATGCTCGTTGCGGTCACGCGTCAGATATTTGACGTCGAGATCTTCGCACAGCTTCTTGAGTTCGTTGTGACGGGCGACGGCGGCCTGGGCCTCCAGGAGCTTGTTGGAATTGCGCTTCTGGAGCGTGCCGCCGTCATCGAGAAGCCAGACGTGAAGCTTTTCGGCGGGGTAATCCATTGCCTTTGCCGCAGCCAGGGTGTTGGCGAGCAGATGGGAGTCCTCGTTATAGGACGGAACGAAGACGTCGACATGCGGAAAACGATCTTCGCTGGCCGCTCGCGAGGGGCGGGACGGCAGGGGTGTCGCGACGATGAACAGGCTGAGCGCCAGCATGGCGACGCTGTACATTTCCGCGAGGTAGAGCAGCAGGCCGGGAATGAAGTTTTCCGGCTGGTTGACCGGGGGCAGGGTGTTCGTCGTGCGCCAATAGACATAGCGCAAGACGATGGCAGTGCCGAAGGCCAGCGCGACGAGCCGCCATGTGCCTTCAGCCTTCAATCCCTTGATGATCGCCATCACCGCGACGACGGTTATGCTCGCGATCAGCTGCGTCTGCAGGTTGACCGGCAAGGTGATCAGTACGATCACGCAGAGCGAAACCACGGCCCATATGATGATGCTTAGGGCTTTATGCATCGGCGTCCCTTCGAAAGCAACAAATCGGGCGCATGGCGCACCGGTTGAATCAAACTATCTCCGGCAAGCGGCCGTCATGGCCGCGTCGCCTATGCAATCCGGCGACGGCACGGTCACACCGCTCGCCGTCACCGTCTGTTGTTCTGTCTGTGTGGCGACCGGTGCGACCGGCGCCTCTATGCTCGCCTGCGGTGCGCCGCCCGGCATGTCAGGAAGCGGCACGCGCGGCCCGACCGCGGCGGGGAGTGCGGCGGGGGGCGGAGTTGTGGCAGCGGCGCGTCGCGTGACGGCTGGGCGAGTGGGCTCCGGCGCAGGCTCGTATCCAAATGACATCGGCGCACCGCGGTAACCGCCCGCATCAGGATAAATCGGACTGCCGGTGCCTCCGATCGTCGGATCGGCACCCCGGGGGGCGCCGTAGGGATTCCAGATCTCACCGTCGAACGAGCCAACGATGGTGTAGCCATAGACGATGCCGAGCAGCTGCCGTTCGGTTGCGCGCGCGTCGCAGAGGCGAAGCCGCACCTGGATCATCCCGAAGTTGCGGGCCTGCGTCATCGCGTTGCGGCTGGAGCTGATCTGTTGCCAGGCGTAGACGCAGGTGTCGCCTGACCGGCTTTGGCCGGATGCGTAGCCGAACGGGCCATAACTGTTCTGCAGGAAGGTCAGCGAGGTCACCATCGGCACGCCGGGCGCCGCCGCAAAAGCCTCGCGAGAAACCTGGCTCCCTGAGATTGTCCTGTGGGATGCGTTGCCGGTTCCCTGGTTGACGCCGTTTGCGCCGATGAATTGCACCTTGAGAAAGTTCTGGCCGGGTACGGACGACGAGGTGAAAAGCGAGATCGTCTGCTCGGTGCCGTTGCCATGCTTGCGCTCTACGACACTCACGATGGAAGGGCCACCGGGAGGTGGCAGGGCAAGCGCTTTTTCGCTTGCCACGGTTTCCGCAATGTTTGGTTGTCTTACGCCTCCGGTGGAGGTGCAGCCGGCAGCAAGCCCGGCTAACGCCGTCAGCGATACCACTCTCAGCAAACGCATGTGTCTGGCCGCAGTAATCGTCTTTCCTCTCATCCGTTCGCAAATCTCGCGTAGGACTTTCGAATCAACGACTCTCAAGGTCGTCACCGATGGTAAACGATGTTTATGGTTAACCTAAAGTTAATATTCGCACCCCGAACTTTCGGGCGCCGCCCGATTTGGATGCTTTTTAAGCGAGGGTTAGCGGCGTCGTTGAAAGGGGTCTGTTGTCACACGTAATGGTGGCCGAAATCATCGTGCCTGTGATCGAGTATTAGGAAAAAATGTACAATGGAAACAATGGCCGCGGCGACAGCGCCAAAGAGTTCGCCGCGACAATCAACTCAACCTGTCGTGGCGGGCAGGAGGCATTCTCCATCTGTCTGTACCGATATGCCGGGTCAGTGCGCCCGGAAGGGTCGAGATAGCGATTTAGGGCGATGGTGCCCTGATTTCTGCAATCCCTGCCTGCGGTTCCACCAGCCGCTCAGGCGGCCTTCGGCGCGTTCGAGCGATTGCTTGAAACCGGGACACGAAAGGGCTACTGCTCGTTTCGTTGTTTTCCTTTATGTTGACGGAGTCACGCGCGGATAGCGCGCCATGTCCAAGGCTGTTTCCATGACTACGAATCCAGAACTGCCGGAGATCCAGATCGATTTCCACACCTCACCCGTTTCCGACGCAGATAGAGCTCAAGCCCTTGAGACGCCCGGCTTCGGCAAGATTTTCACCGACCATATGGTGCTCGCACGCTGGACGCCCGACAAGGGCTGGCACGATGCGAAGGTGACGCCGCGGCGGCCGCTGTCGATCGATCCGGCGAGCGCGGTGCTCCACTATGCGCAGGAAATCTTCGAAGGCATGAAGGCCTATAAGACGGCGGATGGGCGCGTCCTGCTGTTCCGGCCGGAAGAGAATGCGCGGCGGTTTGCACAGTCGGCGCTGCGCATGGCAATGCCGCCGGTTCCGGAAGAGCTCTTCATCAAGGCGGTCGAAGCGCTGGTGCGCGTTGACAAGGCCTGGATCCCGTCGGGTGATGCCAGCCTCTACCTCCGCCCATTCATGTTTGCGAACGAGGCGTTCCTCGGCGTGCGGCCGGCGCAGGAATACGTGTTCTGCATCATCGCATCCCCTGCCGGTTCTTACTTCAAGGGCGGCAGCAAGGCAGTCTCCGTCTGGGTCGAAACGGAATTCACCCGCGCGGCCAGCGGCGGAACAGGCGCTGCAAAGTGCGGCGGAAATTATGCTGCCAGCCTTGTTGCTCAGTCGGAAGCCGCAAAGCGTGAATGCGACCAGGTCGTGTTTCTTGACGCGGCCGAGCATCGTTGGGTCGAAGAACTCGGCGGTATGAACGTATTCTTCGTCATGCAGGACGGCTCGATGGTCACGCCTCCGCTCGGCGGCACCATTCTGCCGGGCATCACCCGCGCATCGGTGATCGCGCTTGCCGAAGAGCGGGGCATCCGCGTCGAGCAGCGCCTCTACTCGTTCGACGAGTGGAAGGCCGATGCTACCAGCGGCAAGCTCAAGGAAGCGTTCGCCTGCGGCACTGCCGCCGTGTTGGCCGGTATCGGGCTCGTGCGTCACGCCGGTGGCGAGTTCAAGATCGGTGACGGACAGACCGGTGCGCTGACCGCCGAGTTGCGAAAGCAACTGGTCGGCCTGCAGCAGGGCGCCTCGAACGATCAACACGGCTGGACGCATTCGATAGCCGTCTGATCCAGTCACAGCTTGCGTAGTCAGGCAACCCGCCTCGCAGTGAACCTCGAGGCGGGTTCTTATATTGGCGGTCACAATATTGTTCTGGCCGAGCCGGGTCGCGCCTGAGACGAAAAAGTCGGCCGCCTAGAACTACGGTCAAATGAAGATAAAGGCCGAGAAAACGGCTTGATTGGAAGGAAGCACCATGAACGTTCGCGCGAGCAGCGCCGTGGGCAATGCCGTGCTTGCCGGGGTGCTCCTGATGCTCCTTGGCGATGTGCTGTTCTCGTTGAATGATGCGATGGGCAAGTGGCTGGTTGCGAGCTTTTCCGTCGGCCAGGTGCTGGTGCTGCGCTCGCTCGGCTCCTTCGCCATGCTGGCGCCGATGATTGTCCGGCAGGGACCTGCTGCGCTGGTCCAGCTGGAACGCCCGTCTCTGCATATCCTCCGCATGGTGCTGGCAACGGGTGATGTCGCGCTCTTTTATGCAGCTGTTGCCTATCTCCCGCTTGCCGATGTCATGACATTCTACATGGCCGGTCCCATCTACGTGGCGGCGTTCTCGCATTTCTTCCTGGGCGAGACGATCGGCTGGCGCCGCTGGCTCGCCGTCGTCATCGGTTTCATCGGGGTTGTCATCGCGCTGCGGCCGTCGTCCGCCATGCTGTCCTGGCCATCGATCTTCGGCCTTGTCGGCAGCCTGTCTTTTGCGTTGACGCTTGTACTCAGCCGTCGCCTGCGGCAGACGAGCGATGTGACACTGGTGACCTGGCAGACCATTGCGGCCTTCGTCGCCGGCCTGTTCCTGAGCATCGGGAACTGGGGTCCGATGACGGCGGTCGATGTCGCCGCCATGCTGGCGCTCGGCATCGTTGCCGGCAGTGCGCACATGATGATCACACGAGCGCTGAAACTGGCTCCGGCGTCGCTTCTGGCACCACTGCAGTACAGCCTACTGATATGGGCGATTGTCCTGGGCTATCTGTTCTTCGGCGACCTGCCGGATAGCCAGATCCTGGTGGGATCCGCCGTGATCGTGCTTGCCGGACTTTTCATCTTCCATCGGAAGAATCTGGTCGGGGAGACCCCGAAGGCAGACGTCCCGCCCGACGGGCACTGATACGGCCTTGCAGCGCGCGGGGCCTTCAGATCTTGAAGGCTACTTCCACGCTCTGCCGGTCCTGCGCGATCACCTGGCACAGCGTTTCGAAGCCTTCACCCTTGATGGCCAGAACAAACTCGGGAGGAATGCCCGCCGAGCTGGAAACCGACAGGCCTGCGCTATCGATGCCGAGGGTCTTGATGGTGCAATCGATCGTCGAACGCCGATCATTGAACAGGATGGCACCGGCCTTCAGGACACGCCGGCGGGAGCCCATGGCACGCTCTGCGCCGATCGATGCCCATGAAATGCATCGATTTCGGCCGCTGTGCTTGGCGTGATACATCGCGGCATCCGCTTGCGCCAGGAGCGTGTCGATGTCCTTGGTGACGATGGAGAGCGACGAGACGCCAAAGCTCGCGGTGACGCTCAGTGAACCGAAGTCCCCCTGGATGGGCTGAGACGAAATCGCGGCCCTGACTTTCTCGGCAACGGCAATCGCGCCTTCGCGGTCGATGTGCGGGAGCACGATGCAGAATTCTTCGCCGCCGAGACGACCAAGGAGGTCGCCGGCTCTGAGGTTTGCCCTGCAGGTTGCCGCGACGGCCCGGAGAACGTCGTCGCCTGCTGCATGACCATAAGTGTCGTTGACGCTCTTGAAATGGTCGACGTCCAGCATGACGCAGGAGAGATTGTGCTGGTGGCGCAGGGCCAGCGAAATGAGCTGGTCAGTCTCCTGCTTGAAAGCGCGGCGCGTCAATGTTTCAGTCAGGCTGTCGGTTGCCGCCGACTGCAGCAGTTCTATCCGGTCCATCGCTGCCCCGGCCAGTTCCTGCAGAATCGCGAGGTCCTTGGCGCCGAACGATCTCGGCTTTCGGTCGATCGCGCAGACGGTGCCAATGATATGACCTTCCCTGGTGCGCAACGGAACGCCCGCATAAAAGCGGATGTGGCTGTCGCCGGTCACGGCGGGATGTTGGGCAAAACGAGGATCTCTGGTGGCGTCCTGGACAATGACTGGTTCTTCGTAGTCTACGACGTATCGGCAGAACGTGTCTTCGCGCGGAACCTCATCGGCCGAAAGGCCCGAGCAGGCCTTGTACCATTGGCGGTGCGCATCGATGAGGGTGACAAGCCCGATATCGATCGTGAAGATCTCCTTGATCAGTCGCACGATGCGATCGAAGCCATCGTCTCGGGGCGTGTCGAGGAGATCCAGCTGCTCAAGGGCTGCCAGGCGCTCCATTTCCCGCTTTTTCGTGTCCGCGGTAGACTTCCCGAATGCCCTTGCAACCACCATTGCCGCATCCTCCTCAATCGAGCCGAGATACCGATGGGTCTCATAGATTGGTGAAGAAATTTAATACGCCGGGTGCTGTTCGTGTACGGGTTACAACTGCCAGTAAGATTGCGACAATCGGCGCGTGCCTTGGTGACCAATATATGTCTTCTTTCGTCGCCGCTTCGGATAAATAAATTCAATCCGCCGGATTCGAGAAGGTATCGTTCATGAGACAGGTTCCTGCTGCCAACTGGGCAGAGAGTTTTCACTACAGCTTTCGCGACTGCGTCTATCCGTCTTCGGTCGAGGACGTTTGCGATATCGTGGCGCGCTCTCAGACGATAAAGGCGCTGGGATCGCGACACTCGTTCAACGCCATCGCCGATGGGCAAGTCGCCATGTCGCTGGCCGAAATGCCGACAAAGCCCGTGATCGAACGAGACGGAACGCAGGTCTCCGTTGGCGGTCACTGCACCTATGGCGAGCTTGCGCTTTTCCTGCACGATCACCGTCTCGCCGTTCACAATCTGGCATCGCTGCCTCACATCTCGATCGCCGGCGCCATCGCCACCGCGACCCATGGGTCCGGTAATCTCAATGGAAATCTGGCGACGGCGGTTTCAGGACTGGAGTTCGTGGCAGGTGACGGTAGCCTCGTGACGGTGAAGCGCGGCGATGCGGATTTTGCCGGAATGGTCGTGCATCTCGGCGCGCTCGGCATCGTCACGCGTGTGACGCTCGATGTTCAGCCAGAGTTTCAGGTCGCGCAGTGCGTCTATGACGGTCTCGACTGGGACAAGCTGGTCGAGAACCTCGATGAAATCACGGGTGCCGCCTACAGCGTGAGCGTGTTCACGCAATGGGGGGATCAGGCAGGTTCGATCTGGCTGAAGCGGGCCGGGGCAGGCGACGATTGGCCGACGGCCATTCATGGCGCGGTCCGGGCGCAGGTCAAGAGACATCCGATCAGTGGATTGGATGCGCAGAACGCGACCGACCAGCTTGGCGAATACGGCCGGTGGTCCGACAGGCTGCCTCACTTCAAGATGGGCTTTCTCCCGAGCAGCGGCGAAGAGATACAATCGGAATATCACGTTCCCAAGGAGTACGGTGCCGCCGCGGTCGAGGCTCTGCTATCGGTCCGCAACAGGTTTGCGCATCTGGTCCAGGCAGGTGAAATAAGGACTGTCGCCGCCGATCAGCTGTGGCTCAGCCCGCAATATCAACGCGACACCGTATCGTTCCATTTCACCTGGGTTCGCGATCAGGATGCGGTCAACGCGGCGGTCCGCCATATCGAAGATGTGCTCGCACCCCTTCAGGCGTTGCCGCACTGGGGCAAGGTGTTTACCCGCAGCCACATCGGCGCCAGCTATGAACGCCTTGCCGATTTCGCGCGCATCCGCAATGGCATGGATCCGGAACGGAAGTTTTCGAACTTGTGGCTTGAAGACGTCGTCTTCGGCTCGGCGGGAGCCTAGTTCTGGACGCTCATCAACTGCGCTTCCAGTGGCGCAGTTGATGATGTCTCTCAATTGCCGTCCATCGTCTTACGGGCGCCTAGTCAGGTGAGTTTCGCGATTTTCCGCAGGTTCTCGGCGGTCGTCGTCGGGAAGTCGAAGAATTCCAGGTAGGCCGGTATCTGTTCGAACAGCATGTCCGTGCCGACCTGGAATGCACAGCCCCTTGCGCGGGCGGCCTGAAGGAAGGGTGTGATCTCTTCCTTCATCACCACTTCGCCGACAAAGGTCGACGGCGCGATGAGGGAGACGTCCATCGGCAAGGGGTCGCCCTTTTTCATGCCGAGTGGCGTCGCATTCACCACGATGTCCTGACCGGACGGATCGGCGGAGCCGACGGCTATTTCGACGTTCGGGTAGTATTGCCGCAAGCGATCCCGCAGGCCGGTCATGGTTGCTTGATCGGGATCGAAGATCGCAAGGCGTCGGACGCCTGCCTTTGCCAACGAGGCAGCAATCGCCGAACCGACGCCACCGGCACCGACGATCAGGACGCTCGTGCCGGCGACCTCTCGTCCCTTGCGCAGAACGCCGCGCACAAATCCCTCGCCATCGAACATGTCGCCGATCAGGCGACCGTTTTGATCGAGGCGGACGGCGTTGCAGGAGCCCGCCACCTTCGCGCTGGTCGATGCCTCGTCGAGCAGGCTCATCGTCGCGATCTTGTGCGGCATCGTAATGAGGGCGCCGTGAATATTGGAGAGGCGAAAGACCAGTTTGAGAAACGATGGGTAGTCCTGCGGCTTGCAGCCCATGGGCACGACGACGGCATCGATCCCGTTTGCGTCGAAATAGGGATTGTAGATCAGCGGCGCCTTGAAGGACTCGGTCGGATAGCCGAGGTGCGCGATGAGTTTGGTGGTCCCGGTAATCATTCTATTGGACCCTTGGTGTCGTGATGGTGTCCAGCCCGACCATCTGCCCGGAAAGAGCAGAGGTTCGGATTGCCTCGATGACCCTGAGGGTCGCCAGTCCCTCCCGTCCGCTGACGATCGGTTCGGCGTCGCCCCGTATGACGTCGCAGAAGTGGCTGAGTTGGGCTTTGAGCGGATCGTCCGGGACGAAGGAGACGCGTTCGCGGGCGAGGGGCTCCAGCCAGTCCGGTCGGGTGGCATTCGTCCATAGATCAAGATGTGGAATGCTCAGCGAACCGTGCGTGCCGCCGATCTGGTAGCAAAATTGGTCCTGCTGAGGAAAGGAAGGGTTCTCGCCTGTTGTCATCTCCCAGCTCCAGGGGGAGGCGACGGCATCGCTTGCGCTCAGGGTCGCCAGGATGCCGTTCGCAAAGCGCATCGAGACGACGGCCGTGTCTTCGACCGCATGGCCTCGGACCGCGCTCGACTGCATGGCGTGGACGGCGTCGACCTCGCCAAAGAGATAGCGGAAGAGATCGACGTCGTGGATAAGGTTGACGAAGATCGGGCCCGCACCCGGTTCGCGCCGCCAGGCGACGTCGAAATAGTCGTCAGGCTTTGCGACCCAGAAGGTCCCGTGTACCGCGATGATCCGACCCAGCCTGCCGCTTTCGAGGATCTCTCTGGCCTTCTGGATCATCGGGTTGTAGCGGCGGTGATGACCAACCAGGATCGGCAACCGAGCTCGTTCGCCCGCGGCAACGAGTGCTGCCGCTTCATCGACATCGTCCGCGATAGGCTTTTCGACGAGCACGGGGATACGCGCTTCGATGACTTCCAGCGCATTCTCGACGTGAAGCCGGTTCGGCGTGGCGACGATGACACCATCGGGGCGATCGTCCCGCGCTATCTCTGCGAAGCTCGGGGACCAGCCCGCGCCGATCTCATTCGCGAAAGCCCGTCCGTCGCTCGACGGGTCGATGATCGATGTTAGGATGGCATCGGGTTGCGCCAGGACATGTTGTGCGTGGCGTTTGCCGATCAGCCCGGCGCCCATTACCGCGATCTTCAACCGCTTCATCAGTGGCTCCCTGCGTTGCGACGTTGAGCGGTCATCAGTTGCGCAGAATTTCGCCGAGGAATTTTCGGGTTCGCTCATGCCGGGGATTGGTGAAGAACTCCGATGGCGGCGCTTCCTCGACCACCGCACCGCTCGCCATGAAGATCACCCGATCGGCGACCTGACGGGCGAAGCCCATTTCATGGGTCACGCAGATCATCGTCATGCCTTCGTCGGCGAGCCCGATCATCGTGTCGAGCACTTCCTTGACCATCTCCGGATCGAGGGCCGAAGTCGGTTCGTCGAAGAGCATCACCTTCGGCCGCATACAGAGCGCGCGGGCAATGGCGACCCGCTGCTGCTGGCCTCCCGAGAGTTGCAGCGGATATTTCTCGGCCTGCTCGAGGATCTTGACGCGGTCAAGAAGGGTGCGTGCGCGTTCTTCGGCTTCCGCCTTGCTGACGCCAAGCGCGCGCATCGGCGCCAGCATGCAGTTCTGCAGCACGGTCAGGTGCGGAAACAGGTTGAACTGCTGAAACACCATGCCCACTTCGCGGCGAACCGCGTCGATCGCCTTCGCCTGGTTTCCGAGCAGAATGCCACCGACGCGGATTTCACCCTTCTCATAGGCTTCGAGATGGTTGATGCACCGGATCAGGGTCGACTTGCCGCTGCCGGAAGGACCACACAGCACGATCCTTTCGCCCTTGCGGACGGACAGGTTGATATCATGTAGGGCTTGAAACGCGCCGTACCACTTTTCGACCCGTTCCATGGTGATAATGGTTTCTGCGGCTTGGGACTGGGCAGCATTGGTCATCGGTAGTCTCCAGGTGCTTGTGTCAGGGTCGAGCGGGATCGGAGGCGATTAGCGCGCCGACGCGGCAAACCGTCGTTCAAGGCGTGCGCCGAGGATCGTCAGCGGGCAGCACATCAGGAAGTAAAGCGCGCCGACCACACCGAAGACGGTCAAGGGTTGAAAGATCTGGTTGGAGATGATGTTGCCGGCGCGCGTTAGCTCGGTGAAACCGACGATCGATGCGAGCGACGTGCCCTTGATCAACTGAACCAGGAAGCCGATCGTGGCCGGCAGCGAGATGCGGAGCGCCTGTGGAAGAATGATATCCTTCATCCGCGAGATGTACTTGAGGCTGAGCGCTTTGGCGGCTTCCGTCTGTCCTCGCGGGACTGCCTCGATCGATCCGCGCCAGATCTCGCCGAGATAGGCGCTGGCGTGAAGAGTGAGGCCGATGGCGACGGCGAGCCAGGCATCGAGCTTCAGGCCGATCAGCGCAAGTCCGTAATAGACCACGAACAGCTGCATCAGCAGGGGCGTTCCCTGGAAGACGGCAATGTACCCGGACGTGATGCGCTCCAGCAGCGGGCTACCCGATGTCCGGGCAAGTGCTACGCCCAAGCCGGCGATGCATCCGCAGACGAAGCCGATTGCCGACAGGACGACCGTCCATTTCAAACCAATCAGCAGGAAAACGAGTTCTTCATTGCCCATGGAAATCGCTCCCTACTTGACGGGGTAGGTGAAGTAACGCGCCGAAAAGAACGAAAAGAGGCGCATCATCAGCCAGGAGATCACGAGGTAGAAGATCGTGACGGTGAAATAGACTTCGAAGCTTCGGAAGCTGTCGGATTCAATGCGCTGGGCAACCGATGTCAGCTCGTAGGCAGAAATTGCCGAGGCGATGCTCGTCGAGAGTGTCAGAAGGACGAACTGGCTCGTCAGCGAGGGGTAGATCGCCCGCAATGCCGGTTTCAGGATAATCAGCCGGAAGACCTGCGCCTTATGCAAACCGAGCGCCAGGCCGGCCTCCATCTGTCCCTTCGGGATGGACTGAACGCCGCCACGAATGATCTCGATGGCATAGGCGCCGCCATTGATGCCGAGCGCGATGATTGCCGTCGGCGTCGGATCCAACCTGATGCCGGCGAGGGGCAGGGCGAAGTAGATGAAAAAGATCTGCACCAGAAACGGCGTGTTGCGGATCAGTTCGACAAATCCGATGACCAGCCAGCGCATCCACTTTATGTGGGAGTCGCGCAGGGCAACGCCGCCGATGCCGATGATGATCGCGAGCAGCATTCCCGAGATCGCCAGCAGGAAGGTGCCGAGACAGCCCATCAGCAGGGTCGGCAGACCGTCGATGACAGGCGTGAAGTCCAATTTATAGTCCATGCGGATTTCTCCGGCTCAAGTTCGTCTTCAATGCGCCGCGCGCGTGACCATCCCGGCCATGGCCTGGATCGCCAATTCGTATCCGTCGGCACCGAAGCCGATCATGATCGAGGTTGCGATGCGTGAGATCAGCGAGTTGTGGTAGATGCTCTCGCGGGCATGCACGTTCGAGATATGCAGCTCGATCTTCGGCGGGTCGAATGTCTTCAGCGCATCCAGCAGCGCAATGGATGTGAAGGTGTAGGCAGCGGGATTGATGACGATGCCGCACGCCTCGTTGCGCGCCTGATGAACGCTTTCGACCAGTTCGCCTTCGAAGTTCGTCTGTCGGAAGTCGACGTCGAAGCCAAGTGACCGAGCCTTGGCGATGCATCGCTCGCGAATGTCATGAAGCGTCGTGGTGCCGTAGATCGCCGGCTCGCGTTGACCGAGCAGGTTGAGGTTCGGGCCGTTGAGTACAAAGATTGTCTTGCTCATCATCACGCTCCTCGCCGCAAGCCGAGGCTCGTCCGGCGGCATGGTGTCGGCGTTGGCGGGCATCGTTGATGCCCACCTCGGCGGTCCGTAGTGTCAGGGTAGAAAGGCTCAGTTCACGGTGAACGGAATGCCGTCCAGGGTCGCGGGGAACTCAGGAACCGGAACCTTCATCCACTTGTCGTAGACCTTCTTCAGCTCGCCGTTTGCCTTGATCTTGTCGATGAAGGTGTTGAGCGCCGCGTTGATTTCCTTTTCACCCAGGCGCGTGCAGGCGCCGTTGTAGAGTTTCTGGAACTCGAGCTTGTTTTCGAACTCGCCCGGGCGGGCCTTTTCGACGCGATCCATGTAGAAGATGTTGCCACCGAGCGTATCGACCTGGCCGGAGGCAAGTGCCTGCACGCTGGCGGCATCACCGTCGTAGCGGCGGATCGTCGTGTTCGCAGGCGCGTTCTTGGTGACCTGCGTATCCTGGGCGGCGCCCTTGGCAACGCCGACCGTGAATTTGGCCATGTCGGCGTTCGTCTTGATCTCGGCCGACTTCGGTCCGATCAGCACGATCGCGTTGGCCACATAAGGCTTGCTGAACTGGACGGCCTTTGCGCGATCCGGAAGCATGGCCATGGTTGCGAAGAGAACGTCAACGCGGCCCGTCGTCAGCGCCGGAATGCGGTTGTTCACTTCAAGCGGGACGAATTCGACCGGAACGCCGAGCTCTTTGCCGAACAGCGTTGCGATGTCGGCATCAAGGCCATCCTGCTTGCCTGCGCTGGTCACGAAACCCCACGGCGGGTTGTCGCCCTGGATCCCGACCACGAGCTTGCCTTTGGCCTTGATCTCGTCGGGCGTGATTGCGCTCGCCGGCTGAGCCATGGCGACAGCGGCGACGACCGCGGCAGCGCCAAGCATGGCATTTCGGCGCGTCAGCATTGATTTGAACATTTATTCCTCCTCCGTTTGACGGTCCTTCGACCGGACAGCCATCCCTCACCAAATTGACTGTTGTTAATAATTGGCAGACCGGGACCGATAAATCAACATAGTTTTTCGAAATCATATGAGAATCCAATTTTCACCAACCGAATTGAAATATTCACGACATTCGTCATAATGACTGCAGGAGGATTTTGGCGGAGGCACCCAATCGTGCCTCCGGCTTCTCCTCATCACGCTGAAACGGGGAAGGGCTGTGGCCATGAAGACCTCCATTGCGACCGTAACCATTAGCGGCGAACTGCCGGAGAAGCTTGAGGCGATCGCGCGTGCCGGATTCAAGGGCGTCGAGATTTTCGAGAACGATTTTCTGGCGTTCGATGGCAGCCCGGCCGATGTCGGCAAGATGGCGAGGGACCAGGGGCTCGAGATCACGCTGTTCCAGCCTTTCCGGGATTTCGAGGGTATGCCGGAGCCGCTGCGAAGCCGAACCTTCGATCGCGCCGAGCGCAAGTTCGATGTGATGCAGGAGCTCGGCACCGATCTGGTGCTCGTCTGCTCCAACGTTTCGCCAGCCTCTATTGGCGGCATCGACCGCGCTGCCGCAGACTTCCGCGAACTGGGCGAGCGGGCCGCCAAACGCGGGCTGAGGGTCGGCTACGAGGCGCTTGCCTGGGGTCGCCATATCAACGATCACCGGGATGCCTGGGAGATCGTGCGGCGCGCGGACCACCCGAATGTCGGGCTCATTCTCGACAGCTTTCATTCTCTGTCGCGCAAGATCGACATCAACTCCATCCGATCGATCCCCAAGGAGAAGATCTTCATCGTCCAGCTCGCCGATGCTCCGCTGATCGATATGGATCTGCTTTATTGGAGCCGCCACTTCCGCAATATGCCTGGTGAGGGCGACCTGCCGGTTACGGCCTTCGCCGAAGCGGTCGCCTCAACCGGATATGATGGCTACTTCTCGCTGGAGATTTTCAACGACCAGTTTCGCGGAGGTTCCACCCGCGCCATCGCAGCCGACGGCCATCGCTCACTGGTCTACCTCGGCGATCAGGTGCGGCGCAGCTTGGGCGAAAGCAGCCCCGTCGGCGCTGCCATGCCGGAACGAGCCAAGGTCAAAGGGATCGGCTTCGTCGAATTCGCGACCGATGAGGATGAGGCCGTCGGATTGGTTGGCCTGCTGGAAGCGCTTGGCTTTCGGAAAAGCGCTGTCCACAAGACCAAGAAGGTCACGCTCTTCGAGCAGGGCGAGATACGGATACTGATCAACGTCGATCAGGCCGGGTTTGCCAACGCTGCCTATGCTGTCCATGGAACATTTGCTTACGCGCTTGCACTTGTGGTCGACGATGCAGCGAAGGCCTACGAGCGCGCGCTGGCGCTCGATGCAGAGCCATTTCGCCAGCCCGTGGCTGACGGCGAGCTTGAGCTTCCGGCGATCCGGGGCGTCGGCGGCGGTCTTATCTATCTGATCGACGACAAGAGCGCGCTTGGCCGCTTCTCCGAGATCGATTTCGAGCCGGTTGCCGACGACGGTGAAGCGCGGACCGCCGGGCTCATCCGCGTTGATCACATTGCCCAGACGGTCGCCTATGACGAGATGCTCACTTGGCTGCTTTTCTATACGTCGATCTTCGAGGCGACCAAGACGCCGATGGTCGATATCATCGATCCGAGCGGCGTGGTGCGTAGTCAGGTCGTCGAGAACACGACTGGCGCACTGCGGATTACGATGAACGGTGCCGAGAACCGCCGAACCCTGGCCGGGCATTTCATTGCCGAGAAGTTCGGATCGGGCATCCAGCACCTGGCCTTCTCAACGGATGATATCTTTGTCACCGCAGAGGCCCTTCGGCGGCATGGCTTCAAGCCGCTGCACATCTCTCCCAACTACTACGACGATATCGAGGCTCGGTTCGGCCTTGATCCGGAGCTCACGGAGCGATTGAAGGCCGAAAATATCCTCTACGATCGTGACGAACACGGCGAGTATTTCCAGCTCTACAGCGGAACCTACGGGGAGGGCTTCTTCTTCGAGATCGTCGAGCGCCGCGGCTATCGCGGATATGGTGCGCCGAATGCGATCTTCCGGATCGCCGCTCTGAAAAAGCAGATGCGGCCGGAAGGCGTACCGAAAGACGCTACCTAGGAGGACGAGCGCCGGGTGGGTATCAGGGGATGCGGCCGCTTTTCAGCACGTGTTCCACGCCGCTTTGCACGTGTCGCCGCACGACCTCTCTTGCGCCTTCAACATCCCGTTTGATGGCGAGTTCGAACAGGAGCTTGTGATCGTCGACGACAGCCTTGCCTCGGAAGCTCTGGGCGAGCATGTGATAGCGGAGAAAGCGGTCGAAGACGGACGATAGCGTCGTCATCAGCGTTGCCGAGTTGCAGGCGGAGACGATGGCCTGGTGGAACTCCCAGTCGTATCGGACCCAATCGATGGTCCGGGAGGCATCGCCAGCCAGCAGGTTCTTTTCCGCTGCCGCGAGCTTGTGATGGGCGGCCACGATCTGGCCTTCCCACTCGAGATTGCCGGCAGCAAAGGCAAGGCCGATCGCATGCGTTTCCAGCACGATCCTGAGGTCGGCAAGCTCGATCAGTTCTTTCCGTGAGGCCGGGCTGACCTCGAAGCCGCGCTGGCCTTCCGCAATCACCAGATTTTCGTTCGTCAGGCGACAGAGGATTTCGCGCAGGGACGAGACGCTGATGGAATAGCGCTCCTTCGCCTGCTCAAGCTTTATCTTGGCGCCCGGCGGCAACGCGCCCGAGATGATGTCCTGCCGGATCTGCCGGAAAACGACGTCACCGACCGTCTCGGTCGATTCCACTACACGCTTGAGCATGGCCCCTCCTGGTTCGCTCCACAATACAACGGAGGAGCCGAAAATGTACAACAGGATGCACTTGATATGATGATTTCGTCACCGGCGTCAGGTCATGCGCTACGAAAGCGAGCCCTTTGCCAAGGCGTGTTCGACGCCGCCTTGAATATGCAAGGCGAGAACCCGCTTGGCCGTATCGCCATCGCGCTTCAAGGCCGCGTCCAGCAGTTGCTGATGCTCGTTGGCGGCGACATCGCCGCGATAGGAGAGGGCTACCATCTGGTATCGCAGATACTTGTCGAAGACGGCGGAGTGGGTCTCCATCAAGAGTTTCGATCCGCACGCCGAAATCAATGCCTGGTGAAACTCCCAGTCATAGCGCTTCCAGTCCTCGGCCTTGGTGGCGTCGCCCGACGCCATCACCTTCTCCATGCGGGCCAGCTTGTAGTGCGCCGACACGAGGCGCGCTTCCCATTCGACCTCGCCATAGGCGAATGATTGCTCGAGCGCATGGGTTTCCAGAAGCAGACGAAGTGCCGCGATCTCCTTGAGATCGGCGACCGACATCGGAGAAACCTCGAAACCGCGCTGACCTTCGGCAACGACGAGGCCTTCCGAAGACAGACGGTTGAGGATTTCGCGCAGGGTGCTGATGCTCGTCTCGTAGGATTCTTTCAGGCTTTCCAGCTTCAGCTTCTGCCCGGGAGCCAGCCTGCCGAATATGATATCGGCCCGAATCCGTCGGTAGCCGCTCTCGGCAATGGTCTCGTTCGTGATTTCCTGCAGCACCGGCGCGTCTCTCTGAGATTTTTGCGATCGTCCTATATAGCGCCAAAATGCTACGTCATTCAATTGCGGCGATCATGAAGGAGCAAGCCGATTTTCTCACACAAATGGTGCGAGCGTCGGTCGTTCGTTGAGATAGGCGAGGGGGATCGAGATGATCAAAGGACGGTCACGTGATCTCGTGGCAGCAACTTGACGTCAATCCGTCGCCCGACCCCATGCTAAAGTTCATGGCAGTCGCGTCCTAGCGTGGTGTCTACAGCAACGCGGCCATCAATCAAGGTCTGTGTCGACCGCGCTCAGACCTTTTCCGTCTTCTTGACCTTCACCTTGGGTTCGACAGGAGCATCAGGCGTGGGGTTCAGCAGCTTGCGCAGAGACGAGATCTTGTCTTTGACGAGCGGCCGGAAACGTGTGGCGCGAAACGGCATGTCGGCGGCGCCATATCCTTCCGGCCCGTCATCGTTGCCGCGATGCAGCTCTTCCAGCTTCACACCGAAGAAGGTGCCGTCGATGTAATGTGTGTACTCGCCGACCCAGCGCAGCGTATAGATCTCGCCCTTGCGAATGCCCTGGTCGATGCTGACGTGCTTGAACGTATCGTCGATACAAACGACCTTCTGGCCAACGTGAAAATCGTAGCTCATCGTCTCTCTTCCCTTTCGGCGACGCTATCAGGCACGTCTTTGCAGCAATCGCGTCGGCGCGGCAATCATCTGATCTCGAATTGAGACGAGAGCAGGGCGCCCGCGGCATCAAGCAGACGAGCGCATCTCGCAATCCCACGGATAGGCTCATCGCTCCACGAGGCCCAAGATAGGGCCGAAACCGCCATGCAGGGACATGTCGTTGCGCTCCAATGCAGGAGCGTAAATGCCCACGCCGCCGCCGCCGTCGAGAAACAGGGCATTGGTACATTTCAGCTGGTCGCGAAACAGTCGCGCGAAATCATGAAAATTCACAGCGTCTTCGCTGATTGCGAAGCGAACCGTGCCCCCGCACTCACCTACGCCGCTGCGGCGGGTTCTGTCTGATGAGCCTGGGATAAAGATCGGGTTTAACCTGTTCTCGATGACAAGAAGCGGGCCGGACTGGGTGGCGAAACGCACATCGAGCCCACGCTTCAGATAATCATCGGTAGGGAGTATCCCAGCACCTTGCTCCTGAACAAAGAACACGCCGTTGGGCTTCTTGTAGAAGTTCGGCACGACGGAGCCCATCATTTGTGCCGTATTGGCGGGTCGCAGCTCATGGCCATTTTCGATGTAGAGACCCAGCGGCGAGAAGTCGGAAAGGTACATGCCGGCATTGACCGCAAAGGTCAGTGTCCGCCCTTCTGCGCGAACGGCATCGGCAACATTTGAAAAATAGCGGTAGGGCTCATCCTCGCCATTCTTCCAAAACAATCGCAGCTCGGCCTTTCCCGGTTCCCACGTACAGACGATGAAGCGGGTCTCCTCAAAGGTCTGCGGTTCGCATGGTTGGGCAAGAGCTGAAGACAGGGACACCACCGGCGCCGCAAGCAGCATGGCCGCGATGAAAAAGCCTAGCGCGGCAAGGCTCATCGGAGATCCCCTCGTTCTCGGTGCACACGCGTCTTCGTTTCCGTCGTCAGCGCGTGGCATCGGCCGCAAATGATCCGATTCTGGCGAGGTCACCGCAAAACAGACAATGTTCGTTTTGCAGTGACCTCTTGATGACTAGGCAAAGTAATCATCCGCAAACATCGTAACCGCTGCAGGAGATTCGGAAATTTCCCAATTGCAGCAATCCACACATTCTTTGGAGGTAATGCAGCATGAGCATACACTCCAAAGTGTCAGAGGCGCCATCACAAAGAGCTTCGGTCGCTTGAGCGAGGATCTCTGCGCTTTCGACGAAAGGGTGCCTTTTCCGCCTGATACGAACGATGCTGCCGGCCGCGCGATACGCAGCGGTGGGATACCGGCCATACCTGAGGTTTTTCCTTGCAACGAAGTGATGCTATCGGACAAAAAGCGATCAGTCGGCGTGCATACCCTTGCATCTCGCGGCTCGTGCGGCATTTTCGCTTATAGCGAGCGCGGTTAGGAGTGTTCCATGGGCGCTATTCGAACATTTGTTGCAGTCGGATTGATGGCAGGTTTAGCTGTGCTTAACATAGCTTGCACGACACACCCCAATCCCAGTCCGCCGGATTATCAGTACAACCCGCGGACGTCGGTGAATCCGGCTTGCGACGCTGGATTCAGGCCAACTAACAACTGGACCTGCAGCTACTGAGCCTCGATAGTCGTTGAAAATCAAATCCGCGGCATCATGCCGGTCCCGCGTTAGGGCAATGAGTTGTTCGTCGCCGCGAATTTCTTCGTTACAAAGGGGCACGAGCGGTCTCAGTCTTAGGCGATGGGAGGAAAAACAATAATTCACAGTAGGAAATGGTGGGCCCGGAGGGACTCGAACCCCCAACCAAGCGGTTATGAGCCGCCGGCTCTAACCATTGAGCTACAGGCCCGCGACGAGGGTGTCGTCGTGCGCTCGGCGCAATGGTTCGCCGGTGCGGTTTCGCTCTAACGCAATTCTTCAATCGTCACAAGGGACTGCCGCAATAGCTTCACAATCAAACGGCAAGACGGAAGGCGTAAATCACAATCGGGGAGTGAAAACATGCCATTGCTGCAAAACAAAACGATTGCCTTCGGTCTTCTGCTCGGCTTGCCGATTGCGGCTGCCGCCAGCGTGCCTGCGCTGGCCGCCGATTCGCCGCCATCCGTTATTTCTGTTGCCGGTGAAGGCAGCTCGTCTATCGCACCTGATATGGCGGTGCTCAACCTGTCCGTCGTCAAGGTGGAAAAGACCGCTCGCGAGGCGCTTGACGGAAACAACAAGGCGATGAGCGACGTTCTCGATGCCTTGAAAAAGGCCGGCGTGGCCGAACGCGACCTGCAGACATCCGGTTTCTCGGTTCAGCCGCAGTTTCGTTTTCCGCAGGGCAGTGACGGGCAGCCGCAGCCGCCCGAACTGCTGGGTTACCAGGTTTCCAATTCGCTGACCGTGCGGGTTCGCGATCTCTCGAAGCTCGGGGCCATCATCGACCAGTCTGTAACGCTCGGCGTCAACCAGGGCGGGGATATCCAGTTTACCAATGACAAGCCTGAGAGCGCCATGGAAGCGGCGCGAAAAGATGCCGTCGCCGATGCGATGAGAAAGGCGAGAACGCTCGCCGAGGCTGCCGGCGTCAAGCTCGGCAACGTCATCGAGATCAGGGAAGACGGGCCGCGGCCGCAGCCTGTTCCTGTGTTTCGCGCGGCGATGATGAAGGCGGGTGCCGATTCGGCCGTGCCGGTTCAAGGCGGCGAGACGAGCTACAACATCACCGTCAACATGTCGTTCTCGATCGCCCGGTAAGGGCAGTTGCGGCGTTTCGCACCTTAAGTTGATCTGAAATATGCCATTGGTATTGTCCATAATATCAATGGCATAACTGTCTTTATCGGCGCCGCTGCGAGGCTGGGGCGGATAAAAGGCTTTATCACGCAGATATTACACTATAACATTGATCGTGTTATTCGGTTCGGAAGGAGGCCAGAGTTCTGCCTCCAAGGTGATCCCGACCGATGAGGAGGAATTGGCACTATCCCTACAAGAGGAGACAGACATGACGAATGCCTTGCCGCCACTTCACAACGGACACGCCCCGTTCACCCTTCAGGAACTCTTTCGCGATGCGCTTTATGCGTTCGAAGAATGGGATACGGAACTCACTGAACCGATCGTGACATTTGACGGGCGGGTCGTTCCCATCAGTCGCGTCTTCGAAGCGATGCGCGAATGCGACGACATCGTGCCCATGAACATCGTCGGCGCCGTCACCGAGCGGCTGACGAAACCATGGGAAGGCGAGGGACCGCTCGACCAGATGAGCTTCTCCACGGCCGCTCGCGTCATGGCCGTTCTCGTGCGTAAACGCCTTCATGCCACCGGAACGCCCGATATCGTCGCGGTTGCCGGCGCGCCCGCCGAGCGTCGCTCGCGCGGTTGATTCTAAGCATCGCGGCGACCTGTTCGGTGCCGCGATCGCCTCAAGCGGAAAACGCGGTCGGGGCCCTAGACGTCGAAAGCTTCCTTCAGTCCCTGGCTCTTTCGCTCGCGCAGGTCGAGATCGGCCTCGATGTGAGCGATGTGATGTACCATGAGATGGCAGGCCTGGTCCAAGTCGTTACGCTCGATGGCGGCGACAATGTCGCCATGCTCGGAATGGCCGCAGCTTGAAATCGTTGACTGTCCGTAGAGCGCGATCACCAGGGAAGACCTGGCGACCAGTTCATCCATGAACCTCTGCATGATCGCATTGCCGGAAATGGCTGCGATCGTCAGGTGAAAATCGCCCGATGCCTTGATTTCGGCGCGCCGCGCGGTCTGGCCGCGCTCGCCCATCAGCCGCGTCTCTTCGAGCAGGAGCTGCTTCAGATGCTGGATTTCTGAGGGGGTTATCTTGGCAGCCGCCTCGCGCAGGATGCCGGGCTCGATCAGTCGCCGGGCCGCAAAGATCTGGCGGGCTTCCTCCGGCGAGGGGTAGGCAACGAAGGCGCCGCGGTTCTTTTCGACGCTGACCAAGCCTTCATAGGATAGCGCCTGCAATGCGGCGCGCGCCAATGTCCGGCTGACATTGAAGAGGTTGCCGACATCGCTTTCCGACAGCTTCGTTCCTGGCGTCAGGCGGCGTTCCACGATTGCGTCGCGAATGGCATCGCGGATCTGCTGGGCGCCGGATTCGGCTGAATCATCGGTCGCTTGGATGGCATTGGTAGCGGTATTCATGAAATCTGGTACCCTTTGACCGGCAAATGATATCCGCCTTTGGTTGAAAAGTTAACCGGATTTTGTGATCAAAGTTGCGGCTAAATTGTATACGATCCTTTGCTTTAATTGCGGACAAAAGCCTATTTCGTGTGCACGTCGCTGGGCGGCTCAAGTTTTGCGCAGTTGTTGATCCGGCAGAAATTCGAGCTTTTGTAACGGGTTGTTGCGCCGCAATAGAAACTGGCACGGCAGATGCATCGTCTTTCTCGAACAGGGGAAGACATGATGTCGAAAGCGGCAGAGATCGATATTGCATCCGTTTCGAAGGTGTACGGGGCCACCACGGCCGTGCACGCGATCAGCCTGAAGATACCGGCTGGCTCCTATTGCTGCTTTCTGGGGCCGTCGGGCTGCGGCAAGACCTCGACGCTTCGGATGATCGCCGGGCACGAGAGCATCTCCTCGGGCGATATCCGGCTCGGCAATACCGTTGTCACCGATTTTCCGCCGGCCAAGCGCGGCACGGCGATGATGTTCCAGTCCTATGCGCTGTTTCCGCATCTCGACCTGATCGACAACGTCGCCTTCAGCCTGAAGATGAAGGGCGTGGAGAAGGAGGAGCGGCGCGCCAAGGCGCTAGATATGCTGAAGCTCATGCAGATGGAGGCCTATGCCAACAGGCGTCCGGCGCAGCTTTCCGGCGGCCAGCAGCAGCGCGTCGCTCTCGCCCGCGCGCTGATCACCGATCCCGAGGCGCTGTTGCTCGACGAGCCGCTGTCGGCGCTCGATCCGTTCCTGAAGATCCGCATGCGGGCGGAGCTCAAGAAGCTTCAGAAGACGCTCGGCATCACCTTCGTTCACGTCACGCACAGCCAGGAAGAGGCGATGGCGCTTGCCGATATCATCGTCATCATGAACGACGGCAAGATCGAGCAGGCGGCGACACCGCGCAAGGTGTTCGAGGAGCCGGCGACCGCCTTCGTGGCGCGCTTCATGGGCGACCACAATGTCCTGTCAGGCCGTGTCGCATCGGTCGGCGATGGCGTTCTGACGCTCGAGGCACCGGGCGGCCAGGCGTTTTCGGTGCGCGGCGAGGGCAGGCTTGCCGGCGAGCCCGTTGATATCGGCATCCGCACCGATCGGGTGCGCCTCGATACCGCTTCCGACAAGACGCTCGGTTTCAACGGCGTCGTCTCCAACATCGAATATCGCGGCGCCTCGGTGAAACTCACCGTGGCCGGCGCGGGCAGTGACGACTTCACGGTCATCGCGAGTGACGGCGATTACTTCGCCAAACCCGTATCGGTCGGCGATGCGGTGTCTCTGAGTTGGGCCCTGGAGGATGCGGTCCTCCTCGGCCGTGCATGAACCTCACCAGCCAAAAAGAAGGGGAACTGACATGACAACTGAAAAGAAGACGACCAAGACGGCAGCGGGGATTTCCCGCCGCAGCCTGCTGAAGACGGGTGCTGCCGCCCTTGGTGCGGCCGCCGGCTCCGGCCTGATCACCGGCTTCCCGACGATCTGGGCGCAGTCGAACATCACGCTTCGCCAGTTCGGCACCGGCGTTTCCAACATCAACGCGATTGCCGAGCAGTGCAAAAAGGACCTCGGCATCACGCTCGAGATGACGGCGACCGATTCCGACGCCGCCGCGCAACGCGCCGTCACGCAGCCTGACAGCTACGATATCGCCGACATCGAATACTGGATCCTGAAGAAGGTCTATCCGACCGGCGTCATCCAGCCGATGGATGTGAAGAAGCTGAAGTACTACGACAAGGTCGTTCCGCTCTTCAAGAACGGCAAGCTGAAGCCGGATAGCGTGATTGCGCAGGGCACGGCGCCGCACACGGTCGGCTATGTCGAGAGCGCGGACGCCAAGACCTTCGCAAAGGGCGAGACCGAGCTCTTCACCATGATGCCGACGATCTACAATGCCGATACGCTCGGCATCCGCCCCGACCTCGTCGGTCGCGAGATCTCGACCTGGGCCGATATCATGGACCCGAAGTTCAAGGGTAAGACCTCGATCCTCAACATCCCGTCGATCGGCATCATGGATGCCGCGATGATCATGGAAGCGCTCGGCAACATCAAGTACGCCGACAAGGGCAACATGACCAAGGAAGAGATCGACAAGACGATCGAGTTCCTGATCAAGGCCAAGCAGGACGGCCAGTTCCGCGCCTTCTGGAAGTCGTTCGACGAGTCGGTCAACCTGATGGCATCGGGCGAAGTCGTGATCCAGTCCATGTGGTCGCCGGCTGTCGCCGCCGTCCGCTCCAAGGGCATCGCCTGCAAGTATCAGCCGCTCAAGGAAGGCTACCGCTCGTGGGGCGGCGGTCTCGGCCTTGCCTCGCACCTGAAGGGTGCCGAGCTCGACGCGGCCTATGAATACATCAACTGGTACACATCAGGCTGGGTCGGCGGCTACCTCAACCGCCAGGGCTACTACTCGGCCTGCATGGACACCGCCAAGGGCTTCATGACCGAGGACGAATGGGGCTACTGGATCGAAGGCAAGGCCGCCAAGGGCGATATCCTCTCGCCGGAGGGCAAGGTCATGGAGAAGGCCGGTGCGGTTCGCGACGGCGGCTCGTTCGAAGAGCGCATGGGCCATGTCGCGTGCTGGAACTCCGTCATGGACGAGGACCGCTACATGGTTCGCCGCTGGAACGAGTTCATCGCGGCTTAAGGCGGCCATCGCCCGACGTAGCGGGTGCCGCTTTCCCCTCCCCAAACCCTCCCCACAAGGGGGAGGGAGCGTGGGCGTTGCGGCACGGATCCGGTTCCTCACGGGGAACGTGGCGGCAGAAAAACTCCCTCCCCCTTGTGGGGAGGGTTGGGGAGGGGTCTTCCGATCCCTCCCGCTTTCCATATCAAGGCAAATCCGAGAGGATGGCAGATGGCGACGATCGCTTCAGCAGAGACAAACGAGACGACTGAGCGGGTGCGCAGCCCGGGCTTTCGGCTGGCGCCGTGGGCCGCCTCCTATCTCCAGGCGACGCCGCTGATCCTGATCCTTGGCTTCTTCTTCATCCTGCCGATTTTGATGATCGCGGTGGTCAGCTTCTGGGATTACGACTTCGCCGGCCTCTATCCCGATTTCCTGACAATGAACTACACCGAGACGCTCGGCTCGTGGGTGACGTGGAAGACCTACCTCAACACGCTGAAATTCACCGTCATCGTCTGGGCGCTCACCGTCTTCATCGGTTTCTGGGTCGCCTATTTCCTCGCCTTCCACATCCGCCGCACGTCGACGCAGATGATCCTGTTTCTGGTCTGCACCGTGCCGTTCATGACCTCGAACATCATCCGCATGATCTCCTGGATCCCGGTGCTCGGCCGCAATGGACTGGTCAATTCGGCACTGATCGAGATGGGCATCATCCCGCAGCCGATCGAATGGCTGCTCTATTCCGATTTCGCCGTGGTGCTTGCCATGGTGCACCTCTACACGCTGTTCATGGTGACGCCGATCTTCAACACGCTGATGCGCATCGACCGCTCGCTGTTCGAGGCGGCGCGCGATGCTGGCGCCAGCGGCTGGCAGATCCTCTGGAACGTCGTCATCCCGCTCGCCAAGCCCGGAATCGCCATCGGATCGATCTTCGTCGTCACGCTCGTCATGGCCGATTTTTCGACGGTGCAGGTCATGTCCGGCGGGCAGAGCGCCTCGGTCGCGCTGATGATGAAGAACCAGATGTCGCTGCTGCAATATCCGGCCGCCGCCGCCAACGCAGTGGTGCTTCTGATCGTCGTCCTGATGATGGTCGCGGCCATCCTGCGCGTCGTCGATATCCGCAAGGAGCTTTGAGATGAACCACGAAAAGCGAACGCTTGAATTCTATGTTCTCGCCGCCTTCTTCATCCTGTTTGTGCTGTTCCTCTACGGCCCGCTGTCGGCGATCCTGATCCTCTCCTTCCAGGGGCCCGATGGCGGCCTTACATTCCCGCTCAACGGCGTTTCCGTCCACTGGTTCTTCAACCTGTTCGAGAAGCAGGCGGTGGGCGATTTCGGGGCCTCGTTCCGCCGTTCCTTCTCGCTCGGCCTGATGGTCATGGTCGTCACCGTCGTCGTGTCGCTGCTGGCGGGCCTTGCGTTCCGCCGCCGCTTCCGTGGCGCCACCTTGCTGTTCTATGCGACGGTCGCCAGCCTCGTCGTGCCGTCCATCATCATCTCCCTCGGCATCGGCGTGGTGTTCCAGCAGGGCGGGCTGAAGCCGGCATGGTATTCGTCGGCCTTCGGCGCGCATCTGACATGGACGCTGCCCTTCGGCGTGCTGATCATGTTCGCCGTGTTCAACCGTTTCTCGCCGGCCTATGAAGAGGCGGCGCGCGATCTCGGGGCGACGTCGTGGCAGACCTTCTTGCATGTCGTGCTGCCGATGATCGCGCCCAGCCTGATCGGCGTCGGCCTGTTCGGCTTCACGCTCTCCTATGACGAGTTCGCCCGCACGCTGATGACGTCAGGCAGCTACAACACGCTGCCGCTCGAGATCTACGGGATGACGACCAACGTGACGACGCCGGTGCTTTATGCGCTTGGTACGGTGACGACGCTGTTCTCCTTCACCATCATTCTCGTCGCGCTCGGCATCATGATGATGCTGCGCGGGCGCCAGGCAAAGACAAACTGATCTCATGCGCATCCTGATCGTCAATCCGAACACGACCGCCAGCATGACCGAGAAGGCGGCTATCGCCGCACGGCTGGTCGCTGCAACCGGCACCGAGATCATCGCTGCCACCTCGAGAATGGGGCCGGTGTCGATCGAGGGGCATTATGACGGGGCGCTCGCCATTCCCGGCCTGCTGACGGAACTGAAGGAGCGGGCAGGGACCTACGACGCCGCGGTTATTGCCTGCTTTGATGACACGGGGCTGGAGGCGGCGCGCAGTTTCGCCGATGTGCCGGTGCTCGGGCTTTGCGAATCCGCCGTCGCCACCGCCGGCTTCTTGGCGCAGCGCTTTACCGTGGTGACGACGCTGGAGCGCTCGCGGGTGCTGATCGACAACCTCGTGCGCCGCTATGGCATGGGCGACCGGGCGAAGGTGAGGGCATCGGACATCCCGGTGCTGGAGCTGGAAGATGAGGCAGCGGGCGCGATCGGCAAACTTCGCGCGGAGATCGAGCGGGCGCTGTCGGAAGATGGCGCGGAGGCGATCGTGCTCGGCTGCGCGGGGATGACCGATCTGGCGCGGGAGCTGCAGGAGATTTATGGCGTCCCCGTGGTCGATGGCGTTGCCGCAGCCGTCAAGCAGGCCGAGACGCTGGTGTCGCTAGGGTTGTCCACCAGCAAGCGCGGCTCCTATGCGTCACCGCTACCCAAGCCCTTTGTCGGGGCCATGAGCCAGTTTGCACCGATACGGGCGGCGAGCTGAAGGTATTTTCCCCCGGCGCCGACGTTCTGACATCATCCGTATCATCACGATTTTGCTTTACTTTTCCATTCTGCTGGCGATTGTTCGGTCAAAAGCATTGCAGGAGAGGAAGCAGACATGGTGACGGGCGAAGACGACCTCAAGCGGATCGCGGAGCAGGAAAAGGCGCTGAGCTTCGACGCTTTCGATCTGGGCACGGCCTGGCAGCTGGGCAAGCTGCTGCAGGAACTCGGCAGCGAACGCAGCCTTGGCATTGCCATCGACATCACACTGCATTCGATGCCCGTCTTTTATGCCGCACTTCCCGGCGTGACGCCCGACAATGTTCAATGGGTCCGGCGCAAGCGTAATCTGGTGCTGCGCTACTTCAGGAGCAGCTATGCGATCGGTGTCGATCTCAAGGAGAAGGGCAAGACGGTCGCGGATAACGGCCTTTCCGATGCCGACTACGCGCCGCACGGCGGCAGCTTCCCGATCAACGTGAAAGGCACCGGCTGCATCGGGGCCGTGACGGTGTCGGGATTGCCGCAGCGCGACGACCACAATCTCGTCGTCGAAGCGCTGGCATTGATGCTGGCGAAGGATCTGGACGCGCTGCGTCTCGCCTGAGATGGCAAATCGCATCGTGCTCCCCGCAGGATGGGGCATTCTGGGGGAGCTTGCCCGAGACAACTATCAGCTTCGCTGCGCACGTCGTCCGCCGCAGCGAAGCTTCCACAGCCTCTTTGCCGCTCTGTCGTATTGTCAGGCTTTGGTGGTGAGCCAGACGGTGGGGGCGCCCAACACACCGCCCGTGCGCATCGCCGCCCTTAGCTCTTCCAGCTTGCCGAATGCCTGTGCCGCTTCCGGCGTGGCGAACTCGTGCGTGACGGTGACGTCGTTGGGATTGTCGACAGCCTGAAAGACCGCCTCGGCTAGAACCCCATTCGCCTTCTGGACGGACCTGAACCCGTCGTAAATCTTGCGCCAGGCTGCGTAGTCCGACACCTGATGCCTCACGAACAATGTCGTCATCTTACCCTCCTACTTTGCATTGACACGTTTCGTTGGGACGATTGGCGGTCACCATATCATCGATGTCGTTTTCGGGCGCAGATAAATGCACGGCTTTCGGCCATCGGGCCAATCGGTCGCAGGTTGTGGATTTGCGCGGCACCGCGCCGGCGGGTGGCCTGTTGAAATTCCCCCGATGCCTGCGATACTCGCTGGCAGGAGCGAGAGCGATGACGCGTCGTTGGCGAATTCTGGCGGTCCTGCTGTCACCGGCACTCATCAGTGCCGGACCGGCCGACGACGGGCGCTGGTATGCCGGAGCCTATTCCTTCTCGGACGAGCTTGGCGGCTTCCGCATCTTGTCCGTGTCAGGCATGGGCACGCGAGACGATCCGTTCGAAATCAGCGAGGAGATGGATCAGGCAACTCCGCCGGTCACGCTTGTCATCAGGGCGGCAAAGCCGTCGCCACTACAGTCAGCGGAACAAAGCTCATTTCATCTGCGCGTTACCGTCGTGAACCAGAGCGGGTTGGCCTGGATCGGTTTCGGGTTCGAACTCCAGGAAATCCGGGGCAAGCCGAGCGACTTTGATGATGGTCTGTCGTTTGGCCAGACAAATCCCAATCCCGATTTCATTTCGTCAGACCGGTTTGCGCGTTTTGTAAACCGCTTCGAGAGTTATGATCGGTTGAGCTTCGAGGATGGTTACGTCGATCCCCTGGGGCGTACGAATTTCGGCTTTTTCGTCACCGACGTAACGCCGGTGCCGGAGTTCTATCTTGTGCAGGACCCGCGCATACCGTCGTCGTAAGGCATAAGAAAAGCGGCGCCATTGATGACGCCGCTCCCGTAGTCTCAGATCTTGCCGCCGGCTTCGGCGATGACCTTGGTCAGGCTGCCGTTTGCCGGGAAGAGGGGGATCAGGCAGGCCTGCAGGGCGTGATAGATGTCGCCCTTGCCGGGGAACAGGCTGTGCGAGGGAACGAGATCCTCCGTCAGTTCCTCATGCCAACCGCCGTTCTTGTGATCGATGAAGGAGCGCTCGATGACGTTCCAGATCCGGCGGTAGTGCTCCTCGTGGTAGTCGCTCGGCAGGTGCTCGTTGAGGAAGTGCGCCGCGCCGGCGCCTTCGCAGGCCGGCCACCACAGCTTGTTGCGCTTGGCGGGCTTGTCGTCCCAGTCGAGCGTATAGAAGAAGCCGCCCTTGTCGTCGTCCCAACCAAGCGCGATCGACTGCGAGAACAGGCTCTTGGCCGCATCCGGCATCCATTCCTGCTTCTTGCCGCCGAGCACCCAGAGCTGCAGAAGGAGACGCGCCCATTCCAGCCAGTGGCCGGGCGTCGTGCCTGCGGGACGGAACATTTCGTTGGGGTGGTAGTAGTCCTTGTCGAGGCTCCAATCGGTGGTGAAATGTTCGCCGACGCGCCAGCCGACGGAACCGGCCGCGCGGCGGATGATGAGGTCGGCGATGCTCTCGGCCTTGGCGAGATAATCGCGGTCACCCGTTGCCTCGAAGGCGGCCATCAGCGCTTCGGTGAGGTGCATGTTGGAATTCTGGCCGCGGTAGTTGCCGCCGTCGAGGGCTTGCCAGTCGGCGGTAAATTCCTCGGCGATGGCGCCGTGCTTGGTTTCCCAAAACTTCGTGTTCAGGACTTCGGTGATGTCGGCAAGCATGCCGTCGGCCAGCGGATGGCCGACCGTCTTGGCGGACGAGGCGGCGAGCAGGACGAAGGCGTGGCCGTATCCCTGCTTGTTTGAATCGACAGGGCCGTTGTCATCGAGCGACCAGAAGTAGCCGCCATTCTTGGTGTCACGGTGATGGTTCCAGATGTACTGCATGCCGTGATCGACAACGTCGGCGGCGCCGGGGCGGCCGAGGAGGGTGCCGATCGAGAAGCAGTGAACGGCGCGCGACGCGATATGGATCGGACGCACCTGGCCGGCGGCATTGAGCGGTTTGCCGGTGTCATCGAGATCGACGAAGCCCCCCTTGGGGTTGATGGAGTCGTGCTGGAAGAAATCGAAGAGCCCGTTTGCCTGTGCAAGAAGCCAGTTGCGGTGATAGCTGCGGGTGGTCCAGTTTCCGAGCGCGGCGTCGCCGTTTGCAGGTGCCATGATACTCCTCCGATTTCGTGCACAAAGCCTTCGCAACCGCCTATATAGGGGCCGCTCGAGTCTGTCATCTGCCCAGCGCCGCAAAGGCGCCACATGAGATGGATATATTGACATAAAGATATCTTTATGTGATTGAACCATTTGGTCTGCAACGACGTCAAGGAGTCCGCCCGTGTTTGATACTCTGTTTGGTTCCGAAGGGGCAAAGCGCGACGGTAGTGAAGTGTTTGCTGCGCTCAAGAAAGCCGCCAGCGAACGCATCCTCGTCCTTGATGGCGCCATGGGCACGCAGATCCAGGGTCTGGGCTTCGATGAAGACCATTTCCGCGGCGATCGCTTCATCGGCTGTGCCTGCCATCAGAAGGGCAACAACGACCTTCTGATCCTGTCGCAGCCGGATGCGATCGAAGAGATCCATTACAAATACGCCAAGGCCGGCGCCGATATTCTCGAGACCAACACCTTCTCGTCGACCCGCATCGCGCAGGCCGATTATGCGATGGAAGGCGAGGTTTACGCGCTGAACAAGGAAGGCGCCGAGATCGTGCGCCGCGCTTGCATCCGCGCCGAGCGCGAGGACGGCAAGCGTCGCTTCGTCGCCGGCGCCATCGGCCCGACGAACCGCACGGCCTCGATCTCGCCTGACGTCAACAATCCGGGCTTCCGCGCCGTCACCTTCGATGACCTGCGGGCAGCTTATGCGGAGCAGATCGACGGCCTGATCGATGGCGGCGCCGATATCATCCTGATCGAGACGATCTTCGATACGCTGAACGCGAAGGCCGCGATCTTTGCCTGCGAAGAACGTTTCGAGGCGAAGGGCATTCGTCTGCCGGTCATGATTTCGGGCACGATCACCGATCTTTCCGGCCGCACGCTCTCCGGCCAGACGCCGACCGCCTTCTGGAACTCGGTGCGTCACGCCAACCCGTTCACGATCGGCCTGAACTGCGCGCTCGGCGCCAACGCCATGCGTCCGCACCTGCAGGAACTGTCGGGTGTTTCCGACACCTTCATCTGCGCCTATCCGAATGCCGGCCTGCCGAACGAATTCGGCCAGTATGACGAGACGCCGGAACTGATGGCGGCGCAGATCAACGAGTTTGCCCGCGAGGGCCTCGTCAACATCGTTGGCGGCTGCTGCGGTTCGACTCCTGAACACATCAAGGCGATTGCCGAGGTGGTGGCGAAGTACAAGCCGCGCCCGATCCCCGAGCACCGGCCGTTCATGTCGCTGTCGGGTCTCGAGCCCTTCGAACTGACCAAGGACATTCCCTTCGTCAACGTCGGTGAGCGCACCAACGTCACTGGCTCCGCCAAATTCCGCAAGCTGATCACCAATGCCGATTACACAGCGGCGCTCGATGTCGCGCGCGACCAGGTGGAAAACGGCGCACAGATCATCGACATCAACATGGACGAGGGCCTGATCGATTCCGAAAAGGCGATGGTCGAGTTCCTGAACCTGATCGCCGCCGAGCCGGATATCGCCCGCGTGCCTGTGATGATCGACAGTTCGAAGTTCTCGATCATCGAGTCCGGCCTGAAGCGGGTGCAGGGCAAGCCGATCGTCAACTCGATCTCGCTGAAGGAAGGCGAAGAGAACTTCCTGGCGCAGGCGAAGCTGCTGCATGCCTATGGCGCGGCTGTCGTCGTCATGGCGTTCGATGAGACCGGGCAGGCCGACAGTTACGAGCGCAAGGTCGAGATCTGCACGCGAGCCTACAAGCTGCTGACAGAAAAGGCGGGCTTCCCGCCCGAGGACATCATCTTCGATCCGAACGTCTTCGCGGTTGCGACCGGCATCGAGGAGCACAACAATTACGGCGTCGACTTCATCGAGGCAACGCGGACGATCCGCAAGACGATGCCGCTGGTGCATATCTCCGGTGGGGTCTCGAACCTGTCGTTCTCGTTCCGCGGCAATGAGCCGGTGCGCGAGGCGATGCATGCCGTGTTCCTTTACCACGCCATCCAGGCGGGCATGGACATGGGTATCGTCAATGCCGGCCAGCTTGCCGTCTATGACCAGATCGACGCGGAACTGCGCGAGGCCTGCGAGGACGTGGTGCTGAACCGCCGCGCCGATGCGACCGAGCGGCTGCTCGAAGTGGCCGAGAAGTTCCGGGGTGGAGCGGCGCGCGAGGGCCGGGTGCAGGATCTTTCCTGGCGCGAATGGTCCGTCGAGAAGCGTCTCGAGCATGCGCTGGTCAACGGTATTACCGAGTATATCGACGCCGACACCGAGGAAGCCCGCCAGCAGGCCGAGCGTCCGTTGCACGTCATCGAAGGCCCGCTGATGGCCGGCATGAACGTGGTTGGCGACCTGTTCGGCTCGGGCAAGATGTTCCTGCCGCAGGTCGTCAAGTCGGCGCGCGTGATGAAGCAGGCGGTTGCCGTGCTTCTTCCCTACATGGAGGAAGAGAAGCGCCAGAACGGCGGCGACGAGCGCAAGTCGGCTGGCAAGATCCTGATGGCGACCGTCAAGGGCGACGTCCACGATATCGGCAAGAACATCGTCGGCGTCGTGCTCGCCTGCAACAACTACGAGATCATCGACCTCGGCGTCATGGTGCCGGCGACGAAGATTCTCGAGACCGCCGTTGCCGAGAAGGTCGATATCATCGGTCTTTCCGGCCTGATCACGCCGTCGCTCGATGAGATGGTGCACGTTGCTGCTGAGATGGAACGCCAGGGACTGGACCTGCCGTTGCTGATCGGTGGAGCGACGACGAGCCGTGTCCACACTGCGGTCAAGATCCATCCGGGCTACGAAAAGGGCCAGGCGGTTTATGTGACGGATGCGAGCCGCGCGGTCGGCGTCGTCTCTTCGCTGCTGTCGCCGGAAGCGCGTGACGGCTATGTGGCCGATATCCGTGCCGAATACGCCAAGGTCGCTGCAGCGCATGCCCGCAGCGAGGCCGAGAAGGTGCGTCTGCCGCTCGCCCGCGCCCGTGACAACGCGCAGCAGGTCGATTGGGCGGCCTACAAGCCGACCAAGCCGAGCTTCCTCGGTACCAAGGTTTTCGACGGCTACGATCTGGCTGATATCGCCAAGTACATCGACTGGACGCCGTTCTTCCAGACCTGGGAGTTGCGCGGCCGGTTCCCGGCCATTCTCGAGGATGAGAAGCAGGGCGAGGCGGCTCGTGCGCTGTGGGCTGACGCGCAGGCGATGCTCAAGAAGATCATCGACGAGAAGTGGTTCCATCCGCGCGCCGTCATCGGCTTCTGGCCGGCGAACGCGGTTGGCGACGATATCCGTCTGTTCAAGGACGACAGCCGCAAGGAAGAGCTTGCCACCTTCTTCACGCTGCGCCAGCAGTTGTCGAAGCGTGACGGCCGGCCGAATGTTGCGCTGTCGGATTTCGTTGCACCCGTCGATAGCGGTGTTCAGGACTATGTCGGCGGCTTCGTCGTCACGGCGGGGATCGAGGAAGTCGCGATCGCGGAGCGCTTCGAGCGCGCCAACGACGATTATTCGTCGATCCTCGTGAAGGCGCTGGCCGATCGGTTCGCCGAAGCCTTTGCCGAGCGCATGCACGAGCAGGTTCGTCGCGAATACTGGGGTTACGCCGTAGATGAGCATCTCAGCAACGAGCAGCTCGTCAGCGAGGAATACGCCGGTATCCGCCCAGCGCCCGGTTATCCGGCTCAGCCCGACCATACCGAGAAGAAGACGTTGTTCAGCCTTCTCGATGCGGAGAAGGCTGCCGGCGTGACGCTCACCGAGAGCTACGCTATGTGGCCGGGCTCTTCCGTTTCCGGCATCTATATCGGTCACCCCGATTCCTACTACTTCGGCGTTGCCAAGGTAGAGCGGGATCAGGTTGAGGATTACGCGAACCGCAAGGGCATGGATGTTGCGGAAGTCGAGCGCTGGCTTGGGCCGGTTCTCAACTACGTGCCGCGCAAGCGCGACGAGGACATCGAGGACGCGGCCTGACCGGCTGCGTCTTCATGATCTGATTCAAGGGCTAGACAGATTGATTCAGCTTGTCGCCGCAAGGCCCTGATCCTGAATCGAAATCAGCTCTTGCTCAGGCGGTAAGTTCGACGAGAATTGCCGTCGTGTCGTCGCTCTGCTTGAAGCGGGGATAGCGGAGACCTTCCGGATCCATTTCCCGTTCGAAGCGACGGAGCTCCTCGATCATCGGCGCGAGACCCTTTTCCAGCGCTGTTCGAATGAGGCTTGCCGTATCATAGGCGGCGTAAAGAACCACGAGATCCGCGAAGCCGTCGCTACAGATGATGGCGTGCGCCGTGCCGTTGATCTTCAATTTTTCCGACACGAGATGATCCGCTGATTCCGGCACGAGGCCCAAGGTCCAGATGCCGCCTGCGGTGTTCTGGCTCTCACGGTGCCGGCGCAGAGCGGCCAGCGTTTCCGCATTGCCTAGCGCGCCGCCATCCTTGGTGATGCCGCCGGTGCGGGCGATATGGCTTTGCGCTTGTGCCTGCTCCCTGACATAGGCGTCGGGAATGGCCATGTGAAAGCTCACCGATCCATCTTCCTGCAAGAGGAAGACGCAGGAATCGCCGAGGCCATAGAAGGTCAAACCGTTGTCGGTGGCATGGATCATCGAAAAGGCGGAGAGCGGCCAGGCGTAGCGCGGTACATCGGGGTTGCTGCCGAGGAATGTGGCTCTGGCCTCCCGTGACACGGCCCGGGCGACATCGGAGACCGGCGTCTGGCGCGTGATCTCTTGCGTGAAGCCATCCGCGAAGCGTGCCGCGATCCAGGCGGCGTCGCTGCCTGATGCGTCCATGTATTGGCGGTCACCGAGGCCGGTCGCGCCATCGATCACGAAGGCGCAGGCCTCGTTGTATCCGAAGCGGTCGTCGTTCGGCTTGGCCGGATTTCCCGGTACGGAGCGCGCGTCGAGGATCTTGATCGCAGGTGCCGGCATCGTTCTTCAATTCCTCGTCATGGGGCAAAGGAAGGCCGAACAGCTCGGCCTTCGCGGATTTGGTGACGTCTCGGTCAGCCGAGAACGGGGCGCATGAAACTGCGCTCGTAGCTGATGATGCTGCGGTTGCGCTTGTCCAGATCGAATGCCGCCTGGCACTCGGGATCGACGGCCATTCGCGTGCGGTAGTCTTCATAGGCGGCAAGGCTGGGGAAGGAGAACAATGCAACCGCGATGTTGTTGGCGCCTTCGGAGGGCAGGAAATAGCCGTGATGGTTGCCGCCCATGCGGTTGACGATCGGAATCCAGAGCCTGGCATATTCTTCAAATTCGGCGACCTTGTAGGGGTCGATGACGTAGCGCAGATGGCAAGTAATCATTGAAATATCTCTGATCGATGGGCCGGCAGAGACGCCTGCCGGCCGGTTGCTAACTTAGTGTGTTGTCGTCAGGCGCTCGTGGCAAGACGTTCGTTCAGTTCCTCGATGCCGACTTCGGCTTCGACGCTGTCGCCCTTGGCGATCAGGTATAGCCCGAGCGCAAAGGCCAGCGCTGCGATGAACAGCAGATAATAGGCATGCGCCATCGGATTCAGCGGCAGCAGCGAGGCCACGGCAAGCGGCGTCAGGCCGCCGAAGATGGCGTATGAGACGTTGTAGGAAAAGGAGAGGCCGCTGAAGCGGACGCGTGCCGGGAATGCGCGCACCATGACATAGGGCACGGCGCCGACCATGCCCACGGACAGGCCCATGATCGCGTAGAGCACGAACAGCACCGTCAGCGACGTTGCGGCGTAGGTGTAGAAGGCGAAGGTCGCAGCAGCAAAGAAGATGCTGGCGACGACGAAGAAACGTCCTGACCCAACCCGGTCGACGATCGCGCCGGCTGCTGCCGTGCTGAAGATCAGGAAGAGCGTGCCGAAGCTGGTCGCGGCAAGCGACTGCTGCGCGGTGTAGCCATAGAGCTTCTGCAGGAAGGTTGCCGTCATAAGCGTCGTGACGACGATGCCGGCAGACAGGATCCAGGTGAGCAGCATGGAGACGATGACGCCGCGCGGGTAGTCGCGCAGGACGGCCTTCAGCGGCAGTTCAGGCGTAAGCGAGCGAGCCTGCTTCATTTCCGCGAAGATCGGCGTTTCCTGCAGCCAGCGGCGGAGGTAGACCGCAACGAGGCCGAAGATGCCGCCGAGCAGGAACGGGATGCGCCATGCATAGGCAGCGACATCCTGAGGCGTGAAGACGGAATTGATGATCGTGGCGATGAAGGATCCGAGCAGGATGCCGAGCGTCAGGCCGGAGCAGAGGAAACCGCAGGCAAAGCCGACGCGGCGGAAGGGTACGTGCTCGGCCACGAATGTCCAGGCGCCGGGCACTTCGCCGCCGATCGCCGCACCCTGCAGAATGCGCATCAGGATCAACAGGATCGGAGCGGCAACGCCAATCGTGGCGTAGGTCGGCATGGCGGCCATGCCAAGCGTCGAGAGCGCCATCAGCAGGATTGAGAAGGCGAAGACGCGCTTGCGGCCGAAGAGATCGCCGAAGTGGGCAAGCACGATACCGCCGAGCGGACGGACCAGATAGCCCGCGGCAAAGATCCCGAAGGTCTGGATGGTCACCAGCCATTCCGGCATGTCGGCCGGAAAGAACAGCTTGCCGATTACCGCCGCGAAGAAAACGAAGATGATGAAATCGTAGAACTCAAGCGCGCCACCGAGGGCCGAAAGGCCAAGTGTGCGGAAATCCTGCGCGGTGAGGCGACGGGGCGGGGCGACTGGTGTGGTGGGGGACATGATGCTGACTTTGCTCGACGAAAAACGTTTAAGCAGTCGTTGCGCATCGAGGATGTCATTTCAAGCAATTTCCGGCGCTGCGAAATACAGCGCCGGAAATGTGGAAGCGAGTGTGGCAAAGCCGCAAAACTGGTGCGGCGGCCTGATCAGTCGCGGATGACGAGGAGGTCGGCCGCCATGAAGCGCAGCGTCACGGTTTCGCCGGCAGCCGGCGGGGTGACGCCCGGGCTGTTGAACATGTCGAAAGAGATGACGTTGCCGCCGACGTTCATGCGGGTGCGGATGACCGAGCCGAGGAAATGGGCAGAGACGACCTGGCCCGTCAGCTTCGTGTCGCTCGGGGTGCTTTCGGCCAGCGATCCTGCTTCCGGGCGCAGCGCCAGCGAGACCGTGTCGCCGGCCTTGTAGGCGGCAACGGACTGCTTCAGCGTGACGCCCTGATCGCCGATCTGGATGCGGTTGACCACGGGATCGACGACCTTCGCCTCGATCATGTTGAGCGTGCCGACGAAGGAGGCGACGAAGCGTGTGGCCGGCGTGTTGTAGATCTCGAAGGGGGTTCCGATCTGGTCGGCGCGACCGGCGTTCATGACGACGATGCGGTCGGAGATCGAAAGGGCTTCTTCCTGGTCGTGCGTCACGAAGACGGTTGTGATGCCGAGCTTCTGCTGGATGGCGCGGATTTCCTCGCGCAGCGACACGCGGATCTTGGCGTCGAGCGCTGACAGCGGCTCGTCGAGCAGCAGTACCTGAGGCTTCACCGCAAGCGCACGCGCGAGTGCCACGCGCTGCTGCTGGCCGCCGGACAACTGGTAGGGATAGCGATCGGCAAGATGATCGAGCTTGATCAGCCCGAGCATTTCCTTGACGCGCTGGTCGATTTCCGCCTGCGGCGCACCGGCGACCTTGAGGCCGAAGGCAACGTTGTCGTGAACCGTCATGTTGGGGAACAGCGCGTAGGCCTGGAAGACCATGCCGATGTTGCGCTTGTTCGGCTTCAGATTGCCCTGTTCCTTGCCGCCGATCGCGATGCGACCGGAGGAAGGTGTTTCGAAGCCCGCGATCATGCGCAGGACGGTCGTCTTGCCGCAGCCCGACGGGCCGAGGAAGGAGATGAATTCACCCTTCTCGATCTGCATGTTGAAGTCATGCACGACCTGCGTTGCGCCGAAGGATTTCTTGAGGTTTGCGAGTTCGAGGAAAGCCATGAAAACCAGATACCTTACGACTTGGCCGGAGCGGCCCGGTGGAAGCGGGAGACGAGGTTGAGAAGGCCCATGCTGAGCCACGTGATCGAGAAGGCGATGACCGCCAGCGCCGACGGCTCGTAGGCGCGGTTGGCACCGACCAGCTGCAGGTAGGGGCCGAAGGCCGGACGATTGAGCAGGGCGGCCATGGTGAATTCGCCCATGACGATCGCAAGCGTGATGAAGGCGCCGGAGAGAACGCCGCTCATGACGTTCGGGAAGATGCACTTGAACATGATGGTCGTCCAGCTTGCACCGAGGCTCTCGGCCGCTTCGGTGAGCGTGCGGACATCGATCGCGCGCATCGCGGTGTCAACCGCGCGGTACATGTAAGGCAGGGACAGCGTGATGTAGGAGAGGACCAGCAGCACGTTGGTGCCCGAGGTCGAACCCGTGAGCGGCAGGATCGAGGACGAGTTATACATTCTGAGGTAGCCGAAGACGATGACGATCGCCGGGATGACCAGCGGCAGCAGCGTGATGAACTCGACCACCGGGCGGATCTGCGGCAGGCGCAGGCGGACCCAATAGGCGGTCGGCACGACGAGCAGCATGCCGAAGACGATGGTCAGAAGCGCCATCAGCATGGAAAAGCCGAACGTCTGCCGGAACTGCACATCGGAAAAGACCGATGCGTAGGCATCGAGACTATAGGTGCCGCGCCGCATGCGCAGCGAGAATTCGACGGTGGCGAGCAGTGGCAGTACGAAGTAGATCGCGCCGATCGCAATGGCGATCCAGGCTCCAAGGCGTGAAGTTTTCATTTTTGCCACCGTTCAGCGCGCATGCGCAGCAGGATGTAAACGAGGTTGGACAGGCCGGTGATGACGATCATGCCGAGCGCCAGGGCATAGCCGAGGTTGGCGTTGTGAAGAACGTCGCCGCGGATCTGCGCATAGAGCAGGATCGGTACGATGTTGAGCGAGCTGCCCGTCAGGGCGTAGGCCGTGGCGATGGCGCCAAAGGCGTTCGCGAACAGAAGCAACGTGGTGCCCATCAGGCTCGGCCAGAGGATCGGGAAGGCGACCATGCGCCAGTATTGGCCGTTGGTGGCACCGAGAATGGAGGCGGCTTCCTTCCATTCCTTCTTCATGCCGTCGAGCGCCGGCGTCAGGATCAGCACCATCAGCGGGATCTGGAAGTACATGTAGGTGATGGTCAATCCGACGAAGCTCAGCAGATTGAAGCCGGTCGAATAGAGGTTGAAGCCGAACCAGTCGCGCATCAGGACAGTCACCAGACCGGTGCGACCGAGCGTGGCGAGGAAAGCGAAGGCAAGCGGGACGCCGGCAAAATTGGAGGCTACGCCGGAAAAGGTCAGGAGCCCGGAGCGGACCCAGTTGGGCAGGCCGCCGAGCACCGCGGCCCAGGCGAGCAGAAATCCGATCAGCGCGCCGCCAACGGCAGACGCAACCGACACCTTGATGCTGATCCAATAGGCGCTGAGGATCGACGGCGTAAAGAGATCGGCAATGTTCTTGAGGGTCAGGTCGCCTTCGGGCGTGAGGAACGCGCCCGCTACCAGATAAACCGTCGGGATGATCAGGAACAACAGCGCGAAAATCATGAAGGGCGCGATGCCGAGCCAGTCTATGACCCTGTCGCGATTTATCAGGGGCGTGGAACTGGCCACGGAGGTTGAAACACTGCTCATAGACGGACAGCCTTATCGGGCAACTGACTGGGGATGCCTCTCCGCCTGGTGACGGAGAGGCAGTTTCAAAGATTACTTGACGTTGGCGCCGACCACGGAATCCCAGTTCTTGGTGATGGTTTCCTTGGCTGCTGCCTGCTGTTCGAGCGTCGGGAAGATTGCCTTCTCATACGCTGCGGCCGGCGGAAGCTTGTCAAGAAGGTCCTTCGGGATCTTGTTGTTCTTCGCTAGGTCGTTGAAGCGGATCGGGTGGCAATAGCCCTTCAGCCAGCCAAGCTGACCTTCGTCGGAGTAGAGGTATTCCATCCAGAGCTTTGCGGCGTTCGGATGCGGAGCAAATGCCGAGATCGCCTGGACGTAAACGCCAGCGACAACGCCGGTCTTCGGAACGACGACTTCGAACGGAGGATTGCCCTTCAGGCTTTCACCCCAGGAGAGGGCGTTGTAGTCCCAGGCGACGATGATCGGGGTCGAGCCCTGAGCAAACGGTGCTGCCTTGCCGACGACCGGAACGAAGTTGCCGCTCTTGTTGAGTTCGGCGAAGAACTTCAGGCCTTCTTCACCAGCCTTCGCAACGTCGCCGCCTGCTGCCGAGAGGCCGGACGCGAAGACGCCCTGAACAGCCTGGTTCGCGCTACGCGGATCACCGGCGAGAGCAACGGTGTTGGCATAGTCGCTCTTCTTCAGGTCTGCCCAGTCAGCCGGGGATTCCTTGACGAGATCCTTGTTCACGAGGAAGGAGAGAACGCCGTAGTAGTCGCCGTACCAGAAGCCGTCGGCATCCTTGGCGCTATCCGGGATGGAATCCCAGGTGGAGACCTTGTAGGGCTGGATCAGGCCATCGGCCTTTGCGGACGGGCCGAAAGAGAGGCCAACGTCGATGACGTCAGGAGCCTGCGGGCCGGTGTTGCCCTTGTTGGCCTTGATCGCTTCGATTTCGTCGCCCGAACCGGCGTCCGGGTTCAGTTCGTTGACTTCCAGGCCGTACTTTGCCTTGAAGCCGGCAATGACGTCGCCGTAGCCGCACCAGTCGTGCGGAAGCGCGATCGTGGTCAGCGTGCCTTCCTTCTTGGCGGCAGCGATGAGTTCGGCGCTGGGTTCGGCAGCGGCAATAGCAGTTGAAGCCACAACAATTGCAGTCGAAAGCGAAAGCAGTCTATAAATATTAGAGATCACTGTTGTTCTCCTTCAGGTTTCAGTGTCCGACGATGCTGTTACTGACGTTACGTGAAGCTTTCGTGACAGTTCAATGACGTTCATTTTTCTTTGTATCGCAGGCAGTTGGCGGGGATGTTTCATTTACGACACCGTTCTTCGCTTCTGCCGCGTTGTCATTTTTCTGTCGTTTTTTCCCTCCTAACCGAGTTTGCGGAAGAGCTTGGTCTGTTCGAACAAGCCTTCCAGGGTTTTCATGCGCTCCTTCGTTTCATCCCATGTCGAGTTCTGAACCGCTTCGATCAGCGCTTCGACGATGAAAAGAGTGACGACGGAGGAATCCCAGGCTGACGGCGCTTCAATCTGCACGCGAAATGTGTGGCGTGCGAGCTTGGCGGCCGGTGAACTCCATTGGTCGGTGAAAAGGATGATCTCGGCGCCGCTCTTGCGCGCGGCCGTGGCTAGGCTGACCATCTCTTGCTCGTAGCGGCGGATATCGAAGATGATCAACAGGTCGCCCTGGCTCATGTTCAGCACATATTGCGGCCAGCTGCTCGAATTTGACGACAGCAATGTCGTGTTCGGGCGAATGACCTGCATATGTGTAAAGAAGTATTCAGCCAGCGCGCCGGTGATGCGGCCTCCGACGAAATAGAGGCCGCGCTTGCGGTCCGACAGCAGCGCCGCGACGCTGTCGAATGTCGCGGTATCCAGGCCGCTCAGCGTCTGCCGGAGATTGCCCATTATGGCATCGGCAAATCGGTTCAGAATATGCGTGCCGGGGGCGTTGCTTGCCCAGCGATCGTGCTTGGCAATCGGGTTCGAGATGGTGGCCTCGACCTCCAGGTGGAGGTGGGCCTGAAAATCAGGATAGCCCTTGTAGCCCAGCTTCTGGACCATGCGCACGACTGTCGGCGTCGATACGCCGGCATTTTCGGCGATCGTCGTGATGCTCCCCAGTCCGGAGACGGGGTAGTTGTCCAGCAGACTTTCAGCCAACTGCTTTTCGGCACGTGTGAGCGCGCCAAAATGCGAATGGATTACGTCCGAAACTGTCTTCGACGCAGCGGTCACGCGATCTTGCTCCCCGGGATTGGTCTTGTGCCACTTTCCCACTGAAAGTTAACAACGCTGTCACAATCCATGTCAACTGTTGTCATGAAAAGAAATTTTCAGAGTGTGCTTGACAGGGCTCAGAACCTGAAGAATTCTTTTCTATAAATAATTTATTAATGTCGGGATGGTGCGCCTGTGGTGCCTGCTCAAGTCGAGGTTCTCAGCAAAGCGGACGGGGAATGCGTCGCGGTGGAACGACCGAACGGCCCGAGCCCGCTGCTTGTCATTTGCGAACATGCTTCCCGACGGCTTCCCGAGCGCTTCGGCACGCTCGGCCTCTCCGAAGAGGCCCTGCGTAGCCATATAGCCTGGGATCCCGGTGCCTTGGCGGTCGCTCGCGGTATTTCCGAGGCTCTGGATGCAACGCTCGTCTATCAGCGGTTTTCCCGGCTGATCTACGATTGCAATCGCCCGCCTGAATCCCCGGGCGCCATGCCCGAGAAGAGCGAAGTCTACGATATTCCGGGCAATGCCCGCCTCGGCGATGAAGAGCGCCACGCGAGGACGAAAGCGTTGTATATTCCTTTCCACGATGCCATCCGGGCGCTGATTCGCGACCGCAAGGCGAGGGGGCAGGAGACCGTGATCGCAACAGTCCATAGCTTCACGCCCATCTACCACGGCAAGACGCGTGCCGTGGAGATTGGTATTCTGCACGATGAAGACAGCCGCTTGGCAGACGGCATGCTCGAGGCCGCCGAAGCCGGCCCGCACCGTTATAAAATCGAACGCAACGAACCCTACGGCCCGGCCGACGGCGTGACCCACACGCTGATCCTGCACGGGGTTTCGAATGGGTTTCGCAATGTAATGATCGAGGTCCGCAACGACCTCATCTCGGACGAAACCGGTCAAGGGGTCATGGCCGGGTATCTGACGGGGCTGCTCCAGCAAAGCCTGGACGCCTGAATAGCAACGATAAGACCCCAGGGAGCAGTTTAACTGCGCCGCCCGTAGGCGAAGACGCCGCGGGCACTTTGGCACTGGATGATCATTCGCAATTCCGCGGCTGATCGCTATACAGGGGGAAGTCATGTCCGATTATACGGAACTCGACAAAAAGCAGGATGTGCACATCCTGCACTCCATGGGCTATGCCCAGGAGCTGGAACGACGGATGAGCTCGTTCTCGAATTTTGCTGTTTCATTTTCCATCATTTGCATTCTTTCCGGTGGTATCAACTCGCTGGCGCAGGCAACTGCGGGCGCCGGCGGTGCAGCTATCGGCATCGGCTGGCCGGTCGGTTGCTTCGTTTCGCTAGTGTTTGCCGTTGCCATGGCGCAGATCAGCTCCGCCTATCCGACGGCCGGTGGTCTCTACCACTGGGGTTCGATCCTCGGTAACCGCTTCACCGGCTGGCTGACCGCCTGGTTCAACCTGCTCGGTCTTGTCACCGTTCTTGGTGCGATCAACGTCGGTACCTACTACTTCTTCATGGGTTCCTTCGGCACGGGCTATTTCGGTCTGACGGATACCACCACCGTTCGCATTCTCTTCCTGGTGATCATCACCGGTGCGCAGGCACTCGTGAACCACATGGGGATCGGGCTGACAGCGAAGCTCACCGACTTCTCGGGCTATCTGATCTTCGCAACGGCGATTGCTCTTTCGGCGGTATGCCTGCTGGCAGCACCGTCCTATGACCTGGCGCGCCTCTTCACCTTCGCCAACTATTCCGGCGAAGCTGGCGGCAATGTCTGGCCAGCAACGTCGGGCACCTGGGTATTCCTGCTCGGTCTGCTGCTGCCAATCTACACGATCACCGGCTATGACGCGTCGGCGCATACGTCGGAAGAAACGGTCAAGGCTGCCCATTCCGTTCCGCGCGGCATGGTCTCCTCCGTTCTCTGGTCGGCGCTCTTCGGCTACATCATGCTGTGCTCGTTCGTCCTGATGCTCCCGAACATGGACGATGCCGCCAAGCAGGGCTGGAACGTGTTCTTCTGGGCCATGGACAGCCAGGTCAACCCTGTCGTCAAGGATCTGCTCTACTTCGCCATCCTCGTCAGCCAGTGGCTGTGCGGTCTTGCGACGGTCACCTCGGTCTCGCGCATGATCTTCGCGTTCTCGCGTGACGGCGGTCTGCCGGCATCCAAGGCGCTCGCCAAGGTCAGCCCGAAGTATCGCACGCCGGTGGCTGCGATCTGGACGGGTTCGATCCTTTCGGTCCTGTTCGTCTGGGGTTCGTCGCTCGTCTCTATCGGTGATACGCCGGTTTACACGATCGTCGTCTCGTGCACGGTCATCTTCCTGTTCTTCTCCTTCGCGATCCCGATCACGCTCGGTCTCTTCGCCTGGGGCACGTCGAAGTGGGACAAGATGGGTCCGTGGAACATCGGCGAGGGCATGTACAAGCTCTTCTCCGTTCTCACGATCCTCGCGATGATCCTTATCTTCGTTCTCGGCGTTCAGCCGCCGAACGAGTGGGCGCTCTACATCACCGTGGGCTTCCTTGTGCTGACCGCGATCGTGTGGTTCGGCTTCGAAAGCCGCCGCTTCAAGGGCCCGCCGATCGGCGAGGAAGTGGCACGTCGCCAGGCCGAGATTGCGGCTGCCGAAAAGGCCGTTGGCGAACACTAAGCTTCAGACTTTTCATATCAATGGCGGGGCTGCCCTGTGCAGCCCCGTTCCCCCGGCTCAACGAAAATGCATCGGGCGCCTCAGCCTCGCGCCAAGGCATGCTCTTTCGTTGCCCCGATTTTCCTATTCAAAGTTCAGGCGGATTCAATATGAGCATCTATACTCTCGACGATCTCAAGCAGGATGTTGCCGACGGCCGCATCGACACGGTTCTGGCGTGCCAGGTGGACATGCAGGGTCGCTTGATGGGCAAGCGCTTCCAGGCGGAATATTTCATCGAGAGCGCCTGGAAAGAGACCCACAGCTGCAACTATCTGGTCGCCACCGACATGGAGATGGAAACCGTCTCCGGATACAAGGCGACAAGCTGGGAAAAGGGCTACGGCGACTACACCATGAAGCCGGACCTTTCGACGCTGCGCCGCATTCCCTGGCTTGAAGGGACGGCGCTGGTGCTTTGCGACCTGCTCGACCACCACACGCATGAGGAGGTGCCCCACTCGCCGCGCGCCATCCTGAAGAAGCAGGTCAAGCGCCTCGAAGACATGGGCATGAAGGCGTTCATGGCCTCCGAGCTCGAGTTCTTCCTGTTCGACCAGACCTACGAGTCGGCGCACGCCTCCGGCTATCGCAACCTCAAGCTCGCCAGCGCCTACAACGAAGACTACCACATCTTCCAGACAACCAAGGAAGAAGAGGTCATGCGAGCGATCCGCACCGGTCTTCAGGGCGCCGGCATTCCGGTCGAGAACTCCAAGGGCGAGGCGTCCGCCGGCCAGGAAGAGATCAACGTCCGCTACGCCGACGCGCTGACGATGGCGGACCGGCACGCGATCATCAAGAACGGCTGCAAGGAAATCGCCTGGTCGAAGGGCAAGGCCATCACCTTCCTTGCCAAGTGGCACTACAACGCCGCCGGCAGTTCGTCGCATATCCACCAGTCGCTCTGGAGCGCGGATGGCAAGACACCGTTGTTTGCCGACGACAAGGGCAAATACGGCATGTCGCCGCTGATGGAAAACTACATTGCCGGGCTGCTCGCGCATGCGAGCGAGATCACCTATTTCCTGGCGCCCTATATCAACTCCTACAAGCGTTTCATGGCCGGCACCTTCGCGCCGACCAAAGCGATCTGGAGCAAGGACAACCGTACGGCCGGCTATCGCCTCTGCGGCGATGGTACGAAGGCGATCCGCATCGAGTGCCGCGTCGGCGGGTCCGACCTCAACCCCTATCTCGCCTTTGCGGCACTGCTGGCGGCTGGCATCGACGGCATCGAGAACAAGATGGAACTCGAAGCGCCGTTCGTCGGTGACGCCTATGGCGCGCGCAAGGTTCGCGAGATTCCGCGCACGCTGCGCGCGGCGACGGTTTCCATGACCAAATCGAAGATGTTGCGGAATGCCTTCGGCGACGACGTCATCGATCACTACACCCGTGCTGCCGAATGGGAGCAGGAAGAATACGATCGCCGCATCACCGACTGGGAAGTGGCGCGCGGTTTCGAAAGAGCATAATAGGCGTAGCAAAGGCCGGACGACGTCCTGTCATACGATCTCCATATCTTGCGAGATTGTCTGTAGGCGGCGGCCGGCTTCGGCACGCGAAAACATAGGAAGATGATCATGGGAATGATCCAATGCATTTCGCCGATCGATGGATCGGTTTACGCTGAGCGTCCGGCGCTGTCGCTGGAGGCGGCGAAGGATGTGGTGGCGCGCGCCCGCAAGGCGCAGAAGTCCTGGGCGAAGCGGCCGCTGGAAGACCGCGTGCAGCTCGTCCTCAAGGGCGTTGCGCGCTTGAACGAGATGTCCGACGTCGTCGTGCCCGAGCTTGCCTGGCAGATGGGCCGGCCGATCCGCTATGGCGGTGAGTACAAGGGTTTCAACGAGCGCTCCAACTACGTTGCCTCGATCGCAGCCGATGCGCTGGCGCCGCTCGTCGTTGAAGAAAGCGACAAGTTCGAGCGCCGCATCGAGCGCGAGGCGCATGGTGTCGTCTTCGTCGTGGCGCCGTGGAACTATCCCTACATGACGGCGATCAATACGATCGCGCCGGCGCTGATGGCGGGCAATACGGTTGTGCTGAAGCATGCGTCGCAGACGCTTCTCGTCGGCGAGCGGCTGGTGCAGGCCTTCGTCGAGGCTGGCGTTCCTGATGATGTGTTCCAGAACATCGTTCTCGATCATGAGACGACGTCGGCGCTGATTGCAGCCGGCAGCTTCAATTTCGTGAACTTCACCGGTTCGGTCGAAGGCGGACGCTCGATGGAGCGTGCGGCGGCGGGCACCTTTACCGGCCTTGGCCTCGAACTCGGCGGCAAGGATCCTGGCTATGTCATGGAAGACGCCGACCTCGATGCGGCGGTCGATACGCTGATGGACGGCGCGACGTATAACTCGGGGCAGTGCTGCTGCGGCATTGAGCGCATCTATGTGCACGAGTCGCTCTACGACAGCTTCGTCGAGAAGTCGGTCGCATGGGTGTCGAACTACAAGCTCGGCAATCCGCTCGATCCTGAGACGTCGCTCGGTCCGATGGCGAACAAGCGTTTCGCCAAGGTCGTGCGCGAGCAGATCGCCGATGCCGTCTCGAAGGGCGCCAAGGCGCTGGTCGATCCCAAGCTGTTCCCGCAGGATGATGGCGGCGCCTATCTAGCGCCGCAGATCCTCGTCAACGTCGATCACTCGATGGCCTTCATGCGCGAAGAGACCTTCGGTCCTGCCGTCGGCATCATGAAGGTGAAGAGCGACGATGAGGCGCTGGCGCTGATGAACGACAGCCAGTATGGCCTGACGGCATCGCTGTGGACGCAGGATGCGGAACGGGCAGGGCGGCTTGGTCGCGAGATCGAAACCGGCACCGTGTTCATGAACCGCGCAGACTATCTCGATCCGGCACTCTGCTGGACCGGCGTCAAGGAAACCGGTCGCGGCGGCTCGCTGTCGATCATCGGCTTCCAGAACCTGACGCGTCCGAAATCCTACCATCTGAAGAAAGTCACAGCATGAGCAGCAACATCACAGCCAACTGGAGCTATCCGACCGCCTTCAAGCTCGGCCGGGGCCGCATCAAGGAACTGGCGGACGCCTGCAAGAGCCTCGGCATGAAGAAGCCGCTGTTGATCACCGACCGCGGCCTCGCATCGATGGCGATCACCCAGACTGCGCTCGACATTCTCGAAGAAGCCGGTCTCGGTCGCGCGATATTCGCCGATGTCGATCCGAACCCGAACGACAAGAACCTCGACGCCGGCGTCAAGGCGTTCAAGGACGGTGGCCACGATGGCGTCGTTGCCTTCGGCGGCGGTTCCGGCCTTGATCTCGGCAAGTGCGTGGCCTTCATGGCCGGCCAGACGCGGCCCGTCTGGGACTTCGAGGATATCGGTGACTGGTGGACGCGCGCCAGCATTGAAGGCATCGCGCCGATCGTCGCCGTGCCGACGACGGCAGGCACCGGCTCGGAAGTCGGTCGCGCCAGCGTCATTACCAATTCCGAAACGCATGTAAAGAAGATCATCTTCCATCCGAAGTTCCTGCCAGGCGTCGTCATCGCCGATCCGGAACTGACGGTCGGCATGCCGAAGATCATCACCGCCGGCACTGGCATGGATGCCTTCGCGCATTGCCTCGAAGCCTATTCCTCGCCCTTCTACCATCCGATGTCGGCGGGCATCGCGCTCGAGGGTATGCGTCTCGTCAAGGAATACCTGCCGCGCGCCTACAAGGAGGGCACGGATCTCGAAGCTCGCGCCAACATGATGTCGGCCGCAGCCATGGGTGCCGTTGCGTTCCAGAAGGGCCTCGGTGCGATCCATGCGCTGTCGCACCCGATCGGCGCCGTCTACAACACGCACCACGGCATGACGAACGCCGTTGTGATGCCGGCTGTGCTGCGTTTCAACCGTTCGGCGATCGAAGACAAGATCGCGCGTGCGGCGGCTTATCTCGGCATCTCCGGCGGCTTTGATGGCTTCTATGACTATGTGCTGCAGCTGCGTGCCGAACTCGGCGTACCGCAGAATCTGTCGGCTATGGGAATCACCCCGGATCGCATCGATGAGCTTTCTGCGATGGCGATCGAGGACCCGAGCGCCGGCGGAAACCCCGTCGCGTTAACACTTGAGAACACCAAGGCGCTTTTCAAGGATTGCTTCTGAGACAAAAGGCGGACCTGAACCTGGCCCGGAAAGCACTGGCTTTCCGGGCTTTTTTGTTGCCCGCTCGCCTGCTTTTGATCCGGCGTTCCTGGGATGCGAGAAATGGTCGCCGCAATTTTCGGTCGCGGTGTTTAGGTATTGTTAACCATGATTGGAAAGGATGCATTAACCGCACGATGCATCCGAAAGTGCGCAACAGAGCGATATCCAGCTCGTGCAATTTCCCTTCGAGGACCAGACATGCCTGTGATTACTTTTGCAAACACCAAGGGCGGCGCCGGCAAGACCACGGCCGTGCTTCTTCTTGCCACCGAACTTGCCCGCAAGGGTTATCGCGTCACCATCCTCGATGCAGATCCGCAGCATTGGATTTCCCGTTGGCACGAAGTTTCAGGCCACGTGCACAATGTCTCGGTCATCGACTTCGTGACTTCGGCATCGCTGCCGCAGCACATTTCCGAGAACAAGCAGAACACCGACTATTTCATCGTCGACCTGCCGGGTGCGCGCAATCCGCTGCTGGCAACGGCGATCGGCCTGTCCGACCACGTCCTTATCCCGATCCAGGGCTGTGCGATGGATGCGCGCGGCGGTGCGCAGGTGTTGGAACTGCTCCAGTATCTTGACGAGAAGGCGGGGATCAAGATCGGCCATTCGGTCGTGCTGACACGCGTCAACTCGATGGTCACGACGCGTGCGCTGTCGCTGGTGAAGTCACTGCTCAGCGAGCGTCAGGTGCCGGTTCTCGATACCGCGATCATCGAGCGCTCCGCGTTCCGCGATATTTTCGATTGTGGCGGCACGCTGCATTCGATGGATCCGGCTCGCGTCAGCAACCTCGACCGGGCACGCGAGAATGCCCAGTGTTTCGCCGAAGAGATCATGCGCAAGTTGCCGGTCCGTCTCCCTGCCGCTGCGCGTATGACCGGCCCGCTGATCCGTTCTGCGGCTTAATCCGATCGCTTCGGGAAATGAACATGCGCTCCAGTCCGCTGGGGCGCATTTTTGTTGGTGGGGGAAGGTCTGCCCGGGAGCCCCGCTGAACGTCAGTCGACGAATTCGACGGTGACGCCGGGCTTGACCATCTTTGCCAGCTCGGTCGCGTCCCAGTTGGTCAGGCGGATACAGCCGTGACTTTGGGTGCGGCCGATCTTGGAAGGCTCCGGCGTGCCGTGAATGCCGTAGGTCGGCTTCGAGAGTGCCATCCAGACCGTGCCGACGGGACCGTTCGGGCCCGGCGGAATGTTGAGGATCTTGTCGTTGGCGCCCTGCTGGAAGTTGATCTTCGGATTGTAGGTGTAGCCAGGATTGAAGGCGACACGCTCGACCGTCACCGTGCCGGAGGGCGAGGGGGTGTCGGTTGAGCCGATCGAGGCGGGATAGGCGGCGATCAGGCCGCCTGAAGCGTCATAAGCAAAGACCTGCTTCTTGCCCTTGTCGGCGATGATGCGCGTAACCGCGCCGGTCTTCGCTTCGCCGGGGTTGACGACCTTGATGATCGTGCCAGGCAGCGTGAAGTCGGCGCCGGGATTGATTTCCTTCAGGAAGCCTTCGTCCATATGGAAGCGTTCGGCCAGCGCCTCGGTCGTGGAGGTGAAGCCAAGCGACGAAAGTGCCGCCTTGTGGGCATAGTCTTCCGGGATTTCAGCAACATAAGGTCCGGCTGCATCAGACTGCGTGATGGTGTAGCTGACCAGCGGCAGGCCACCGGACATGCGGAGCTGCTCGAGGATCGCGTCGGTGTTGTTCGGATCGAGCGTTTCGCCCGTCATCTCCTGGTAGGCATAGATTGCCTTGGTGACGTTCGAGCCCATGTGCCCGTCGATTGCGCCCGGGGAAACGCCGGCGCGATCGAGGAAGACCTGAAGCGCCACGATTTCGGACTTCGACTTGTTCTTGAGCGTGATTACCGGTTCGGCCTGCGGCTTTGGCTGCGTGATCTCCGGATTCTGCTGATCCGGTTCGATCGAGGCGTAGTCGCCGCTCTGTGGGTAGGGCTGGTCGTCCAGCGGTTGCCGGTCGATCGAGGCGTCGCGCGGGATCGAGCCCGTGACTGCGCCGCGCTCGGCATAACGGGTATCGCCGTAGACATCGCCATTGCCGTAATAAGGGTCGTTGCTTTCAGCCTCGCGAACCGGCGGGCGCGGGAAGTAATTGCGCGCGCGCGCTTCCGTTGCGATGATGTTGCCGTAGGGATCGACGAGGACACGGTTGCCGCGGCGGTCTCGCGCATAGCCGGTACCGGCCGGCACATAGTCGAGAATCTCACCCTCGGGGGTGACGAAAACGACGCTCGGGCGGCGGTTGTAGAATTGCTGCGCGCCCGCATCCGGGGCTGCCGCGGCAAAACCCACCACGATGATTGCCCCATGCAATGTCGATTTCAGAAAGCGATTCACGTCTTCGTATCCCTCAGTGACTTGGCCGACACACACCTGCGAATTTTGACGCTAGTGTGGAATTTATGAAATCGTGCTGAACAAAAGATAAAAAAATCGTGATTTTCCCTTTAGTGATAAACATTTGAGATCGCCATCCGTTCCAATGAAATTCCCGCTCGCTCTACGGTTCGTGAAGATTGACGAAATGCCGCGCAGAACCTAACGCTACGGCGGTTCATGAATGGGGAGATGAGATCATGATGGAATTTGCCGCCGCCAGCGGACCGCGCCTGATGCTGGACGAAACCTCGCTGATGGATATCGGTGGCTGCGTTGTCGGTGGCGTCGATATCGCACCGAAGAAGGCGGTCCCGGATGATGGCGATGCACGCATCTCGCATTCCGTCGAAGGTTTCCTGTTTACCTGCGGGCCTGACCACATTCGCCATCGCGATCCGATCCCCGGTCGCACCGATGGTTTGGTGTTTCCCTTGCACGGTTCGGCCGCCGGGCACGCGGCCAAAATACTCTGGACGAAGTTCGAGAACGGCAACGCCGAGTGCCGCGCTGATATCGACATTACAACCGTGGAAGGACTGCCGGCGCGCATCGAGCGGCACTGGTTCATGGATGGCAGTACCGGCGAGACCCATCTCAGGGACACGGTGATCAACACCAGCGACCAGACTGTCCCGACATTCCTGATGTACCACATGAACATCGGCGGGAAATGGTTCGACGCGGGGACGCGGCTTGAAGGGAAAATGCTCGACGGTGGCGGATTCCCTTGGAAGTTCGGCAAAGAAGGCGGCGACATATTCTGCGTCGAGGCCCCTGCGACCGACAATGGTCTGTCCGAAATCCGGCTCGGGCCGATCGCCGCCATCGGTGGCAAGACGCTGCGGGTTCGGGTGATGGCCGATACCCTGCCGCACCTGCAGGTTTGGCGAAATCAGACGGCCCCCGCCGACGTGCTTGGCATCGAGCCGGTGTCGCATCGCTGGGTGCCGCGCTCGGAGCTTGAAGCAGCGGGCGAGTTCGTGACGCTCAAGCCGGGCGAGAGCCGCAATTATGGGCTCAGCTTCGCTTTTGTGTAGGCGATGCGTGGTTGACGCTGGGCAACGGGCGGCGTAGTCATTCAGCCCACGATTTCAGGAGGATTTACGATGGACATTCGCCAGATCGACGACGAATATTCGGTGTCGGGACAGATCACGGTCGAGGACCTCGATCAGATCAAGGCTTTGGGCTTCAAGTCGATCGTTTGCCATCGTCCGGACCAGGAGAGCATGGACCAGACGCCGTTTGCCGTGATCGAAGCACGTGCGAAGGAACTCGGCATCGAGATCGCGCATGTTCCGGTCGGCCCGATGGGTGTGACGGAAGAAGCCGTGGCCGGCATGGTTGACGCGCTCGACGAATTCCCGCGTCCGATGCTCGGCTATTGCCGCTCCGGCGCACGCTCGACAGCGATCTACCAGAAGACACATCACATTCGCGCTTAGTCCTGAGCTGAGCAGCCCATTCGGCGCCGCCTCTCGTGCGGCGCCTTTCATTTCATAACAAGGAGAACATCATGAGCATCAAGCGCATCGACGCCGGCGCCCGCATGAGCGGCGCAGTCATCCACGGCAACACCGTTTATCTCGCTGGCCAGGTTGGCGAAGGCGCCACCGTGACCGAACAGTGCAAGGACGCTCTGGGCGAAGTCGATCGCCTGCTGGCCGCTGCCGGTTCCGACAAGTCGAAGATCCTGCAGACGCTGATCTATCTCTCCGACATCTCGGATTTCGCTGAAATGAACGCTGCCTGGGAAGCCTGGGTCGATCCGGCAAACACGCCGGCACGCGCCACCAGCGAAGCCAAGCTCGCTGCTCCGAAGTACAAGGTCGAGTTCATCGTTACGGCCGCGATCTAAGATCGTCGTCTTTTCGATTCCTGAGGCCGGTGGGCGTTCAGCCGCTCACCGGCTTTTTGTTTGCGCAATTTCTGACAGCGTTCGCGTCGGCGTGATCGCTTCCGGATCGAGCTTGATCTCGATGATCGACGGCTTGCCGCTCGCTCGTGCCCGCTCGAACGCTGGGGCGAACTCGTCCGTCTTCGCTACCGTCTCTCCATGTCCGCCATAGGCGCGGGCAAGCGCCGCGAAGTCAGGGTTGGTGAGATCTGTTCCGCTGACCCGGCCGGGGTATTCCCGCTCCTGGTGCATGCGGATCGTGCCGTAGATGCCGTTGTTGACGACAACAACGATGATGGGCAGTCCGTAGCGCACCGCAGTGGCGAATTCCTGCCCGTGCATCATGAAGCAGCCATCGCCGGCAAAGCAGATCACTTCGCGGTCGGGGAAGAGGCGCTTGGCTGCAACGGCTGCAGGCAACCCGTAGCCCATCGAGCCGGAGGTGGGAGCGGCCTGCGTGTTGAACTGCCGGAACCGGTGGAAGCGGTGGACCCAGGTCGCATAGTTGCCGGCGCCATTGGTGAAGATCGTATCGGGCCGCGTGTTTTCCTCGATCCACGCCATGATAGGTCCCATCTGGACGTCGCCGGGGCCGGTCTGCGGCGGCTTCGACCAGGTGAGGTAGGCCTGATGCATGCGCTCGGTCCGCTCGGCCCAATGCGCCTCCGCCGGTGCTTCCAGGTCGGCCAGGGCCCCCACGAAATCCTGCGGGCTCGCGCAGATGGCGAGGTCCGGTCGGTAAAGGCGTCCCAGCTCTGATGCATCGGGATAAATGTGGACAAGCTGCTGCTGCGGGTAGGGGATGTCGAGCAGCGTGTAGCCTGACGACGGCATTTCCGACATGCGGCTGCCGATGAGGATCAGCAGGTCGCTTTCCTTGATCTCTCTTGCGAGCTCGGGGTTGATGCCGATCCCGACATCTCCGGCATAGCTTGGATGCAGATGGTCGAAGAGCATCTGCCTGCGGAAGGAGCAGCCGACGGGCAGCTTGAAGCGCTCGGCGAAGGTCTGGAAGTCGGCAACGGCATCGGCATCCCAACGCGTGCCGCCGAGAATGACCATCGGCCGCTCGGCTTTGAGAAGGCGAAGATAGAGGTCGTCGATCTGGCTGCTGCCGGGATGAGCCTCGACGCGGGCATAGCGCTTGGCGCGTGGCGCTTCGACCTCTTCGCGCAACATGTCTTCGGGCAGTGACAAGACGACCGGACCGGGCCGCCCGGAGGTCGCGATCGCAAAGGCGCGGGTAACGAATTCGGGAATGCGTGCAGCATCGTCGATTTCGCCTACCCACTTGGCGAATTCGGTGAAGGCGCGGCGGTATTCCACCTCCTGAAAGGCTTCGCGTTCACGTGCATCGCGCTGGACCTGGCCGATGAACAGGATCATCGGAATGGAATCCTGCCTGGCGATGTGCAGGCCGGCGGAGGCGTTGGTTGCGCCGGGGCCGCGCGTGACCATGCAGATCCCGGGCTCGCCGGTGAGGCGTCCCCAGGCATCGGCCATCATCGCGGCACCGCCCTCTTGGCGGCAGACGACCACGTCGATGTCGCTGTCATGAAGCGCATCGAGAACAGCGAGAAAACTCTCGCCGGGCACACAAGAGAGGCGTTTCACCCCATTCGCTTTCAAGGCCTCGACGATCAGTTCCCCGCCGGTTCTTTTCATGATGGCTTTTTCCCCTCCAGTTCGGCGAGCTCCGCCAGAACTTCCTCCTGATGCTCTCCCAATCGCGGGCTGGGCCGCTCGTAGCGCAACGGCGTCTGCGACAGGACCACCGGTGTCCTCACGCCGGGGATGACAGTACCAGCTGCGTCCTCGAGATCGACACGCAGGCCGCGCGCCTTGATCTGCGGATCGGCAAACATTTCCTCGATCGTGTTGATCGCTCCGGCCGGAACGGCATTCGCCTCGCAGGCCTTCAGCAGATCGGCCTTCGGCCACTTCAGCGTTTCGGTCGTCACCAGCCGGCGGACCTCGTCGCGATGCGCGATCCGGGCTTTGTTGGTGGCGAAGCGCGCGTCGTCGGCCACTTCGTCAAGGCCGAGGATCGTGCACAGGCGGCGGAACTGGCCGTCATTTCCAACAGCGAGAATGAGATAGCCGTCTGCCGTCGGCACCACCTCGTAGGGAGAGATGTTGGGATGGGCGTTTCCCAGCCGGGTCGGGGCGCGGCCGGATACCAGATAGTTCATGTTCTGGTTGGCGAGCACGGCGGACTGGACGTCGAGCAAGGCCATGTCGACAAGCTGACCCTGGCCGGTCTTCAAGGCATGGATGAGGGCTGCCTCTATGGCCGAGACGGCATAGATTCCCGTGAAGATATCGGCGATCGCAACGCCGGCCTTCATCGGCTGTCCGTCCGGCTCGCCGGTGATCGACATGAAGCCCGACATGCCCTGGACGATATAGTCATAGCCCGCCAGTCCGGCGTAAGGGCCCGTCTGGCCGAAGCCGGTGATGGAGCAATAGACCAGCTTCGGATTGATCTTCCGCAAGCTCTCGTAATCCAGGCCGTATTTCACGAGCCCGCCAACCTTGAAATTCTCGATGAGGACATCGGCCGTTGCCACGAGGCGGCGAACGAGGGACTGTCCGTCTTCGCTTTTCAGGTCTGCCGTGATCGAGCGCTTGCCGCGATTGGCGGAGTGATAGTAGGCGGCGGAGAGGTTCTCGCCATCGGCGCTCTCGACGAAGGGCGGCCCCCATTGGCGGGTATCATCGCCGCCATCGGGATTTTCCACCTTGATGACGTCGGCGCCGAGATCGGCCAGCATCTGGCCTGCCCAAGGTCCGGCGAGCACGCGGGCGAGTTCGATGACGCGAATGCCCGCAAGCGGTGCGTTGCTAAGCTGGGTCTCCGTCATGTTCCTCCCACGATCAGATCAAGGTGCCCGTGTCGATTGAGATGTATCGGATACGGGTTTCGATGCAAAGCGCCGCTCGCGCCAGATGATGTAGAAGCCCGACCCCATGATGATTGATATGCCGAGCCATTTGACCGCATCCGGGAAGTCGCCGAAGACGAGCCAGGCGAAAATGGTGGCAGAGACGATCTCGAAATACTGCAGCGGGGCGAGGGTGGAGGCCGGCGCGGAGCGATAGGCGTAGACGCCCAGAATGCCGGCAATCGCCGCGGAGACGCCGACACCGAGAAGGTACAGGAAGCCGCGGCTGTCCGGCATGACAGGATCAAGGACATCAGAACCGCTGCCGTGGCCGAAATACAAAAGCACGGCGCAGATCAGCAGGCCCCACAGACCCATATGAAACTGCATCAGCCAGGGATCCTCGCGCTGCGCAAGGGCCCGGTTCATCATGGCATAGATGGCGATGCAGAGAGCGCTTACGATCGGAAGCAGCGCTACATAGCCTACCTCCTCGAAGCTGGGCTGGATGATGAGCACCGCACCGAAGAAGCCGACGCCGCAGGCGGTGTAGCGCCGCCAGCCGATCGTTTCTTTCAGGAAGATGCTGCTGAGGATAGTGAGGATGATGGGCTCGACGAAGAAGATCGCGATCGCGTCAGCAACGGCCATGTACTTCAACGTCGTCACGAAGGAGATCATCGATACCGTAATGATGGCGCCGCGGATCGCGTGAAAAAAGCTCTGCTTCCAGGTGATATTCGTCAGGTTGTTTCGCCACAACACGATGGGCAGCATGCAGAGGGCCTGTACGGCAAATCGCGCGGCGGTGATTTGCGCGGAAGGAACCGTGGCAATGGCAAGCTTCGAGAAGATATCGATGATCGGCGAGATCAGGACCGACAGAGACATCAGCACGATCCCCAACATCACCTCGGAGGAGGCGGACATGGATCGGCTGGCGTTGCTATTGCTCATTTCGGGTCCTCTTTCACGCCTTGGCGAGCGCTCCGTCACACCAGTCGGCGAAAGCAGCCATCGCTGCATCCGCACCGATCTCATTGAGGGTCTCGTGGCGCATATCCTGATATATCTGCGTGGTGATACGAGAGAAGCCGGCCGCTTTCAAATGGTTTGACAGCCATGTGACGGCTTTTCCGTTGTCTGTTGCCGGGTCCCGACCGCCGCCGACCAGATGGATGGGCAACTGTTTCGGCACGTTTGCCAGATGCGATGCCTGCGGTGCCCGGAAGGTCAGTTCGAAGATGTCCAGCCATAGCGACACGGATGCGTCGAAACCACACAGCGGATCGGCGATGTATTTGTCGACCTGGGCTGGATCTCGCGACAGCCAGTCGAAATCGGTCCGGTGGTCGGCAATCGACTTGCCCCATGTGGTGAAGGTGAGTTTTGGAAGCAGGGTGCTCGGAACATCCGAGCCCTTCAGTGCGCGTTCCGTAAGCAGGATCGCCTGGGCCGCGCGTCCGGCCAGCCCAGGATTGAAATTGGAGTTCCAGATGGCAAGCGCATCGAACTTGCCGGGATAGGTCACCGCTGCATTGAGCGCGATCAGGCCACCCATCGAATGACCGAAGAGCACGATGGGAAGTCCCGGATGCAGCCGGGCCGCATGGTCGCGCATCGCTGCAACATCGTCGATGACTTGCCGCACGCCGTCGCGGCGGGCAAAGCGGCCGATCGGCGCATCCGGCGCCGTCGTCTCTCCGTGGCCGCGATGATCGTGGGCATAGACATGATAGCCGCGCGCGGCCATGGTCTGCGCAAATCCGGCATAGCGCCTGGAGTGTTCTGCCAGGCCGTGGCAGATCAGGATGACGCCACGCTCATGTCCTGCCGCCGGTTCATAGTGAAATGCAAGCGACGCCCCCGTCGTTGCGACGCGCTGTGTTTCTGCGAACATTGTTTCCTCCGTCGCTGGAACTGACCAGATCGGACGGCAAAAGCAACAGACCGGGATGCCTATCCGATGGGAATTTGGCGGTCATCCACGAAGGGTTGCGAAACCCGAGATGACGTGCTTATCTGTTCATGGATTGTTCCTGGGGGTCGAGATGAGCAATTTCAGGGCATGCGCGTCTGTTTTTCTTGCCATGATAACCGCCGCCGGCGGGGCCACGGCACAGGAGCTAGGCCGCGGACACACGCGGTATATTCTCGCCGCGAGCTGGCAGCCGGCGTTTTGCGAAACCAATCAACGCAAGGCGGAGTGCGGCAGCCAGACCGGCGACCGCTTGGATGCGACGCACTTTTCGCTGCACGGCCTCTGGCCGATGCGGGACAACTATTGCGGCGTTTCCGGCGCACTGCGCACCGCCGATAAGGAGGGCGACTGGAACGAGCTGCCTGAAGTGACGCTTTCCGCCCAGGGCAAGGCGGACCTCGACAAGGTCATGCCGGGCACACAGTCTGGGCTCGAACGGCACGAATGGCTGAAACACGGCACCTGCACGAAGATGAGCGCCGACGCCTATTTCGGCACGGCTGTACGCCTGGTTGGCGAACTGAATGCTTCGGCCGTCCGCGATCTCTTTGTCTCACGGATCGGAAAGACGCTGACAGCCCCCGAGATCAAGGCTGCATTCGACAAGAGCTTTGGTCCGGGCGCCGGCGACCGCGTGAAAATGAGCTGCCGAAGGGCAGGGCGCGATCGTGTCATCAGCGAGCTGACCATCGGGCTTTCCGAGGAGGCGACCAGTGATGGCGCGGCCCTGGGCGATCTGATCCAGGGCGCTGGCAAAACGTCGTTCGGCTGCGACGAAGGTGTCGTCGACGCCGCGGGTTTTTGAAGTGTAGGATAATCTCAATTTTTGACACATATCATCTCGGGCTGGCGGCGACCCAACAGCTCGAGTGACGATCAATGTCCGACATAGTTGCATCTGAAAGCAACGAGAGTGCCGTACGAGAAACGCCATTGTGGCGGATGTTCATCGTGGTCTACGCGACCGCGCTGGCGATGCTGGTGGTCGATCTTACCGATGGCATCAGGTTTGTTGGCGATGTCGACGACCAGTTGCGCGAGCTCCAGATCCGCCACTTGATGTCGCCACAAGGCCATTGGTTCGATCTTTCGCTGCCATTCATCTCAATGCCTGCGGTTTACGTCTCGCCTTGGTCCCGTTTGGTCGATCTTCCCTATGTGGCGATTGCCTGGCTGCTGCAATTATTCCTGCCGACCGCACAAGCGCTTACTGTTGCCTTCCACGTCTGGCCGCCGATGCTGCTGGCGGTTTTCAGCCTGCTGGTTGCATCGACGGCGCGCCGCCTGATGGCCGGGTTCGCGTTGACGGAGACGGCTCTTATTCTGTCGCTCATACTCATGACCATTCTCATGAGCATGGGCGTGCTGGAGTTTTCACCTGGGCGCATCGATCACCACAACGTTCAGATTGTCGCCCTTATGATGATCGTGGCAGGACTTGTCCGCTGGGGGCGGACAGGGGGCCTAATGATCGGCGCGGGGGCCGCAATCTCGACGGTAATCGGCCTTGAGTGCTTGCCATTTGTCGCGGTTGCCTATGGCGGACTCGTTCTTTGCTATCTCGGAAATGTTGCCCAGGTGCGCACGGTCATCGTTGCTGCGTCCGTTTCGATGGCGACCGTCACGCTTCTTTCGGCAATGGCGTTCATCGGCCCGTCCGGTGCGGTTTCGACGCAATGCGACGCTTTCTCTGCTCCGTATATCCTGCTGCTATGTGGATTTTCCACGATACTCGGCGTGTGTGCGTTCATCCAGAATGAGCGCACGGGGCCGTTCGCCCGGCTCCTCGCGCTGGCGCTTCCCGGCGTTGCTCTTCTGGTCGGTGCGGCCTTCCTTTTCCCGTCCTGCATGTCGGGACCCTACGGCATCATCGATCCACTGTCGCGTGAGCTCTGGTTCAATCGAATCTGGCAGGAAAAGAGCATTCGGTACTTCTACGAAAACGGCCAATACGATCTGCTCATGCTCGTCGCATTGACGGCTGCCTTTGCGGCATATGTCGTTCCGCTGCTCCGGTTTAGAATGAGAGAGAAGTCGTTCGGCCCGGTGATTGCCTATCTTATGGTAATGAGCGCGCTCATCCTGACGGCCTTCGTGACGCGAAACATTCGCTTCCCGATAGCGCTTATGCCGGTTTTCCTGCCTGCCGTCGTCGCAATGATGACCATGAGGCCTCCGGGGTTCGAGAAGGCCTATCGGATCCCCACAATGGTTGCGGCCATGATTGCAGGCGCGCTTTGCCTTTTCTTCGTCTTGCTGCCGCCGCTCGAGCATGAGTTCGATGCCGTCGACTACATGGCGGCGAGTGAATGTCCGCAACAGGATTTCTCGGTGCTTCAAACCGTCCCTCCGGGGCGCGTTGCCGTGCCGCAGGGGATTGCGCTACCCGTGATCTTCGCTGCTCCATCGGGCTTTTCGGTTGGTGCGATACCGTTCCATCGCGCGTCGCCCGGGATGAAGCGCATGTTCGACGTGTTCATGACCTCGGATCCGCAGCTGCGTCGGGAGGCACTCGCACCTTTCGACTATGTCGCCGTCTGCCGCTTCCCACTTAAAGCCGATCCCGCACAGGCGCCTCTTTATGCCGCGCTCGCGGGTGGTGATGACTGGCCGGGGCTAGAGCGGGTGGTTTCTCCAACACCCAGCAATTTCCAGCTTTTCCGGATTGATCATGCCGCGCTACGATAGGCTGAGGTGATCTTCAGCCGTTTCCCGCAGGCCATCTGCGACAAAGCGCTTGGATTTTGCCTCTACCGCGTTGCTCCCGGGCGCCAATTCGCCTACATAGCGGCAAACCAATTTCCCCCGGAGCAGAATTACCGATGGCACGTCAGTTCATCTACCACATGTCGGGACTGAACAAGTCCTACGGCGCTAAGAAAATCCTCGAGAACGTCAACCTGTCGTTCTACCCCGACGCCAAGATCGGTATCCTGGGCCCGAACGGCGCCGGTAAGTCGACCGTGCTGCGCATCATTGCCGGCCAGGACAAGGAATTCACCGGGGAAGCCTGGCTCGCCGAAGGTGCGACCGTTGGCTACCTCGAGCAGGAGCCGAAGCTCGATCCTGCGAAGACCGCTTTCGAAAACGTCATGGAAGGCGTTGCCGACAAGCAGGCGGTGCTCGACCGTTACAACGAACTGATGATGAACTATTCCGACGAGACGGCGGACGAAGGCGCGAAGCTCCAGGACATCATCGACAGCCAGAACCTCTGGGATCTTGAACAGCAGGTCGAAATGGCGATGGAAGCGCTGCGCTGCCCGCCGAAGGATTCCGCCGTCGACAACCTGTCGGGTGGTGAGCGTCGCCGTATCGCGCTCTGCCGCCTGCTTCTGTCACAGCCGGACCTGCTGCTGCTCGACGAACCGACCAACCACCTCGACGCCGAAACGATCGCCTGGCTGGAAAAGCACCTGCGCGATTACCCGGGCGCCGTGATGATGATCACCCACGATCGCTACTTCCTCGACAACGTCACCGGCTGGATCCTCGAGCTCGACCGCGGCCGTGGCATTCCTTACGAAGGCAACTATTCCGCTTACCTGCAGGCGAAGGCCAAGCGCATGCAGCAGGAGAGCCGCGAAGAAGCCGGCCGCCAGAAGGCGCTGTCGCGCGAACAGGAATGGATCGCCTCCAGCCCGAAGGCCCGTCAGGCAAAGTCTAAGGCCCGTATCAAGGCCTACGAACAGCTGGTGGATGCGGCCGAGAACATCCGGCCCGGCGACGCGCAGATCATTATTCCCGTGTCCGAGCGTCTCGGTCAGGTTGTCATCGAGCTTGATGGTATCAACAAGGGCTTCGAAGGCCGCACGCTGATCAACGATCTCACGATCAAGCTGCCGCCGGGCGGTATCGTCGGCATCATCGGCCCGAACGGCGCCGGCAAGTCGACGCTGTTCAAGATGATCACCGGCCAGGAAAAGCCGGACGCGGGCTCGATCCGCATCGGTGAAACGGTTCATCTCGGCTACGTCGACCAGAGCCGCGATGCGCTCGACGGCAACAAGACCGTCTGGGAAGAAATCTCCGGTGGCGCCGAAGTCATCAAGCTCGGCAAGTTCGATATGAACAGCCGTGCTTATTGCGGCGCCTTCAACTTCAAGGGTGGCGACCAGCAGCAGAAGGTCGGCAACCTCTCGGGTGGTCAGCGCAACCGCGTTCACCTCGCCAAGATGCTGAAGGCGGGCGGCAACGTTCTCCTGCTCGACGAACCGACCAACGACCTCGATACGGAAACGCTCGGTGCGCTTGAAAGCGCGCTCGAAGCCTTCGCCGGCTGCGCCATCATCATCAGCCACGATCGCATGTTCCTCGATCGTCTGGCGACGCACATCCTCGCTTTCGAAGGCGATGGCCATGTCGAATGGTTCGAAGGTAACTTCGAAGACTACGAGGAAGACAAGGTTCGCCGCCTCGGTGCCGACGCGCTGAACCCGGGCAGCCAGGCTTACAAGCGCCTGACGCGCTAATTCCTGCATTCTAGGGATGACGACAAAAGCCCCGGTTCGCCGGGGCTTTTTTGTGGGGTGCCCTATGTCGCTATTTGCGCAGCGAATTTCGTGAATGGGTGGAATTGCTGCTTGCCAGCCCAATGCAATTCACATAAAGATATCTTTATATGTTGATTGGATCGAGTATGGGTGAGCCTATCAGACTGGGATTGGATGCGTTGGTGGACGTCTTGAGGGCGGCCGGAGAGCCGACGCGCCTTCGTCTGCTTTCGCTTCTCGCCGCCGGCGATCTGACGGTGACCGATCTTACCGAAATTCTCGGCCAATCCCAACCGCGCATCTCCCGCCACCTGAAGCTGCTTGGTGAGGCTGACCTCATCGATCGTTATCAGGAAGGCGCCTGGGCCTATTTCCGACTGCGTCAGGAGGGCAAGGCGGTCGCATTCGTCCGGAGCCTGCTGACGCACGCCTCGGAGAACGACCCGGTCATCCAGCGCGACGGCGAGCGGCTCGCTGCCGTCAAGCGCCAGCGTGCCGAGCGTGCGCAAGCCTATTTCAGTCGCAACGCCGCCGAGTGGGACGAATTGCGCCGGCTGCATGCGGCCGACGAGGAGGTCGATGCCGCGGTTATCCGCTTGGTCGGCAACCAGCCGATCGACTCGCTGCTGGACCTCGGTACCGGTACCGGCCGCATCCTCGAGCTGCTTTCGGGTATCTATCGCCGCGCAATCGGTGTCGATGCCAGCCGTGACATGCTGAGCGTGGCGCGCGCCAACCTCGATAAGTCAGGCATTAACAAGGCCTCGGTTCGTCATGCCGACATCCTGAACCTTCCGTTCGAGGCGCAGGATTTCGATCTGGTCACGATCCATCAGGTTCTTCATTTTTTCGACCAGCCCGAAATCGCCATCGGCGAGGCGGCGCGTATGTTGCGGCCCGGTGGGCGGCTGGTCGTGATCGATCTGGCGCCGCATACGCTGGAATATCTTCGCGACGAGCACGCGCATGTCCGTCTCGGTTTTTCGCATCAGTCGATGTCCGACTGGCTGCGCAAGGCCGGGCTCGACGTCGAGCAGGTCGTCGATCTTCATCCGGGGCATCAAGGCGGGCAGGGGCTGACAGTCACTATCTGGCTCGCCCGCGACCCGAGGCGCTTGATGGCTTCCATCGAGAGCGACAGCGCCGTACCCACATTTGCCGGGAGAGAGTAAACATGGCTTCGAACACCGACGCGCGCCGCAGGATCGGCATTTCCTTCGAGTTCTTCCCACCGAAGTCGGAGGAGATGGAAGGCCAGCTGTGGAATACGGTCAACGAGCTGCAGGACTGGAACCCTGACTTCGTATCTGTGACCTACGGCGCGGGTGGCACCACCAAGGCGCCGACATTGGCGACGGTCTCGCGGTTCCTTTCGGCGACGCCGCTTGCTACCGCTTCGCACCTGACCTGTGTCGGTGCGACGAAGGAAGAGACGCATAGCGTCATCGAAAGCTTCCGGAATGTTGGGGTCAAGCATTTCGTCGCACTGCGCGGCGATGCGCCTGGTGGCGTCGGTGCGCCTTATCAACCGCATCCGGGCGGCTATGCCAATGCGGCTGAGCTTGTTGCTGGGTTGCGCGATATCGGCGACTTCGAGATTTCGGTTTCCGCCTATCCGGAAAAGCATCCCGAAAGCCGCGACACTGCCGCTGACATCGAGATGCTGAAGCGCAAGGCGGACAACGGTGCCGATCGCGCACTGACGCAGTTCTTCTTCGACAACGACAATTTCGAGCGGTACCTCGAAAAGGTCCGCGCGGCCGGCATTCGCATCCCTATCGTTCCGGGTATCATGCCGATCCAGAACCTGACGCAGCTGAAGCGCTTCGCCGGCGCCTGCGGCACCGTCGTTCCGCAATTTCTCGACGAGCGCTTCGCGGGCTTCGACGACAAGCCGGAAGAGCGGGCGAAAGTTGCTGCCGAGGTCGCCGCGGAGCAGATCGAAGATCTTGCCCGCCGGGGGATCGAGGATTTTCATCTCTATACGATGAACCGCGCGCCGCTGGTATCGGCGGTTCTGACTAATCTTGGCTTCAAGCGCGAGGCGACGAAAAAGGCCGGGGCCGCCGCATAGGCCTGCCGGGTCTTTCAGGACACTCCAGACGTTAAAAAAGCGCATGCTCTCAAGGCATGCGCTTTTTTAATTCCGCAGAGATGTTCGCTACTCAGGAGTCTCGGCATAGTCCATTTCGGGCGGCAGGCAGGTCAGATGAAAAGCATCGACAACACAAATAAAAACGCCGCACCGATCAAAAGGACATTCAAGGATCGTGTGAGTCCCATGTCTGTCTCCTCGCGTTAACAGCCGGATAATATGTCGGGAAAACGACGCTTGAAAAGCACATTTTATGCTGCGGTGCGGCGAAAATGTCACATCTCTGCGACACTGAAGACGCCAAGCATCTGAAATTCAATAGAAAACCTGGGTGCAAAATTATTCACAGATTTTAACGAAGTGTAAAATCCGGCGAATGGGGCGTTTACCGCTGCGGCAAGATCAGGGCGTGCCCGAACCTCCTGAAAACATGAGGGAAATCCGGGGACTGAAAAGCCGGGCCAATGGCCCGGCTTCAGCAGCAGATTTCAGCCTGTTATCAGAGTGCGCCGAGCAGGGCTGGCGTTGCCCAGCCGTCGGCAGGCATGCCCAATCGCTGCTGCTGCTTCTGGATGGCTATGCGCGTGCCCGAACCGAGAATGCCGTCGATCGCGCCGACATCATGACCGAGGGTGTCGAGCTTGGTCTGAAGCTCTTTCATCTGGTCGTTGGTCAGGCCCTGTTCCGGGGTGCCCTTCAGGTAGGGCTCCGCGCCAGCAAGCCGGGTCGCAAAGTAAGCGGCTGAGGTGGTGTAGATGAACGACTTGTTCCACTCGAGATAGATGCCGAAGTTGGGGTAGGCGATGAAGGCAGGTCCGAGACGACCCTGCGGCAGGACCAGGTCACCACGCAGGCTACCGAAGCTCGTGTCGCCGTTGCGCGGCTTGACGCCAAGCGCGAACCACTCGCCAGCGGTCATCGTGCCGCCGAGGCCGGACTTCTCGAAGGGCAGGCTTTCAGGAATGGTGACCTCCTGCAGCCACGGCTGACCCTTCTGGAAGCCGAGATGCTGGATGAACTTGGCGGCGGTCAGGATGGCGTCCGGGCCGCTCTGCTTGAGGCGTACATGCCCATCTCCATCGCCGTCCATGCCGTAGGCGACGATATCGCGCGGCAGCATCTGGACCTGGCCGATTTCGCCGGCCCAGGCGCCGGTGTTGGTTGCCGGGTCGAGGTCACCGTGCTGAACCATCTCGATGAGCGCGATCAGCTGCGGACGGAAGAGTTCGGGGCGGCGGCAATCGTGAGCGAGGGTCACGAGAGCATTGCGGGTGTTGAAATCGCCTTGCACGGCGCCAAAGTCGGTCTCCATCGCCCAGAAGGCGGTGATGACGCCGGCCGGGACGCCGAATTCCTGTTCTGCGCGGGCGAAGACGTCGGCGTGCTGCTTCATCTTCTGGCGGCCGATATCAAGGCGCGCCTGGCTCACGGTGCGCTGCGAGAATTCCAGGAAGGTCTGCTTGAACACACCCTGGGCACGGTCGCGGCTGATCACCTTGGGATCGATCTGTGCGCCGGCAAGCGCCCTGTCGGCTGCTTCGGCGGATGCGCCGGCAGCGATCGCCTCGGCCTTGATGCCAGCCAGGAACGCGGAGAGGTCGCCATCGCAGGCAGGAGCCGGTGCCGCAGCTGCTGCGGGAGCCTGAGCGGCAGGTGCCGCTGTTTGTGCTGCAGCACCCGTGGCGATACCGGCGGCGAACAGGAGAGCGAGCGCAGAACGGCTTGCGGGCGTGCGGAACATAGCTTTAATCCTCGTCATTGCTAAAATTGCTGTCGATGTCCCAAATGATTGTGACAGAAGCAAGAAAGAAGGCGGGACGTTACTAAGAATTCGTGTCTTTGGAAACCGCCGCTACCCAGTTGTTCCAGTTCTTCGCCGAACCAGCGAACACATTAATGTCAGTCGGTCCCTTGATGCCGGGAATAACACCCGTGGATGTGTATTGCCAGAAGGCCCAGCGGCGGTCGGCATAGGTGACTTCGGGGTGCTTTGCGACCGAGCGGACCCAGAAGTGATAGTCCTGGAAGTATCCGACCAGATTGTCGCGGTGGAAGTCCACGGAGGTGTAGATGATCGGGCGCTTGCCGTAATAGGCCTCGAGGCGATCCATGAAGCGCTGCAACTGCGCGCGCACTGTTGCCGGATCCGGGCGGAGGCGGCACGTCTTGGATTCCGAGTTCCATTCAACGTCCAGCACCGGCGGCAGGCGCATGGACTCCTTCGGCACGTTGCTGATGAACCAGTCGGCCTGCTCGTCCGGCGTCGAGCAGAAGTAGTAGAAATGATAGGGGGCGTGCGGGATGCCGACCGCCCGGGCACGTTGCCAGTACTCGTTGAAGCGAGGATCGACGCGATCCTTGCCTTCCGTGGCCTTGATGAAGGCGAAGGCAACGCCGGAATTCTTAACCGTCTGCCAGTCGATATCGCCCTGCCACTTGGAGATGTCGATGCCGTGAACAGGGTTCTGCTGCGGATGCTTCGGTCCGAAGTCCTGCGGATCGGTGTCCTGGAACCGGGTTTTCGGCTTTACGGACGCTGTTTCGAGATAGTCATAGCCCGACGAAGTGCAACCGGCGAGCAAGACAGCCAACGGCAAGACGCAAAACAGGAGCCGGCGCATAGGTGTTCCATCGTGAACCGAATGATCTTTGTGCCCCACAGCTCGACCTTCGTGAAAGACGCGTCCAGCAGAGAGATGCCCCTCTTTTAATCATATCAACGTAAAAAATCGGTTAGTTTCAAGCGAAATGTTAGCGCTTGGTAATAATGCGCGCCTGCCACGCGTAGCCGCCATACACCGACGTGAAGTGAAATTGTGCATCATTTTCAGTTGCTTGCACCTGGAGTGTTTCACGCAAGGTAGCGCGCGGCGTGACATGAAATTTGCACAGCCAAGATTTCAGGACCGCTCGAAACCAGCCGGGCAGGCGCTCCTGCTGACCGAAATCGACGACGTGCAACTCGCCGCCGGGGTTGAGCGCGGCGATGGCGGAGGCTATCGCACGCTCCCAATCGGGAATCATCGACAGCGCGTAGGAGATCAGGATCCGGTCGAAACCCGTGCAGCCGAATTCGCCTGGCGTGAAAGCGGTGGCATCGGCCACGCGGAACTCCGGGACGACTGCCTTGCCCGCAAAGGTCTTGCGCGCGGAGATCAGCATCTCCTGCGATATGTCGAGGCCGTAGAGTGCCGCCTGAGGGAAGTGCTGGTGCGCGAGCGCCAGATTGCGGCCGGTCCCGCAGCCGACCTCGAGCAGGGTGCCTCCCGCCGGTACATTGAGACCGCGAATGGTGCGGTCACGGCCGAGCAGGTAGTATTTGCGGGTGAGGTCGTAGATATGCCGCTGGTACCTGTACATGCCGTCCATAAGGCCGGCATGATCGTCGGAGGGTGCGGTGGTCGTTTCGACTTTGCTCACGCCGTCTTCTCGTAGATGTGGAAGCCGCCATAGATCGCCGAGCGGTCTAGGGATGTGAGTTCGCGCGAGCGATCTTCCAGATAAGTCCACTGGTCGCGGAGCGCCGGCGACAGCCGTCCTTCAATGATGCTCTTTTCAGCCGCCGTGCGGAAAATGACCCGGGCGCCGCTTCGGGCCGTGCGCGTGATTTCCGTCCATAGGTCGTTCAGCTGCTGGTCCGTCATCCAATCCTGGGCATCGAGCAGGACATAGCGGTCGCGCGATGCGGCCGGTTCGCGTGAGAGCAGTTCGGTGAAGCTTGCGTGGTGTACGCCGACACGGTCGACGTTGTCGCGGATCGCTTCATAGTGCTCCCGCTTCAGATAGGTCGGCAGCGGACCTTCGCCTTCTGGTGCGTAGCGGCGCGCAAACGCCTGCCAGGCGAAGTAGTTGTCGCGCATCGGGAAATGACAGGCGAGCTTTTCGAGGCGGTGGCGAAGCACGGGCGCGATCGACTGATCGGCGGCAAGGCTTGCCAGCTCGTCATACTGCTGCGGCGGAATTCCGAGTCCGAAGAGCGAGCTCTTGCGGCTGGTGATCCAGCGGACGATGGGCTTTTCAAACAGCGGAGCGATCTTCTCGTCAAAGAACTGGCGCTGTTCGCGTACCGAGCGGGTTCTGGTGATCTCGGTGAGGTCGATGCCGTGCAGGCGCGCCAGCAGGTGGGCGGCGCCGATGAAGCGACCGAGAAGGCCCGTCTTGTAAATGTTACGGTCGAATACGGTGATACGCCGACGTCCGAATTTGCGGCCGTTCCAGTAGCTGCGCGTGGTCTCGTCGAGGTTTGCCGCGAGAAACTGATCGAAAGCGCTGCTGTTGGTGGCTTCGTTCGGCTGGGCAAGGAAGCGCACGAGGTCGGCATGGCCAGGAAGGTTGCGGAATGCCGCGAGCTTCAGGCGATTGAGGGCGATGTGGTGCGGGTTGAGGTCGACGACGTCGATCGAGGCTGGGCTCTTGGAGAGGTAGGCGAGCATGTTGCAGCCGCCGGAGCCGATCGTGACGATGCGATGGTGAGGCTGGAGCTCCATCGCCTGCATGTCCAGATCGGGGTCTGCCCAGATCTGCGGGTAGACGAGGCCGGAGAACAGCAATCCGAACAGGCGCTCCGAGAGGCCGTCCTTGGAAAGTGCCTTGTGGCGGAGAAGGGCTGCCTTGAGTTTCCGGTTCTTGCGGAAGCCGGCATCCGGTGCAAATTCCGTCATGTGAGTCTTTCACCCATTTAGCGTTCAGGGCGTTTAGCGCGCCGGCACTACAGTTTGATGACGCGGGCTGTGGACGTGGTTGACGACGATTTCCGGTGTGCCGGCGGTGCCGATATGTGGGGGGCTTCCGTGTCGCGAGATTTCCTGCTTCTCTAGGGCGATGGAGGAGACATATGCGACTTCTGCGACGTATCCTTAAAACACTGGCCGTTGTGGCCGTTTCCGCAATTGTCGTTGGCGCTGCCTGGCTTTTCGTGACTCTGTCGGATCTCCTCAAGGTCGGAGACGGCTATGCCGCTAAGATCATGTGTTCAAACGTCTTTATCGCTGGGCGGGATCCCGATACGATCTTGTCCAAGGACGTTCAGGCGCCGGGCAATCCGCTGTTGAAGCTGGTGCGGGTCGATGTCGACCACGAGCAAAAGCGGGTGACGGCGCGCATCCTCGGATGGCTTGCGCCGAACTACGCGGTCTATCGTGGGACCTTTGGCTGCGCCAACGTGCCTGACGGAGACTTTGAGGCGGCGCGGCGCTCGGTTCCCGACGAACCTCGCCAGCCGCTAGCAGAACGCCATGCGCCTTGGCCGGATGGCGATGATACCGCCGACGACGGTGATCCGCGAATCGCAACGCTGCTGACAAGACCCGCGCTCACGGGCGAGGGGATGCGTGCCGTCGTCGTGGTTCATGACGGGCGCATCGTGGCTGAGACCTACGGTGACGGATTCGGGCCAACGACACCGCTCATCGGCTGGTCTATGACGAAGACAGTCAACGCGGCCATCCTCGGGCGTGCGGTGGAAGAGCACAGGGTCGGGCTCGACGACGCAAATCTTCTGCCACAATGGGCGGGCGACTGGCGATCGAAGATCACTGTCGCAAACCTGCTTGCGATGGAGAGCGGTCTCCAATTCAGCGAAGACTATGACATCGTCTCCGATGTCACGCGCATGCTGTATTTGAATACGGACCAGACACAGCTTCCGGCCGGCAAATTGCTGAAGGAGGCCGACAGAGGGACGTTCAACTACTCCAGTGGCACGTCGGTGTTGCTCTCACGAATCTGGATGGATCGCGTCGGTAACCCGCAGACCGCGTTTGACTATCCGCGGCAGGCGCTGTTCGGGCCTCTCGGCATGTCGAGTGCGGTCTTCGAGGCGGATGCGCACGGAACCTTCGCTGGCGGCTCCTACCTCTATGCGACGGCACGAGACTGGGCGCGCTTCGGTCAGTTCCTGCTGATGGATGGGAAATGGAAAGAGCAGCAGCTGTTGCCGGAGGGATTTGTCGCCATGATGCGAACGCCGACCGAGGCATCCGACGGACGCTATACGGCTGGCCAAGCCTGGGCGAAGTTGCCTGGTGCCGTGACCAATGCGGAGGCCGGGCTTCCGTCCGACACCTTCTGGATGGAAGGGCATGACGGGCAGAGCACGGCGATTGTGCCATCCGCCAAGCTCGTTGTCGTCAGAATGGGACTGACGCCGAGCAGCTACAAATACACATCGCAGTCACTATTGAAGGAAATTCTGGCGGTCTTGCCGGCAGGCGATCAGTCAACCTGATCAGTAGCTGCCCTGGGCCACGTCGGACATGCCCTTGCGCTTGGCGTCGTAATAGTAGCCGCGTGCATAGAGACGGACCGCATTGTCTTCGCTGCTATCCGACACCAGCCATGCGCCACGCAGGTATTTTGCGGCGTACTTGATGTTGGTTTCGGCATCGAACAGGCCTTCTGGCTGCCCCTCGTAACCCATGGACTTCGCGGTATTGTACTTGATCTGCATCAGGCCGAAATAGCCGCGCTTGTTATAGGCCTTTGGATTGTAACGGCTTTCGCGATGAACGACGCGGTGAAGCAGCGATGCCGGGACCTGATAGATCTTCGAGTATTTCTCGATGATCTTCGTGATCTCGCTCTTTTCCACAGTCGGAGCGCCATCGTCGGTGTCGTCATCGCTGAACATCGGCGGTGCTGTCGGTGGATCCATCGGGCCGGATGTGTCGAAGCCGTAGTCCATCATCGCGTGCGGGGTCGTATCGATCGCCGACAGTGCGGCAATCGCGCCGTTCTGCGGTGTCGCTGCGAAAGCAAGCTGGGTCGACGGAGACGGCGTACCGGGCCGTGGCGTCGGGACGACCGACTGAATCGCGGTCATCTCGGGCGTGAGTGGAATCTGTGCATAAGCCGCCGGCTGGAGCTGGGCGTCCGGCTGAGCCGGATCGGTAACTGGCATGGCAGCTGTCGCAACCGACGGTGCTATCTGATCGGCGATCGGGGAGGAGGCAGGCGTGCCTTCGCCGGCGGGAATGGCTGCGAACGTCGCATCTTCGCCGGGCTTCGGTGTTGGGATGACCATCTGTTCGGCCATCAGGTCCGCCTGGGACGTGTATTCGACACTGGAGCATCCAGCCACTACGCCACACAGCATCGTGGACACGATGAAACTGCGTCTAAGGCCGGAAAATCCGATCGCTACCATACTCTCACTCTCGTGAAACGCGCCGCCCCGGCAGCGTTAAAAGTTACCAAGAACCTTATGCCCTGATTTGCCAATTAACCTATTCGTTGCTTCCCGGCAACCCGCCGGATTTCGTTACGCAGCGATACGCCGGTATCCGGCGGTAACGGCGCCCGCGGCGATCAGCAATGTGCCGCCTGTCCTGTTGACAGCGCGCTGCACGCTCGCCTTGCGGATCAGGCCACGCGCTGCGTGGGCGGCCAGTGCGTAGGTGGAGGCATTGATGGTCGCAAGAACCAGGAATGTCGCTTCCATGATCAGCATCTGGCCGAAGAAGGGCAGGGCCGGATTGAGAAATTGCGGAACGAAGGCAACGAAGAAGACGATGCTCTTCGGGTTCAGGGCCGTAACGATGTAGGCATGGAGGAAAATCTTCAGCGACTTCTGCTCCGGCAGATTGTCGTTGTCAGCCATCGGCTCACTCAGGATAGGCGCCCGCCAGAGCTTGATGCCGAGCCAGATGAGATAGGCGCCGCCAATCCATTTGAGCACTGTAAAGAGCGTCGCCGATGCCGCGAGAACAGCACCGAGGCCGAACAACGATGCCGTCATGGCGGTGAAGTCGCCGAGTGCCACTCCGCTGACCGTCGCAAACGCCGTCTTCTTGCCATGCCCGAGCGCATAGGAAACGACGAGCAGGATCGTCGGTCCGGGAATGGCAAGCATAATGGCGGACGCGGCGGCGAAAGCGAGCCAAGCTTCGAGCGACATGGAATCTCCTCCTATCCATTACGATAGAAGCAAAGACACCATATCGGCCTTGCGTCAATCATGCTTCTTTGTATTTCTGCCCGATCGTGTCCATCACTTCCGCAAACCAGGCAACCGACGTATCGAAGGCCTTGCCGCCCTTGATCCGTGGGAATTCGATCGTGCGGAGCTTGCCATTCTGCGCCTCGTCGTGGCCGGTGACGCCCGATACCTTGTTGAGAGCGCTTTCGACGGCAAGGTCGGTCATGCTCTGGATCAGGCGTAGATCGTCGACATTTGCCGGTGCGGAGCGCGCAAAATAACCGGACTTCTGAACCAGCGAGCGTTCGGCATCCAGAAGGCTTGCAAACTGCTTCTGGAACCAGGCGCCGACATTGATCGTGTCGATCTTGACGTGGCCGAAAGCGTCGCGCTTGACGGTATCGCCGGCTGCTTCGCGCTCGGCTACGATCGCGTCGAGGCAGGCGCCTTCCGAGACGAACACCGTTGCATGGCCGGTACGGTCCATGACCTCTTTCAGGCGCGCGGCTTCCTGGTCGAGGTCGAAGACCGTTTCAGGCAAGTAGACCGCATCGATGCTCTTCATTTTGGTGTTGGTCATAAAGCCATCGACATATTCATAATGCTTGGTGCGCTGCAGGTATGCGCGGGCGGTGGCAGCCGTCAGCCAGCCGCAATGGCGTCCCATGACTTCATGAATGATCAGCGTGCGCGGCGCGGCCGTCTGCTCGTTGCTGACATTGTCGAAGAAGTGAGCACCGACTTCAGCAGCCGTCCATGCGCCGAGCGATTGACGGATCGGAACAACGTCGTTGTCGACCGTCTTCGGCAGTCCGACGACGGTCAGATTGTAGCCGTTTGCAGCCAGATAGGCAGCGAGGTCGGCGGCGGTGGTGTTGGTGTCATCGCCACCGATAGTGTGGAGGATGGTGACGCCGTCGTTCGCGAGGCGCTCGGCGGCGACGCGCAACGGGTTTTCGCCTTCCTTGACCAGTCCGCGTTTGACGCAATCGGCGGCGTTGGTGAGCTTGACGCGGCTATTGCCGATCGGCGAGCCACCATAGCGGTGCAGGAGAGGGGCCTTTTCCCGCATCTCGGGGGTGATCTTGATGCTGTCGCCCAGCAGCACGCCCTGGTAGCCCGAGCGATAGGCAATCAGCTCGAGGTCGGGAGCTACGTCGCTGTAGCGTTCGATAAGGCCGCCGACCGCGGAGGAGAGACAAGGGGCCAGGCCTCCGGCGGTGAGCAACGCGACTTTCTGTTTGGCCATGATCTCTCCTCGATCGTATCTGCACTGTTATGTGCGGCGTAGGTAACGCATGGATGCGGCAGGGAAAGAGACCTGTAAAGTGTTGTTTCTATGAAAATCGAGCCTTTCGCCCCAGCCAAACCACGAAGGCGACGAGAAGTGCGAATATAATCGTTTCAAGCCCGAGTTGCTCTTTCAGAAGGGTTGTGGAAATCGCCAGCGTCACGAAGGACTGGAGCAGCTGGACCTGTGCCACCCGCGCGATTCCGCCAATCGCAAGCCCGGCGTTCCAGAAGACGAAACCGCCGAACATCGACATCAGGCTGAGATAGGCAAGCGCTCCATATTCACCGGCGCCGGGGGCGTGAATACCGGATGGCGCGACGAGAATGGTGCCGAGCAGCGAGAGCGGAAACGTAACCACCAAGGCCCAGGAAATCGCCTCCCAGCCGGACAGGTCGCGCGACAGGCGGGCAAGGAGCACATATCCAAGCGCTGCCGACACGGCCGCAGCGAGAAGCCAGAGGTCGCCGGCGGAGAGATGAAAGCCGCTGCCTCTTATCGAGAAGATGATGACGATCAGCGCGCCGGCCACGCCGCATGCCCAGAAGAGCGGGCCGGGTCGCTCGCCGTCGATGATCGCCGCGAAGATCGATGTCAGCAGCGGCAGGACGCCGAGCACGACGCCGCCGTGGGTCGCCGGGATCGTCTGCATGGCGATCGAGGAAAAACCGGGAAAGCCGAAGACGACGCCGACACCGGCGCCGAAGAGCGCTGGAAAATGCTTCCTCGGAAACGGGCGGCGGAAGACAGCCAGAGCGATCATGGCGGCAACGGAGGCGATCGCGGCGCGCCCCAGAGTGATGAAGTATGGCGAGAAACCTTGCAGGGCGATGTGCGTCATCGGCAGCGTCGCGCCAAAAATGAGAACCCCTATAAAGCCCAGAATGAGCCCGAAGATCTGCGGTCGGTCGGAAAATGGCATGGAATCTCTCGCAAATGAATGGCGAGAGCGCTGCCATCGTCACGCGATTGTGTCCAATTCATTTGATTTATGCGACGCCACGCGAATGCGATGAATGCGCAATCCACGGCGATAATTACCGAATTGTGAAAGATGTTTTCAACGCTACGACCAATCGTCGTCTTGCAAACGCAACCTTTATTTGGTCAAGGTGTTTCTCCTTTTGCTACACGCGAGACGTTGATGTCCTTCTGGGAAAAACTGCTGAATGCCATCGGAAATGCCGCCGGAAACGCGCTTTCCGCAGTGGTCGAGGCAATCCGCACGGTTTTTGAAGGCGATCCGGAAACCCGCCGAAAGGTCGCGTTTTCGGTGGCGATCATCGCGCTGTCTGCCAAGATGGCCAAGGCTGACGGGATCGTGACGGAGAAGGAGGTCGATGCGTTTCGCGAGATCTTCGAGTTTCCGCCGGAGCAGGCCAAGAACGTTGCCCGTCTCTATAATCTCGCTCGTCAGGACGTCGCCGGATACGAAGCCTATGCGGAGCGTCTGTCGTCGCTTTGCGTAACCTGTGCCGCGAATTGCCCCGTGCTGGAGGAAGTTCTCGACGGGCTCTTCCATATCGCCAAGGCCGATGGGCTGATCCACGAGAAAGAAATGGAGTTCCTCAGGCATGTGGCAGAGATCTTCCACATGAGCGACGAGCGCTTCGATCGCATCGCCGTGCGCCATGTTTCCATGGGCCGGGATCCTTACAAGGTGCTCGGTGTCTCGCCGTCGGATGACTTCACGACCATTCGTCGGCGCTACCACGGTCTTGTCAGTGAACATCACCCCGATCGGCTGATTTCGCGTGGTGTGCCGGCAGAATTCCATGCAATCGCCAATGAACGCATGGCGGCTCTCAATGCCGCCTATGAAGCGATCGAGAAGGAACGCCGGGCAGCATGACCTCGTTCGAGGCGGATTATCGGAAGGCGACCGTAAAGGCATCGCCGAACCATGGTGAACGCGTGGGCGATCGTCGCCCAGATATGATCCTGCTTCATTATACAGGAATGCCGACGCCAGAGGGCGCTCTCGAGTGGCTCTGTCGGGAAGAGAGCCAGGTTTCCAGCCACTATTTTGTTCACGAGAACGGCGAGGTCGTGCAACTCGTGCCGGAGGCGCGTCGCGCCTGGCACGCGGGCAAGAGCACGTGGCGTGGCGAGAGCGATATCAATTCCATGTCCATTGGCATCGAGATCGCCAATGCCGGACACCCGGGCGGGTTGCCCGACTATCCTGCAGAACAGATCCAGGCAGTGATCGAATTGTGTCGCGATTGTGGCCAACGTTGGTCAATTTCGCCTGAAAGGGTGCTTGGACACTCCGATGTCGCCCCAGTTCGCAAGGTGGATCCGGGTGAAAAGTTCCCTTGGGCGGAGCTTCATCGCGCGGGTGTGGGCCATTGGGTCGAGCCTGCGCCCATCACCGGCGGTCGGTTCTTCCAGCGTGGCGATCGGGGGCAGCCGGTCGAAGCATTGCAATCAATGCTGTCGCTCTACGGTTACGCGACTGAGATATCAGGCGAATTCTCGGACAAGATGGCCGGAGAGGTCGAGGCCTTCCAGCGTCACTTTCGACCTGAACGTGTTGACGGAATTGCGGATTTTTCGACCATCGATACGCTTCACCGGCTTCTGACAACGCTCCCGGAATACTCGGCGTAACGCTGCATCCCAGCAACGCCCGACATCCCTAGATTTTAGGGGTACGGGGCGCTGCCACATCATTTCCCTATTATCTCCTCATTGCGATGGTCTAAACGCCTCGCTGAACGGCGCCGTTCGTCTTGTTTTGGGTTTGGGTGTGCGTCAATTGAAAACATAAAAGAATGTCTGCAGCTTAAATGAATAATGCTGCCGACGTGTACCTTGGCATTGCTTTTATTGTGCCATGGCAATTCTTTTTGTCGGAGAAAATAGACTACATGAGAAAGATTATTTCTGCTGTGGTGTGCGCCAGCGCACTGCTGATGGGATTGAATTGCGCCTTCGCGGGTGAATTGGGGCCTGAGTCAGAGAAGACAGTGCTTTTGAAGACTGTCGATCGCACCACCGGTTTCGCAGTTCCAAATTATGCAGCCAACAAGTATTCGGCTATCATCGTAAAATACGCCAAGCAGTACAATGTTCCCGTCGAGCTTGCGAGCGCGGTCGTTCGTGTCGAGAGTAACTTCAATCCGAATGCTCGCGGCAGCGCCGGCGAAATCGGGCTCATGCAGATCAAGCCTGCGACAGCACGCATGATGGGCTATTCAGGAACGCGCAAGGGCCTGTTCGACCCGGAAACCAACATCAAGTACGGCATGAAGTATTTGGCGGCGGCGCACCAGCTGGGCGGCGGCGAGACCTGTGGCACGATCCTGAAGTACAATGCAGGACATGCGGCAACCCGGATGAACCCGGTTTCGAAGGCTTATTGCGGCAAAGTGCTCGCAATGATCGACTGATCCTCTGCAAATCCTTGTTCGTGAATCACTTAAGGCTCCCACTTAAGAATGTGATTCAACGCGGCAGCCGTGCTATCTGACCTCGAAACGAGGTGAAGCATGGCAGTCGATTTCAAGGTAATCGTGGTCGGATGCGGAATGATGGGCGCGGCAGCTGCCCGCCATCTTTCCGGGATGATCGAAGGCGTCGCGCTGATTGGTCCGCGCGAGCCGGCGGAGCGCAAGAGCCATCATGGTGTCTTCGCCAGCCATTATGACGAGGCGCGTATTACGCGCACTTTCGACGATAACCTGGTATGGGCAACGCTTGCGGCACGCTCTCTCGATCGCTACGCGGACATCGAGGAAAAGAGCGGTATTTCCTTCTATACGGAAGCCGGTTGCCTGTTCGCCGGACCTTCGCCGCGTCCCGGCGAAGGGTATATCGGTCGGGCACTTCAGCTCAGCGAAACGCTCGGGCTGACTGTCGAGACACTGGAGCCCTCCGCGTTGTGCGAGCGCTTCCCGCAATTTTCCCTCGATCCGTCTTTCAAGGGCTACTTTGAAGGGCGCCGGGCGGGGCACGTCAATCCGCGCGCGCTCGTCAAGGCCCAGGCCAAACTCGCCAAGCAGGGTGGGGTCGCGATCATCGACGCGACCGTTACCGCCGTTCGCGACACGGGCTCGCATGTCGAGGTCACAGCGGCTGGCGTGATCCACACCGCCGAGCGGGTCCTCGTGGCGGCCGGCGGGTTCAGCAATTTCAATCAGCTTCTTCCTGCGCCGGTGGACATTCGCGTGGCGGCGCGCACGGTCGTCTTCTTTGAACTCGGCGAACGCGAACTGGCGCTGTTCGGGAAAATGCCGTCCAGCATCGTCTTCGGCGATCGTGACGAGGATCACGTCTATATTCTTCCCCCGGTGCGCTACCCCGATGGCAAGACCTACCTGAAACTTGGTGGAGATACGGAAGCCCGGGTTTTCGATACGCTCGAAGACGCCGGTGCCTGGTTCCGCTCGGATGGCGATGCCGCCGAGCGCGACCTGTTGGTCGAGACGGCCTTGCAGTTGATGCCGGGGCTTGCGGGATGCCCTGTCACCGCGGCGCCCTGTGTCGCGACCTTTACGCCGACGAGCTATCCCTATGCGGGCTACACGGATTCGCCGCGGATTGCCGTTCTGACCGGTGGCAACTTCGTGGCCGCGAAATCCTCCGACGAACTGGGCCGCCTCGGTGCAGTCGTCATAACCCAAGGGCGACTGGGCGAAGAGGACTTCGGCCGGGAACTGACGCCGGTGTTTCGATAGATGCAGGCGGCCATGATCGGGAATTACAAGTACATCGTTGTGGGTCGCGGGCTGATGGGCGCTGCTGCGGCACGCCATCTGGCGCGCAGGGTGGACGGCGTCGCGGTCATCGGCCCAGATGAACCCGTCGATCGGAAGCATCACGGTGGCGTCTTTGGAAGCCATTACGACGAAGGCCGGATCACGCGCACGATCGATCCGGATCGCGATTGGGCCTTGCTCGCGCACCGATCGATCGCGCGATATCATGAAACAGAGCGCGAAAGCGGCATCGGTTTCTACACGCCGGCGGGCTGCCTGGTGGTTGGCCCGGAACGCGGCGGCGTCGATGACTATGTGGCCCGGACGGTCGCGGCGGCGGCCTCGCTCGATATCGAGACGTCGATCCTGAGCGACGACCAGCTGCGGGAGAGATTTCCATTTTTTGCCTTTCCTTCCGCAAGCGAAGGTGTTCACGAGGCGACTGCGGCCGGCCATGTCAGCCCGCGCAATCTCGTGAAGGCGCAATCGCTGGCGGCGGAGAGGGCGGGTGCCACCGTTATCAGGGATTTCGCCGTCTCGATCCGCGACACGGCCGATGGCGTCTGTGTCGAGACATCGGATGGCGCGTGCTATCGCGGGGAGAAAGTTCTCTTGGCGGCCGGCGGTTTTTCCATTGCGGAGAATCTCTTGCCGCGGCCAGTTGACATGAAGGTTCATGCCCGCACCGTCGCTTTCTACGAGATCAGCGAAGCGGCTGCCGGGGCTTTCGGCGATATGCCGGCGCTGATTGCTCATGATGGCGAAGGGCGGGACAGCATCTATATGCTGCCGCCGATCCGCTATCCCGATGGCAGGCTCTATCTGAAGATTGGCGGCGACCCTGATGATATGGTGCTCGGCAGCGAACCGGAGCTGCGTAGCTGGTTCAAGGGGGATGGGCGCGAGAGCGTTCAGGCGCACCTGACCCGCATCATATCGCGCCTGGTGCCATCGCTGGAGCCACTTTCGACATCCACGGCGTCCTGCGTTGTATCGCATACGCCGAGCGGCTATCCGATGATCGGGTTTACTTCGTCACCGCGCATTGCCGTCCTGACCGGCGGCTGCGGAACAGCTGCCAAGAGTTCCGACGAGATCGGAAGGCTGGGCGCTGAACTGCTGATCGAGGGAGAAATCGGCGATCAGGGCTATGTGACCGATTTCCGGCCATACTTCCGGTGAGTACTGCCGATATTTCGGTAGCAATCGTCAGGACAGTCCGTTAAGGGAGCCATGCCAGTTGGCCGGGCAGCCGCGCTTTACCAATGTCGAAAGACGGTAGGGTGAGGAAAGTCCGGGCTCCACGGAAACACGGTGCCGGATAACGTCCGGCGAGGGCGACCTCAGGGAAAGTGCCACAGAAAGCAAACCGCCTGCCTTGGCAGGTAAGGGTGAAAGGGTGGGGTAAGAGCCCACCGCATCTCCGGCAACGGCGATGGCAAGGTAAACCCCACCGGGAGCAAGACCGAATAGGGATGACGCGGCCAGCGAAAGCTGGCCGGCTGGTTTCCAGGCCAGTCATCCGGGTGGGTTGCGAGAGGCAGCGCGCGAGCGCTGTCCCAGAGGAATGGCTGCCACGTTCCGGTTTCGGCCGGAGCCATACAGAACCCGGCTTACAGGCCAACTGGCGATTATCCCTCCACACGCCGACGTGTCGGCCGCGAGCCCCGATCGGGTCAGTGTGCCGTCGGCAATTTCGCCAGGCACTCTTCGCAAAGAGTGCTGCTGTGTGCGAGAACGGACCAGCGCTTGAATATCGTTCCGCAGCCGTCGCATCGGATGTCGGCGGTCATGCCCTTCTTGATCGGGACCGGCACCTGTGCGTGTGCCCACCCGGAAAGAAGCCCCTTCAATGTGAAGTTCGTCATCGCATTACTCCACCGTCTTTGTTTTAGAGGTTGGTAATATGTGGTCGGATGGCGGGTAATCAATTGCCCGGTGCAGCGCTATTTTAGACTATCTAAACTCATCCGAAGGTAGTGCGGTGGAGCCCTTGAAAAAGGCGCGTACGGCTGTCTTTCGATCGGATTGGTTAGTTTTGTCTCGCCCAGGTTGTCTGCTGGGCAGTGGCTGTTGTGCCGTCTCGCTGAGGTTGCGAAGTCTCGATCCATCGCATAGTTCTTTCACGTTCTGTTGGGAGATCGGTATGCGTCGCGTAGCAGCGTTTGTTCTTGTGGCATGTGTAACGGCAAGCGGTTGTTCATCCTATGGCTCGGAATATGACGCCGTTGCCTACTATCTCAGGGGTGGCAGCGCGGCACGAAGCTCCGTCATCCAGACATGCATCGAGAGGCGCATTTCCGAAAAGTCGCGCAAGGAGGCGGCTGCGGCGCTGAAGGTGTCGGAAGATCGTGTGGGTGTCGTGGCCTGCAACCGCATCATCAGCGGTATCGCTTCCGGGCGCATCACCCGCGAAGACTACATCGCTCTATATGGCGAGCAAAAGATAACACCCAACATGGAAAATGTGCTGCTTGCTCGATGAGAGATTGCAGGCGCTGCGGCTAATTGCCTGTTTCTGGTCACTTATTTCCAGTCGTAATCCATTTCTGGCGGCGCACTCAGGGCGCGCAAAAGGGGCGGCCTGCCTGCCCCATAATCAGTCGATCCTAACCCTTTGTTAAACTTAACAGCTTATAAATTTTCGATACTGCGCTCATCGTGAGACGGGCGTTTCCCATTGACGCCCATATGGTCCCATGTTATCCCATTCATGCACTGCGCAAGGGCAATCAGGTGCCCATTCATCGCAAAGCCAAGGCGCCTCCCGCTGTGGGAGCGCCGAACGAGGTTTGTCTCGTTCGGCTTGCGAGGCCGTGTCTGAATTTCGAGGTTCCGGGCGTCTGATTTTTGTCCGGGCTCTTTCGGGAACGGATGTTTCGTGTCATGAGCCGCTTCCTTTCAAATGCGACCAACGGGATCGATTCCAAGGGCCGGGTTTCCGTGCCGGCGGCATTTCGTTCCGTACTGGCGCAGCGCAACGTTCAGGAGCTTTATTGCTTTCAGGACTTTGTGTTTCCGGCGATCAGCGTCGGCGGTTCGGATCTTCTCGAAAGGTTCGAGCGGCAGATTGCTGCGGAGGATCCGTTTTCGCCGGACGCGAACGAGATGTCGCTTCTTGTTCATGGGGGCGGGGTCTTCATGAAGCTCGACGCCGAGGGGCGGCTGATGGTCACGGATTTCATTCGCGACTTCACCGGTATCTCGGACGAAGTGACATTCGTTGGTCGGGCGGATCATTTTCAGCTGTGGCAGCCGCAGGCATTTCAGGCTGCCCAGGCACAGGCACGAGGGGAACGCAGGCTGGCGGGCAGGCGTTCCAACTAGAACGAGGGAACGGAATGGTGGCGAATCCTGGCGGAGGTTCATCTGATGCCGGTGGCGGATCGATTCGCCATATTCCGGTTCTTCTGAACGAGGTTCTTGCGGCGCTTGAGCCGTCTTCCGGTAAGATTATTCTGGACGGGACGTTTGGTGCCGGTGGTTATACCTCGGCGATCCTGGCGGCCGGTGCCGATGTGGTTGCGCTCGATCGCGATCCGACGGCGATTGCCGCCGGTCAGGCATTGGTGGCGGCGCACGGCGGCCACCTCCGGCTTGTTCACTCGCAGTTCTCCCAATTGGCCGATCACGCGCCCGCCGGTGGGCTGGATGGCGTCGTGCTCGATATCGGCGTGTCGTCGATGCAGATCGATGAGGCCGAGCGCGGCTTTTCCTTCCAGAAGTCCGGGCCGCTGGATATGCGCATGTCGGCCGCGGGCGTGTCCGCCGCGGATGTCGTCAATCGCGCCAAGGTGGCCGAGCTTATTCGCATCTTTCACTTCCTTGGCGAGGAAAGCCAGGCGCCGCGTATCGCTCACGCGATCGAGAAGCGCCGCGCTGAAAAGCCATTTGAAACGACGCGCGATCTGGCTGGTCTGATCGAGATCGTTACCCCGCGCAAGATGAAGGACAAGATTCATCCGGCGACGCGCGTATTCCAGGCTCTGCGCATCTTCGTGAATGACGAGCTTGGCGAGCTGGCGCAGGCGCTGTTTGCGGCCGAGCGCGCCCTGAAGCCCGGTGGTCGTCTCGTCGTTGTCACCTTTCATTCCCTGGAAGACCGCATCGTGAAGACGTTCTTCTCCGATCGCGCCGGCAAGGCCTCCGGTTCGCGCCACCTGCCGGTCGCGCATGAGCGCGCCGCGACCTTCGACCGGATCGGAAAGCCGATGGTGTCTGCGAGCGAAGCGGAAGCCGAGGCAAATCCGCGGGCGCGTTCGGCCAAGCTGCGTGCCGGACTGCGGACCGATGCTGCCGCTGAACCTGCGGATCTGTCGATCTTCGGTCTGCCCAATCTTGCAAGTCTCGGAAAGCTCGGAGCCTGATATGCTGAGAACCTTCGATCTTATCCTCATCGGTGTCATGACGGCAGCGGCCGCCGTGACCTATACGATCAAGCATCGTGCCGAGCTGAAGCTGGAAGAGGTTCATCGCCTCGAAGCCGAGATCAAGCTCGAACGGGATACGATCGACCTCCTGAAAGCGGATTGGGCGCTGCAGTCGCAGCCGAACCGGCTCGAGCGGCTGGTCAATAATTACAACAGTGAGCTCCAGCTGCAGCCGACGCCATCGACGTCGCTTGTTCACGCCAAGGAGCTGCCGATGCTGAAGTCGCAGGTTCCCGTGCCTGATGTGACCGAGGCCAAGGCGGGCGGCACGAAGAGCAAGCCAAAGGCTGTGCCCGCGAAGCCCGAAGCTGAGGACGACGATTTGATGGCAACCGGATCTGTGGAGTAGAGATGTCCTTTCTTTCACGCATCATGGTTTCAAAGAGCCAAGCGCATTTTTCCGCCGGCGTTTACAGTCGTTTTGGCGGCCCCTCAGGCAACGTCGCGATCCAGGGATCGCGCAAGAAGCGCGCGGGACAGGCAAAAAGCCGCGTCGGCCTGCTGATTGTCGCCTTCCTTGGCGTCTACTGCGTGATCGGCGGTCGTTTGGTGGAATATGCGATCCGTGATCCCGATGTGGTATCGAGCATCCTGCCGCCGGATCGCCTGATGGCGTCCCGCCCTGACATTCTCGACCGGAATGGCGAGGTTCTTGCCACCGATATCCGCACCGTTTCGCTGTTTGCCGAGCCGAACAAGGTCGTCGACGCCGACGAGGCCGTCGAAAAGCTTTCGACGGTTCTGCCCGACCTTGATGTGAAAGGTACGTACAAGAAGCTCGCCAATCGCAACTCTCACTTTGCATGGCTGCGCCGCCAGCTTACGCCGAAGCAGCAGAGCCAGATCCTGGCGCTTGGCATTCCTGGTATCGGCTTCCGCCCGGAGAAGCGTCGCTTCTATCCGGGCGGCGCGACGGCCGCGCACATTCTCGGTTACGTCAATATCGACAACCGCGGCGTTGCCGGCATGGAGAAGTATATCGACGACCAGGGATTGGCGGATCTCGCTTCCGTCGGTATGACGAGCGACCAGCCGCTTGAGCCGGTTAAGCTGTCGATCGACATTCGTGTCCAGAATATCGTGCGTGATGTCGTTGCCAATGCCGTCACCAACTACGAGGCCAAGGGCGCCGGTGCCGTCGTCCTCGACATTCACACGGGTGAAGTGCTGGCCATGGCCTCGGCACCCGACTTCGATCCGAACAATCCGATGGAAGGCGCCAAGGAAGGCTGGCTGAACCGCATGTCGAACGGCACGTTCGAAATGGGCTCGACCTTCAAGACCTTCTCCCTGGCGATGGCGCTCGATACCGGCAAGGTCAAGCTGACCGATAGCTTCGACGCGACGCAGCCGATTCATATCGGCGGTTTCACCATTCACGATTTCCATGGCCAGCGCCGCTGGCTGACCCTTCCCGAAGTCTTCCAGTATTCGTCCAACGTCGGTACTGCGCGCATCATCGACATCGTCGGCATCGACGCGCAGAAGGACTACCTGACGAAGCTCGGCCTGCTGACGAAGATGCAGACGGAGCTGCCCGAGGTGAAGATGCCGAGCCAGCCGAAAGTCTGGAAGAAGATCAACTCGGTGACGATCTCCTTCGGTCACGGTGTCTCCACGACACCGCTGCAGACGGCCGTTGCGGGTGCCGCACTCGTCAATGGCGGCAAGCTGATCGAGCCGACCTTCCTGCCCAGAACGCGCGAACAGGCAGACGATGTTGCCGAAGTGGTCGTCAAGAAGACCACGAGCGATGATGTGCGCTATCTCTTCAAGCTGAACGGCATCAAGGGATCCGGCCGTAACGCCGACGTTCCGGGATTCAACGTCGGCGGCAAGACCGGGACGGCCGACAAGGTCGTCAACGGACGCTATGCGTCGAACCTCAACTTCAATGCCTTCCTGGCGGCATTTCCGATCGACGATCCGAAGTATGTGGTGCTGACATTCTGTGACGAACCGCACAATGGCGAGAAGGGGCAGAACATCGCCGCTTATACCGCTGCTCCGATGGTCAAGAACATCATTGCACGTGCCGCACCAATCCTTGGTGTGGAACCGAAGTTCGGTGACGACGGATCGGCCATGTTGGTGTCTTATTGAGTCTGAATGAATGTCGCAGCCGATTCGCCATGGGGGCGCGGCGGCTCGAAGAAGAAAAGTACATTCGATGAGATTGAGAGACCTCGCGGGAAACGCGTTTCCTGAACTCAAGGACCAGCTGGACGGACTGGTAGGCGGGCTGGAGATTTCCGGCCTTTCCTCCGATAGCAGGAAGATTGCGCCCGGCATGGCGTTCGTTGCCGTTGCCGGTACCAAGGCCGATGGCGCTGGCTTCATCGCCGACGCGGCGGCGCGCGGTGCCGCCGTCGCCATTGCTGCCCACAGCGCCGATGCCTCCATTCCGGTTCTTGTGGTGAGCGAGCCTCGCCGGTTCCTGTCCATCGGCGCTTCGCATTTCTACGGCAAGCAGCCGGAAACGACGGTCGCCGTCACGGGCACCGCCGGCAAGACCTCCGTCGCCTCCTTCACCCGCCAGATCTGGGCCCATGCGGGGCACCCAGCAGCGATGATCGGCACGACCGGCGTCGTCTCGCCAACCCGCAACGAATACGGCTCGCTGACGACGCCTGATCCGGTTTCCCTGCATGCGCTTCTGGCGGAGCTTTCCGACGAGGGTGTGACCCACGCGTCGATGGAAGCATCCAGCCACGGCCTTGACCAGTGCCGGCTCGATGGCGTGAAGCTCGCGGCTGCCGCCTTCACCAATCTCGGCCGCGATCACATGGACTATCATCCGACGATCGAGAGCTACATGGCCGCGAAGATGCGGCTGTTCGATACGCTGTTGCCAAAGGGCTCGCCGGCGGTGATCTTCGCCGATGATGCCTGGTCGGCGCAGGCGATCGCCGCGGCGAAAGACGCGGGGCACGATGTTCGCACCGTGGGCCGCAAGGGCGATTATCTGACGTTGAAGCGTGTCGAGCATTTCCGGCACAAGCAGGTCGCGGAGATCCATGTCGACGGCGAGATCTTCGAAGTGGATATTCCGCTCGCGGGCGATTTCCAGGTGGCTAACGCGCTCGTTGCCGCGGGCCTTGCGATGTCCACAGGCGTTCCGGCCAAGGTTGCCATGGCAGCGCTGGAGAAGCTTCAGGGCGCGTCCGGTCGTCTCGAACTCGTCGGCCATACCAGGGATGGCGCGCTGGCCTATGTCGACTACGCGCACAAGCCCGATGCACTGGCCAATGTTCTGGAGTCCGTGCGCCCGTTCACGACGGGTCGCGTCATCGTCGTGTTCGGCTGTGGCGGCGATCGCGATCGGGGAAAGCGTCCGATCATGGGCGAAATCGCCTGCCGTCTGGCTGACGTCGTGATCGTTACCGACGACAATCCGCGCTCGGAAGAGCCCGCCATGATCCGTGCCGAGATCATGGCGGCTGCGGGCTGCGCATCCGAAATCGGCGACCGCGCAACGGCCATCCGTGAAGCTGTGGGCATGCTGACGTCGGGCGATACGCTGATCGTGGCCGGCAAGGGCCATGAGGAAGGGCAGACGATCGGAGGCGTCACCCTACCGTTTTCGGATCATGCCGAATTGCGTAAGGCTTTGGAGGAGCTGAAATCGTGAACTGGCTTTGGACCACGGAAGACATGATTGCCGCAATGGCGGGACGCCCCTTCGGGGCCCTGCCTGAGGGCATTACCGGTATTTCCATCGATAGCCGCTCCATCGGTCCCGGCGAAGCTTTTTTCGCCATCAAGGGCGATCGCGTCGACGGCCATGATTATGCGTCGATGGCGATGGCCAATGGTGCATCTCTTCTCGTCGTCAGCGAGTCACGTCTTCCGGCCATGGGCCGCCTGACCGTTCCCATGATCGTCGTCGAGGACGTATTGGCGGCGCTCGGCAAGCTCGGTCTGGCCGCACGTGCGCGTTCCCGCGCACAGATCATTGCCGTCACCGGCTCCGTCGGAAAGACGACCACCAAGGAAATGCTGCGGCGCGTCCTTTCTCCGTCGGGCAAGGTTCACGCCTCCGTCGCATCCTTCAATAACCACTGGGGTGTACCGCTCACGCTCGCGCGCATGCCGCTCGACACCTATTTCGGCGTCTTCGAAGTGGGCATGAACCACCCCGACGAAATCCGTCCGCTGGTGAAGATGATCGAGCCGCATGTCGCCGTCATTACCACGATCGCGCCGGCGCATCTCGGCAATTTCAAGAGCATCAAGGAAATCGCGACCGCCAAGGCCGAGATCTTCGAGGGCGTCGTGCCCGGCGGCCATGTGGTGCTCAATCGCGACAACGACCAGTTCAATTTCCTCAACCGCACGGCACAATCGCTCGGCATCGGGCATATCCACTCGTTTGGGCAGCATGCGAAGGCGGAGTTCCGGCTTGCGGAATTCAATGGCGCCGATCAGAGCTCGACGCTCTGGATCACGATCGACGGCGAGACCAAGGAAGTCGCGATCGGCGCGCCTGGTCGTCACATTGCCGAAAATGCGCTTGCGGCGCTCGGCGTGGTGACCATCGTTGGTGCCGATCTGCAGCAGGCGATCGCGGCGCTCGCGACGCTCCAGCCGGAAAAGGGCAGGGGCCGACGCCACAAGCTGTCGATCAATCACGGCACCTTTACTGTTGTCGACGAAAGCTACAATGCCAACCCGGCTTCGATGCGCGCGGCGATTGCCGTGCTCGCAAGCTCGGTTCCTACGGGAACCGGCCGCCGCATCGCCGTGCTTGGCGATATGCTGGAGATGGGCGACTACGCCCAGAAGGTGCACTCTGATCTCGCTGGACCGTTGCTTGCGGCCGGCATCGAACATGTCTGGCTTGCTGGTCCCGAAATGGTCGCGCTCAAGGAATCGCTTCCGGAGAGCGTACAGGTCGAGCACCGCGAGAAGACGGAAGATCTCATCGAATATGTATTGGACTCGGTCGCGCCAGGCGACGTGCTGATGGTAAAATCGTCACTGGGCATCGGTTTCGGCAAGATTGTCGCCGCGCTCCTTGACAAGTTCCCGCCATTTGCCGACACGCAACGCGAATTTTGAGCGGGTAAACAAGGGGCCCTGAATGCTGATTTGGCTAGTCGAACTGTCGGAACACCTGAAGTTTTTGAACCTCTTCAGGTACATTACCTTCCGCACGGGCGCCTCCCTGTTTACCTCTGCGCTGATCGTCTTTCTTTTCGGACCCATGATCATCAATTCGCTGCGCATTCGGCAGGGCAAGGGCCAGCCGATCCGCGCCGACGGGCCGCAGACGCATTTCAAGAAGGCCGGTACGCCGACCATGGGCGGCCTGATGATCCTCGCCGGCATCGTCGGTTCGTCGCTGCTCTGGGCTGATCTTTCCAACGTCTATGTCGTCGCGACGCTGCTCGTCACGCTCGGGTTCGGCGCGATCGGCTTCTATGACGACTATCTCAAGGTCAGCAAGCAGAGCCACAAGGGCTTTTCCGGTAAGGCTCGCCTTGGCATCGAGTTCGTGATCGCCGGCATCGCCGTCTTCTTCATGATGCGGGCAGCGCTTGCATCGGGCACCGCCGGCTCGACCTTCGGATCGTCGATCGCTTTTCCGTTCGTCAAGGACTTCATGCTCAATCTCGGCATCATGTTCGTCGTCTTCGGCGGCTTCGTGATCGTCAGCGCCGGCAACGCGGTGAATCTCACGGACGGCCTCGATGGCCTTGCCATCGTGCCTGTGATGATCGCAGCGGCATCGTTCGGCGTCATCGCCTACCTTGCGGGTAACGCGGTTTTCGCCAATTATCTGCAGATCAATTTCGTACCTGGTACCGGCGAGCTTTCGGTCGTGCTTGGCGCGGTCATCGGCGCCGGCCTCGGCTTTCTGTGGTTCAACGCACCGCCGGCGGCTATTTTCATGGGCGACACCGGTTCGCTGGCGCTGGGCGGCACGATCGGCACGGTTGCCGTCGCCACCAAGCACGAGATCGTCATGGCGATCATCGGCGGTCTCTTCGTCATGGAAACGCTGTCCGTGATCATTCAGGTCGGCTTCTTCAAGCTGACGGGACGCCGCGTGTTCCTGATGGCGCCGATCCATCACCACTTCGAAAAGAAGGGCTGGACGGAAAGCCAGGTCGTGATCCGCTTCTGGATCATCGCGGTTGGCCTTGCTCTGCTCGGCCTTTCGACCCTGAAGCTGCGGTGAGACGGCCATGATCCCGGTCACCACGCTTGCAGGAAAGAAGGTCGCGCTCTTTGGGCTCGGTGGTTCCGGTTTTGCCACCGCCCGCGCGCTGATCCTTGGCGGTGCTGACGTCACGGCCTGGGACGACAATCCTGATAGCGTGACGAAGGCGGCTGCCGAGGGAATTCATACCGCCGACCTCAGAACCATCGACTGGGGCGTCCAGTCGCTTTTCGTACTTTCGCCGGGCGTGCCACTGACGCATCCCAAGCCGCACTGGACTGTCGATCTGGCGCGCGCCGCAGGCGTCGATATCGTCGGCGATGTCGAACTCTTCGTTCGCGAACGCCGCGCACACGCGCCGGATTGCGCTTTCATCGCGATCACCGGCACCAACGGCAAATCGACGACCACGGCGCTGATCGCGCATATACTCGAGGCGAGCGGGCGGGATACGCAGCTCGGCGGCAATATAGGGACCGCAGTGCTGACGCTGGAGCCACCGAGGGCCGGGCGCTTTTATGTCGTCGAGTGCTCGTCCTACCAGATCGATCTGGCACCGACGCTCAATCCGTCCGCCGGGATCCTGCTCAACCTGACGCCTGATCATCTCGATCGGCACGGAACGATGCAGCACTATGCCGACGTCAAGGAGCGGCTGGTGGCCGGCAGTGGCGTTGCCGTGATCGGCGTCGACGACAGCTATTGCGAGATGATCGCCGATCACGTCGAGCGGGCTGGGACCAAGGTCATGCGCATTTCCAGACGCCAGCCGCTGGCCAATGGCATCTACGCGGAAGGCGCAAAGCTGCTTCAGGCCTCTGAGGGCGCAGCCCATCTGATCGCCAACCTCGATGGCATCCAGACCCTGCGCGGGAGCCACAACGCCCAGAATGCAGCCGCGGCCATCGCCGCCTGTTTGGCCGTCGGTGTCTCCGTCGAGGACATCCGTATCGGTCTGGCGTCGTTTCCGGGTCTCAAGCATCGCATGCAGCCTGTGGGTCGTCGGGGCAATGTCGTTTTCGTCAACGACTCGAAGGCCACGAACGCGGACGCCGCGGCTCCGGCGCTGTCGAGTTACGACCGCATCTACTGGATCGCAGGCGGCTTGCCGAAGGCTGGCGGGATTACGACGCTTGCTCCCTTCTTCCCGCGTATCGCCAAGGCCTACCTGATCGGTGAGGCGGCGGCGGAATTTGCGGCGACCCTGGGGGACGCCGTTGCCTACGAAATCTCGGGAACATTGGAACGAGCCGTCGCACACGCGGCCGCGGATGCCGAAAAAGATCAAAATGGCCCATCGGCCGTGATGTTATCCCCGGCTTGCGCAAGCTTCGACCAATATAAGAACTTTGAAGTCAGGGGCGATGCATTTGTCAGCCATGTGGCAGCGCTCGACGGAATCACCATGCTGATCGGTTCGGCAACAGGAGATAAATGACATGGTAAGCCGCGCGGAACGTGGGCCTCTGGCCGATTGGTTTTGGACCATCGACCGCTTTTTCCTGGCGATGTTCATCTTTCTGATGGGCATCGGCTTCATGTTGTCCTTCGCCGCGTCGCCGGCGGTGGCTGAGCGCATCGGGCTGGAGCCATTCCACTTCGTCAAGCGCCACGCGGCTTTCATGATCCCGTCGCTCTGCGTGATGTTCGGCCTGTCGTTCCTGACGCCGCGCCAGGTGCGGCGCACCGCCATCATCCTTCTCATCGTCGCGCTGGGGATGATGCTGCTGGCGCTCTTCTTCGGCGTCGAGGTGAAGGGATCGAGGCGCTGGGTGACGCTTGCCGGCATTTCCATTCAGCCATCGGAATTCATGAAGCCCGCTTTCGTCGTGGTCTGCGCCTGGCTGTTTGCCGAGCACGCGCGCCAGCCGGAAATTCCGGGCAATCTCTTTGCGATCATTCTCTTCGGTATCGTGGCCGCGCTGCTTGTGGCGCAGCCTGACCTTGGCCAGACGATCCTGACCACCGCCGTCTGGGGCGGCATGTTCTTCATGGCGGGGATGCCATGGCTCTGGATCATCGTGCTCGGGGCTCTTGGCGCGGGCGGTCTCGTCAGTGCCTATTATGTCTTCCCGCACGTGGCTTTGCGCATCGACAAGTTCATGACGGGCGAAGGCGATACCTTCCAGATCGACACCGCGCGCGAAGCCATCATCCGCGGCGACTGGTTCGGCCAGGGGCCGGGTGAGGGTATCGTCAAGCGCATCATCCCTGATGCGCACACCGACTTCATCTTCTCGGTCGCAGCCGAGGAATTCGGTATCGTCTTCTGCATGGCGCTAGTGGCGCTGTTTTCCGTGCTCGTCCTTCGCGGTTTGTCGCACGCCTACAAGGAGCGGAACGACTTCAATCGGTTCGCTGTCGCTGGTCTCGTGCTGCAGATCGGCATACAGTCCATCATCAACGTGGGCGTCAATCTCGAACTGCTGCCGGCCAAGGGCATGACGCTGCCCCTGATTTCCTATGGCGGTTCGTCGATGGTCGCTATCTGCGTCACCGCCGGGTTCATTCTCGCGCTGACGCGTCACAGGCCGGAAAAGCGTGCGCAGGATCGGAGCCTCTTCCGCGTCGCGCATGGAATGCCGGCGGAGTAAGAGTACATGAGCAAAGGCATCGTCCTGCTTGCCGCCGGGGGAACCGGCGGCCACGTGTTTCCGGCGGAAGCTCTGGCCTACAAGCTGAAGGAGCGCGGCTATTCCGTGCACCTCGTCACCGACAGCCGCGCCGAGCGTTACGCCGGCAAGTTTCCGGCCGACGAAATCCATGTCGTGCCATCGGCGACGATCGCGTCGAAAAACCCGGTGGCGGTTGCCCGTACGCTCTGGACGCTCTGGCGCGGCATGCGGGCGGCGAAGAGACTGATTTCTCGGTTGAAGCCAGCCGTCGTCGTCGGCTTTGGCGGTTATCCGACCGTGCCGCCGTTGCTGGCGGCAACCCGGCTCGGTGTGCCCACCATGATCCACGAGCAGAACGCCGTGATGGGACGCGCCAACAAGGCGCTGGCATCGCGCGTTCAGGCGATTGCCGGCGGGTTTCTGCCAGATGGTGGCGGCCAGTTTCCCGACAAGACGGTGGCGACAGGCAATCCGGTCCGTCCCGCGATCATCGAGGCGGCAAAAACGCCCTATGCGCCGTCGCATGCGGGCGAGCCATTCAATCTCGTGGTCTTCGGCGGTAGCCAGGGCGCGCAGTATTTCTCCAAGGCGATGCCGACGGCGATAAGCTTGCTCGACGACGCGCTTCGCGGACGTCTCAGGATCACGCAGCAGGTTCGGTCCGAGGATATGGGCATGGTTGGCGATTGTGTCGCCAAGCTTGAAATGGGCGCTTCGTCCGAGATCGCGCCGTTCTTTACCGACATGGCCGAGCGGTTGGCCAAGGCGCATCTGGTGATCTGCCGTTCCGGCGCGTCGACGGTCTCGGAGATTTCGGTCATCGGCCGCCCGGCAATCCTTGTTCCCTATCCGCATGCGCTCGATCACGACCAAGCGGCGAACGCCGCGGCGCTGGCGGCAACGGGTGGTGCCAAGGTGATCGTGCAGGCCGAGTTGTCCTCGGAGAAGATCGCCTCGATCCTGACCCATGTGATGAACGACCCCGAAAAGCTTGCGCGAATGGCCGCTGCCGCCAGACAGGCGGGCAAACCCGATGCTGCGAACTTGCTTGCCGACATGGTAGAGGCTATTGCGGCACGACGTACAATTGCAGAGTTCAAGGGGAAACGCGCATGAAAATGCCGAAGGCCATCGGCCTCGTCCATTTCATCGGCATCGGCGGCATCGGTATGAGCGGCATCGCCGAGGTGCTGCACAATCTCGGGCATCGCGTGCAGGGATCCGATCAGGCCGAAAGCGCGAACGTTCAACGCTTGCGTGACAAGGGCATTGAAGTCTTTGTCGGCCACAAGGCGGAAAACCTGGGTGACGCGGAAGTCGTCGTCGTGTCGACCGCCATCAAGAAGAACAATCCGGAGCTCGTGGCGGCGCGTGAAAAGCTGCTGCCGGTCGTTCGCCGCGCCGAAATGCTGGCCGAATTGATGCGCTTCCGTAACGCCATCGCGATCGGTGGTACACACGGCAAGACTACGACCACATCGCTCGTGGCGACGCTACTGGAAGCCGGTGGGCTCGATCCGACCGTGATCAACGGCGGTATCATCAATGCCTATGGTACCAACGCCCGCATGGGTGAGGGTGAGTGGATGGTGGTCGAGGCCGACGAGTCCGACGGTACCTTCCTCAAGCTTCCCGCCGATGTCGCGGTCATCACGAACATCGACCCCGAACATCTGGACCACTACGGAAACTTCGACGCGGTGCGTGCTGCATTCCGCCAGTTCGTCGAGAACGTGCCGTTCTACGGTTTTGGCGTGCTCTGCCTCGATCACCCTGAAGTTCAGGCGCTGGTTGGCCGCATCGAGGACCGCAAGATCGTGACCTACGGCGAAAACCCGCAGGCCGACGTTCGCTTCATGAATGTCCGCATCGATGGTCCGCGTTCGATTTTCGACGTCGAGATCCGTCGCCGCCGCACCGGACAGGTGATCAGGCTCGACAATCTCGTCATGCCGATGCCCGGCCGTCACAACATCTCCAATGCCACCGCCGCGATCGCGGTTGCCAACCGCCTTGGCATATCGAGTGAAGATATCGCAAAGGGTCTTGCTTCGTTCGGCGGCGTCAAGCGCCGCTTCACGCTGACCGGCGAATGGAACGGTGTGCAGATCTTCGATGATTACGGGCACCATCCGGTCGAGATCAAGGCTGTGCTGAAGGCTGCTCGCGAGGCCTGCAAGGGCCGCGTCATCGCCGTGCATCAGCCGCATCGCTATTCTCGCCTTGCGAGCCTCTTCGAAGAGTTCGCCGCGTGCTTCAACGATGCCGACAGCATTTTCCTCGCGCCCGTCTACGCGGCCGGCGAGGATCCGATCGAGGGTGCAGACGCCGAGACGCTCGTTGCTCGCATCAAATCAGGCGGTCATCGCGACGCGCGCTTCCTCGCTTCTCCGGAGCATTTGGCGCAAATGGTCGCAGAGATTGCAAAGCCGGGTGATTTTGTGGTTCTGTTGGGGGCTGGGAGTATCACATACTGGGCGGCAGCGCTGCCCAAGCAACTGGAAAGCCTTTCGGGAATATCTGCATGAAACAGGTGAATGGGGAAAAGCTGCTTGCGTCGCTCGGCGACGGTGTAAAGGACATTCGCGGGAGGCTGACGCCTGATGCGCCGATGGATCGCGTCACGTGGTTCCACGCCGGTGGCCTTGCGGAGCTGATGTTCCAGCCGCACGACGAAGATGATCTCATCGCGTTTCTGAAGCTGCTGCCGGCCGAGGTTCCGCTGACGGTGGTCGGCGTTGGATCGAACATCCTCGTTCGCGATGGCGGCATTCCCGGCGTTGTGCTGCGCCTGTCGGCCAAGGGTTTCGGTTCGGTCGAGCTTGCGGGTGAAAACCGGATTCGTGCCGGTGCGATCTGCCCGGATAAGTACGTGGCCGCCATGGCGATGGACAACGGCATCGGTGGATTCCATTTCTACTACGGCATTCCCGGCAGCATCGGCGGCGCCGCCAGGATGAATGCTGGCGCCAACGGGGCAGAAACCCGGGACCGCGTCATCGAGGTCACCGCGATTGATCGCCAGGGCAACAGGCATGTGCTGTCGAATACAGACATGGGCTACGGCTATCGGCATTCGTCTGCGGCAAGCGACCTGATCTTTACCTCGGTGCTGTTCGAAGGATACGCGGAAGACCGTGCCAAGATTCGCGCGGAAATGGACGCCGTTCGCAGTCATCGTGAGACGGTGCAGCCGATCCGCGAGAAGACGGGTGGTTCGACGTTCAAGAACCCTGAAGGTCATTCCGCATGGAAGCTGATCGACGAAGCAGGGTGCCGCGGTCTGGTGATCGGTGGCGCGCAGATGTCGTCGCTTCATTGCAACTTCATGATCAACAACGGTCAGGCGACCGGCTATGACCTCGAATATCTCGGCGAGCAGGTGCGCCGCGAGGTGTTCGAGAAATCCGGGATCAAGCTCGAGTGGGAGATCAAGCGTCTGGGCGTCTTCATGCCGGGCCGCGAGGTTCGCCCGTTCCAGGGCGCAACGACCGAGTGATCGTTAGGCCAGGCGTTTGGTGAAGGCGGTCGTAAAGACAACGCCGCCGTCATCGTCGCTCGCTTCGCCTATTGCAACATCCATCGTCGTGCTTGTCACACGGACAAGGCAGAAGCCGCCCATGTAGGCGGCTTTTGCTTTAAAGATATCCATCTCACCGACGCTGTAGGCCATCGGCGTTTCGTGTTCATGCCCGTGGAAAATGCCGATTACGTTGTAACCTCTGAGCGTTGCGAGCAGATCCTGACGATCTGAATCACTCCACCAATGCGGAGCGCCGCTGCCGCTGTCGGTGAAGGTCTTGGCATTCGGATCCCAGCGCTCCACGGAGAACCTGTCCCAGCCATAGTGCTGGAAGATGACCACCGGCCGGCCGTCGGCCGCATTGGCCGCAAGGTCGCGCTTCATCCAGTCGAGACTGCTCGCCGTTCCCTTGGTGTCGTCGCCGCCATATCGCTGGGCCTGGATAAGGTGAAGTCCGCCCCAGTTCCAGGAATAGTTGTCGGAACCCTCGTCGTAATTATCCACCGGGACGATCGGCTTGAAGAAGACGCTCGGCTTGTGGTTCATCTGGACGTAGTCGCGCAATTCGTCGCGATACCAATCAACCTGTGGCGGCTTGCCGTCCTGGTCGAGGTCGTGGTTGCCGAGACCGACGTAGACCGGGAAGTGGATGTGATCGGCACCGGGGCCCTGCTGGTAGCGGTGCGAGAACTGCAGCAGCTGCGAGCCCTCTTTCAACTCCGCCATCTGTCCGCCGCCGTCATCCGTGACATCGCCGCATACGACCACCCCCTGCGGCTTGGCGATCGGCTGACCGGCAAGGCTGAAGCCGCTTGGTTTGCCCGAGATCTCTTCGGGCCATGTCCGGTGATGAATGGTGTTCAATGCCCTGATGTGACGCAGGAGGTTGGCGTCGGTCTTGCCTTCCGCGAGGCAATTAGGGCTCAGCCCATCGCCAACACGGCAGGCGTGGACGTCGTTGATGACAAGGAAGGTAACGTCGATCGAAGGGATGGCTGCAGCCCGGGCGAATGGCGGCAGCGCCATCGAAAGACCTGCGCCAAATCCATTCATGAGTATCGATCGTCTTGTCAGCATCCCGGCCTCCGCATTTCATGCGGTGGAAAAATAGAGACAGGGCGTTAACAGACCGCAACAAAAAAAGGCCGCGGCGGTTTCCCGTCGCGGCCCTTTGATTTTAGATCGTTGTCGCGTCAGACTTCGTCGCGGCCCGAGGCCAGGATGCAGACGAGGGTGATGACTGCGGCGATACCGAGATAGTAGCCCACATAGGTCATCCCGTAGTTCGCCTGCAGCCAGGTGGCGATATAAGGCGCGAGCGATGCGCCGAAGATGCCTGCGAGGTTGAAGGTGATCGATGCGCCGGTATAGCGAACGGCGGTCGGGAAGGGGGCTGCCAGCGCCGTGCCGATCAGGCCGTAGGTCATGCCCATCAGTGCCATCGCGACAATTGCAAAGACAACGATGCTGCCTTCACCGCCGGTCATCAGGCCGGGCAGGAAGAAGGAGAAGACGCCGATCAGGACGGTCGTCAGGATCAGCATTTCGCGGCGTCCGAAGCGCTCGGCGAGCTTGCCAATGAGCGGGATGAAGATACCAAAGGCGATCGAGCCGACGATCTGGATTTCCAGTGCGTCGAGGAACGGGATCTTCAGGACCTTGACGTTGTAGGAGAGAAGATAGGCCGAGCCGATGTAGAAGAGCACGAAGGTGGCGAGCGCCACGAAGGTGCCGAGGAACAAACTACGCTTGTGCTTGCGGAAGAGTTCCGCGACCGGCACCGCGACACGCTCATGCTTGTCGATGGCTTTCTGGAAGGCCGGCGTCTCGGTGATCGAGAGACGAACCCACAGGCCGATGACGATCAGGATGATCGACAGGATGAACGGCACGCGCCAGCCCCAGCTGAGAAGCGCGTCCTGGGACATGACCTGCAGCAGCAGCCAGAAGATGCCCGACGACAGGAAGAGACCGACCGGGGCGCCGAGCTGCGGGAACATGCCGTACCAGCTGCGCTTGCCTTCCGGCGCGTTTTCGGTCGCGAGCAGGACGGCACCGCCCCATTCGCCGCCGAGTCCGAAGCCCTGGCCGAAGCGGCACAGCGCCAGCAGCAGTGGCGCAAGTACGCCGATGGAATCATAAGAGGGCAGAAGACCGATGACGACCGTGGAGATACCCATGGTCAGCAGCGCAGCAACCAGCGTCGTCTTGCGGCCGATCCTGTCGCCGAAGTGGCCGAAGACCACGGCGCCGAGCGGGCGGGCGAAGAATGCGATCGAGAAGGTGGCAAAGGAAGCGAGAAGCGCCGTGGTCGGATCGCTGTTCGGGAAAAACAGCGTCGGGAAGACCAGCACGGCGGCCGTCGCATAAACATAGAAATCGAAGAATTCGATCGTGGTGCCGACGAGGCTCGCGATCAGAACGCGTGCCGGCGAGTTGAGCGGTGCACTGTTCGATGATGCGGAGGTCGGCGATACTTTGGATATCGCGTCTGACATTTTCATTCCATTCGGGATTTCATTCTATGCCTCAAAGGGCATCCGGCTCTTAACGCAATTTTAATTCGGGGCAAATGCAAAACGCGCAAGAAACGGACAAAAAATAGGGTGCTTCCATTTCGGTCGGCGAGGGGGCTCTCGATGCCGTTACTTGACCAGAATCAATATGGGCGGAATCTTCAGTAACGCTCTGGTTGAGCGCAGGAGGGAAATATGCAGAAAAGTCTTGTTGCAGAATTTCTTGGTACATTCTGGCTCGTGTTCGGTGGTTGTGGCAGTGCCGTACTTGCGGCGGCATATCCCGAGCTTGGAATAGGTTTTGTGGGTGTTGCTTTTGCTTTTGGCCTCACCGTGCTTACCATGGCGTTTGCCGTCGGCGGCATTTCCGGCGGCCATTTCAATCCAGCGGTCTCGGTTGGCCTTGCCGTTGCAGGCAAGTTCTCTGCCGGGCGCCTGATACCTTATATCGTGGTACAGGTCATCGGGGCCATCGTCGCTGCGGCGGTGCTCTATGTCGTCGCCAGCGGCAAGGCAGGGTTCGAACTTGGAGGATTTGCGGCCAATGGTTATGGCGAGCACTCGCCGGGCGGTTATTCGCTTACCTCGGCACTGGTGATCGAAACTGTTCTCACGATGCTCTTCATCTTCATCATCCTGGGTTCCACCAGTAGCAGGGTACCTGCCGGATTTGCGCCGATTGCAATCGGGCTGGCGCTGACGCTCATTCATCTGATTTCGATCCCGATTACGAACACGTCGGTCAATCCCGCTCGATCGACTGGCCAGGCGCTGTTCGTCGGAGGATGGGCACTACAACAGCTCTGGCTGTTCTGGGTCGCACCGATCGTCGGCGGCATCATCGGCGGCGTACTCTGGAAGGCGGTGGGCGAGGAAGCCTGAGCCCATTCCTTTAATTCTTTCAAAACCCCGTGCCGCCCGTCGGTGCGGGGTTTTTGCGTTTTCGCTGCCCCGATCGCCGGGTCGTCGTACCGGCCCAGAGGACAGAAGTTAACGAAAGTAAACGCTTCGTTAACCATAATGCTGCTCTAATACACGGGCGCCAAGGATTGGGATTCGGAGAGAAACAAGCTTGGAGCAAGCATCGAATTTCAGACTGCCAGTTATTTTGGGGGTACCTATGAGTCGCAAGCATGTCGCTGTCCTGATGGGCGGATTTTCCTCGGAGAGGCCTGTCAGCCTTTCGTCCGGGGCGGCGTGCGCTGATGTGCTCGAGGCTGAGGGCTTCCAGGTAACCCGTATCGATGTTGATCGCGACGTATCGGCAAAGCTCTCGGCGCTTCGTCCCGATGTCGCGTTCAATGCGTTGCATGGACCGTTTGGCGAGGATGGCCTGATCCAGGGCATCCTCGAATATCTGGAGATTCCCTATACGCATTCAGGTGTGCTTGCGTCCGCGCTTGCGATGGACAAGGGCAAGGCAAAGGGCGTTGCTGCCGCGGCCGGCATTCCGGTCGCTCAGTCGCAGGTGATCAATCGATTCGCTTTCCCCACTGAGCACCCGATGAAGCCGCCCTATGTGGTGAAGCCGGTGCGCGAAGGTTCCAGCTTCGGTGTCGTGATCGTTCAGGAAGATCAGGCGAACCCGCCGCAGATCATCGGCTCGCCCGAATGGCGCTACGGTGAAGAGGTTATCGTCGAGCGTTACATCCACGGCCGCGAGCTGACATGCGGCGTCATGGGCGATCGTGTACTGGGCGTGACCGAGATCGTGCCGCAGGGACACAGTTTCTACGATTATGATTCCAAGTACGTTGCGGGTGGCTCGAAACATGTCATTCCGGCGAAAATTTCACCGAATATTTACCAAAAAATACAATCATTGGCGCTAAGGGCGCATCAAGCAATTGGTTGCCGTGGGGTTAGTCGCTCCGACTTTCGTTACGATGATCGTTTCTCCGAAGATGGTGAAATCATCTGGCTGGAAATCAATACCCAGCCGGGCATGACTCCAACCTCTCTTGTGCCTGAAATGGCTGGTCATGCCGGCTACTCGTTCGGTGAGTTTCTTCGTTGGATGGTGGAGGACGCTTCTTGTTCTCGGTGACGGTCAAAAGGATAGGGCGCCCCAGCCATCATGCCGAGCCTTCGTGTGCCGAGGGTGATGGCCGGATGGTTTTGCCGCGTCCGCTGCGCCGTGTTGTGCGCTTCCTTGTCAGTCTGGGAAGTGGTCGTATCCATATTCCGGCGCACACCGGTACTGTTTCGGCACTCGCGTTTTTTGCTGCGACCGGCCTCTATGGCATGTCTCTGGGTGGCCACACGGAAGTGGTTGCGCAGGCGACGACGACGGCCGCCGGTTTTGCGATTGAAGACGTGAAGGTCTCCGGCAATTCCGAAACCTCGGAAATCGATATCCTGCAGCTGATCGGGCTTGATGGGACGACCTCGCTGGTCGCTCTCGACGTGGACGCTGCCCGCCAGAAGATTGCCAAGCTGCCTTGGGTCGAGAACGTCGAGGTTCGCAAGGTCTATCCGAAGACGATCGAGGTGAAGCTCAAGGAGCGCCAGGCCTACGCGATCTGGCAGCACGGGCAGGAGCTCTCTCTGGTGGAGAAGGGTGGGGCGGTCATCGCTCCGCTTCGTGACAACAAGTTCTCGCAGTTGCCGCTGGTTGTCGGACGCGGCGCTGAAGTCGCAGCGGCCTCGCTCGAAGACGAGTTTGCGAAGTGGCCGGATATCAAGTCGCGTGTGAAGGCCTTTGTATGGGTTTCCGGTCGTCGCTGGGATCTGCACATGGATAACGGCGTCGTCGTCAAGCTGCCGGAAGATGACATCGATTTGGCGCTCGCGCGGCTTTCGAAGTTTTCCAAGGAGCAGGATCTGCTGGATCGCGATATCGCGGCAGTCGATCTCAGGCTCGCCGATCGTACGGCCATTCAGTTAACCCCCGAGGCGATGGCTCGGCGCCAGCTGGTGCTTGATCAGCGTACCAAGGATTTGAAAAAGGCGGGGCAGAATATATGAGCTTGTTCGGTTCATCCCACTTTGGATTGCCGCGCCTGAAGCCGCTTTCGTCGAAGCGGTCGCATGTCGTTTCCGTCCTCGACATCGGCTCGACGAAGGTCGTCTGCATGATCGGGCGGCTGACGCCGCGCGAGGAGAGCCAGGTTCTGCCTGGTCGCACGCACAACATCGAAATCATCGGCATCGGCCATCAGCGTTCGCGCGGTATCAAGACCGGCGCGATCTCGGACCTCGATGCGCTTGAGAGCGTCATCCGCCTGGCGGTCGATGCGGCCGAGCGCATGGCGGGCCTGACGGTCGAGAGCCTGATCGTCAACCTGACGGCGGGCCGCCTTGCGAGCGACATCTACACCGCGACCATCGACCTCGGTGGACAGGAAGTCGAGCTCAACGATCTCAAGAAGGTTCTGGCAGCAGCCTGCCAGCAGTCGCTGCGCCAGGATCGCTTCGTCCTGCACTCACTGGCCACGGGCTTCTCGCTCGACGGCGAACGCGGCATCCGTGATCCCTTGGCCATGTACGGCGACGTTCTCGGCGTCGATATGCATGTCGTGACGGCGGAACGCACGGCGCTCAAGAACCTTGAGCTCAGCGTCAACCGCGCTCACCTTTCGGTCGAAGGCATCGTTGCGACGCCCTACGCATCGGGTCTTGCTGCTCTGGTCGACGACGAAGTCGAACTCGGCTGCGCCGCGATCGACATGGGCGGCGGCACGACGACGATTTCGGTTTTTGCGGAAGGTAAGCTGGTCCATACGGATGCCGTGAGCCTCGGCGGCCACCATGTCACCACCGATCTGGCCCGCGGTCTCTCGACCCGCATAGAAGATGCTGAGCGGCTGAAGGTAGTTCACGCTTCGGCCATGCCGAACTCTTCGGATGAGCGCGAGCTGATCTCGATCCCGCCGATCGGCGAGGACGACCGCGATCTGCCGACACAGGTGCCGCGTGCCCTGGTGTCGCGCATCGTCAGCGCCCGCATCGAAGAGACAATGGAATTGATTCGCGACCGCATCCAGCGTTCCGGTTTCAGCCCGATCGTCGGCAAGCGCGTCGTGCTGACAGGCGGCGCGAGCCAGCTGACAGGCCTTGCAGACGTTGCCCGCAAGATCCTTGCCCGCAACGTTCGGATCGGTCGACCGATGGGCGTCTCGGGCCTGCCGACGGCGGCCAAGGGCCCGGCCTTTTCGACGGCTGTCGGCCTGATGATCTATCCGCAGGTTGCGGACATGGAAACACATGCGTCACAGAGCGGTCTGCTCATGTCGCTTGGCGGAAATAGCAGCCGCATTGCCCGGATGGGCCAGTGGCTGAAGGAAAGCTTCTAGAGATTTAATGAATTGGCCGGCGTGGCGATGCGGCCATAAAGAGAAGGAACGGTACCATGACTATCAAGCTGCATAAGCCTGACATCACAGAGCTGAAGCCGCGGATCACCGTGTTCGGTGTTGGCGGCGGCGGCGGCAATGCTGTCAACAACATGATTTCCGCAGGCCTCCAGGGCGTCGACTTCGTTGTCGCCAACACGGATGCACAGGCCCTGACGATGACGAAGGCAGAGCGGATCATCCAGCTCGGCGCCAGCGTCACCGAAGGTCTGGGTGCTGGTTCGCAGCCGGAAGTCGGTCGTGCAGCTGCTGAAGAGTGCATCGACGAGATCGTCGATCACCTGAACGGCACCCACATGTGCTTCGTCACCGCCGGCATGGGCGGCGGCACCGGTACGGGTGCTGCTCCTGTGGTCGCGCAGGCCGCCCGCAACAAGGGCATCCTGACGGTCGGCGTCGTTACCAAGCCGTTCCACTTCGAAGGCGGACGCCGCATGCGTCTGGCCGAATCGGGCATCCAGGAACTGCAGAAGTCGGTCGACACCCTGATTGTCATTCCGAACCAGAACCTCTTCCGCATTGCCAACGACAAGACGACGTTCGCCGATGCGTTCGCGATGGCTGACCAAGTTCTCTATTCGGGCGTTGCCTGCATCACCGACCTGATGGTGAAGGAAGGTCTCATCAACCTCGACTTCGCTGACGTTCGTTCGGTCATGCGCGAAATGGGCCGCGCGATGATGGGCACCGGCGAGGCTTCCGGCCAGGGCCGCGCAATGCAGGCTGCCGAAGCTGCCATCGCAAACCCGCTGCTCGACGAAACCTCGATGAAGGGCGCGCAGGGCCTGCTGATCTCCATCACCGGTGGTCGCGACCTTACCCTCTTCGAAGTCGACGAAGCTGCGACCCGTATCCGCGAAGAAGTCGATCCGGATGCGAACATCATCCTCGGCGCAACCTTCGACGAATCGCTTGAAGGCATCATCCGCGTCTCCGTCGTCGCCACCGGCATCGACCGTGCGATGAACCAGGACTCCGGCAAGAACTTCCAGCAGGTCCAGAAGCCGATTATCCGTCCTTCCGCGGCCGTTGCTCCGGCTCCGGCCGCAGTTCAGCCTGCACCAGTCATGCAGCAGGCACCGAAGGCCGTCGATCCGATCGCACAGGCGATCCGCACCGCGGAAGCCGAGATGGAACGTGAACTCGAAATCCACGCTCCTCGTGCGGCAGCGCCGGTACAGCAGCCTGTCCAGCAGGAAACCTTCCGCCCGCAGAGCCGCATCTTCGCAGCTCCGGAAGCCGCTCCGATCATCCGTCCTGCCCCGGTTCAGCAGGCTCCTGTCCAGGCGCCGATCATGAGCCAACCGGCTCCTGTGATGCAGCAGCCAGCGCCTGTCATGCAGCAGCCGGCGCCGGTTATGCAGCAGCCGATGGCCGCTCAGCAGCAGCCGGTTCGCATGCCGAAGGTTGAAGACTTCCCGCCGGTCGTTCAGGCCGAGCTCGACCACCGCGCACAGCCTGCAGTCGCCGCGCAGGTTCACGAAGAGCGCGGTCCGATGGGTCTTCTGAAGCGAATCACCAATTCGCTCGGACGCCGTGACGAGGAAGTCGTTCCGGAGATGACATCGGCACCGGCCGCTGCATCGCAGCAACGCCGTCCGCTGTCTCCGGAAGCCAGCCTTTACGCTCCGCGCCGTGGAAACCTTGACGATCAGGGCCGCAGCGTTCCTCAGGCCCGCATGATGCAGGAAGACGATCAGCTGGAAATTCCAGCCTTCCTTCGCCGCCAGTCGAACTGAGGTCGACACAGAATCGCCACGCTCAGGCCCGGGAGTTCGCTCCCGGGCATCTGTGTTTCAAGGTGCCGAAATTCAGGCAAATTATGCAGCAATTTCAAAAGCATGCTTTCGTAACAAAGCGAAAGAAACAGTGATTTGGATTGGAGCGCGGGCGCACGTATGTATGGACTAACAAAACCGTCTTCGTGCACTCATTGCAGGACTTGGACGGAGCGAAATAAACCTCGGTAGATGGGTTTCGGCAGATAAGCCGCAGCGAATCGCCGGGGATAATAAAGGCAAGATTTATGGTTATTGGCATGTTGGGTTTTCAAACGACGGTATCACGCCCGGTCACGCTTTCTGGGATCGGCGTTCATTCTGGTGCTGACGTTTCGATCACCTTCAACCCGGCTGAAGCAGATACTGGTGTCGTATTCAACCGTATGCACGAGAACGGTGAAGTTACCGAGCTGCGTGCCGTTTCCTCGCAGGTCGGCAATACAGACCTCTGCACGGTTCTTGGTTTCTCGCCGGCGCGCTCCGTCGCGACGATCGAGCATGTCATGGCAGCTGTCTACGCGCTTGGCCTCGACAACGTCCTGATTGAAGTTCACGGCGCTGAAATGCCGATCATGGACGGTAGCTCCATGCCCTTCATCGAAGCAATCGAGCAGGTCGGTCTGGTATCCCTCGGCGTCAAGCGTCGTTACATCCGCGTCACCAAGCCGGTTCGTATCGAACATGGCGGTTCGTGGAGCGAATTCCGTCCCTATGACGGCATGCGCTTTGAAGTCGAGATCGATTTCGACACGCCGCTGATTGGCCGCCAGACTTGGGAAGGCGACATGACCGCTGCGACGTTCAAGTCGGAACTGTCGCGCGCCCGTACCTTCGGCTTCATGCGCGATGTGGAACGTCTGTGGGCCTCTGGCCACGCGCTCGGTTCGTCGCTCGAGAATTCGGTTGTCATCTCCGACGACAATACGGTCATCAACGTCGAAGGCCTGCGTTACGCCAAGGACGAATTCGTCCGTCACAAGACGCTGGATGCCGTTGGTGATCTGGCGCTTGCCGGTGCTCCGTTTATCGGCTGCTACCGCTCTTATCGCGGCGGCCACAAGATGAATGCCAATGCCCTTAAGGCGCTGCTCAACGATCCGACAGCCTATGAAGTTGTCGAGACATCTGCACCGCGCCAGCGTGTTGCTCCCCGGGACTTCATCCGGGTCAACGCACCGGAATTTGCTCCCTGGTCGGCTTGACCTCCACCGCATTTTTTAAGGCCAGGGCCGCTTCCTTCGGGAGGCGGTTTCTTTATGAGGATGGCCCATTGCGATTCCCGATAGGTGTTTTGCAGCAGATGTTTAGCGGCAACAGATGCGTCCTTCTCTGGGCAAAACTCAACATTATGGCCGGTGCCGCCACAAAAATGCGTTAATGCATCATCATTGCGTTGCTCTGGCCATACATTTGTGGCTAGAAACGCCAGCAAGGCGTGGCCGCCGTTGAGGGATGGCGGCGGTTGGGATTGTTCCGATGGGTTATGCAGGGTCTGAAAGTATGATGAAGACAGCGCGCGCTTTGTTCGCATCGCTCTTGGTGCTGAGCGCAGGTGCCTTGGTTTCCGGATGCCAGTCGGACCCCGATATCGACATTACCAAGCTCGGCGTTGAAAACGATCCGCCGGACGTTCTTTATACGCAGGGCCTCGCCAACATGAAGGCGGGCAACATGAACGAGGCGGCGCGCAAGTTCGACGCCATCGATCGGGAGAACCCGTTCTCCGAGTGGGCTCGCAAGGCGCTTGTGATGAGCACCTTCGTGAAATACCGCCAGAGCCGCCTGGATGACGCGCTTGCCTCCGGCAATCGCTACATGGCGCAGTACCCGAAGTCGAAGGACGCACCCTATGTGCAGTATCTGATCGGCTTGACCTATTCCAAGCAGATCGTGGACGTGACGCAGGATCAGCGCGCAGCGGCCAAGACGATCGAGGCCATGCAGGCCGTCGTCGACAACTATCCTGACTCCGAATATGTCGACGATGCGCAGGCGAAGATCCGCTTCGCGCGCGACCAGCTCGCCGGCAAGGAAATGCAGATCGGCCGCTACTATATGGAGCGCAAGGAATACCTTGCCGCCATCTCGCGTTTCCGCAACGTCGTCGAGAAATATCCGAGCACGAACCAGATCGAAGAAGCGCTCGCCCGCCTGGTCGAGGCCTATTACGCGATGGGTATCGTCGAAGAAGCCCAGACGGCTGCTGCCGTTCTCGGCCACAACTATCCTGACAGCCAGTGGTATGCAGATTCCTACAAGCTCCTGAAGAGCAACGGCACCGAGCCGCGTGAAAATCAGGGCTCGTGGATTTCGGCCGCCGGCAAGAAACTGCTCGGTTCCTGAGGCCAAATGCTGATCCAGCTTTCGATCCGCGATATCGTCCTGATCGAGCGGCTGGATCTTGCCTTCGAGACCGGCCTCTCGGTTCTGACCGGTGAGACGGGTGCGGGCAAATCCATCCTGCTTGACAGTCTTTCGCTCGCGCTTGGCGGGCGCGGCGACGGTGGCCTTGTCCGCCACGGCGAAGACAAGGGGCAGGTGACTGCCGTCTTCGACGTGGAGCCGGACCACAGGGCGCGTCGGCTGCTTCGCGAGAACGGCATAGACGATGATGGCGATCTGATCTTCCGTCGCGTGCAGACCTCCGACGGCCGCACCAAGGCCTATGTCAATGACCAGCCGCTCAGCGTGCAGCTCATGCGCCAGGCCGGCCAGATGCTTGTCGAGATCCATGGCCAGCATGACGACCGAGCGCTCGTCGACACTCATGCCCACCGCATCCTGCTCGATGCCTTTGCCGGCATCGGCGACGAGGTTGCTGCCGTTTCCGAGCTTTACCGTAAGTGGCGCGATACCGAACGGACGCTGAAGAAGCAGCGCGAGAAGGTCGAGAACGCTGCTCGCGAAGCGGACTATATCCGCTCGTCGGTCGAGGAACTTGAAAAGCTCTCGCCGCAGGACGGTGAAGAGGACGAACTGGCCGACCGCCGGCAGAAGATGATGAAGGCGGAGCGAATTGCCGGCGATATCGCCGAGGCCTCCGAGTTCCTCAACGGCAATGCCTCTCCCGTGCCCCACATCGCGTCGCTGGTGCGCAGGCTGGAGCGCAAGAGCCATGAAGCGCCGGGACTGCTGGAAGACACCGTGGCGCTTCTGGATGCCGCGCTTGATCAGCTTTCCAATGCGCAGATGGAGGTCGAGGCGGCCCTGCGGAAGACGGAGTACGATCCGAAGGAATTGGAGCGCGTCGAGGAGCGGCTGTTTGCGCTGCGCGGCGCCTCGCGGAAATATTCTGTTCCGGTAACGGAGCTGCCTGCCTTGGCTGTGCGCATGATCAACGATCTGGCGGATCTGGACGCTGGCGAGGAAAGGCTCGCCAAGCTCGAAGCCGAGGTCGGCGTCCACAAGGCAAGCTATGACGTGGCGGCGCGATCGCTCTCCGAGAAGCGTCACCATGCCGGGCAGTCCCTCGCGGCTGCCGTCATGGCGGAATTGCCGGCGCTGAAGCTTGAGCGGGCGCGTTTCATGGTGGAGATCACCACCGACCCCGAGGAGGCCGCAGCCGAAGGTATAGACATTGTCGAGTTCCACGTGCAGACGAACCCCGGTACGCGTCCCGGTTCGATCATGAAGGTTGCTTCCGGCGGTGAACTGTCGCGCTTCTTGCTGGCGCTGAAAGTGGCGCTTGCTGACCGCGGTTCGGCGCCGACGCTGGTTTTCGACGAAATCGATACAGGGGTCGGCGGTGCGGTTGCGGACGCGATCGGTCAGCGGCTGAAGCGGCTTTCCGACCGCGTGCAAGTGTTGTCGGTAACGCACGCGCCGCAGGTGGCGGCACGCGCGGCGACGCATCTCCTTATCTCGAAGGGACCCGTTTCAGATGGCTCCGAAAAGATCGCGACGCGCGTGGCGACCATGGAGCCGGGTGACCGCACGGAAGAGATTGCCCGTATGTTGGCCGGTGCATCGGTGACGGAAGAGGCGAGGGCGGCAGCTGCCCGGCTGCTCGCCGGCAACGGCTGATCTCGCAAGCCTCGAGTTGGGGAGAGGCGTTGCAGATGTCGTCTCGCTCTCTTTCAATCCATCCATTTTGCTCTAAAACGACTCCACATTCCGTGGAGCGAGAGCCTTATGTCGACCGAAGCCGTAGCCGTTGATGCCCTGACGATCGAGGAAGCCGCCGTCGAACTCGAGCGGCTTGCCAAGGAGATCGCCCGCAACGACGCGCTTTATCACGGCGAGGATCGGCCGGCGATTTCAGACGCCGAGTATGACGCGCTGAAACGCCGCAACGACGCGATCGAAGCGCGCTTTCCGGAGCTCATTCGTGAGGACAGCCCTTCGCGGCGCGTCGGCGCAGCACCCTCGGTCACCTTCGCATCGGTCGTGCATGCGCGGCCAATGCTGTCGCTCGACAATACTTTCTCGCAGGAGGATGTGCAGGACTTCGTAGGGAGCGTCTATCGCTTCCTCGGTCGCCTGCCCGACCAGTCGATCGCCTTTACCGCCGAACCGAAGATCGACGGCCTCTCCATGTCAATCCGCTACGAGAACGGCAGGATGGTGAGCGCGGCGACGCGTGGTGATGGCACGACAGGCGAGAACGTCACCGCCAATATCCGGACCATCAAGGAGATTCCGCAGACACTGCCCGCGGGAGTGCCTGACATCGTCGAAGTGCGTGGTGAGGTCTATATGGCCAAGAGCGACTTTCTCGCGCTCAACAAGCAGATGGAGGCGGAGGGCAAGCAGACCTACGTCAACCCGCGCAACACGGCCGCCGGATCGCTACGCCAACTCGACGCCAAGGTGACCGCCAGCCGCAAGCTGAGATTCTTCGCCTATGCCTGGGGCGAGATATCCGAGCCAAACGATTTGCCGAAGACCCAGTTCGAGATGGTGCAGACATTCAAGGAATGGGGCTTCCCGGTCAATCCGCTGATGAAGCGCTTGAACTCGGTCGCGGACATCCTTGCCCACTATGACGACATCGGCCTCAAGCGGCCGGATCTCGACTACGACATCGACGGCGTCGTCTATAAGGTCGACAGTCTCGAGCTGCAGGCCCGCCTCGGTTTTCGTTCGCGCAGCCCGCGCTGGGCGACCGCGCACAAGTTTCCGGCGGAGCAGGCCTTCACTCGCCTGCAGGCGATCGACATCCAGGTCGGGCGCACCGGCGCGTTGACCCCCGTTGCGCGTCTTGAGCCGATTACCGTTGGCGGGGTCGTCGTCACCAATGCGACACTGCACAACGAGGATTACATCAAGGGCATCGGCAACAGCGGCGAGCCGCTGCGCGAGGGCCGCGACATTCGCACCGGCGACATGGTGATCGTTCAGCGGGCCGGCGACGTCATTCCGCAGATCGTCGATGTCGTGATGGAAAAGCGCGAATCGGAGAGCAAGCCCTATGTCTTCCCGAAGACCTGCCCGGTTTGCGGTTCGCATGCTGTGCGCGAGGTGAACGAGAAGACCGGAAAGGTCGATGCCGTCACGCGCTGCACCGGCGGCTTCATCTGCCGCGCCCAGGCGACGGAGCATCTGAAGCACTTCGTTTCCCGTAACGCCTACGACATCGAGGGGCTCGGCTCCAAGCAGGTGGACTTCTTCTTCGAAAGCGAAGATCCGTCGCTGCAGATCCGCAGCGCGCCAGATATCTTCACCTTGGAAAAGCGGCAGGCGGATTCGACGCTCACCAAGCTCGAAAACATCGACGGCTTCGGCAAGGTCAGCGTCGGCAAGCTCTACGCAGCGATCAACGAGCGTCGCAACATTGCGCTGCACCGTTTCATCTACGCGCTCGGCATTCGTCACGTGGGCGAAACCACCGCCAAGCTGCTGGCGCGCTCCTACGGCACCTATGAAGCCTTCGAGGCAGCAATGAAGGAAGCGGCTCCACTCACCGGAGACGCGTGGAACGATCTGAATGCCATCGAGGGCATTGGCGAGATTGTCGCTCGCGCCATCGTCGAGTTCTACAAGGAACCGCGCAACGTCGAGGTCATCACGCGCCTGTTGCAGGAGGTGAAGCCGGAGGTGGCGGAGCAGCCGGTAACATCGGGCAGCCCTGTTGCCGGCAAGACCGTGGTCTTTACCGGATCGCTGGAAAAGTTTACCCGCGACGAGGCGAAGGCGAGAGCCGAAAGCCTCGGCGCCAAGGTTGCCGGTTCGGTATCCAAGAAGACCGATATCCTCGTCGCGGGCCCCGGTGCGGGTTCGAAGCTGGACAAGGCGCGCGAACTTGGCGTCCAGACGATGGACGAGGATGAGTGGCTGGCCTTGATCGGCGGATAGCGTGAGCAGCTAGTCGCGCAGCCGCGCCATCGCGTGGGTGTCGACGTAGTGGCCTGCCCGGAAGGCATAGGCGCGTAGCGTGCCTTCGGTCTCGAAGCCGAATTTCCTGTAGAGCGCGATGGCCGGTTCATTGTCGGTGAAGACGGTGAGTTCCAGCCGCCTGATGTTCAGCCAATTGTCGGCGGCATCGATGACGGCGGCGAGGAGGGCGCTGCCGATGCCTCTGCCGGTGAAGTCGTCATGCACGCCCATACCGATGCCTGCGACATGGTTGCGGCGGCCGCGATATCGCGTCATGCCGATGTCGCCGACGATGCTTTCGTCAATGACCGCCACGAGGCGCATGGCATCCGCATTGCCGCTGTCGAGATGGCGGCGCGTTTCCTCGATGCTCTGGTAAGGCGGCCGCAGCGTTCCGGCGCGAAAGCCGGGGAGGTTGACAAGCGTTGTCAATCCCTCGGCATCCGACGAGCGGACGGCACGGATGAGCAGTCCTTGCGGACCTTTGGATATCGGTTTCGCGGGTGGTTCGGACATTCGACTCTCCATTTTCTGATAGGAGGAGAGCAGGTTCCCAAACCCTGCTCGCCTCGGCAGGGTTTTCGGGATGAACGGATTGCTCTAACGCGCCATCGCTCCCGGCAACCCCGTAAGGGTCGTCGTGATCTGCATAAGCGTGGCTGTCATCAGCGATCTGTTCATGGATCGCACTGTCTCGCGACAGGGTTGTTGATGTCAAGGTACCGATGTTTGCACCGGCAGGACGGGGGCGTTATGCCTGATTGAAGCAATCGAATCGGACCTTGCCTTGAAGACTATCGCCATTGATTTCGAGACGGCCAACGAGCAGCGCGGCAGTGCCTGTTCCGTCGGACTCGCCTGGATCGAGGACGGGCGTGTCACACGCGTCGAGGAGCGCCTGATCCGTCCCAAGCAGATGCGTTTCTCGGGAATGAACATCGCGATCCACGGCATCCGTCCCGAACATGTCGAGGATGCGCCGGAATTTCCCGAGGTGATGGACGAGTTCGAGGATGATTTTCGCGGCGCGACGATGATTGCCCACAACGCGGCCTTCGATTTCAGCGTCTGGCGGTCGTGCCTCGATCTCTACCGTCAATCCTATCCGGAACTCACCTATCTCTGCAGCCTGAAGATGTCGCAGCGCGTCTGGCCGCATTTTCTTTCGCACCGGCTGAATATCCTCGCGGAGCATCTTGGGCTGCGTTTCGCGCACCACAATGCCGCCGAAGACGCTGCGGTCTGCGCGCAGGCCGCGATCGAGATCGCCCGGCAAGTGGGGGCTGCGGCCGTTCACGCCATTCCTGATTTGATCGGCATGAAGCCAGGCCGGCTGTTGGCCAACGGCTACGAACCCTGCACCTGCCGCAAGGGCTGACACGGCCCGGGAAGGGCGAGCCTTCCCGGGAAAGCCTAGCCTTTCTTGCAAAGGCGTGCCCCGCACTTATCTTAGATGCGGAGCAGCCAAGGAGCCGTCATGTCCAGAAAACGCAATACAATGCTTGCTGTAGCCTCGCTGGTCGGTCTTTGCGCCGGCTCGGTCTCCGCCGATGTCGTCGGCAAGGTCGGCGTTGACTGGATCGGCAACGACATCATCGTCGATGCCGTGGCCGACCCCGAGGTGAAGGGCGTCACCTGTCACGTCACCTATTTCGACCGCAGCGTTATCGATCGCGTCAAGAACGGCAACTGGTTCGAGGATCCGTCCAACAGCGCGATCTCCTGCCACCAGACGGGGCCAATCGAGATCGGCAACATCGATCTGTCGAAGGGAGGCGACGAGGTTTTCAAGTCGGGCATCTCGCTTGTCTGGAAGAAGCTGGTGGTCAACCGGATCTACGACAAGCAGAACGACACGTTGATCTACCTTGTCCATTCCCGCGAGTTGACCGACGGCTCGGCTAAAATGGCGATATCGACCATCTCGCTGTATGGGCAGAATGTGGTCTGGAAAAACGGCAAGCCGCAATAGGCTGGAGAGGCCGAGCAACTCTTGGTGAGCGGTCGCGCCAGCACTGCTCGGAGGATGGAAATCGCTGGCCGGCGCAGATATGGTCCGGCCGGAACAAACCGAAGAGGACCACCGATGCCAAGCTCCACACGGATCGCAAATCAATATCTGACTGTCGATGTCTCTTCACTCGGCGCCGAGATGCAGGCGCTGACGACAGGGGATGGGCGGTCCTGGCTATGGAGTGGTGATGCGGCCTTCTGGAGCGGTCGTTCACCGGTGCTCTTCCCGATCGTGGGCAAGGCTCCCGATGATACCGTGGGGATCGACGGTCAAAGCTATGCAATGGGCCAGCACGGCTTCGCAAGGCGCTCGGAGTTTACCCTTGCATCGTCGAACGAGACGATGTGCCGGTATGAGCTTTCGTCCTCTCCCGCAACCAATGCTGTCTATCCTTTCGATTTCCTTCTTGCCGTGGAGCACGCCATCGAGGGGCCGGTGCTGACCGTTTCCGCCGAGGTGACAAATCGCGACGGGCGGCCGATGCCTTTCGGTATCGGCTTTCACCCGGCCTTCGTCTGGCCGCTGCCGGGTGCGGCAGGGCAAGACCATGTCGTCACGCTCGACAATCGCGCAGAGCCGCAGCTGGCGCGGGTGGAGGGTGGACTGCTTGCGCCTGCAAGGCTTTCCTCGCCGTTCAAGGCTGGTCGCCTCGTCCTGGAACACAGCATGTTCGAGCTGGATGCCATGATCTTTCCTGAAGGTGCGGGCAAAGGGTTGAGATACGGCGTCGAAGGCGGACCGGCGATGCAGTTCCATTTCGACAATCTGCCCAATCTGGCGCTGTGGCAAAAACCGGGTGCGCCGTTCATCTGCGTCGAGCCGTGGCACGGCATGGCTGCGGAAAAGGGGGCCTCGAATGAGCTTTCCGCGCGGCCGTACACGCAGACTCTTGCGCCAGGGGCCACGGCCCGCTTCGCATTCTCGGTCGAAATCGTCGAATAGGCTTTGCCGAAGCTACAAAAAAAAGCCGCCCGCAACGATCTGTCGCGGGCGGCTTTTTGATATGTTCGGTAGGCCTTAGGCGGCTTCGCGGGACAGTTCGTCGGCGATGACGGTGTCGAGGTTCAGGAAGCAGACCATGGTCTTCTCCAGGGCGACGATGCCACGGCAGAAGGCGCGCTGGGTTTCCGGGATGATCTCCGGCGCCGGCTGCAGGTCTTCGCTCTTGATCGTCATCATGTCGGAAACCTGCTCGACCAGAAGGCCGACCAGCTTGCCGGCGATATCGGTGACGATGATGGCGGAACGCTCGGACGGCTCGGTCATCTTCATGCCGAGGCGGCAGGCCATATCGATGACCGGGATCACCGCGCCACGCAGGTTGATCAGGCCGAGAACGTAAGGCGGTGTATGCGGCATCGGGGTAACAGGCGCCCAGCCGCGGATTTCGCGGATGGCCATGATGTCGATACAGAATTCCTGCTCACCGAGATGGAAGGAGACGATCTCGAGATGCGAGCCGGTCTGGTTGATGACATTGTTATTCATGATCAGAATTCTTCCCAGTTGTCTCCGGCCGGTGCGGCCATTGCTCTGGCGGCAGCGCCGCCGCTGAATGCGCCCGCGACTTTGCCGATCAGGCTTCGTGCGGGGGATGGTTTCGGATGCGAGACGGCTGTTGCTTCCCGCGGCGTTTGACGGGCCTTCATGCCCTCGCCGATCTTGAACGTCTCGATCAGGTGGATCAGGTTGTCGGCGTCTGCCGCAAGCGTATGACTTGCAGCGTTCGTCTCTTCCACCATGGCCGCGTTCTTCTGCGTGACCTGGTCCATCTGGCTGATGGCCGTATTGATTTCGTTCAGTCCAACCGATTGTTCGCGTGCAGAGGTTACGATTGATTTAACATGTTCGTCGATCCGCGAAACATCTTCGCCGATCTGGCGCAATGCCTCGCCAGTCGCCGTCACAAGTTCGCCGCCGATCTTCACCTCGGCGCCTGACTTTCCGATCAAGGCCTTGATATCCTTGGCTGCGCCCGCGGCGCGACCGGCAAGCTCGCGCACTTCCTGGGCGACGACCGCAAAACCCTTGCCGGCCTCGCCGGCGCGGGCCGCCTCGACGCCGGCATTGAGGGCAAGCAGATTCGTCTGGAAGGCGATCTCGTCGATGACGTTGATGATGGTGCCGATCTCGCGGGAGGCCGCCTCGATTCGCTCCATGGCCGCCATGGCGTCGGTGACGACGATGTCCGACTTGGTCGTGTTTTGACGGGTATGCGCGACCATCTTGCCGACTTCCTCGGCGCGGTCGGTCGCGCTGCGAACGGTGGCCGTGATCTGATCGAGGGCTGCGGAGGTCTCTTCGAGCGAGGCCGCTTGCTGTTCGGTGCGCTTGGCAAGATCGTCGGCTGCCGAGCGCATCTGCTGGCTGCTTGCCTGGATCGAGGTGCCATTCCGGGCGATGCCGAGCATGGCCTTGCGCAATGTCACTGTCGTCTGGTTGAAGTCGTCGCGCAGCCGCTCGAGTTCGGGCTTGAAAGGTTTGTCGATGGTCACGGTAACGTCGCCGCCGGCAAGCCGGGTGAGGCCCTGGCCCAGCGCATTGACGGCAGCGTTCAGCGCTTCGGTGTCGGCGAGCTTCGCCGCTTCGCGGCTTCTGCGCTCAGCCTCGCCTTGCTGGCGCTCGCTTTCGCTGCGGCTTTCCAGGGCCCGCTTTTCGATCGCGGCGAGACGGAAGCTCTGCGCGGCGCGCGCCATGTCGCCGATCTCGTCACCTCGATCGGTGGCCGGCACATCGCTGTCGAGATCGCCGTTCATGATCCGCTGCATGCTGCGGCGAACGGCCTCGATCCCACGTCGGATCGACCCGCCGTGAACATATTGAAGCGCCGCCATGGCGAGGATGGCGAGGAGGCCGAGGCCAATCTGGATATAGACGGCACGCTGGGATATCGCGTTTGCCTGATCGATCCGCTTCTTGGCGACATCGCCGCCGTCCAGTGCCAGCTTGTCAAGCGTTGCCGTCAGTTTGTCGCCGCCTGCATCGATTGCATCGTCGAGCTTGTCGAACGCACTGTCCGGCGCGCCCGCTTCAACGGCAGCCTTCAGGTCGCCGACGATCGACTTGTTGAGCGAAGCGACATCCGCGTCGTAGCTGGAGAGCAGCTGGGTTGCGTTCAATTCGTCGGCGAGAAGCCGCATTTCCTTCGATCCGCTCGAGAGCTTGGCGACGGAGTCGTTCATCAGCTTCAGGCGTTCCGGCGCGACCACCTTGTCGCTGCGGTCGACGATCGTATCCATTGCGGCCAGGATGAGCGTCAGGTTGGCCGTGCGCATCTCGTTGATGTGATCGACGCTTGCCTGGATTTCGTTCGCGCGGTGCAGCGCGTTGCCGACGATTGCATTTTCATACCACCCGACCGCCAGCATCGAACCGAAGCCGATGAATGCGGCGCCCGCCAGCGTCCAGAGCCTCTGGCTCACCGAGAGGCTCCTGCGCATTGTCATGTCTGCCATGTGAAGACTGTCCCCTCCGCGATGAGACGCGGGATGTTCTCGTTCGCCTACATGCGGATATCCGGGATTTTGGGACACCAGAAAGACGTCATGTCATGGGAACGGTGGGCGTTCCATCCATAGCTAAATATAGATATGATTTTTTAAGTATTTCCTAACGATCTGAAATATTCGGATTTCCGGGTAAGGCGAGGATTGCTTTGAAAACCAATGACATATTTCGCTTCCCTGCGGCGGTGCTGGCAGAGAACGGGTGGGGCAATCGACCACGGCGAGAAAACGTCTTGTTGAATTGCCTGATGGGGCACGACGCGATATCAGGCAGAGGAGGGGACGGTCCCCGCCTGCGAGGAATTTGATCGATGAAGAGTGTCCGCATTGCGGTCTGGGTTGCGGTGCTGCTGATGGCCGGCATTCTTGGCTGGCTGACGTTGAATGTCACCAAGACGAAGGAAGCCCTGTCGGACGGGCCGTTCGGCGTGCCGTTCACGCTGGTTGCGCAGAATGGCCAGCCGATCACCGAGCAGGCGTTCCGCGGCAAGCCGACGGCTTTGTTCTTCGGTTTTACACATTGCCCGGAGGTCTGCCCGACGACACTCTTCGAATTGAATGGCTGGCTGGAGAAGATCGATCCCAAGGGTGAGAAGCTGCAGGCTTATTTCGTGACCGTCGATCCCGAGCGCGATACGCCTGATGTGATGAACCAGTACGTCTCCAACGTCTCGAAGCGCATTATCGGGATCTCAGGAGCGCCGGACAAGGTCGCGGACGTGATCAAGGGCTATCGTGTCTACGCCAAGAAGGTGCCCGTCGACGAGAACAATCCGAACGGCGATTACACGATGGACCATACGGCATCTGTTTTCCTGCTGGATTCGGCCGGCCGCTTCTCCGGAACGATCGCCTATGGTGAAAATCCCGATACGGCGGTAAAAAAGCTGGAGAACCTCGTCAACAAGGGATGACGTCATGGCGCCTGGGCATCGCAGCATCCTGATTGCCGGAGCCGGCGCGACTGGTCTGGCTGCTGCCCTGGAACTCGCCAGACGGGGATTTCACCCGCGGATTGTCGATAGCGATGCCGGCCCTGTTCCTCTGATCGAAAGCCGCGCGCTGGGCGTCAATGCGCGGACGCTCACCCTCCTTGCGCCGTCGCGGGTGACCGATGCGATATTGCAGGAGGCGCAACAGATCGCGCGTTTCCGTGTCGTCTCGAAGGGGCGGAGGCTCGCAGATCTCGATACAACGACGATTGCTGGCCCCTACAGCGCATTGCACGCCCTCGCGCAAGGGCACACGGAGCGCCTGCTCGTCGGAAAGCTTTCCGACTATGAGGTCGTGCCGGAATGGGAGACGTCCATCGTCAGCGTTTCAGATGATCGTTCCAAGCCGCGGGTGACACTTCGGAAGGCCGACGGCTCCGTGGAAAGCGCAAGCTTCGATATTGTCATCGGCGCTGACGGCGCTCATTCGACGGTGCGCAAGGCAATTGGTATCGGCTTTCCCGGAGAGGCGCTGGAAAGCAGCTTTTATCTCGCCGATTTTCGCTACAGCCAACCGGTCGACTCGCACTTTGCCGAGATCAGCCTTGTCGATCCCGGAATGATCGGACGGTTGCCGCTGGAGCGCTATGTGTTGCGCTACATTTCGACACTTCCGGATTTCGAAACGCGCATCCAGCATCCGGCGCCAATTGCCGAGCGCGTCTGGGCTTCGAATTTCCGGGTTCATTTCCGCCATGTCGATACAATGTCGAGAGGCAATGTATTTCTGGCTGGCGACGCCGCCCATATCCATTCGCCCGCTGGCGCGCGGGGCATGAATCTCGGGATCGAGGATGCATGCTGGCTTGCCTGGCTGATCTCGGAAGGCCGCGAGGCCGAGTACACCGCGCTGCGCATGCCTGCCGTCCAGACCGTGCTCAAGCAGACGCGTCAGCTCACATCTCTTATCACGATGCGGAATCCGCTGGCGATCGCGATCCGCAACCTTGCGGTACCGGTGCTTTTCAGACTACCTGCATTTTCACAAAGATTGCTTCACGGCGTTTCGGGATACGACACGCCGCCACCGCCATGGATCGATGGCGCGCTATAAACGGAAAGACCGACCTTGAGTGAAATACGCCTCTACGTGACGACCACCGAAGTGCTGGCCGGGCAGATCCTGGATCTGCTGTCCGACGTCTTCGGCGAAGAAGATTTCGCGATCGCGACCACCGAGATCGATGAGAAGAAAGACATCTGGGAAGCATCCGTCTACATGATGCGCGAGGACGAGGACGAAGTCCGTGTCCGCGTCGAAGAAGCGCTGGCGCACAGCTTCCCGGATGCCAAGGTCGAACGCGAAGTCATTCCGGAGATCGACTGGGTGGCCAAGTCGCTCGAAGGACTGAAGCCGGTGCGGGCAGGGCGCTTCCTGGTGCATGGCTCGCATGACCGCGACAAGGTGCGCTCCGGCGACATCGCCATCGAGATCGACGCGGGGCAGGCGTTCGGAACCGGCCACCACGGCACCACTGCGGGCTGCCTGGAGACGATCGACCGCGTGGTGCGGTCGCGCAAGGTGCGCAATGCGCTGGACCTCGGAACGGGAAGCGGCGTTCTGGCGATCGCAGTGCGGAAGCTGAAGAATATTCCTGTTCTGGCCACCGATATCGACCCGATCGCCACGCGGGTCGCTGCCGAGAACGTCCGACGCAACGGCATCGCCACGGGCATTTCGACCGAAACGGCGCCGGGCTTCCATTCGACAGCCTTCTCGTCGCATGGTCCGTTCGATCTGATCATTGCCAACATTCTGGCGCGGCCATTGATCAAGATGGCGCCGCAGCTCGTCACGCATCTGGCGCCCGGCGGCTCGGTCATCTTGTCGGGCATTCTCGCATCGCAGCGCTGGAAGGTTCTGGCGGCCTATAACGGAGCGCATCTGCGCCATGTTCGCACCATCTGGCGCAATGGCTGGGTAACCATTCACCTCGACCGCCCCTGAGGCGAGAGCAAAAGAAAAGGCGGTGCCGATGGCACCGCCTTGAGACCGGTTTCCCGGTCAATGCCCGCGAGCTCAAAGGAGGAGAGACGCTCGAGCGGGCTTCTACTTGTTCTGATCGCCGGTCCGGTGAGGGAGGAGGAGAACGGAGCGGCGAGTTGCTCAGAACGCGTAGCTGGTTGCGCCCTGGTGGCGCGTAACTTGGTGGCGGGCGCCGAGCATCGTGAGGGTTCCCTCATTCTGCGGACGGTGCGAGCCGATGATATGACGGACAGTCTGGCGCTCGCCAGCCTGCACCGGGCTGCTGTAAGCGAAGCGCGACAGAGAGGCAGTCATTTCAAAATTCCTTTTCGTTTGAGGTTCGTCTCGAACCCGTTTGATGGCGCCTATATAGCTATTTAGAAAAGTTGAGGCAGAGGGTTTCGTTCATGGGAGCCATGCAGCGAATGCATAAAGCGTGCCAGTTTGATTATTGCCGCCCCATTTCCGCCCAAATGTTGGGCGGTCTGCGGGGATGTCGGGCGGCTCTTCTTTCGCATTTTGTCTGATTTTCCGATAACATAGCCGCGATCCGCCTTTCGGGATTCGCAGCAAACACCAGGTTCTTGAGCATGTTCCAGTCTTTCGAAGTCACTTCATCGCCGCAATTTGGCCGTGATCGCGTCACGGCTCTTCGCGAAAGTTTCGATGCGTTGGGTATCGATGCCTTCCTTGTGCCGCGCGCAGACGAGTTCAACGGTGAATATGTTCCCGCCTGCGCCGAGCGGCTGGCCTGGCTGACGGGCTTTACCGGCTCGGCAGGGATGGCGCTGGTTATGCGCTCGCAGGCAATCGTCTTCGTCGACGGGCGCTATGTGACGCAACTTGCCGAACAGGTGGATGGCACGGTCTTTACCGGCGGCGACCTCGTCAACGAGCCAGCGCATCTCTGGTTGAGCAAGAATGGTTCCAAGGGATTGCGCCTCGGTATTGATCCCTGGCTGCACTCGGGAGCCGAGGTTCGGCGTCTGGAGAAGGCGCTGGCCGAAATCGGCGGCTCGCTTGTCATCCTGCCGCACAATCCGCTCGACAAGCTGTGGACCGGCCGGCCCCAGGAGCCGCTTGGCGCCGTTGCCATCCAGAACATTGCGCAGGCAGGCGTGCTGGCGACGGACAAGATCGCTACGATCGCGGCTGACCTGTCCAAGAAGAACCTGAAGGCTGTTTTGATTGCCGATCCCTCGTCGGTTGCGTGGACCCTCAACATTCGCGGTGCGGACGTGCCGCATACGCCGCATCCGCTTGCACGTGCCATCGTCTACGCGGACGGTAAGGCAGACGTCTTTCTCGACAAGCGCAAGACCGGCATCGAGGCTGAAGCCTATCTGGCGCAGATGTGCCTGCAGCTGCCGCCATCGGCGCTCGACGAGAGGCTTGTCGCCGTCTCGAAGGATGGTGGGCGCATCCTTGTCGACCCCGATCTGACGTCCTTTGGCTTGGCCGACATCATTCGAAAGGCTGGCGGCGAAGTTGTCGAGGGGAACGACCCGGCGAAATTGCCTCGGGCGGTCAAGAACGGCGTCGAGATCAACGGATCGGCTGCCGCGCATCTGCAGGACGGTGCGGCGATGGTCGAGTTCCTCTGCTGGCTTGCGCAGACGAAGCCGGGGACCGTTACCGAAATCGAAGTGGCGGAGAAGCTCGAGGCTGTGCGGGCGCGCGTTGGCGATCTGATGCAGAACCCGCTCAAGGACATTTCCTTCGACACGATCTCGGGCGCCGGCGAACATGCAGCGATCATGCACTATCGCGTCACGACCGAAAGCAACCGCAAGCTTGAAGCGGGCGAACTGTTTCTGATCGATTCCGGTGCGCAGTATATCAACGGGACGACGGACATTACCCGGACGGTCGGCGTCGGCACGGTTTCGGAAGAACACAAGCGCTTCTTCACGCTTGTTCTGAAGGGCATGATCCAGATCGGCACGGCGCGTTTTCCCAAGGGTACGCGCGGCTGCGATCTCGATCCGTTGGCGCGAATTGCGCTGTGGCGGGCGGGTGCCGATTTCGGCCATGGCACCGGCCATGGTGTCGGTTCCTACCTCTCCGTACATGAGGGACCGCAGCGGATCTCGCGGCTTTCGACACAGGAGCTTCTGCCCGGCATGATCCTCTCGAACGAACCCGGATATTATCGCCCGGGCGCTTTCGGCATTCGTATCGAAAACCTGATCTATGTGCGTGACGCCGAGGCGATCGAGGGCGGCGACACGCCGATGCTCGGCTTCGAGACGCTGACCTTCTGCCCGATCGACCGCAACCTCGTCATTCCCGAGTTGCTGACGCACGACGAGCTGCACTGGTTCAACAACTATCATCAGCGAACCCGCGAAGCGCTGATGCCGCTGATCCACGATCACGATGTCAAGGCGTGGCTGGAAAACGCAACGCTGCCGCTGGAATACTAAGAGGCGGCGGAGAGGGCGTCACACTCCGATGGTGTGACGCCAGGCCATGACGACGACCCATGCGGCGACCAACATCCAGCTGTGGGATACCCGCAGGCCGACCAGCAAGGCGACGACGAGCGCCAGCTTCGATTCCCATCCACCTGTGAAAAACGCCGGGGCGACCAGCGTTGTCAGCACGGCAGCAGGCACGGCGGCCAGTGCCGCCTCCATGCGTGGCGGTATGCGTTTCATTGTGGTGATGAGGATGTAGCCGCCGATGCGGGTGGCGTATGTCGCCACAGCCGCAGCGAGGATGATCAGCACCATGTGAAGATCCAATGTCATGTCACACCTCGTGCAGATCGGTTTCGAGTTCTTGCTCATGCGGTGGCGGGGGCAGCAAGGCAGCGAGCAGAATGCCGGCAGCCGCGCCCAGGCTGACATGCCAGGGAGACCCGACGTAGCGATAGGCGATGATCGAGGCGACGGCGCTTACCAGCGATACGGGCAGGAAATTGTCGCGGTGGCGAAAATCCAGCACGATGCCCAGGAAGTAAGCCGGCAGAAGGATATCCAGGCCGATCGACTTCGGATCGCCGATGAAGCTGCCCAGCAGCCCGCCTATCAGGCTGACGATCACCCAGGGAACATAGATGGCGAGACCGAAGCCGAGGTACCATGCAAAGGTCACCGGTTTGCCGGCTTCGCCGCGCTTGACCGTCTCTGCAAACTGCGGGTCGACAAGCAGGAAGAAGGTGAAGAACTTCTGCACCGGCGTGAAATGCTTCACATAGGGCGCCAGGGCAGCGGAATAGAGCACGTGGCGGAAGTTGACGGCAAGGATCGAGGCGACGATCAACCAGGCCTGAATATCATGGCCGAAAAGCTCGATACCCACCATTTGGCTCGCGCCGGCGTAGACAGTCGCACTCATGAGCGTGAGCTCGGCAAGCGACATGCCGTGATCTGCGGCGAGCGCACCGAATAGCGCGCCGAACGGAGCAGCTGCTACGGTGATGGGAAAACCGCCGCGCAGACCGTCGATAAAATTCGCACGACTCATCGGCGACCATCCTTCTGGAATTTTCGCTCCGTCTACGGTGATGGGGCCGCTGCCGCAAACGAATTTCCTTGATTGAAAGATCGATTTCGCTGAACGGTTCCCGGGATGGCAAGTCGCAGGCGAGGGAACAGATGAAGGCGATCGAACTCACGAAGGAAGAAAAGACGGCCCTGATCGGACGCGTACAGCATTATTTTGATGCCGAACTCGACCAGAAGATCGGGCTGCTGAAGGCAGAGTTCGTGCTCGATTTCTTCGCGAAGGAGATCGGCGCGGCTTACTACAAGCAAGGCATCGACGACGCGCAGATCGCCTTAGCTCGCCGCATCGATGACTTCGCCGAGGATGTCTACCAACTGCAGCGCGATGCCACGGAATGACTAGCCGGCGATCGCCTGGTCGCTCGTGACGATGGCGATTCCGCGCGAACGCATTTCCTCGATCGCGGCCGTAATGCCTTCCGGCGTGATGCCGCGGCTGGCATCCTCGATGAAGCGAACTGTTACGCCCGGCAGCATCTCCACAGCATCGAGGGCTGAAAACTTCACGCAGTAATCGGTCGCAAGGCCGCAGACATCGAGATCAGTCACGCCTTGTTGTGCGAGGTAGTCGGCAAGGCCGGTCGTCGCGTCCTGATCGTTGTCGCGAAAGGCCGAGTAGCTGTCGACCGCGCTATCCTGACCCTTCTGTTGGATGAAATGTATGTCAGCGGTTCTAAGGTGGGGATGAAATTCTGCGTCGGGCGTGCCCTGTACACAGTGGTCGGGCCACATCATCTGCGGCTTGCCGGAAAGTGTTCCGATCTCGAAGTGCGTCTTGCCGGGATGAGAGGATGCGAAGCTGCCGTGGTCAGCAGGGTGCCAATCCTGGGAGGCGACGATCAGATCGTATGTGCCACTGTCGATCAGCCGGTTGGCGACCGGAACCACCTCGTCGCCCCCAGGGACTGCAAGATTGCCTCCCGGGCAAAAACCATTCTGGATATCGACCAGCAGCAAGGCCTTCATGAAATGCGTCTCCAACTGTTGTTGCAGCGCAAGATGCCAAGCCGGTCGACGACGTGCAAGGGCGGAAACGCTTCGCCGCGCGGGCGGCGAAGCGTCATGGGTGCGGATCAGGCGGGGCGATGCCCCTTGAGGCCGTAGAAGGCGATGTAGGCGTAGCAGACGATCGGCATCAGGAAGGCGAGATGGATGCCGATGGTATCGGCGAGCCCGCCCTGAATCAGCGGTAGCAGAGCGCCGCCGACGATGGCCAGGCATAGAATGCCGGAGCCCTGGCTCGTGTACTTGCCAAGACCGTAAAGCGCCAAGCTGAAGATCGTCGGGAACATGATCGAATTGAACAGTCCGACCGCCAGCACGGACCACATGGCCACATGGCCGCCGGAGAAGACCGTCAAGAGGAGAAGGGCGATGACGACAACTGCGTTGAAGGCGAGCGCCTTGCCGTCGTCAACGTAGCGCATCGCAGCCGAACCGATGAACCGGCCGATCATGGCGCCGCCCCAGAAGTAGGAGACATAGTGCGCCGCCTCGGCTTCAGAGAAGCCTGCGATGTCGGGCTGGCTCATGAAGTTGACGAGAAAACTGCCGATGCTGACTTCGGCGCCGACGTAAAGGAAAATGCCGACAGCGCCTAGGACCAGGTGGCGATACTGCCAGGCGGATCCGCCGCCGGTGATCGGCTCGAGGTCTTCGCTGCCGTCGACTTCCGGCAGCTTCAAGGCCGCGAACAGTGCTGCAAGTAGCAGGAAGGCGATGGCCAGCAGCATGTAGGGGAATTTCACCGCGCTTGCTTCCGCGAGCTTGATGGCGTCGAGCTGTTCCGGCGTTGCGCCGGCAACGGCCGCTGTCGCTGCCGAAAGAATGAGAAACGCACCGAACATCGGCGCCAGTGTTGTGCCGAGCGAGTTGAAGGCCTGGGTGAGGTTCAGTCGGCTGGCAGCTGTATCCGGCGGGCCGAGCACGGTCACGTAAGGATTGGCCGCGACCTGGAGCAGCGTGATGCCGCTCGCCAGCACGAACAATGCGCCGAGGAAGAGGGCGTAGACACGATAGCTCGCGGCCGGGATGAACAGGCCGCAGCCGATCGCGGCGACGACGAGGCCGAGAACGATGCCCCATTTGTAGCCGATGCGCTTGACGAGGGCGCCGGCAGGCAGTGAGGCGACGAAATAGGCGCCAAAGAAGCAGAACTGGATGAGCATGGACTGCGTGTAGTTCAGCTGGAACACATTCTTCAGGTGGGGCACGAGAATGTCGTTCAGGCAGGTGATGAAGCCCCACATGAAGAAGAGCGACGTCAACGCCACGAGGGCAAATTGATAGTTCGCAGCGGGGGAGGATGCAGGCGAAGCCGGGCGTGTCGTCGCGGCATTGTTGGTGATGATACCAGCCACTTTCTTATACCTCTTGTTCTTGTTGGCGCCGGGTATTTTCCGTTGAAAGCCGTCTGATACGACGGGCCGGCGGTGGCTCGGCGAGCACTCTGGGAGGAAGCGTGCAACAAGCCACAGAGCTCATATAAGCCGCGGCGAAGAATTTCGATAGTATTCAAACGATTTTTATTGTGCTTTGCGAAAAGATTTTTGCGATTGCGAACAGGGTGGGCGCAATGCTGAACAACGTTGCGGCTGCCGTCCCGAAGTCTACGCTGTGGGGCAGACTGTTGATTCGACCGGTGGGGAGCGGAGAACGCGTTCGATGGCAACGTTGGTCGAAATCGTTCCGTATGACGAGAACTGGCCGAGACTATTCCATCAGATCGCCAATGATCTGCATCGGCTGCTGGGAACGGTCGTGCTGGCGATCGATCATGTTGGGAGCACCTCGGTTCAGGGTCTTTCCGCCAAGCCGGTGATCGACGTGGATATCACTCTGCGCAGTCTGCCGGATGTTCCCGCCGCAAGCGAAAAGCTCATTGCTTCTGGCTATGAGCCGCGCGGAAATCGCTGGGACGACGACATGTGGGCGTTCATGCAGCACACAAGCGTGCCGAAGCAACGTGTCTATCTTTGCCCTCCAGGCAATGAGACTCACAGGCGTCGCATGGTGTTTCGCGACTATCTGCGCGCCCATCCTGATGCCGCGGGGCAATACGCCTCTCTCAAGCAAACGCTGGCGATCGCGTTTTCTTATGACGGGGATCGATACACCGCAGGCAAGCGGGCGTTTGTCGAGGACATCCTTCGAAAAGCCAGTCACCGCTAGGCTTACCGCTGCGGTGATCGGGTCACGGTGAGCCGAACCTGGCCTCGGCAAGATCTGCTTCGCGCACCAGCTTTTTCATCAGCTCTTCCGAAAGCTTGCGTGATTTTCTGAGACGAAAGAACTCGGCGCGTTCGGCCCTGACGCCGGCGACCCACAGCTTGCGTTCGATCTCTTCGATGCGCCTTGCCAGGTCCGCGTCGTCGCCGGTCTTGGAGCGGCCATCGATGCGGCGCCGGTAGATGTCCATCAGCCGCGCGCCGGCATCCGTGTAGATATCCGCATCGGCCCGGCCTTCGCTCATGTCGTGTTGCAGGGCCTCGATGGCCCTGATCGCTGCTTCTGCTCCCTTGATGCGTGCCTCGTCCTCCTCGCGCTGATGCGACGGCTCCGGCGGTATCTGGAGGTCCTTCAGCAGGACGGGGAGGCCGATGCTGGCAACGATCAGCGATACGATAATGACGCCGGCGGCCAGGAAGATGGCAAGATCGCGGGCAGGGAAGGCCGACCCGTCCGGCATGGCCAGCGGCAGCGTAAGCACGCCCGCCAGTGTGATGGCGCCGCGTACGCCTGCGACCGAGGTAGCCGCGATGAGGCGCCAGCTAGGCCGAACGATGACTTGGCCTCGTTTTGCGGCACGGTACAACGTAAAGCGCAGCGAAACCCACACCCAGACGAAGCGAAGAATACCGAGCGCCAGATTGATGGCAATGACGTACCCGATCAGCCAGATTGGGTCATGATGCCCGGTCTCGCGGACGACGCGAGCGGCACCCGACGCGATCTGGGGCAACTGCTCGCCAAGCAGCACGAAGATGATGCCGTTCATCGAAAACTGCACGGTGTCCCATACCGCTGTCCGGCGCACGCGGGTGATCGCCAGCGTCCTGCCGCCTTGCTCGCCGTAGCTCATGGTGATGCCGGCCGCGACGGCCGCCAGGATGCCAGAACACTCAAGATGCTCGGCCACGAGATAGGCCGCGAAAGGAATGAGGAGACTGATGAGGATCTGCGATCCGGTTTCCTCGCCGAGACGACGCGTAAAGAAGCTCTGGGTTCGCAAGATCACCCAAGCCAATGCGACACCGATCAGGATGCCCCCGACGGCGACCCAGACAAAGGTTCCCGACGCCTCGACAAGCGAGAAGGTACCGGTCAGCGCTGCGGCAACTGCGAAGCGCATGCAAACGAGGCCCGATGCGTCGTTCAGCAGCGATTCCCCCTCGAGGATATGCATAAGCCGATTTGGAATCGGGACGCGCGCGGCGATCGCCGAGACCGCGATGGGATCGGTCGGCGAGACGATGGCGGCGAGCGCGAAGGCGACAGCAAGGGGCATCGAGGGGATGAGCCAGTGAACGAAGAGACCCACGCCAAGAACCGTAAAGACGACGAGGCCAAGCGCCAGTTCGAGGATGACGGCCTTGTCTCGAAACAGACCTTCCTTGGGAATGCGCCAGCCATCGAGGAACAGGAGAGGCGGCAGGAACAGCAGGAAAAACAGGTCTGGATCAAGGTTGACACCCAGGTCAGCGAAGACCGTTATGACCGCGCCCAGTGCGATTTGCACGATTGGTTGCGGCACCGGAATCGGCGAAAGGCGCGTGAGTGTTCCGCTGATGACCACTGCACACAGCAGCAGCAACGCGACGCCAATACTTTCCATGAAATGCCGATCCTTCATCATTCGCGATGGATCGTTTCTGCGTCTTTTCGGCTGCCCGTGCAACCGCGCGAACGCCTTTTTCCGGATGGCCCCGCCGATCAGCGGTGTTTCCGGTCGTGGCTCTCAGGATGGCCAAGACGTCGAAGCAAAAGTCGCTCCGCCTGACCCGAACACGGCAGGCGGCGGTCTTATCGCGGGTGGCTTTGGCTCCCCCGGCGGAGCCGTGCCACGCGGCAATCAGACGGACTGCACGTTGTCGCTTGTCGTATCGGCTGCTGCCGAAGAGCCGTATGTGCTCTGGTATGCGCGAAGCGCTGTCTGCATGTCGTTCAGCACTTGCGTCAGGATCGGGTCGTCACTGCCATTGGCGCTGCTTGCAATGCTCGACGTATCCGCGGAAAGGATTTCGTCAGTGGTCAGCTTGCCGTCACCGTTGGCATCCAGCGAGGCAAGAATGCCCTTGCTGCTGTCGTCGCCGCTGTCATCCGTGCTGCTGTCGTCGCTGGCGCTGGACTGCTGCATCTGCAGCATGATCGAGACGATGTCGGCTGCGATCTTCTGCGTGACGCTGGCACTGTCGCTGCCGCCGCTGGCCGTCGATTTCGTGGAGGTGGTCGACGTGGAGCTGCCGTTGGCGGCCGCCAGTTCGTCAGCGGAAACGATGCCGTCGCCATTCTTGTCGAGGCTGGAAATATATGTGGACGTGCTGCTGCCCAGGGAGGAAACACTGGTCACCTGAATCTCCTTTAGAGTTCATCGTGAAACCCGCCTTTCATGGGCGGACGCAAACGGGCTAAGATGATTTGCCCCCGACGTCAAAACGGGAATGTTGTGATGAATTTCAGCCGATTGACCAAACAGGCCGAAGCAGTTTAACCTTTCGTTTACGCTTTGCATTATCTTGAAATTGCTGACGTTTTTGACGCGGAAAATCCGGCCCGTCAGGCATATTCCGTTCGAATGACCACCATTTTGTCATGGAATGATGGGCAACGCGCGCTGAGGCGGCTGGCGCGTTGGCGATCGGCCTGCGGCATTTCGTCTTCTTCTGCGCGTCGTGGCGTTGCCCCGCCCTGAAAGGCGGAGCAAACATCTGGCTACGACTCAATCGCCGTGCGTTTCGTGGAAGTCGGCCTGGCCACGCTTCCAGTAACCGGCGGCCTTGATCCAGGCCTTGGGATGCTGCCGCTCGTTGACCATGACGGCGCGCAGACGCTTGGCGATGACGGTTTCGCAGGCGATCCAGACATAGCCATCGCCCGTGGGCAGGGCGAGACCCCGTAGCGCCTGGTCGAGCCCGTCGGTCGTGCCCGCGGGTTCGGCGCCGCGATGCAGCCAGATGCAGGAAACCTCGGCGTTGCTGGTGAACGCTTGCTCCTCTTGGGGGCCTGCCACTTCAACGACGACGAGCGCCTTGGCGGTGGCGGGCAGTTCCTCAAGGCGACGACCGATGGCGGGCAGGGCGGTTTCGTCGCCGGCCAGCAGATACCAGTCGAAATCGGTGGCGACGACGAAGGAGCCGCGCGGGCCACCGAGGCCAAGCTTGTCGCCGGGCTTCGCATTGATCGCCCATTCGGTGGCGGGGCCTGCCTCGTGCAGCGCGAAGTCGATGTCGAGTTCCCCGGTCGCGGCATCGTATCGGCGCGGCGTGTAGTCGCGCAGCGACGGACGATTGGCCGGATCGATCATCGGCTTGCCGTCGGGGCCGATCTCCGGAAAGCTCGGCTCTTCGCCGGGGCGGGGAACAAGCACCTTGACGTGGTCGTCATGGCCGAGGCTGACGAAACCGTCCAGGTCGGCGCCGGCCAGTGTCACGCGCAGCATCTGCGGCGTGACATGCTCGATGCGGCGGACAGTGAGCACGCGGCGCTTGAGTTCGTGGCGGACGCGTTCGATCAGGTGGCGCTTTTCGGGAGAGGTGGAGGCGGTGTTGGCCGTCATCAGTGGTTCCTTTGATGGAACCGGGAATGCGTAAGACGCAGGCACGCCGCGCCGCTCGCACCCCGGGTTCGGGTTCGATCAGCGCGTTGGTTGACGTTAACGCTTACGTGCAACGTTCCTCGCTGAGAGGGACGGGCAGATGTCATCCCGATCTAACGGGGTGTTGCTGGTCTGGCAAGAAGAAAACATGATTTTTATGTGAAGGATTTGTAATCTTTTGCGGCTCTTGCCGTTCTCACGGATTTCTGCCTTCCTTGGCCATCGATGATCAGCCGGAAACAAACGCCATGGCCGAGCCCGGTCCAGAGGAAAAGATCGATGCAACCTTCCGCAACGGCTCGCTGACGGCCGCCGGCATCATCCTCGGCTTTTCCCTGAATTTCATCAGCCACTGGGTTTCTAACCCGAACGACTGGAGCAAGATCGACATCCTGCCGATGCTGCTGCTGACGGCGGGTATCGCCATCCAGGTCAAGGTCTTCGCCGACCTACTCGCGCGCGACTCCCTGATCGCGGCGAAATACGACCGCTCGCGTCGGCTCTTTCTTGTCGGCCTGGGCATCGTGGCCGCCGGGATCGGGCTGGCGTTGCTCAACGATATATTGGGACTGGGATCGATGCCGATCTTGGGGTGAGGGTCGGCGAAATCATGAAACCGCCGCCTGCCTCCTCGGGTGCCATGAGGGGCAGTTCTAGGCCCACTCCTCAGGCATGGTTAGTCTCACGTGCCGATGATCTTGTTGCAGGCGAGCGCGATGCTGGGGTTGCTCACGATGGCGATCACCAATGATAGTCCGATCAATGATAGTGAGTAGCGTTTCATCTGCATCCTCCTATTCAAGCCCGCAAACAGCATCTGCGGGAGTCGAGTATGTCGCAGAAGAGGCCCGATACGAAGTCACGAATGGGTGACACGGCATGCGGGTAGCGGCTGCCAGAGCCGCCATGCCAACGGTCGGTGAACGGGCCGCGCTACGAAACCCGCTCCACAAACCCGTCCAGCACGCGCTTTTCACCGGCGCGGTCGAATTCGATCGTCAGCTTGTTGCCTTCGATGGACTTGATGTTGCCGTTGCCGAACTTGAGGTGGAAGACGCGGTCGCCGGTCTTGAACTTCGAGGGTTCGCTGGCGGTGGATTTGGCAATCAGTTCGCCATCGATGGTGCGGGTCTTCGGTCCGCTTTCGCCGTAGCCGATGCGTTCGACGGAATGGCCGGAACGGGAGCCCCAATTGTCGCGGGTGGCGTCGTTGCGGTTTTGCTGGGCGCGCTTCCAGCCGGGCGTGGAATAGCTGTTGGCGAAGGGCTCGGCCTTGTCGAAGCGCGATTGGCCGTAGCCACCGCGGCCGTAGCCGCCGTAGCTCTGCTCGACTTCGGCGACCTCGACGTGAGTATCCGGCAGTTCGTCGAGGAAGCGCGAGGGGATGGTCGATTGCCAGAGGCCGTGGATGCGGCGGTTGGAGACGAACCAGATGTGGCAGCGGCGCTTGGCGCGCGTCAGGCCGACATAGGCGAGGCGGCGTTCTTCCTCCAGGCCGGCGCGGCCGGTTTCGTCCAGCGAGCGCTGATGTGGGAAGAGGCCTTCTTCCCAACCAGGCAGGAAGACGGTGTCGAACTCGAGACCCTTGGCGGAATGCAGCGTCATGATCGAGACGGCATCGAGGTTCTCGTTCTGCTCGGCGTCCATGACCAGCGAGACGTGCTCGAGGAAGCCGCGCATCGACTCGAAGCTCTCCATCGAGCGGATGAGTTCCTTCAGGTTGTCGAGGCGTGTGGGCGCATCTGCCGACTTGTCGTTCTTCCACATGTCGGTATAGCCCGACTCTTCGAGGATCTGCTCGGCAAGCTCGGTATGTGGCGTGTTTTCAAGTCTTTCCTGCCATCTGCGGAAAGATTGAATCACGTCGAACAGCGCCTTGCGGGCCTTCGGCTTGAGCTCGTCGGTCTCGATCATGTCGGCGGCTGCCGCCAGCATGGGGATGTCGCGGGCGCGGGCATAGTCGTGCAGCGCGCGCACCGTGGTGTCGCCGAGGCCGCGCTTCGGGGTGTTGATGATGCGTTCGAAAGCGAGATCGTCAGCAGGCTGGGCGACGAGGCGGAAATAGGCCATGGCATCGCGGATTTCGAGACGCTCGTAGAAGCGCGGGCCGCCGATCACGCGATAGTTGAGGCCGAGCGTGACGAAGCGATCTTCGAACTCGCGCATCTGGAAGGAGGCGCGCACGAGGATCGCCATGTCGTTCAGCGCATGGGGTTGGCCGGAGGCCCCGCGCTGAAGCTGTTCGATCTCATCGCCGATGGCGCGAGCTTCCTCTTCGGAATCCCAGGAGGCGTGGACTTGCACCTTGATATCGTCGGGGTCTCTACGGTCGGTGAACAGCGTCTTGCCGAGGCGGCCCTCATTGTGGGTGATCAGATGCGCTGCGGCGCCCAGGATATGGGCGGTCGAGCGGTAGTTGCGCTCGAGCTTGATCACCTTGGCGCCGGGGAAATCCTTCTCGAAGCGCAGGATGTTGTCGACTTCCGCGCCGCGCCAACCGTAGATCGACTGGTCGTCGTCGCCGACGCAGCAGACGTTCTGGGGCTCGCCCTTCGGACGCTGGGCGAGCAGGCGCAACCACATGTACTGGGCTGTGTTGGTGTCCTGGTACTCGTCGACGAGGATATAGCGAAAGCGCTGATGATATTCCTTGAGCAGATCGGGCGTCTTCCGGAAGATCGCGATCGGATGCATCAGGAGATCGCCGAAATCGCAGGCGTTCAGCGAAGATAGGCGCTGCTGGTAGGCGAAGTAGAGTTCGCGGCCCTTGCCGTTGGCGAAGGCGCGGGCGTCACCCTCGGGGATGTCGGCGGGGCCGAGGCCCTTGTTTTTCCATGTGTCGATCATGCCGGCGAACTGCTTGGCCGGCCAGCGCTTGTCATCGAGGCCCTCGGCCTGGATCAGCTGCTTGACGAGACGCACGACGTCGTCGGTGTCGAGGATGGTGAAATCCGAGCGCAGGTTGACGAGCTCGGCATGGCGCCGCAGGAGCTTGACGCCGATCGAGTGAAAGGTGCCGAGCCAGGGCATGCCTTCGACGGCGCCGCCGACGAGAACGGCAATGCGTTCCTTCATCTCGCGGGCGGCCTTGTTGGTGAAGGTCACGGCGAGGATCTGCGAGGGGAAGGCGCGGCCGGTATTGAGGATATGGGCAATGCGGGTGGTCAGCACGCGCGTCTTGCCGGTGCCTGCGCCTGCGAGCACGAGAACGGGGCCTTCCAGCGTTTCGACGGCTTCGGTCTGTTCCGGGTTGAGGCCGGTCAGATAGTCCGGACGGCTGCCGCCGTTGCGGGCGGCCATGGCGCGGGCGGCTAACCCTCCCGTTGCATGAGCGGCGGGGGCTTGCTGCTTGCGCGGCGCTTCGCCCGGCTCTTCATCGAAGAAGGGGATATCGTCGAAACTATTGCTCATGGCGCGTAATGTAGTGATTCGGGATGGAAAGACCAGAAAAGATGTTCTGCTTTCATTCTGGGCCTGCTGCTATCCTCAAGTGGCTGCGCGCTGCGCGTTGGCGGCGAAGTGCGCGAGATCGATCGTTCCAACCTATTGTGTTGTCCGGCCCGGCAACTAGCCTGGCCGTCCTGTGATTGTGCTGCCAGCCCTTGATGAAGGCGATAACGTCAGCGTTGAGCCAAGCCATGGCTCCGCATAGTCGCCCCTGAGAACGCACTAATGCAATCATGTTCGTCCTTGATGCCGCCGATTGTAGCCATCAACCGAAAGGTTTCGCGCAGGCTCACGTTCACCTTGGTGCCGTCGCGATTGAGGCGATAGAATGGGATGCCGAGATCCTCCAAGAATTGCGAGCATCGCCGCTGGGCGACCGGCTGTGTGAAAAGAAGATCGGCTGCGCCGGACCCCAGTCGTTATGGAAAATCCTGCTTCCATCTTTGGTGGTAATCTCCGGCACAATCGTCATCCCGTTGGCGCTTGATGAATAGAGCCGGAACGGCTTTGCGCCGGTAGCGTCAGCAGAGGCGGGGAGCAGCGTAATGGTAGGAAATAACAGCGTTATTTGATTTGACATAGCCGGAGCGCATGAGGTGCGCTTGCTGACAGGCATTGCCATGCAGGCCGGAACCGACGTGGTGCTCGTGAATTGCAATTTGCGCGCGGTCGCCGGCTACCGAATATTGACATGACAATTGCGTTATCAAGGTCTGATAAGCTTGCTGCGGGCCGCCGGAGAGTGGATATTGCAGCCGTGTGGCGATTTCGCCCGCGACGCCCCCGCTTGTTGAACGAACCGGTTCACGGTTCATCGGAGACGTGAATGCCCTTACGCAAACAGTTCGTCCTCTGCCTCGGCATTGTTGTTGCCGGCTTCGCGGCATGGGTCGTGTTCGTGCCCGGTGCGACGGATTTCCTGCGAAAGGTTGGCGTCTCTGAGCGGCTGGTTGGTGCTACGACACCGGACAAGGCGGTAGGCGGGGCACAGGAGAGGCGCAGTGGCAGCGGGCGTTCCGATGCAGTCCTCATCGTTACCCAGCCTGTGGTGCAAGGCATCGTCAACGACCGCCTCAACGCGATCGGCACCGGCGAGGCAGTTCGCTCGGTCGTCGTGACGCCCCAGGCCAGCGGTATCATCCGCGAAATTCTGATCAAATCCGGCGAACGGATCTCCAAGGGGCAGATTCTCGCCAAGCTCGATAGCGAAGAGCAGGTGATCGCCCAAGGTCAGGCGGAGGTCGTGCTGAAGAGCGCGATCGAGAAATCCAGCCTCTATCACAACATCAAATCCAGCGTGTCGCGCATGGATGTCTTCGATGCGGAGATCGCGGAGCAGGGTGCGAGACTGCAGCTGCAGGCGGCTGAACTCAATCTGGAGCGGCGCAACATCGTCGCGCCCATCGATGGGATCGTCGGCATCATACCGATCAATATCGGGGACAATGTTTCGACCACAACACCGATCGCAACGCTCGACGATCGCAGCGAGATACTGGTCGACTATTGGGTGCCTGAGCGCTTCGCAAACTCGGTGTCGGTCGGCCAGGCGGTAGAAGCGACCTCGGTCGCGCGTCCCGGCCAGGTCTTTTCGGGTGTCGTCGAAGCCGTCGACAACCGCATCGATGCGGCAAGCCGGACGCTGCGTGTCCGTGCCCGGATCGACAACGCCTCGGACGAGCTGCTGGCCGGCATGTCGTTCAATGTCGGCATGCGGTTCAAGGGCGACCAGTATCCGGCCGTCGATCCGCTGTCGGTCCAGTGGGACGCGCAGGGTTCCTTCGTCTGGCGGGTGGTCGACGGAAAGTCGCGCAAGGTTCCCGTGAGCATCGTGCAACGCAATCCCGACTTCGTCCTCATCAAGGCCGATATCCAGGATGGCGACCTGATCGTAACGCAGGGTCTGCAGCGCGTGCGTGACGGCGGCGCAGTGCGATGGGCGGACGAGGTCGCATCCACGAGCGGGGTTGCGACGCGATGAAGGTGGTCGAGACGCCCGAGAAGCCGGCTGGCGGCAAGGAGACGTTTACAGCGCTTTTCGTGCGGCGGCCAATTCTCGCGCTGGTCTTTAACACCTTGATGATCGTCGCCGGCCTTGCCGCTTACTTCGGCATCGAAGTGCGCGAATTGCCAGAGGTCGATCGCCCAGTTGTCACCGTCCAGACGAAGTTCGATGGCGCGGCGCCGCAGACGATCGACCAGGAGGTGACGAAGGTCATCGAAGGCGCCGTTGCACGGGTCAGCGGGCTCAAGTCGATTTCGTCCAGTTCCCAGTTCGGGCAGAGCCGCGTGACGCTCGAGTTCTCGGATGCTGTCGATCTTTCTGTTGCGGCCAACGACGTGCGCGACGCTGTCGGGCGGATCACGCAAATTCTTCCCGATGACGCCGATACGCCGCAGATCGTCAAGGCGGACGCGGATTCGCAGCCGATCCTGCGGCTCGCGGTCACATCGACCAAGCTCGACATGGACGATCTGACGTTGCTGGTCGAGAACGAAGTCGTCGACAGGTTGGCCGCCGTCGAAGGCGTTGCCGATGTGGAAACATACGGCGAGCAGGAAAAGGCTTTCCGCGTCGACATCAATCAGGGCGAGCTTGCAAGCCGCGGACTGACCATCGGCGACCTCACAGAGGCGCTGTCGAGTGCGGCCTTCGACGTCCCTGCAGGCTCCCTGAAGAGCGGTTCGCAAAGCCTGGTCGTACGGGCAACAGCCACGCTGCAATCGCCGAGCGATTTTGCCAATCTGATCCTGAAGAACCGCATCAGGCTTGGCGACGTCGCGACCGTGACGCTTGGCCCGCGCGATGGACAGACGGCGCTGCGTTCGAACGGCAAGCAGGGTATCGGCCTCGGGGTGATCCGCCAGGCGCAGTCCAACACTCTGAACATATCGACCGGCATCAAGGCCACGGTTGCACAACTGTCGAAGACCTTGCCGGAGGGCACTCAGATCGTCATCACCAGCGACGATGCGGTCTTCATTCAGGGCGCAATTCACGAGGTCGTCCTCGCTTTGATCCTGGCGGCGGCAATCGTTACCGTCGTCATCTACCTTTTCCTGCGGGATTGGCGGGCGACGGTGATCCCGGCAGTGAGCATGCCGGTTGCCTTGATCGGGACGCTGGCTGCGATCTACCTCGCCGGCTTTTCGATCAATATCCTGACACTGCTAGCGATCGTGCTGGCCACCGGTCTTGTGGTCGACGATGCGATCGTCGTGCTCGAGAACATCGTCCGGAGGCGCTCGGAGGGCATGGGACCGCGCGCCGCGGCGGTGCTCGGTACGCGGGAGGTCTTCTTCGCCGTCATCGCAACGACGGCGACGCTTGCGGCCGTCTTCATCCCCCTGTCGTTTCTGCCCGGTCAGGTCGGAGGGCTGTTCCGTGAGTTCGGTTTCGTCCTTGCCATCTCCGTCGGCCTATCCTCGATCGTTGCCCTGACGCTCTGCCCCATGCTGGCTTCGCGAATGCTGACGAGGGAAATGCTCGAGGATCACGGCGTTCTCGGCCGCTTCGGCGAGGGGTTTGCGGCGCTTTACAAGTGGGCGCTCCAGCGGTGCCTCAATGCGCCGCTGGTCGTGATCGTCTGCTGCCTGATGTTCGCGGGCGCTGCCGTGGTGTCTTTCACGACGGTCAAGAGCGAGCTTACGCCGAACGAAGACCGTGCTATGGCGATGATGTGGATGGCCACGCCGCAGGGCTCGAGCCTGGAATATACGGCTGACAAGCTGCAGTTGGTCGAAGAATATTTGCAGCCTCTTCGCGACAGCGGCGAGATCCGCAATATCTTTGCGATGTCGGGCCGCGGTGGGCAAGACAACGGTGCCTTTCTGGTCCTGACGCTGGCGCCCTGGGGAGAGCGCGAGAGAACCCAGGCGCAGATCATCGATGACATCAACGCCGTGGCGGCACGCGTTCCGGCGTTGCGAGGCGGCGCATTCCAGTCGAACAGCCTGCGCATTCGTGGAGCCGGCAGCGGCCTGCAAATGGCGGTCGTCGGGAGCGATTATGAAGCACTGACGGCGGCTGCCATCAAGCTGGTGTCGGCGCTGGAAGCTACGGGTCACTACGAATCCCCACGTCTCGCCAACGAGCCGACGCAGGCGCAGGTCTCGGTATCGATCGACCGTGAACGGGCATCGGATCTCGGTATCAATATCTCGGGTCTCTCCGTCGCGATGCAGTCGCTGCTGGAAGGCCGGTCGGTGGTCGACGTCTTCGTCAAGGGCGAAGCCTATCCTGTCGTTCTGACGTCCAATACGCGACCGCTCGACGATCCGACCGATCTCGAGAACGTCTTCCTGAAAACAGGCGACGGCAAGATCGTGCCGATGTCGGTCATTGCCTCGCTGACGGAGGGCGCGGTCGCGCCACAGCTCAATCGCGAGCAGCAACTGGCATCCGTTGCGATCACGGCGGGCCTGAAGGACGGTATTTCGCTCGGCAATGCCGTTGAAGAGGCGACGGCACTTGCGCAGCCGTTGCTTCCGTCCGGCGCGCGGCTTGTGCCGCTCGCCGAAGCCGCGACCCTTGCGGAAAATTCAAACGGGATGGCGTTGACCTTCGGGTTCGCCATCGTGATCATCTTCCTGGTGCTCGCGGCCCAGTTTGAAAGCGTGCTGTCCTCGCTGATCATCATGTCGACGGTGCCGCTTGGTCTTGCCTGCGCGGTCTTTGCGCTGGTTATCACCGGCTCGAGCCTGAACATCTACAGCCAGATCGGCCTCGTGCTTCTGGTCGGGGTCATGGCGAAAAACGGCATTCTCATCGTCGAGTTCGCCAATCAGCTTCGCGATCGCGGCGTCGATGTGCGCACTGCGATCGAAAATGCCTGCGAACTGCGCCTTCGCCCCGTCATGATGACGATGATCGCGACCATTCTCGGCGGCGTTCCGCTTGTTTTCGCCCATGGCGCCGGTGCGGAGGCGCGGGTGGCGCTTGGTTGGGTCATCGTCGGCGGATTGGGCTTTGCGACGCTGGTGACGCTCTTCATCACGCCGGTCGCCTATCTTCTGATCGCCCGCTTTGCGAAGCCGCACGCGCATGAAGAAGCGCGGCTGCACGAAGAGATGGCGCATGCGTCGCGGCCACGCCCGGTTGCCAAGCCGAGCAGCCTGGAAGCGGCCGAGTAAGCTGACCTGCGGAGCGGGGAAGGTGTCGCGCATGTCATGGTTTACGAGACGTCCGCAAACGTGGTGAATTAATTTCAACCTTTAGCGGTTTTTTAAGCGTAACCGGTAATCATCTTCGATAGTAACCGACAGGTTTCTCCAGCGTTTCGGAGGGCCGTCCAGCGCTGTGTTTGGCGCTCCCGGACATGAATGTTCGCGGTACCGGTTGATTTGTATCAGTTGCGTATTGTTGTGTTCGGAGTTCAGTATCCGTGAGTATTTATCGGCGCACTTCGGTGGATGCCGCGCTTTATGTATTGCGCGACATCGGTCGCGATATGACGAAGACCCAGAGGCAGGTATCAACCGGGCTCAGGGTGGAAAAGGCGTCGGATAATGGCGCCTATTGGGCCATCAGTTCCTCGCTGAAGGGTGACCAGAAGGCGCAGTCCGCGATCCGCGACGCGCTGGGGCTTGCAGCCGCGACGATGGGAACGGCCTCCGAGGCTGTCGACAACACCATCGATATCGTCAGTCAGATCAAGGAAAAGCTTGTGGCGGCGACGGAATCCGGCGTCGACAAGGACAAGATCAATCTGGATATCACCCAGCTGAAGGACCAATTGCGCTCGGTCGCGCAGTCGGCGACGTTCAACGGCGAGAATTGGGTCTCGATCGACGATTCCGACGATCCATCGAAGCCGCGTGAGATCCCGGCGTCGTTCACGCGCAATTCCGATGGCACGATTACGGTAGGCACGCTCACCTATGAGGCGGATCTCGCTCCGGTGGGGTCTGTTTCGTCGAAGGACGCGCGATACCTGATCGACGATCGATCGACCGGTTCCGGCGAATACGGAGCGCTTACGTCGCAGTATTTCGCGACGGAGGTCGGTGCGTCCCAGAACTACGTGATGCTGACGACCGCAGGCAATTCCGGCGGGCAGGTCGAGATCGGCATATCCTCCAGCACGACCACCGATGAGGTCAACGAAATGATCTCGGTCGTCGACAAGATGCTGAACCAGATGACCACCGTAGGTGCTGCCTTTGGAGCGCTCGAAACGCGCATCAGCTTGCAAAGCGACTTCGCGCAGGCGCTCGACGATTCGTTGTCGCGCGGCATCGGGCGCCTGGTCGATGCCGACATGGAGGAACAATCGAGCCGGCTTGCTGCCCTGCAGACACAGCAACAATTGGGGCTGCAGTCGCTGAATATCGCCAATGCGAGCTATGACACGGTCCGGCAATTGTTCCAGAATTTCTGACGGTTGCCTTTGATCCCCAAGCGCCGCCCGCTCTGCTTGCTGGCGGCGCTTTTTGCACGACTTAAATGAGACACTGCTGTTAAAACCCCGCTAGGGCTGTGCAATTCCGCGATTTTTCGGTATCGAACTCGTCCGCTTCATCTTGTTGCCGCATTCCTTAATACTGCTCGCATCACCATTTCGAACCGGAGATACGCCTGTCCATGATCAAGAAATTCATACTTCTGGCCGTTGCCGCAACCTATCTCAGCGCGTGCACCACCACCGACCCCTATACGGGTGAACAGAAGATGTCGAACACGGCTGGCGGCGCCATGCTCGGCGCAGGCGTCGGCGCGCTGGCCGGCCTTGCTGTCGGCGGTTCCGCACACGGACGCCGCAACGCCGCGCTGATCGGCGCAGGTGTCGGCGCCTTGGCAGGTGGCGCGATCGGCAACTACATGGATCAGCAGGAATCCGAACTCCGCGCGCAGCTGCAGGGCACCGGCATCTCCGTGACCCGCAATGGCGACAACATCATCCTGAACATGCCGTCGAACATCACGTTCGATGTCGATCAGGACGCAGTGAAGTCCGGCTTCTATCCGACGCTGAACTCGGTCGCGATCGTGTTGCGCAAGTTCAACCGCACGCTGATCGACGTCAACGGCCATACCGACTCTACAGGCAGCCTGCAGCATAACCAGGATCTGTCGCAGCGCCGTGCCGCCTCGGTTGCGGATTATCTCGGTACGCAGGGCGTCGATCCGCGCCGTGTGTCCGCTGTCGGCTTCGGTCCGTCGCAGCCGATCGCTTCCAACGCCACGGAAGCGGGTCGCGCCCAGAACCGCCGCGTCGAAATCCAGATCGCGCCGGTTACCCAGAGCTAATCGGGGTTGCCTTGAATTGCAAACGGCCGGGTTTTTCCCGGCCGTTTGTCGTTATTGGTGCATGGTCGCGCCCTTGGTGATCTTGTCGACCGTCTTCTTGTCCGCCCTGATGGCGATGCCGACCACCTTGGCATCATCGGGGGCATACTCGGCAAAGACAGCGCGATTGGCCGCGTCGTGGCCAGTCGAGAACATTTCCTCGATGAACAGCGATGACGTCACGCCGCGCTCCAGTGAGCGCCGGTGGATCGTCGACATCGTGTCGTTCTCCGCCGACAAGACGATGATCGGCTGGATGGATAGCGGATTGTAGAGATTGCCGGCGCGATCCTTGTAGGCTTCGCCGATAATCTCCGGGTTCTGGCCAGCGATGCCGCTCATCAGGAAAGCCGTGACGTTCAGCTTCTGCCAGGATGCAAGATTGTTTCGCAGCACGATCGCAATTTTGGTATCAAACATTTCAGTCTCTTTCATGCGGGTTTGGACGTCGCGTTGAGCCAGGATGTAAATCGTCACGCCTATGAAGGTCTTGAACGTTTGTGCACGGAGCAGAGCGCGGACGGGATTACGATCGCGCCTGCGTTTCCCGGTATCGAGCGCATCGGTGCGCAATTTGCCGGCAACGCCTACGAGCCCCATCGACACGATACCTATGCGCTCGGGGTGACCACCAAGGGCGTGCAGACCTTCTCTTATCGCGGCGAGCGGCGGTTCAGCATGCCCGGGCAGGTGATCGTGCTGCATCCGGACGAAGAGCACGACGGGGGAGCTGGGACCGATGACGGCCTGCAATATCGCATGCTCTATCTGGAGCCGGCGATGCTGGTCGAATGCCTGGAAGCCGCACGGGTCGGCCTGCCGTTCGTGGATGAGCCCGTCATCGGCGATCCGCTGTTGGCCGGAACCCTGCTGGCGGCGCTCGGTGAACTGGACCGTGAACTGGATGAGCTCTTCGTCGATGACTTCGTGTCTCGTGTGGCCGACGGGCTGGCACGGCATACAAGGACGCCGCAGCGTCCGCTTGGCAGTGTCGCCTGGCGGCGCGCCAGGCTGGCGCGCGACTACCTCGAGGCGCACGCGACGGAGACGGTTCGGTCCGGTGAGCTTGAAGCGGTGACGGGGCTCGATCGCTTCGCGCTGGCGCGGCACTTCAGGGCGGCTTTCGCCACGAGCCCGCACCGCTATCTCCTGATGAGACGGCTGCAGCAGGCACGTGCGATGATCGGAGCGGGAGATGGATTATCCGACGTCGCAGCGGCGACTGGATTTGCCGATCAGAGCCACCTTCATCGTCACTTCAAGAAGGCGTACGGCATGACGCCGGGCCAATGGGCGACGCTCAGGCGGGATTTTCGGCAAGACCGGATCGCCGCGCGATAAACCGCGCAAGCATCGGGCCGGTGAAGAGGATCACCAGAAATCTGCCGGTCTGCATGGCCATCACGAACGGCATATCGACGTCGCTCGAGGCGGCGATGATCGCAACGGAATCGGCACCGCCCGGGCTGGTGGCGAGATAGGCGGTCAGGGGATCGACGCCGGCAAACTTATGCAGGGCAAAGGCCATGCCGCCGCAGAGTGACATCAGTACCAGGATCGAAGCAGCAACGCGGGGAAGGGCGCGTGCTGCGTGCATGATGATACCGCGCGTGAAGCGCAGGCCGATGCTCCAGCCGATCAGCGCATAGCTGAGAGCAAGAAGCCACATCGGCAACTCGATCTTCATCAGACCGAAGCCTTGGAGAACCGAGCCGAGTATCAGCGGTACGATGATGGTGCCGCCCTGGATACGGAAGCGCACCGCCACAAAGGCAGACAGAGCGGTCAGGGCAACCGTCAGCGCGAAGGCCGGCCAGTCGATCGGCGGAAACAGGATCAGCGGCGGCGGTTCGCCACCGTCGGCGGCAACCCAAAGGCGCGAGACGACGGAGGCGGCGACGGCCACGAACACCACCCGCAGATACTGCATGAAGGCAACCAGCCGGGCGTCCGCGCCGTAGGCCTCCGACATGATGACCATCGCCGACGCGGCACCCGGGGAAGAACCCCATACGGCCGTTGTCCCGGGCAGAACCTGCCAGCGTGTCAGAACCCAGCCGAGCAGGGCGGCTGCGACGATGACCGAGAAGATCATCGCGAGAAACAGCGGGGCATCGGCAGCCATCGTCTGCAGGATATCCACGGTGATGGCCCTGGCCATCAGGAAGCCGACAAGCGCCTGCCCGAAAAGCAATGGCCAGCGCGGAACGCGCAACGGGCCCTGGCCGATGGTGAGTGCAAGAACGATGGCCGCCACCATGGGGCCGATGAGGAGCGAGGCGGGCAGGCCGAGCAGTTCCAGTCCGAAGACGAGCAAGGCGGAGAGGGACAGGAGCAGCGCCCAACGCGGCAGGCTGGCTTTGGGGCGTGCGCGGCTGGCATCCTTCAACGGCATGGTCCTGTGCATGTCTTGCCAATGCCGGGATCTCGGTCGATGGGACGGAGAGCAGGGGAGCAGCACCAGCCGGGAAAGGAAATCGGCCAAAGAGGCCGGATGGCTTGCCAGCGATATAGGCTTCGTGGGCGCGGTAGGTCAATTGCCAAATCCGCCTTCGACATCCTCAGAGCCGGACGTGTTCGGCCAGGAAATCAAGCAGAGCGCGGACGCGGGCGGGCAATGGGCCGCCCTGACCAATGTAGACGGCGTAAAATTCCTCGATATCGCCGGGATTGGCATCCTCCAGGACCGGGATTAATCGGCCTGCCTCCATATCAGCGCGCACGGTAAAGCTCGTGAGCCGTGCCAGGCCGGCACCTGATATCGCCAGATGCCGCATCGCTTCGCCATCTCCCACCTGTATCGCCGGCGTGACCAGCAGCTCGACAACTTGCCCCTCGTGCAGGATCGGCCATCCCGCGATGCTGCGTGCATAGGACAAGCCGATGCGGCGGTGGTCTTTCAGGTCGGTGGCCGATTTAGGTGTGCCGTGTTCTTGAAGATAGGTCGGCGACGCGACGATGATCTTGCGGGTCGCGCCGAGCTTGCGTGCGATCAGGCTTGAACTCTTCAGCGGACCGGCGCGAATGGCGACGTCGGCCCGATCCTCGACCAGATCGATCACCTTGTCGGTGTGCGTTATGTCCAGGGTGACCGCCGGGTGGAGCGTAAGGAAAGCCGGCACGAGCGGTGCAAGCACATGATTGCCGAAAGAGGCGCTGGTGTTGATCCGGATCGGGCCGGCTGCCTGCTCGCCGGCGGAGGCATATCGTTCGGCCTCGGCTATATCGGCGAGGATTGATATGCTGCGCTCGTAAAAGGCGCAGCCCTCGGGTGTGAGCTGCAGTTTACGCGTGGAGCGGTTGACGAGGCGGGTGCCGAGGCGCGTTTCAAGACGGGCCACGAGCTTGCTGACCGCGGATGGCGTCATGTGGCAGGCGTGGGCGGCTGCGGTGAAGCCGCCAAGTTCGACCGCGCGCACGAAGATTTCCATTTCGCCGGAGCGATTGACGTCCTGTCGGCTCATGATGAATTCAATTCATGAATGCATTTCCTCAGGCAATCTATGTCATCGTATGCGCAGTGTCTATCTATCTTGAGACAACAGGAGACAGACCATGGAATACAGAAATCTTGGTGCATCCGGTCTTCGGGTGCCGGTGTTGAGTTTCGGTGCCGGCACCTTCGGCGGCTCGGGGCCGCTTTTTGGTGCCTGGGGCAATACGGATGCGGCGGAAGCCCGGCGCATGGTCGATATCTCGATTGAATCCGGTGTGAACCTCTTCGACACCGCCGACGTCTATTCCGCCGGCGCGTCGGAGGAGGTTCTCGGCCACGCCATCAAGGGGCGGCGGGATGCGGTGCTGATCTCGACCAAGATGGCTCTGCCGATGGGCGATGGCCCGGCGGACTGGGGTACGTCTCGTGCCCGCCTGATCCGCTCGACCGAGGACGCCCTGAAGCGGCTCGGAACCGACTATATCGATCTGCTGCAGCTTCATGCCTTTGATGCATCGACGCCGGTGGAAGAGGTGCTTTCGACGCTGGACGGGCTGATTGCTGCGGGCAAGATCCGCTATATCGGCGTCTCGAACTTCTCCGGATGGCAATTGATGAAGTCGCTTGCCGTTTCCGAGCGCGACGGTTACGCGCGCTATGTCGCCCATCAGGTCTACTACTCGCTCGCCGGCCGCGACTACGAGTGGGAGTTGATGCCGCTTGCTGCCGACCAGGGCGTGGGCGCCTTGGTATGGAGCCCGCTCGCCTGGGGACGGCTGACGGGCAAGATCCGGCGCGGTGCTCCGCTGCCCGCGGAGAGCCGCTTGCACCAGACTGCCGACTACGGGCCGCCGGTCGATGATGAAAAGCTCTATGACATCATCGATGCGCTCGACGATATTGCCGCCGAGACCGGCAAGACTGTTCCGCAGATTGCGCTGAACTGGCTCATCGGTCGCCCGACGGTGGCCAGCGTCATCATTGGCGCGCGCAACGAGGAGCAGCTACGGCAAAACCTTGGTGCCGTCGGCTGGTCGCTGTCGCGCGAGCAGGTGGAAAAGCTCGATAGAGCGAGCCTTGCGACTGCACCCTATCCGTATTTCCCGTACCGTCGGCAGGAGGGTTTCGCGCGGCTGAATCCGCCGCTCGTCTAAGGACCACCCGACAGGGCTGTTGCGTCGATTCTTGCACTAGACAGGCGCCGTCTCATGTCTCATACCAACCTGCCTCCGGGCGGCGAAGGTTATGGAGATCAACGAGATGGCGCTCAAAGACGCAAAGGCTGGAACACGAAACGAGGCCGGGATCGCAGCCGTTCTTGGCATTCTGAAGCAAAGCTTCGGCGAGCGCTTTCAGACCGGCGAAGCCTTTCGCGCCCAGCATGCGCATACGACGACCTACATACCCCCGCAACTGCCTGACGGCGTGCTCTTTGCCGAAAGCGCCGATGATGTGAAGGCGGCGGTAAAGATCTGCGCCGACCACAAGGTGCCAGTTATCGGTTTCGGTACCGGTTCGTCGCTCGAAGGGCAGGTGAATGCGCCGAACGGCGGCATTTCCATCGATTTCAACAAAATGAATCGTATCCTCGAGGTCAATACCGAAGACCTCGACTGCACGGTCGAACCCGGCGTGACGCGCGAGCAGCTGAACACCTACCTCCGCGACACCGGCTTGTTCTTTCCCATCGATCCGGGCGCCAACGCGTCGATCGGCGGCATGACCTCGACGCGCGCGTCGGGAACGAATGCCGTTCGCTACGGCACGATGAAGGACAACGTGCTCGCCGTGACTGTTGTGACGGCCAACGGCGAGGAGATCCGTACGGCACGGCGCGCCCGCAAGTCCTCCGCCGGTTACGACCTGACTCGACTTTTCGTCGGCGCTGAGGGCACGCTCGGTATCCTGACGTCGGTGACGTTGCAGCTGCAGGGCATACCGCAGAAGATCGGTGGCGGCGTCTGCGCGTTTCCGACGGTTCGCGCCGCCTGCGATGCGGTCATCATGACGATCCAGATGGGCATTCCCGTTGCGCGTATCGAAATTCTCGATGCGCTGCAGATCCGCGCCTGCAACGCCTACTCGAAACTCAGCTACGACGAGAAGCCGACGCTGTTCCTCGAATTTCACGGCACCGACGAGACCGTTGCGTTACAATCGGAACAGTTCGCCGAGATCGCCGCAGAGTGCGGGGGCGGTGAATTCGCGTGGACGGTCAACGCCGACGAGCGCAACAAGCTCTGGAAGGCGCGTCATGATGCATACTGGGCATCGCGCGCCCTTGCGCCGGAGATGGCAGCGCTTTCAACGGATGTCTGCGTGCCGATTTCCCGCCTTGCCGATTGCATCGGTGAAACCCAGGCCGATATCGAGGAGCATGGATTGCTGGCGATGATCGTTGGCCATGCGGGAGACGGCAACTTCCATGTCCTGCTGCTTTTCGACGACAAGACGGATGCCGGGATCGCCGTCGCCGAAGAGTTCGTGGGCAGGCTCAACAAGCGAGCGCTGGCGATGGACGGCACCTGCACCGGGGAGCACGGCATCGGGCAGGGAAAGATGGCCTTCCTCGAACAGGAACTCGGCGGTGCCGTCGACCTGATGCGCCAGATCAAGCAGTCCCTTGACCCGGACAATATCTTCAATCCAGGCAAGATTTTCCACCGTGCCTGAAAATCAACATTCTATTGCTCTTGGCTTACCGGCTGGGTGAGTGCCACTAGAGATGAGGGATCGGATATCGATTCGGGCCGGCGTCCCGAAGGTACCGTTAAAGCAAGGAAATAGAGCATGATGTTGCCGGAAAGCCGCTTCACACCTTTCGGTTTAATGCTCTAGTGTCCGCGATGATATCCCGAATGGAGAATGACTGACGTGGTGGGCCGGTTCCTCGTCGTGCTGGGTGGTGTGGTGGTCGTGGCGCTGTTCGTGGCGCTGCTGGCGCCGCTGTTCATTGACTGGACCGGCTTCCGCAAGAATTTCGAGGATCAGGCCAGCCGCATCATCGGCAAGAAGGTCGTCGTACACGGTTCGGTCGATGCACGATTGCTGCCGTTCCCGTCCGTGACGATGCATGACGTGCGTGTCGGCCAGGAGACGGACGGCTCGCCGATCGTGCAGATCGAGCAGTTCTCGATGGATGCGGAGCTTGCACCCTTCCTTTCGGGCGAAGCACTCATTTTCGATATGCGCGTGGTCAATCCGAAGGTGAAGCTCAGGCTTCTCAAGGATGGCACGCTTGACTGGACGCGCGGCAGCCAGCCGGAGATACCGGCCAAAACGGTCGTGCTCGAGAGGGTTCACGTTACCGGCGGTGACATCCAGTTCATCGACGATCAGTCCGGCCGGTCACGCCATGTCACGGGGCTGAACGCGGAAATGTCGGCGAAATCGCTGGCAGGGCCTTGGCGCATCGACGGCGATGCGGCGCTGGACGGTGAGCATGGGAGCTTCCTCATCTCAAGCAACCAGCCGGACGACAACGGCGTGCTGCGGATGCGCACCCGGCTACAGCCCGACCGGCATCCCGTAACGGTCGATCTCGACGGCGAACTGAAGCTCGTCGACAGCAAGCCTAACTACCAGGGCACGATTTCCGCCGCGATCGAAAGCAGTGCTAAGGGAGCCGACAAGGCTCATGTTCCGCCGAGGCTGAAGGGCAAGTTCGAGCTCACAAACGAGAGTATCCGTATTCCCGAGTATCGGCTGGAGATCGGCGCCGAAGGCGATCCTTACGTCATTACCGGCGAAGCGACGCTCGACACCGGTGCCAAGCCGCAATTTCTGCTGATCGCCGACGGTCAGCAGATCGATGTCAACCGGATCGGCAACCAGGGAGCCGGCGGCAAGACAACGCGTGATCCCGCCTTGTCGGCCCGCCAGCGGTTGAACACTCTTATTCAGATCGTGTCGCAGGTGCCGGTGCCGCAGGTGCCGGGCAAGGCGAGTGTCAGGCTGCCCGCGATCGTTGCAGGCGACACGACGATCCGCGACGTGCAGCTCGATCTGCAACCGGCCGGAAACGGCTGGACGATCGACAATGCGTTCGGCACGCTGCCAGGACGTACCCAGGTGGAGGCGCAAGGGCGTCTCAACCTGCAAGGCCAGCCATCCTTCGTGGGGCAGGTCACCGTTGCATCGAAACAGCCGACAGGACTGGCCGCTTGGTTGGCTGGCTCCGTCGATCCGGCAATCCGGCAGCTGCGGCAGGCAGGATTTTCCTCCAAGGTGAACCTCACGCACGCGCAGCAAACCTTCGACGATCTGGAAGTCGCCGTGGGGCAATCGACGCTGAAGGGACGGCTCGAACGGCGGGTGGTTGCAAACCAGCCATCGACCCTGGATGTGTCGCTCGCCGGCGACGCGCTTGATCTCGATGCCCTTCGTGCCCTGACCGGCCTGTTCACGGGGCAGGATGCAGGCGACAACGTGCTCGATCACAAGATCCGGGCGCAGCTCAAGGCCGACAAGTTCACGGCCTTCGGTGTCGAGGCCGGGGATGTCGAAACCAGTTTCACCATTGCCGATGGTGCGCTCGCCATCGAGAAGCTCGCGGTCAAGAATTTGGCGGGCGCCGAACTGACGGCAACGGGCCGGGCCGAGGGTTCGCTGCTCGACTACAAGGGATCCGGGGAGATCACCTTCAAGTCCGCCGATCCCGGGCCGTTCTTTGCCATGCTCAAGCAGAAATTGCCGCAGCATCCAGTCATGGACCGGCTGGTGCGCAATGCAGCCTGGTACACGAATACCGCCCTTCGAGGCGCGCTGACGCTTGGCGGCGATCAGGGAGACGGGCTCTCCTTGACGCTGGCGGGCGTTGCAAACGGCAGTCGCGTCAATCTCGACTACCGGATGTCGAACATCCTTGCGCTGACGGGCAAGGGGACGACAAGCCTAGAGGCAACGCTCGAGAACAATGTGACGTCGATCCTCTTCGGCCAGGCTGGGCTTGACCCGCTGCCGGTGGATGCCGATGCCAACGGTCGCCTGACGCTCAAGGTTCAGGCGGAAGGGACGGATCCGGCAGACGCTGCACTGACGTTCGCCACCGATCGGACGTCGTTTACCGCGAGCGGCAAGGTCGACGTTCATCCGCAGACGTTCATGAACGGCCAGTTGGCGGTTTCATTGGAGAGCGCCGATCTCGATCCATACCTTGTGATGAACGGCATCGGCGTGCCACAGATGGGCACCGGATTGCCGTTCAAGCTCACCACGACGGCGACCATTGACGGCGACAAGATCGCCTTGACCGATATTGCGGGCCACGCAGCCGACAACCAGTTCGGTGGCTCGCTCACGGTCGATAGGAAGGCCGATAACACGACGGCAAGCGGTGATCTGGCGCTTTCGAAGGTCGATGCGACCTGGTTGGCGGAAGCCATCTACGGTCCCGTTACCGACGCCACGAACGGCCAGCTGTCTGGTGGGGCGCTTGGACTGCCGGTGTTCAAGGACATGGATGTCAATCTGAAGCTCTCGGCAAAAGAGTTCTGGCCCGGCTGGTCCGGTGCGATTTCCGACTTTACCTCGACCGTCGCCTACAAGGGCGACGAGTTGCAGCTGAACGAGATGAAGGGCGGATGGGACGGCGGCCATATCGATGGCAACCTGCTGTTCACCAATGCGGATGGGACCGGCTTCTTTCAGACGAAGCTTGAGCTGACGGATGCAGACCTGGCGGGTGTCGTATGGAGCCGCGATGGCGCTCCTGTCGCAAACGGCAAGTTCGGCCTGAGCCTGTCGACGGAAGCTTCCGGCAAGTCGGCCAAGGATATCGCGGCGTCCCTCAACGGTTCGGGCGAGTTGCGCCTGGCTGAGACGAGTGTTCGCGGCCTCAATCTCGGAATGCTGGCTCCGCTGCTTGCGGCGACCGATCCGATGCAAGATCAGCTCAATGCCGGCAAAGTCCATCCGATCGTTGAGACCTTGCTCAACAACGGGGAAGCCAAGCTGCCGCCGATCGCCATCCCATTCAATGTCACCGATGGCATGCTGCGCGTCCAGAACGTGGGGGTTCAAGCCGAACAGGCGAAGCTAGCAGCAAATGCGCAGCTCGACTTGCCGCAGAGGCGGATCAATGCTTCGCTGAACGTCGTCCTCGATCCCGGCAGTGAGGCGTTTGCAGGAGCCGAACCCGCCGTCCGACTGGATTTCTCCGGCTTGCTCGCCTCGCCTGGACGGACCGTCGATGTCACCGATATCACCGGTTTCCTGTCGTTGCGCGCCTTCGAGCGGGAGCGCAGGCGCGTGGAGCGTTTGCAGTCTAACGTGCTGGAGAAGCAACGGCTTCGCCGCGAGACGGCGCTCTACAAGTTCAATGACATGGAGCGGGAGAAGGCTGCTGTCATCGAAAAGCAGCGCCGTGACGAAGAACTGAGACTGCGCGCGCTCGCCGCCGAGGCGGAGCGGCAAAGGGTCGAGGCGGAGCAACGGGCGCAGGCTGAAGCCGCAGCGCGCGCAAAGGCAGAGGCCGACGCTGCTGTCGCCAAGGCAAAGGCGGAAGCAGAAGCGAAGGCTGCTGCCGACGAGACTGCCCGGCGCACCCGCGAGCAGCTCTCCCTGCCGCCGATAAATTCGCAAAACAATAGCAGCATACCCGGGCTTCCCGGGGTGCAGATGCCGCAATAGCGGACGATCGTCGTCCTCGCGAGGCTGTACACGTGTCCGCGGGCTGCTGCTCCCTCAGGTGCGGTGCCGTGAAGGGGGCACTTATAGTCTGCAATTACCCAATTTACAGAGTTCGCGTTTTATCGAATTGAAGGGCGTGCTTGAGACGGCCAAGCGCTGCCCGCCTTTCGTGACAGCGGCTCGCCAAGTTACGATGAGTGCTTCCGCCAAAGGGGCGCCGATCGGGTGATTGAAGGCCTCTACTAAAAGCGATTATTCGGCCTCGGTTACCTGCGCTGTTGCAGTTGGCTCAACGAGTTTGTCCGCGTCTTCGGTTTCTGGTTCGGTCACGGGGTCCGTTTCCGCTGCCTCGTCAGTCGGCTGCTTGGTCGCCATGTCATCGCGCACGTGGTCGATCTTGCCAACGGCTGGGCCGACACCGAGGACGTCTTTCGCCCATGCCATCACTTCAGGATCTACCGTTCCGAGAGCGGCAGGCGGCTGAGCCGTACCAATATCCTTGTTCGCTGCTGCCTGCAGCGCGGCACTCAGAGCCTCGTCGCTGAGGGCGGGATCGGTCGGAACGGCATCGATCCCGTTGTCCAGCTCAAACTGAGCGTAGGCAACGACATAAGAGCGGATGGCGGCCATGCGCGGATCGTTGGAGTTGAGGTAGGCATGATAGTTGCGTTGCAGGGAGTGTAGCCCCCCGAGCTTTGCTGCGAGATCGGGTTTATCCTTCAACGCCGGCTCTTCCGTTTCGACCGCAGCTACTTCCGTTACGACAGCTGGCTGCTCCGGTCTGGGGGTCGGCTTGACTCCCTTTATATCGTTTTTTTCTGCCTTCGCGGTTCTCGTTGGCGCCTTTTTACCGTGCGTTTCTTCGCTCTTGCCGGTGCCAAAAAGCTTTCCAAGCGTAGTTGCTATCGGGTCATCGGAAGAGCTCTGCTCGTTCGCTCCACGTGACGAAAGCCCGGATTTTCCATGACTGGCTGAGGCATGCCCTTCACTGCTGCCGCGACCGTTTCCGCCACCATTGCCGCCACCGTTTCCGCCACCATGGCCGCCGCCGTTCCCATTGCCTGCGAAAACGATCGACGTCGTGAGCTTCAGCGGGCTGTGCAGATCGATAACGACAGGCGCGGCGGCGAAGGTCGCAGACAAACAGCTCACAATGGTCAGACTACCGATTTTGCGCATGCGTTATTCCTCCGAATCATTTGATGAGCCCAGCCATGCCTTTTCTAGTCGTTCCGGCGTTGGTTTATGGCAACCACGCGACAGTTGAATAATGACTAAATTAGAATGCAACCCCTGCAGCAATGGTTAGGATGAAAGTTAAACTTTGTCATGATCGCTGATAAGGTCGCGGACCCGAGTGTCGGACAGATGGCATTCGATGAACGCCCCCGAGGTCGGCAACGACCAAGACCTGCCTGCTGAACTGAGGACTGTCGGTAGTCCTGCTAAACGACGCTGCGTTTCAGCCACGCCAGGACATACAGGCGAAGCGCGGAGGAGAGGTTGGCTTCCGGCTGCCGCTGATCGTCGATTTCCGAGATAAGGACGGCGAGTGGGATGGAGCGGGCGGCTGCAATGGCCCGCAGCTCGTTCCAGAACTCGTCTTCGAGCGAAAAGCTCGTGCGATGTCCGTGCAAGGTGGCGGAGTGCTTCCGGATCATCCTGGGGTTCGCTCGCTGGGCAGGTGAGTTGAGAAAAAGAGTCCGCCAGTATAGCCAAGTCTATGAATATAGGTTCTTTTCGAGGGGTGGTCTGGCGTCACTCGTCGCCGTCTTTTTTCTCGATCTTGCCCTGTTCAAGCGCGCGCTCGGCTTTCTCGTTGAGCGCCTTCGTCAGCTGCTTTTCGGTTTTCGTGCGACCGAAGGATATACGGTTCTGCTCGGCCTGCTTCTCCTTTTCGGAGCGGGCCTGCTTCTTCTTGAACTGGCGGAGATTGACGATTTCGGCGCTCATGACTGCCTCAATCCTGTACTAAAAAAGGGAAGCTTCCGCTTCCCTTGCCGTTACTGCTTCTTACGGAACGCGTCGAGCGAGACGACTGAGCCGGGCTTCTTCTCGTCGCCGTCGGCAGGCTTTGCTGCTTGGGCGTCTTCCACTTTTTCCTGGCCGACAGGGTAGGCGGTGATCTCCGCATCCGGCAGCTCCTCGCCATCGGCCAGCGGTACGTCGAACTCCAGCTCGAAATTGACAGACGGGTCATAGAAGCCACGAATGGCGTTGAACGGGATGAAGAGCTTCTCGGGAACATCGGAGAAGGACAGGCCGATCTCGAAACTCGTTTCCGTGACCTTCATTTCCCAGAACTGGTGCTGGATGACGATCGTCATCTGCTCCGGATAGCGTGACTTCAGGTGCTGCGAAATCCGAACGCCCGGTGCGCCGGTCAGGAAGGTGATGAAGAAGTGATGCTCGCCCGGCAGGCGGCCCGTTGTCGCGACTTCAGACAATACCTTACGGATGACGCCGCGAAGCGCGTCCTGTGCCAGAATGTCGTAACGGATATGATCCTGCCCCATGCTTTATCCTGTCTTTCTTTTCGTTCGGACGTCTTTTCTCGAGGCTATATGGCACGCCAGTGCGCCGTCGAAAAGGCCGAAGCCGAGTCATGCTTTCGGAAAGCATACATGATTTGAACGCGAGGGAGAAGGTGAAGGCTTCTGTTGCCAGGTGCCTTCGGACCCCGCCTAGAGGTGCGAACCACTAGGGCTTTATTTGAAGTGTCACACCGCGATTAAGCAGCGAGACGAGCTTCCGCATAGTTGTCGTTTGCAACTACAATTTTAGCCCGATAACGGTGGTACAATGCCGAGCAAAAAGACGATCTTTACACCCTTGTCGATCCTGTTTCGCCCCCATCAAAAGCCGGCCATCTCATTGCAGGGCCGCCGGTTTTTGGTGGAGGCGCCGGGTACCGCCCCCGGGTCCAATAGGTTTATTACACCGCTCATTTATCGCCATAGCCGATCCGAGGACCGGCAAGGCTGATATAGTGTTTTCCGATCCCCATGGGAAGAGCCATCGTCACAAATCCATCGCGGCTGGGTGGAGATTTACCGGGATAAACGGGGGTAACGATTGGTTTTGACGCTCGATGCGCTTAAATACGGGGAAATAGGAATCGGCGGCAGACGATGAAGCAGTATCTCGATCTCTTGGACCATGTGATGGAACGCGGAACCGATCGCGGCGATCGGACCGGTACGGGCACGCGGTCGGTATTCGGTTATCAGATGCGTTTCGACCTCGAAGAGGGCTTTCCGGTTCTGACGACCAAGAAGCTGCATCTTCGCTCCATCATTCATGAGCTTCTCTGGTTCCTCAAGGGCGAGACCAATATCGGCTACCTCAAGGATAACGGCGTTTCGATCTGGGACGAATGGGCCGATGAAAACGGCGATCTCGGTCCCGTCTACGGCGCGCAGTGGCGCTCCTGGCCGGCACCTGATGGTGGGCATATCGATCAGATCGCCAATCTCGTTGCGGGTATCGTGAAAAATCCGAACTCGCGCCGTCACATCGTCTCGGCCTGGAATCCGGCTGAGGTGGACAGCATGGCATTGCCGCCATGCCATTGCCTGTTCCAGTTCTATGTGGCCGACGGCAAACTCTCCTGCCAGCTTTATCAGCGGTCCGCTGACATCTTCCTGGGCGTCCCATTCAACATCGCGTCCTATGCGTTGTTGACGATGATAGTGGCGCAGGTGACGGGCCTGAAGCTGGGTGATTTTGTCCATACACTCGGCGATGCGCACCTCTATCACAATCATTTCGAGCAGGCGAAGCTGCAGCTGACGCGCAAGCCGAAGCCTTTGCCGTTCATGCGCTTCAATCCTGATGTGAAGGATATCTTCGGCTTCAAGTTCGAGGATTTCGAGCTGATCGGTTATGAGGCCGACGCCAGCATCAAGGCGCCGATCGCCGTCTGACCAGGGAAATACATGTCCGATATCCGTAAGACGATCCTGGTTGCCGTCGCCGAAAATGGTATTATCGGCCGCGATGGCGACATGCCCTGGCGGCTGTCGACTGACCTCAAGCGCTTCAAGGCCCTGACCCTTGGCAAGCCGGTCATCATGGGTCGCAAGACCTACGATTCGATCGGCAAACCGTTGCCGGGCCGTGCAAACGTGGTCATCTCCAGGCAGGCCGCAATCGATCATGCCGAGGTGACGACGGTGTCCTCGTTGGCGGACGCCATTGCGATCGCGGAGACCATGGCCGCGCAGAAAGGCGAGGACGAGATCTGCATCATCGGGGGTGGGCAGATATACGGGCAGGCCATCGGCCTTGCCGATCGTCTTTGCGTTACTCATGTCGAGACGACGGTTGCGGGCGATACTTTTTTCCCGGCTATCGATCCCTCTGTCTGGGGTGCCGGGGAGACGATCGAGGTGCCTGCTGGCGACAAGGACAGCTATCCGACGCGTTTTGTGGTTTACGACAGGCGCTGAGGGCGCAAAAATCCACTATTTTCCAATAAATATCGCCAAGTTCCTCATGCCGCGTTGAAAGCCGATGCGGCGATACCTATAACGGTCACGATCGCGGATATCCGTCGCCCCCGTGGGTTGAGCGATCGCAAGTTTTTAACGAACAACGAGGTTTTGATGCCCTGGAGCAATCAGAATGGCGGCGGCGGCCCTTGGGGCGGCGGCGGCGGTAACAATCAGGGACCATGGGGGCAGGGGCCGAACCGCCCGCGCGGCGGTGGCGGCGGAAAGGGTGGTCCACCCGATCTCGAGGATATCATCCGGCGTGGCCAGGATCAGCTGCGCGGCATCGTGCCCGGCGGCTTCAATACCGGCGCGCTGCTTATCGCTGCGGCGATCATCGTCGCATTCTGGCTTTTCCAGTGCATTTACATCGTCCAGCCGGACGAGCGTGGCGTCGAATTGCGCTTCGGTAACCCGAAGCCGGAAATTTCCATGCCCGGCCTGCATTTCCATCTGTGGCCGATGGAAACGGTCGAGATCGTCAAGGTAACGGTCCAGCAGCAGAACATCGGCGCGACGTCGTCCTCGTCGTCGACCGGCCTGATGCTCTCCGGTGACCAGAACATCCTGAACGTCCAGTTCTCCGTCTTCTTCACCGTGACTGACCCGAAGGCCTATCTCTTCAACGTCGAGAACCCGGCAGAAACGCTGCAGCAGGTCGCCGAGAGCGCCATGCGCGAAGTCGTCGGACGTCGCCCGGCGCAAGACGCATTCCGTGACAACCGTCAGCCGATCGAGACCGAAGTCGCCAACATCGTGCAGGGCACGATGGATCGCTACCGCAGTGGTATTTCAATCAACGCCATCACCATCCAGGACGTTGCGCCGCCGCGTGAAGTGGCCGACGCGTTCGAAGAAGTGCAGCGTGCCGACCAGGACAAGCAGCGTTTGGTCGAAGAGGCTAACCAGTACGCAAACCAGAAGCTCGGACAGGCCCGCGGTGACGCGGCTCAGATCCGCGAAGCCGCCGCGGCCTACAAGGACCGCGTGGTGAAGGAAGCGGAAGGTGAAGCGCAGCGCTTCAACTCCATCAATGACGAATACACCAAGGCTCCCGAAGTGACGCGCAAGCGACTGTTCCTCGAAACGATGGAACAGGTGCTGAAGAACTCCAAGAAGGTCGTGATCGACGAGAAGCAGGGGGTCGTGCCCTACCTGCCGCTCAACGAGATCGGCAAGCCGGCACAGCAGGGAGGTTGAGCCATGACATCGAACAAACTTCCCGTCATTCTGATTATCCTCGCCGTTGTTCTGCTCGGCCTCTATTCGTCGATCTTCGTGGTCAATGCCCGTGAGCAGGCCATTGTCGTCCGCTTCGGTCAAATCCAGTCGGTGAAGACCGAGCCGGGCCTGTACTTCAAGCTGCCGTTCACCTTCATGGATGCCGATCGCGTTCAGATCGTTGAAAGGCAGGCACTGCGCTTCGACCTCGACAACATCCGTGTCCAGGTGCGCGGTGGTGCGACCTTCGACGTCGATGCCTTCGTGATCTACGACATCAAGGACGTCCGCCGCTTCCGTGAAACGGTATCGGGCGATCGCGAGTCTGCCGAAGCTCGCCTTCGCACTCAGCTCGACTCGTCGCTGCGTCGTGTCTACGGTCTGCGTGATTTCGACGCCGCCCTTTCCGAAGAGCGCGTCGCCATGATGCTCGAGGTTCGCGATGACCTGCACCGGGATGCAGAGGCGCTTGGCCTCAACATTCAGGACGTTCGTATCCGTCGTACCGACCTGACGCGCGAAGTTGCGCCGAAGACCTACGATCGCATGCGGGCGGAACGTCTTGCTGAAGCCGAACTGCTGCGTGCACAGGGTGGCGAAGAGGGCCAGCGCCGTCGCGCTATCGCCGACAGACAGGTTGTCGAGATCACCGCGGAAGCGCAGCGTGACTCGGAAATCCTGCGCGGCCAGGGTGATGCTGAGCGGAACCGGATCTTCGCCGATGCCTTCAATAAGAACCCGAGCTTCTTCGAGTTCTACCGTTCGATGGCAGCATACACCACGGCGATGTCCTCGACCGACACGACGCTGGTGATGTCGCCGAATACGGAGTTCTTCCGCTACTTCAACAGCGCATCTGGCTTGCCTGCCGCCGTACCTCCGGCTGCTCCGACGCCGCCGGCGAACTGATCGGCTATCATCGACCATTCTACTGGGGGCCGGCATCTTGCCGGCCCCTTGCTTTTGAGGGAATATCCGCCGCTTTCAGGCGCTTGGAAGCGCGCGCACGCAGATTGCACGGGATTTCTCGAAAAGGTGATTTCGTACTCCATCATTCCGCCTTATGCTCATGGTCAGAGTGCGCTTTTGACCGAAATGAGGATGCTTGATGGCCCCCACGATACGCCCGACCTACAGACGATCGCTCGCTCTTCTGGCCGGCGCTGCACTTCTGGCTAATATCGGTTTCACCGGGGTGGTCCACGCACAGGGCACACCACCGACGAACGGTCCGGCATCCGTTGCCGATCTTGCCGAAGGGCTTCTCGATGCGGTGGTGAACATCTCCACGTCTCAGAACGTGAAAGACGATGAAGGCGCAGGGCCAGCGCCTCGCGCACCGGACGGATCGCCCTTCCAGGAGTTCTTCAACGACTTCTTCAACAAGCAGAAGGGCAAGCCGGGCGGCAACCATAACGTCAATTCGCTCGGTTCCGGCTTCGTCATCGATCCGCAGGGCTACATCGTCACCAATAACCACGTGATCGAGGGCGCGGACGACATCGAGGTGAATTTCGCCGACGGCAGCAAGCTCAAGGCAAAGCTGATCGGCACCGACACGAAGACCGATCTCTCGGTTCTCAAGGTGGAGCCGAAAACACCGCTGAAATTCGTCAAGTTCGGCGATTCCAGCACGATGCGCATCGGCGACTGGGTCATGGCGATCGGCAATCCGTTCGGCTTCGGCGGATCGGTGACGGTCGGGATCATTTCGGGCCGCGGGCGCAACATCAATGCGGGCCCGTACGACAACTTCATCCAGACCGACGCCGCCATCAACAAGGGCAATTCAGGCGGTCCGCTCTTCAACATGAAGGGTGAGGTCATCGGCATCAACACGGCGATCATCTCGCCGAGTGGCGGATCGATCGGCATCGGCTTTTCTGTTCCCTCCGAACTTGCAGCGAGCGTCGTCGAGCAGTTGCGGGAATTCGGGGAAACGCGGCGCGGTTGGCTCGGCGTTCGCATTCAGCCGGTGACAGATGACGTCGCCGATAGCCTCGGGCTATCGAGCGCCAAGGGCGCGCTTGTGGCCGGCGTCATCAAGGGAGGACCGGTCGATGACGGCTCGATCAAGGCTGGCGATGTCATCCTGAAATTCGACGGCAAGGCCGTGAACGAGATGCGCGATCTCCCGCGCGTCGTGGCGGAAAGCCCGGTCGGCAAGCAGGTCGATGTGGTCGTGCTGCGCGATGGCAAGGAGCAGACGGTCAAGGTCACGCTCGGTCGTCTTGAAGACAGCGACCAGGCTGCGTCGAATGACGCCGATTCCGATAAGCCCCAGGGTGGCGTGATCAATCCGGATCCTGGCGAGAACCAGGATATGGACGAGCCGGATGGCGATCAGAGCCAGCCAGTGCCGGATGGAAAGGGCAAGCCTGCCGAAACCGCGCCAGACGCCAAGAACGTTCTCGGGCTATCGCTGTCAACGCTGAACGCCGAAACCCGAAAGACCTTCGGTATTGCTGAAAGTGTCGACGGTGTTCTGGTTGCTGAGGTGGCGCCGGGATCGCTTGCGTCCGAAAAGGGTCTGAAGGCCGGCGAGGTGATCGTCGAGGTGGCGCAGGAGTTCATGCGCACACCCGAGGCGGTGGCTGCAAAAGTGCAGTCCCTGAAGCAGGAAGGTCGGCGCAACGCGCAGATGATGATTGCTTCGCCGAACGGCGATCTTCGTTTCGTCGCCGTCCCGATGGAGTGATTTTCGGCTGATGGGGCTCAGGCCCCATCGTTTCAGGCGGTTACGAAGTCGGTCTTTCTGTAGCCCTGGATGTAGAGCAGGGCGGTCAGGTCGCCGTGGTTGATCTGCATCTTCGCTTCAGCGGCGACGGAAGGCTTGGCGTGAAGCGCGACGCCCGATCCGGCGAGGTGAAGCATGCCGAGATCGTTGGCCCCGTCGCCCACGGCGATGGCGTCCTCGGGCGTGATGCCGAGCTTGGCGGCGATATCATTCAGGGCATCCACCTTGGCCTGCTTGCCGAGAATGGGTTCTGCGACGAAGCCGGTCAGGCGGCCGTCGTCTTCAAGCAGGATGTTCGCACGGTTCTCGTGGAAGCCGAGCGTCTCACCGATACGGCTGGTGAACACCGTGAAGCCGCCGGACACCAGGGCGGTGTAGTGGTTCCTGGCCTTCATGGTCGCGATCAGCTCCGGGCCGCCCGGCGTCAGCGTAATGCGCTTGGCGACCACCTCGTCCACGACCGAAATGGGCAGTCCCTTGAGGAGCGCCACGCGCTCGCGCAGGGCCGGTTCGAAGGCAATTTCGCCATTCATGGCGCGCGCGGTGATGGCAGCGATCTTGTCCTTGAGGCCGACTTCGGCACCGAGTTCATCGATGCATTCCTGGCCGATCATGGTCGAATCCATGTCGGCAATGAGCAGTTTCTTGCGGCGGGTTTCCGCCTGCTGGACAACAAGGTCGATGGCGGCCGAGCCGATGATGGCGCGGATGGCAGCTTCCGCCTCCTCGGCATCAGTGTCGTCGCGAAGCGCTATATCGCAGGCGATTCCGTCGGCCAGCCAGTAAAGACCCGAGGCCTTGATGGCTTCGGCCGCCCGTTCGGCGAGGCCGGTTGTAAGAACGGGATTTGACGGATTGGCAACAAGCGTGGCAACGAGAGCCATGATGGAAAACCTTCTGAATACAGCGAACGCGATCCTGATAACCGGGCCGACCGCCAGCGGCAAGTCCGCGCTGGCTGTGGAATTGGCGAAACGTCATAACGGCGTGGTGATCAATGCCGACAGTATGCAGGTCTATGACACCCTGAGCGTCCTGACGGCGCGTCCGTCGCAGGAGGATATGCAGGGAGTTCCGCACCACCTCTACGGCCATGTGCCGGCAGGCACCTCCTATTCGACGGGCGCGTGGTTGCGTGATGTGACGGAGCTCTTGCCGCGCCTTCAGAGCGAAGGACGCCTGCCGGTGTTCGTCGGGGGCACGGGATTGTACTTCAAGGCTTTGACCGGTGGCCTCTCCGATATGCCGGCAATCCCCGATGACGTCAGGACGCGTCTGCGCGCCGAATTGCAGGAGGAGGGGCCGGCCGGCCTGCACGCCCGCCTGGCCGAGCGCGACCCGGCAATGGCGGCTGCGCTCAGCTCGCAGGATGGGCAGCGGATTATCCGTGCGCTGGAGGTCCTTGAAACTACCGGGCAATCCATTTCGGCTTTTCAGGGGAAAGCCGGACCGGTGATCGTGGAGCCGGACACAGCGCAAAAAATCGTTGTCCTGCCGGAGCGTGCGGTTCTGCATTCGCGGATCAACGGGCGGTTCGAAAAGATGCTCGAGCAGGGGGCCGAGGACGAAGTCAGGGCGCTTCTTGCCCTTTCCCTGCAGCCTGAATCGCCGGTGATGAAGGCGATTGGCGTTTCGCAAATTGCGGCGATGCTTGATGGCGTCATGACGCGCAAGGACGTGCTCGAGAAGGGCGCCGCTGCCACCCGCCAATATGCCAAGCGGCAGATGACGTGGTTCCGCAACCAGATGGACGACAGCTGGGTGCGCCGCAGCTAGGCGTTCGCCTCAATCCTTGTCGTAGAGACTGCTGAGTGGCTTCTTCAAGATGCTCTCCCGCAACGAGACGCCCGGTTCCCGGCGAATACTGGCCTGCTGCGTGGGTTGTTCGGCTGGGCGTTGTTGCGTCTGGCGGATATCGGCGCGCATTTCGCGGCGCAGGGCTTCCAGCCGGCTGTCGATCGATGTTTCCGTGGCGCTGCCGAACGCTTCACGCGTCGGGGCCAGCGGAGAGGGCTCACGCGCTACATAGCCGGTCGGCAGCATGTCCTGACGATAGGGCTCGATCGGTGCGAGCGGCGGCGTGTTCGAAACAGGTGCCGCTGTGAACGTGGGAGCGACCGTATCAGTAAACTGCGGCGCGTAGTTATCGTCGTCGTCTGGCTCCATCCCGGCGGTCGCTGCCTTGAAGCTTTGCTGGAAGGCCGAGATATCGGGGCCGCTGACGGCGCGCATGCGTGTCACGATCTTGCGCAGATCGACATTATCAGGATCTTCGTCGGTAACCTTGGCGCTGACAGCAGCACCATTTGCCTTTGGAAGCAGGTTTTCCGAGACGCGGGAGAAGCGCATGCGCATCGGCACGCTGATCGCTTCGCCGAAGGCGATGGCTTCGCCGTTGCCAATGGAGGAAATGAAGCTCGTCGTCGAGATCGACGAATTCGGAATGGCCGAGCGAATGATTTCCTGGTCACGATCGTTGGCAAGGCGCATGGCAAAGAGCGTCGAGCACTGTGAGAGGATGGTCTGATCCAGTTCCCCCGGTCGCTGGGTGATGATGCCGAGGGACACGCCGTACTTGCGGCCTTCCTTGGCGATGCGGGCGATTGCTTGTCGCGTCGGGAAGAAGCCGAGGTTCGGGTCGGACGGAATGTAGCGGTGCGCCTCTTCGCAGACGACCAGCATGTGGATGGCGCCATCGCTCCAAAGAGCGATTTCGAAAGCCATGCGGCAGAGCACCGACGCTACCGAGTTCACGACTTCCGACGGGATGCCGGATAGCTGGAAGGTACAGATCGGGCGGTTGTCGCCGGGAACCCGGAAGATCTCGGCGACCGTCTCCATGATCGTGTCACTGATCGTGTTGTTGGAGAACATGAAATGGTAACGCGGATCGTTGATCGCGGCGATGATGCGCATTTTCAACGATCGAAGGGCCGGCTTCTCGCTGCGGCCTTCAAGGCGACCAATTCGCTCGTCGATCAGCGCCAGCAGGTCGGCCATGCGGTATGGAACCGGCGTATCGGCTGTGATCGAGCTTTTCTCGGTGGTGCGACGCACCAGGGAATTGTCGCTGCCGCGGAAGGCACGCTTTGCTTCCGGCAGGATGTCGCGCAGCATGTCGAGTTCTTCCGGTACCGGCGTTCTGCCGCGGAAGACGACTTCGGCGAACTCTTCCAGTCGCATCAGCCAGAAGGGCAGGTCGAGCGTGTCGGTATCGACGACGACCGAGTGCTTCGGGAATGCAGCGGCGAATTCGTTGTGCGGATCGAGAATGAGCACGCGCAGCTTCGGGTCTGCCTCGATCGCCTTGTGAAGCAGCAATGAGACTGCCGTCGATTTGCCGACGCCGGTCGAGCCGACGATGGCGAAGTGCTTGGAGAGCATAGAGGGGACGTGGATCGATGCGTCGATGCTTTCGTCCTGGGTGAGCTTGCCGATGACGGCTGTCGTGCCAGTGCCAGCATCATAAATGCGCATCAGGTCGGTCGAGCGAATCCGATGGGCAACAGCGCCGAGATAGGGATAGCGCGAAATACCGGTCGAAAACTCCTCATGCCCGTCTTCATCCACGCGGACTTCGCCAAGCAGCTCGGTTTCGATTTTGAAATAGTTGTCTTCGCCTTCACCCCACGCGTGGCTGCCGGTATTCATGGAATAGACGAGCGCGACGACGCGGTTGCGTCCGACGCTAATGGAGATCAGCTTTCCGACGGACCAAAGTTCCGTGAGATCCGTGCCACCGGCTTCGGCAATGGCGGCGATGGTTGCCCGAGAACCGCTACACGCAACAACGCGACCGAGGAAACGGTTCCCCGGCACTTGGCTGTCGCGGCGGTCATGCTCGCCTGCTTCACCTGACGTCTGCAAGTCGTTGTTGAGCAAAGGGCTACTCCCTGCGGTAGCAAAGGAGGATAAGGGGGAACATTTAACAAACTCTTTTGCGGCCCTTGGAGCGCCGCCTACTCGTGTCAACGGTGGCGAAAAGTGGTCAATTTTTTATTGCGGCAAGCGTTGACGATGCGAAATTTTCTGTCTATCACTTCGGCCCATGAAAATCGCAGTAGCTCTTATCGTGGTGGGAAGGCGCATGGGCAGGATGGTGTAACCATCCGGCGATAGCCACCCATGCGCTAGACGAAGGCTCCCACAGGGGCCTTTTTTTATGCCCAAAATTCGGGTCTCCTCGCTACAGAATTCAAATCCCAGCAGTCAAAACGGAAAAGAAACATGACGGGCACGGACAAGCAGACGGACGAAAATCGGATGACAGGCGCGGAAATCGTTATCCGCGCGCTCAAGGACAATGGCGTCGAACACCTGTTCGGCTATCCGGGTGGTGCCGTGCTTCCGATCTATGACGAGATTTTCCAGCAGGACGACATCAAGCACATCCTCGTTCGCCACGAGCAGGGCGCCGGCCATGCGGCCGAAGGTTATGCCCGCTCCACCGGCAAGGTTGGCGTCATGCTCGTCACATCGGGTCCTGGCGCCACCAATGCCGTCACGCCGCTGCAGGATGCGCTGATGGACTCCGTTCCGCTCGTCTGCCTGAGCGGCCAGGTTCCGACCTCTCTGATCGGCTCCGACGCCTTCCAGGAAGCCGATACCGTCGGCATCACACGCCCCTGCACCAAGCACAACTGGCTGGTCAAGGACGTCAACGATCTGGCGGCGATCATCCATGAAGCCTTCCGCATCGCGCAGTCGGGCCGTCCGGGTCCTGTTCTCGTCGATATTCCGAAGGACGTCCAGTTCGCTACCGGCACCTACACGCCGCCGGCAGCCCACGCGATCCAGAAGAGCTACCAGCCGAAGGTTCAGGGCGATCTCAACCAGATCCATGCGGCGATCGAGATGATGTCGAAGGCGCGTCGTCCGATCATCTATTCCGGCGGCGGCGTTGTTAACTCCGGACCGGAGGCGTCCAAGCTGTTGCGTGAGTTGGTCGAGCTCACCGATTTCCCGATCACCTCGACGCTGATGGGTCTCGGCGCCTATCCGGCCTCCGGCAAGAACTGGCTGAAGATGCTCGGCATGCACGGCTCCTACGAGGCGAACATGGCGATGCACGATTGCGACGTCATGGTCTGCATCGGCGCGCGCTTCGACGACCGCATTACCGGCCGCCTGAACGCGTTCTCGCCGAACTCGAAGAAGATCCACATCGATATCGATCCGTCTTCGATCAACAAGAACGTTCGCGTCGACGTTCCGATCCGTGGTGACGTCGGCAATGTCCTGGAGGACATGGTCCGCCTGTGGCGTGCCCTGCCGAAGAAGCCGGAGAAGAGCCAGACCGCCGAATGGTGGGCTGACATCACGCGCTGGCGTGCGCGCAATTCGTTTGCCTACACGCACAGCAACGACGTCATCATGCCGCAATACGCACTGGAGCGCCTCTATGCGCTGACCAAGGATCGCGACACCTATATCACGACCGAAGTCGGCCAGCACCAGATGTGGGCGGCGCAGTTCTACGGTTTCGAGAGGCCGAACCGCTGGATGACCTCGGGTGGTCTCGGCACGATGGGCTACGGCCTGCCGGCAGCCCTCGGCGTGCAGATCGCGCATCCAGAGAGCCTGGTCATCGACATCGCCGGCGATGCCTCGATCCAGATGTGCATCCAGGAAATGTCGGCGGCGATCCAGTATGAAGCGCCGATCAAGATCTTCATCATGAACAACCAGTACATGGGCATGGTGCGCCAGTGGCAGCAGTTGCTGCACGGCAACCGTCTGTCGAACTCCTACACCGAGGCGATGCCCGATTTCGTCAAGCTGGCGGAAGCCTACGGCGCCGTTGGCCTGCGCTGCGAAAAGCCCGGCGATCTCGACGCGACCATCCAGGAGATGATCGACGTCAAGAAGCCGGTCATCTTCGATTGCCGCGTCGCCAATCTCGCAAACTGCTTCCCGATGATCCCATCGGGTAAGGCACACAACGAGATGCTGCTGCCCGACGAAGCCACCGACGAGGCGGTCGCAAATGCGATCGACGCCAAGGGCCGCGCGCTCGTTTGATAATAAGGTAGAGGAAACCCAAGACTATGAACGCACACCTACAGCCGACGGGCTCTGCCTATTTCATTTCGCCGGAGACAGCGGCAGTCGAGAGCCATACGCTTTCCGTTCTCGTCGACAACGAGCCGGGCGTTCTCGCCCGGGTCATCGGCCTGTTCTCGGGTCGCGGTTACAACATCGAGAGCCTCACCGTCTCCGAGACCGAGCACCAGGCGCATCTGTCGCGCATCACCATCGTGACGCGAGGCACGCCCCACGTTCTCGAGCAGATCAAGGCGCAGCTCGAGCGTATCGTTCCTGTTCATCGCGTGGTCGACCTGACGGTTCGTGCCCGCGAACTGGGCCAGGAGCGCCCGATCGAGCGGGAAGTGGCGCTCGTCAAGATCGTCGGTACGGGCGAGACCCGCGCCGAAACGCTGCGGCTTGCCGATGCCTTCCACGCGAAGGTCGTCGACGCAACGGTCGATCACTTCATTCTCGAGATCACCGGCAAGTCTTCGAAGATCGACCAGTTCGTCTCGATCATGAAGCCGCTCGGCCTGATCGAGGTCTGCCGCACCGGCATCGCCGCGATGAACCGCGGCCAGCAGGGCATGTAAGCAAACAGATTGCCGGGCACCCTGGTGTCCGGCACATCTTCGTCCCGATGCCTCCGATGGGGCGCGGCGATGAACTCTACTCGGCGGCGATCATCGTGATGTCGGATCCCGCATTTGCCTGAAGCACCTTGGCGCGAACCGGTTCAAGAGCCGAAAGGACCTGTTGGCGTAGCCACGCGTGGCCGGCGTTGCGGTCGGACGAGGTGTGCCATCCAAGCGAGATGTCATAGGGTGGAATGTCCACCGGCCCTGGGCTGATGGCCAGGCCGAACACCGGTGCCCAGGCTCGAGCGAAGCTTGCCGGCACGGCGGCGATCACGTGCGTATCCCGAACCAGGATCGGCAGCGTGAACAGGTGTGGCGTCGTCACCGCTGCGCGCCGTTTCAATCCACGCTCAGCCAGCACTTCGTCCACGAGCCGGCAGCGACCGTCCTTGCTGACGATCACGGCCTGTGGGGTCGAAAGAAACGTCTCCAGGTCGATCGCGCCGGGACCGCCGGTTGTCTCGGGATTGCTGAGGATCACATAGCGCTCGGCCCAGAGCTTGCGACGTTTATGGAGCTCGTTGCCAGTCTCGACCTTGCCGATCGCGAGATCGATTTCGCCACTGTCCAGGAGGTCAGCGGGATAATCCTGATCCAGCGACCGTATCACGAAATCCACGTGCGGCGCCTGTTCGCGAACGGACGCGAGAAGCGGCGGCATCAGTAGGCTTTCGAGATAGTCGGTCATTCCGAGCGTGAAGGTTCGCTCGTCCGTTGCCGGGTCGAATTGCTCCGGTTCGATCAGGCGGGATTGGATCGTGCACAGGATCCCGCTCACGGTTTCCGCGAGTTCCTGCGCCCGTGGCGTCGGTTCGATCCCGCGCGCCGAGCGAACAAACAGCTCATCCGATAGAAGCGCTCGCAAGCGCCCGAGATTGTGGCTCAAGGCGGATTGGGATGTGCCGATGCGCTGTGCCGCTCGCGTGACGTTGCGCTCGCTCATCAGGGCATCAAACGCCACCAGCAGATTGAGGTCGAATTTCAAGATATGAGCGTGATCGATCGACATCATGATTTCCATGTGTTGGATTTATGAATGCGCCAGAGATATCTACTCGGTCGATGATAATCAACCGAATTAAGGAATGACGCTCATGAAGTCTCTCTTTGAAGTCCACGACCTTCGTGGCCAGACGCTTCGCAATCGCGTTGTCATGGCTCCGATGACGCGAGCAAGGGCCAAGGACGGCATCGCCGACCAGCAGACTGCCGACTATTATCGCCAGCGCGCCGGCGCCGGTCTGATCGTTTCCGAGGGAACGCCGATCTCACAAGAGGGAACGGGCTTCGCCTTCATCCCCGGCATCTGGTCCGACGATCAGGTTCGCGGCTGGAAGGGCGTGACGAAGGCCGTGCATGAGGAGGGCGGGAAGATCTTTGCGCAGATCTGGCACGTCGGTCGCATGTCGCATACCTCTCTTCAGCCAGGTGGCGGACAGCCGGTCAGCGCCAGCGCGAAGCCCGCTCGAGACGACAAGAGTACGGCCTTTGCATTCAACGAGGAGGGCGTTGCCGGTTTCGTCGAAGCGAGCGTACCGCGACCGCTCGGAACCAATGAGGTCTCACGGGTCGTGGACGACTTTGCAAAAGCCGCGGCCAATGCCGTTGCGGCCGGATTCGACGGCGTCGAAATCCACGGTGCGAACGGCTATCTGCTGGAGCAGTTTCTCAATCCTGAGATCAACGCCCGTGCCGACCGATACGGTGCCGGCAATGTCGAGGATCGGACGCGGTTCGCGCTTGAGATTGTCGATGCAGTGGTGGCGCGGATCGGTGCCGAGAAGGTTGGCATCCGGCTTTCACCATTCGGCAAACTGTTCGACATGCCGCATCATCCGTTGATCGAGGAAACCTACCTGCACCTTGCGTCGCAGCTCGCTGAACGAAACCTTGCCTACGTGCATTTGAAAGACCAGGGACCCGCCAGCGCTCCGGCGATTTCCAACGATTTCCTGCGCAAGTTCCGCGAGCGCTATTCGGGCACGCTTATACTCGCTGGTGCTCTCGACAAGCGTCGTGCGGAGCAGTTCCTGTATGACGGCCTGATCGATCTTGCCGCCTTCGGTCAACCGTTCATCGCAAATCCCGACCTGGTGGATCGACTGCAGCGGGACTTGCCGTTGGCGACGCCGAACCGCGAGACCTATTATGGCGGCGGTGCCGAGGGATACACTGACTATCCGGTCCATGCTGAGGTGTCGGAGACAAAGGCGGCCTGATGTGGTGCCCCTGACGAGCTATCGAAGTCGCCGGGGATCACAGCATCTCCAGCGGCTTCTTTCGTGCGGGCGGCGGGAAGGCGGCGTCGAGCGCTGCCCAATCCTCGTCGGTGATATCGAGTGAGACGGCCTCACGATTCTCCGCGGCGCGGGCGGCATTCGCCGTTTTCGGAATGACGATCGCGCCTTCACGTTCCAGCAGGAAGGCGAGTGCCACTTGCGCTGGCGTCGCCTGGTTGGCCTTGGCGATGCGGATCAACTCGGGATTGTGGAGGATGCGGCCCTGCTCGATCGGCGAATAGGCCATGACGGGGATGTTGCGCTTCTGGCACCAGGGCAAAAGGTCGAACTCGATGCCGCGGCGGGCGAGATTGTAGAGCACCTGATTGGCGGCCACGTTTTTTCCGGAGGGGACGGCAAGCAGTTCTTCCATGTCTGATGTATCGAAATTGGAGACGCCCCAGGCGCCGATCTTGCCTGAGGCCTTCAGTTCCTCGAAAGCCTCGACAGTTTCGGCAAGCGGATGATTGCCACGCCAGTGCAGGAGGTAGAGATCGATGCGGTCTGTTCCCAAGCGCGACAGGCTGTTGTCGCAGGCCTCGATCGTGCCTTTGCGGCTGGCATTCCAGGGGTAGACCTTGGTGACTAGGAAGACCTCGTCGCGGCGGCCGCGGATCGCTTCGCCGACGATCTTCTCCGCTCCACCTTCGGCATACATTTCCGCGGTGTCGATCAGCGTCATGCCGAGATCGAGACCCGCGCGCAGGCTTTCGATCTCGCGCTTCGCCTCCGAGGCGTGCTCGCCCATGTTCCAGGTTCCCTGACCGAGAACAGGAATTTCCCTGCCGTTTGGCAGCAGCGTGGTGGGGATAGGATCGTCTTGCATCGCGTGGCCCGTTTTTCCGAACAAGATTGGAGTCGCAGCTATCTTTCGACCAAACCTGTCACCGTGACAATGCAAACGTGGCATCTCGAATATAGGTCAAATAGGTTGACCTAAATCAACAAGGCCCGTTGCATGAACTGCGGGTTCGGGAGGCCCCATGCCGCTGGATACCTTTCTGGCCCTCTTTCTGTTTGCCTTTACGACGTCGATCACGCCGGGGCCGAACAACATGATGCTGTTTGCGTCGGGCGTGAATTTCGGCTTTCGCCGGACCATTCCGCATATGCTGGGCATCGGCGCTGGCTTCTTCTCTCTGCTATTGGGCGTCGGATTGGGGCTTGGCGCGCTCCTGCATACGGTGCCGGTATTGTACACGGTGCTGAAATTCGCCGGCGGGGCCTATCTCGCCTGGGTCGCCTGGAAGATCGCCACATCGCGCTCGCTGAGCGAAGGAAAGAGCGCCGCGCAGCCGATGTCCTTCCTGTCGGCCGCCGCTTTCCAGTGGGTCAATCCGAAGGCTTGGGTCATGGCCGTCACGGCGATGGCGACCTATACCATTCCCAATATCTACTTCGCGAGCGTGCTCATGGTGGGCGCTGCCTTCGCGCTGGTCAATGTGCCGAGCGTTTCCACCTGGGCGGGCTTCGGTTCGGCGCTGCGCGAATGGTTATCAGACCCGGTGCGGCTGAAATGGTTCAACATAACCATGGCGGTGCTTTTGGTGCTAAGCCTCTGGCCGATGCTAAAATAGTGTGATCGATGGCTTGGTCAGCATCAGCCACAGAATGCCGACGACCGCGAAAAAGGCAGGGAAGCCGCAGGCGAACCAGGCGAATTTGAATCCACACCACCGGCAGCCAGAACAGGCCGGTGAAGACATAGAGCAGCAGCGACAGCGAGATCCAGCCTTCCGTCAGCGGCCAGCCGATCAGTCTTGCCAGAAGGTAGCCCGTCACGGGTTGAAAAATCGCTGCCGTCGCGGTGAAGATCGTATCAGCGATCACCACTGTTGCGGCGACATGTGCGATCAGCACCGGATCGCGCGTCCTGTGCGCCATCGTCATGAAAAAGGCGATGCCGGCACCTGTTCCGAAAAGGACCGTCGCGCCGATCACATGCGCCAGCAGGAGGAGTTCTTCCAGCATCACCGTTCATCCAGGATGGCAAGGGTGGCAAGCGTCAGGATGAGTGCCGGTATCACCTTGACCATCGGCCCGAGCGGATCCAGCCATAATGCAGGCTCCAGAACGACAGAGCCCGCAAGGTAGGCAAGGGAAGTGGCAAGCATCGCGAGGAGCGCACGCCGCGCAAATGGGCGAACAAGGATCGCGGCTCCCAATGCCACATCGAGAAGGCAGGTCAGGACCGTCAGGGCAGTCGCTGTCAGTGCGGGCATGAATGGCAGGAAGTGGGCACTTGCTTGTTCGAGCCTTGCAAGCGGTATCAGCCCAGACAGCAACCAGAAGACCGACAGGCCGCCGATCATCAAGGGCTTCGTCAGATACAGCCTTGCGAACCACAGATCCTGTACGCCCGCCGGGTTGGCGGCGAGTGTTGCCGCTGCCGTTTTGACTTGCGCATAGGCGCCTGCTGCTGACGATGTTCGCACGCCCTCCGACATGACTGTCATTGCTGTTGAACGCAAAGGCGAGCGCCAGCCGAGGCGGCCGGCAAGGTCGGCCAGCAAGGTGATCGGCCGCGCCGCGGCGGGTGGAATGGAGATGACGGGAGCAGAAGGCAAGCCAAGCCATTGTCGGTGGAGCCCGACGAGCTCGGAGAGCGAGAGTGTCTGGCTGCCAGCCACATCGATATCCGTGCCGACAGGGAGCCTCCCTGCCACTGCGTCGCTGACAGCAGTGGCAACATCGTCGAGGGATACCGTCTCAACCGGATTGCTTGCGTGGACGAGAGGCAGGCAGAAGGGGAATGCGGCGAGCGCTCTCAGCAGCGCAAAACCGCCATGCGCATTTCGGCCGAGCACCAGAGCGGGACGAATGATGACATAGGGCAGACCGCTCGCGGCTAGCGCATCGTCAGCCCGGCGCTTGGTGGCGAGAAATGGCAGGCCGCTTGCCGCGCCGCTTGTGCGGGCCGATATCTGCACGATCAGAGGCCGCGTGGACTTCTGGGCGGCTGCGTAGAGCGCCAGCATCGCATCGGCCTGAGTGGCGGCGAGGTGATCGGAAAGGCCATCCTGCAATGCGCCGGCACAACTGATCACGACGTCCTGGCTGTCCAGTACCTGTGTCCAATCGGCGGCCGCCGTCATCGTCGACAGATCGGCGGCGATCCACCGTATGGCTGGCTGCCGTATGCGCATGCGGCCGGGCTTGCGCGAAAGACACGTGACGATGTGGCCTTCGGCAGACAGGCGCGCTGCGACGGCCGCGCCGATAAAGCCAGTTCCTCCGAGAATCAGTATATGCATGCGCCGAGACTATCCGAAAAGTTGCATGCGCATAGGAGGTCTTGGCAGTGTCTCTGCGTCGGCCTAAGAATGAGGCGCCACTTCGGAGGACTATTCTCGTGCACGATGATGACCACCACCACGATCACGATCATCCCCATAATCATGACCATCACCACGATAATCACTACTCCGACATGCAGGCGCGGGTGAGGGCGCTTGAGACGGTTCTGACGGAGAAGGGCCTGATCGATCCTGCGGCGCTCGATGCGATCGTGGAGACCTACGAGACCAAGGTCGGGCCGCGCAACGGTGCACGTGTTGTCGCAAAGGCTTGGAGCGATCCGGATTTCGCCGAGTGGCTGAAGCGTGACGCGACGGCTGCGATTGCGAGCCTCGGCTATACCGGTCGCCAGGGCGAGCACATGCGCGCGGTGTTCAACACCGACGATACCCACAATCTCGTCGTCTGCACGCTTTGCTCCTGCTACCCGTGGTCCGTGCTCGGGTTGCCGCCGGTCTGGTACAAGGCGCCGGCATACCGGTCGCGCGCTGTGATCGATCCGCGCGGCGTGTTGGCCGAGTTCGGCGTCGTCTTGCCGGAGAGCAAGAAGATCCGCGTATGGGATTCGACGGCCGAATTGCGATATCTCGTCATTCCCGAGCGGCCTGATGGCACAGATGGCTGGAGCGAGGAGCGACTGGCAAACCTCGTCAGTCGCGACGCGATGATTGGCACCGGTGTCGCGGCAACCCCCGGAGGCCCGGCATGAACGGTCCTCACGATCTAGGCGGGCAGATGGGTTTCGGTCCTGTTGCTCCCGAAAAGGATGAACCTTATTTCCATGCCGAGTGGGAAAAGCGGGCGCTTGGCGTTACGCTGTCCTGCGGCGCGTTTGGCGCGTGGAACATCGATGAAAGCCGCCATGCGCGGGAGAACATTCCGCCTGCGGATTACCTTGCCGCCAGCTACTACGAGGTCTGGATCAGGGCACTTGAAGTGCTGCTGACGCGCCATGGCTTCGTTGCGGACGGTGAGATCGAAGCCGGCCACAAGCAGAGCGAGGGCGTAAGCCCCAAGCGTGTTCTCAAGGCCGATATGGTCGCAGGCGTGCTTGCGAAAGGCGGTCCCTGCGACCGGCCGGTCGAGACACTGCCGCACTTTGCAGTCGGCGACAGAGTTCGGACGAAGAACTTCAATCCAACCGGCCACACGCGACTGCCACGTTATGCGCGCGCCAAATCCGGGGTCGTTGAGGCCGTCCAGGGCTCCTTCGTCTTTCCCGACGACAATGCACATGGCAAGGGCGAGAATCCGCAATGGGTCTATACCGTCGTCTTCGATGGCGGTGAGATCTGGGGCGAGGGTGTTGATCCCTCGCTCAGCGTTTCGATCGATGCATGGGAGAGCTACCTTGAGCCGGTGTGAGACCTCATCGCCGCTGGCGCAATCCCCCCAGCTGCCGATCTCGGCTGACGGCGAGCCGGTCTTTCCGGAGCCGTGGGCGGCGGAAGCCTTTGCCATGACGGTGCATCTGCACGAGCGTGGCTTGTTCAGCTGGAACGAATGGGCGGAGAACCTGTCGCGGGAGCTCCACAAGCCGGGGCGCGCCGTGGACGGCAGTGACTATTTCGACTGTTGGGTTGCGGCCTTGTCTGCCGTTCTGGTCGAGCGCGGCATTGCCGATGCCGACGCGCTTCTAGCCCTGCAGCGCAGCTGGCAACGCGCGGCGGAGGCGACACCGCACGGTCACCCGATAGAGCTTGCCAACGACCCGCTTCGATAGGGGTCAGGAAGGGAACTGCCGGTAGCATTCCTCGGCCACTTTTCTCAACGTGTCGCGGGATATCTCGCCGGTCACGGCATAGCCTAGTTCGCCATCGATCCAGTAGAACGTCTCGACATTGTCCGCTGAGGCAAAGCGAAAACTCGTCGTGCGGTTGGCAGGGTTACGCCCGACGAGAACAGTCAGCCGCTCGCCAGCCTGATCCTCATACATGAACATCGCGCCCGGTCTTCCGTCGACCGGCAGAAGCCGGCCACCGACAAGATGGAAGCCGACCGTCTGCAGATTCGGCACCTTGAGGTCGGGAATGCTCAGGCGCTTGCCGAGCCAGGTCGCCAGATGCTCCTCTTCGTTGGCAAAGACTTCCACGGGATGTCTGACTTCGCCGGCATAGACCAGAAAGGCGTTCTGGGCCTCCTGTGGGAACGTCTGAACCTCGGTCAGTTGAAGCTGCGGCTTGTCGAAGATTTGTGGCCCATAGTAGCCGCTCAGCGCGCCGAGCCCGAAAAGGACGACCGCGCAGGCGGCGATGGCCGAGTACCTTGGCCAGACGATAGCGAAACGCCGGCGCGCGACGAGGGCGACATCGCTGTCCTTGCTTGTCTCGAAGCCTGCGAACAGCGTGCGGATTTCGGCGTTCTGAGCCCGCCACGTGGCGACCTTGCTGGCCTCGTCGGGATTCTCGCGCAGCCAGATTTCGACACGCGCGCGTGTGGCCTCGGGCAGTTGCCCGTCGACATAGGCGTGGAGGTCCGCTTCGGTCACGGTGGGGATGGGTTCGTTCATTTGGGTCTCCGAAGCGTAATGATATTGTCCGCGCGCAATTGCTCCGCGATCTTCTGGCGGGCACGCGACAGGCGGGACATGACGGTTCCGATCGGGATGTCGAGCATGTCGGCCACCTGCTGGTAGGTGTAGCCCTCCATGACGACGAGCATGAGCACTGACCGGTTTTCCTCCGACAGGGCGTTTAACGCGCCTTCCAGCCGGGAGCGCTCGAGCGGGTCCGATGGTTGTTCCACAGCTGCCAGGTTCTCCGCCCCGTCCATGTCCACGAATGCGTTGGCGGTGTTCTTGCGACGCCCGTTGCGGTAGAGGTTCGTCATGATCGTCAGGACCCAGCCCCGCAGGTTGAGGCCACGCCACTGGCCGCGCCGGGCCAGGACCTTTTCGACACAATCCTGCAGCAGGTCTTCGCCGTCGCTATCGGAGCGCGTCAGGCTCCTGGAATAGCGCCGAAGCGACGGGAGGAGGGCCAGGACCTGGCCCTCGAAGGTGTCAGGAGCGGGTGGCTTCATGCGTGTCGCCCCGTCCGCTGCTCAAGGCTTTGCAACATCCCAGACATCCTTGAAGCCATCACCGGTGACATCGCCCATCTTCTTGTCCTTGACCCAGAAATAGAGCGGCATGCCATCCTTGGCCCATTGCCTTGTCCCGTCCTTGCGTTCGATGAGCGAGTATGCCCCTTCTGTCTTCACATTGCCAACTGCCAGCAGCGGAGGCCATGCCTTGGCGCAATCGTCATAGCAGTTGGATACGCCCATCGTGTCCTTCTTGAAGGTATAGAGCGCCATGCCGTTTTCGCCGGCCAGGATCTTGCCCTTGGCGGAATCGACTGTCTTGACCGGAGCGTCGGCGAAAGCGGGTGTTGCAGCGGCTGACAGCGCAGCCAATACGATCAGCGTGGTTAGGGACTTCATGGTTTTCTCCTCACACGTTACGGCAGGCTTTCTTGCGTTGCCGGACATGAGACACGGGCGAGGGCCATTTTATTCCCGGCATCTCAGGAGTTTTTGAGTTGCCTATCCCAAGCGAATCCTGCCAAGTCGCTGACCATGCAATTCGCTCCGCAACAAGACGACGCCCTGAAGGCCGTTTCCAAATGGCTGAAGGAGGGGAAGTCACCGATTTTCCGCTTGTTCGGCTATGCCGGAACGGGGAAGACCACGCTTGCGCGGCATTTCGCCGAACATGTCGACGGCGATGTGCTGTTTGCGGCGTTCACCGGCAAGGCGGCGCAGGTCCTGCGTTCCAGGGGCGCCAGCAATGCCAAGACGCTTCACTCGCTGATCTATCGCCCTCGCGGTGAGGAGGCGGTCGAGGACGAGGAGACGGGCAAGACATCGATCGCCCCGATGTTTTCCATCAATCGGCAAAGCCCGGTGGCAAAAGCCGCGCTGATCATCGTCGATGAATGCTCGATGGTGGACGAGGCGCTCGGCAAGGACCTGATGAGTTTCGGTACGCCGATCCTCGTTCTCGGCGATCCCGGCCAGCTGCCGCCCGTTTCCGGCGGCGGATACTTCACCAACCAGGATCCCGACTACCTGCTGACCGACATCCACCGCCAGGCGCGCGACAACCCGATCATCAAGCTTGCGATGCAGGTGCGTGAGGGCAATGAGATCGCCTATGGCGACTATGGCACCGCGAAGGTGATTTCCAAGAACGACGTGACGCAGTCACTGGTGCTGGATGCGGATCAGGTTCTGGTCGGAACCAATCGGACGCGCCGCCGCTACAATCAGCGCCTGCGCGAATTGAAGGGCTTCACGGCCGACTATCCGCAGACCGGCGACAAGCTCGTGTGCCTGCGTAACGACCCGGCGAAGGGGCTCCTCAACGGTTCGCTATGGCAGGTCATGACCTCCTCCCGGGAGACGACGAAGCCCGGCATCAACTTGCTGATCCGTCCAGAGGACGACGACATGGATCGCGGTGCAGCCAAGATCAAGCTGCTCAAGCAGGCCTTCGAGGACGTCGAGGGGGAAATTCCGTGGAATACCCGCAAGCGCTACGACGAGTTCGACTATGGCTATGCGCTGACCGTGCACAAGGCGCAGGGTTCGCAATGGAACAATGTTGTTCTGTTCGATGAAAGCTGGGCGTTTCGAGACACCCGGGAGCGCTGGCTCTATACGGCCATCACGCGTGCAGCGGAAACGCTGACAATCGTTCGCTAGGAGTTTGATGCGGTGGCGGCCGCTTCAAGCGTTGCGGAACGTCAGACTTGGACCACCCCGAGCAGAACGGCCTTGGTAATGGCCTGAAAGCGGTTGTTCGCCCGGAGTTTGGTAATGATCGATGCTTCGATGGACTTTGCTTCGCTCTCGTTGAGATCGAGGTGGCGGGCGATTTTCTGCGTCGACAGACCCTCCGCCATCAGTGCCAGGCAGCGAAGCTCCTGATCGGTCAGAGCCTGCTCGGCCGCATTGTCGTTGTGCGGACCATCGCCTTCCGTGTTGCTATCCAGCAGTTCGGCAACCTGCTGCAGCTGGCGATGTAGTGTCGACATCTCCGCGCTCAGTTCCCGCTTGCGGGCCGCAAGTGCCGAGCGAAACACGGCTTCGGCGGTGTGCTGTGATTCTACGGCGCAGAGTTCGTTCATCAGTTCCTGGATGACCGCGACAGCCATGCCGGTCTCACGACAGACGTTGATCACGGCCATCTGCATGACTTCGGACGCGTCGTAGACCCGCATCAGCCCGATCCTGCTGGAGGAAATCAGACCCTTTTCCTCGTAGAAGTGCAATGTTCGGTGCGTCACCCCAAACGCATTTGCCATGTCGGCGATCGGCACGCGACCCGGCGGTAGTTCCCGCGGCAGGGCAATGAACGGCAGAAACGGCATTTTTGCTCGAGGACGCGGCGGAGCGCCTTGTGACCCCTGAGTAAGCGTCTGCTTGAAACTGTCTGCCATGAACCCTCCTGTTGTGCACATCGTGCAGCTCACACACTGCGACGAAAGGAACGCGGTCGAGTGGGGTTTTCCTCTAGGCGTACTATTTTGTTATTCGAAGCAACGGTCGCGTATTTCTCTGTTGCATTGCGTTCAGATTACCCGTGCCGGATACCTTTTGTTAGTCTTAAAAATAGTGACTTCTAATTTGGATGGCAATGTAATCGACTGATTGCAGTCGGTTCCGGAATGTTTGCTTTGGTTGCGCAGGTGTTTGTATTTTAATCGTTTAATCTCCGAAAACCGAACGGATACTACTTCCACCCGTCGCGTCAGGGACGTTTGTGGCCGGTCATCAGAAATTCACATGCACTCATGCATGAATCTCGTTGGCCCTAAGCGTTGCATTGGCTTAAAAGCGGTGCAGCCATCGCTTCAATGGAAACACCAATGCCGACAACCCTTTCCGTGAATCTCAATGCCGTCGCCATGCTGCGCAATCGCCGCGACCTTCCTTGGCCGAGTGTCGAGCATCTCGGGCGAATAGCATTGAAGGCGGGGGCAAGCGGCTTGACGGTGCATCCACGGCCGGACCAGCGGCATATTCGCTTCTCCGATCTGCCTGTGATCCGCAACCTGATCGACGACGAATTCCCGAATGCCGAATTCAACATCGAGGGGTATCCGACGGAGGAGTTTCTGGAACTCTGCGCCAGTGCCGCACCGGAACAGGTGACGCTGGTGCCCGACGATCCGTCACAGGCGACCTCAGACCACGGTTGGGATTTCCGCAAGCATCGCGATCTGCTGACCGATGTCATCGCGCGCCTGAAGAAGACAGGAACCCGCGTGTCGCTGTTTGCCGATGGCGACGGCGATGCGGAGGCCGTGGGGATTGCCAAGGCCGTGGGGGCGGACCGGATCGAACTCTATACCGGTCCCTATGGCGGCTGCTACGACGCGCCGGAGCGGGCTGGGCCGATCCTCGAAGCGCTTGGGAAGACCGCGGATGCGGCGCTTGCGCTTGGATTGGGCGTCAATGCTGGGCACGATCTGACCGTTGCCAATCTTCCGCCGCTCGTGAAGCGTATTCCGAAGCTTGCCGAAGTGTCGATCGGTCACGGTTTGACCGCCGATGCACTCGAGTATGGCATGGCCGAAACGGTGCGGCGCTTCTGCCGAGCCTGCGGACAGACGATCTAGTATAGGGTCAACGCCCGCCCATGCTGCGCAGAGCGGGCGCTGTCAAAAATCAGGCGATCAGGGTGGCCTTGTGCGCCACGAAGAAGGCCTTCAGCGTTTCGGGCTGCTTGCCCGTGAGCTTGGTGAAGTCGCTGGTCACAAGGTCGAAGTTGCCGGCACGGATGTTGGCATCGGCGGATACCAGCATGTCGGCGACAAAATCGGGAAGGCCTGCTCCGCGCATGCCCTGTCCAAGCTGTTCATCAGTGACCGCCACAGCCGCTAGGGGCTTGCCGGCAGCCTCGGCGACGATGGCCGCGATCTGGTTGGCGTTGAGCGATTCCGAGCCCGTCAGCGTATAGGTGGCGCTGTCGCTGGAGCCCGACGCCAGGGCTGCTGCAATCGCAAGCGCGCAATCTTCACGGGAAATGTTTGCTACCTTGCCGTCACCGCTGGACGTGTACCATGTGCCGGACTGCAGATTGTGCGGCATGCCATGCAGGTAGTTGTCCATGTACCATGCGTCGCGAAGGATCGTGTAGGCTAGGCCGCTTGCCTTGATCGCGTTCTCTGTTCCCAGGTGGTCCGGAGCAAAGGTCACCAGCGACTTGTCCGGCGACGGCATCGAGGTATAGGCGATGTGCTTTACTCCGGCCTTGACGGCGGCGCTGACAGCGGCGGTGTGCTGTTTCAGGCGCTGACCCGGTACAGCAAGCGCGTCCGTGCTGATGATCAGCAGCCGGTCGACACCCTGGAATGCTGCCTCAAGCGTAGCCGTGTCGTCGAAGTCCGCCTTGCGGGTGGCGACGCCCTTGGCGGCGAGGTCCGCAAGCTTTGAGGGATCGCGCGTGGCGGCGACGAGTTTGGCCGCCGGAACCTTGTAGGTTTCGAGCAGGTGGTGGATGACACGCTGGCCGAGCTGGCCGGCTGCGCCGGTAACGAGAATGGTGTCGCTCATGTGATTGCCTCTAGGTTCGCTTTGTGGTCTCAAAAAGAGACTAGCACTAGAATAGGAATTGACGCGACGCTGTAAAGCAGGCAGTTTTTGGGCCATACGTTACCAAAAGGGAACCACTAATGAGTGGCGCAGTCGTCAATCTGAAGAGCAAGTCCGAGGCACGGATCCGGCGTGAGGTCGACCTCAGCGCGCTCGACTTCAACAACTGCCCCGTGAGGGACATGATGCAGCAGATCGGCGGGAAGTGGTCGACGCTGATGCTGGAGGCACTGTCGCAGCGCCCCTACCGTTTTGGCGAGCTGCGACGGATGATCCCGGATATTTCGCAACGCATGCTGACACAGACGCTGCGCGATCTGCAGCGTGACGGTTACGTCGAGCGTGAAGTGTTCCCAACCAAGCCGCCGAGCGTCGAGTATCGCCTGACGGACCTCGGTCGATCGCTGTATGGAACGCTGGCGCTGCTGCTGAACTGGGCGGAGGCGAACCATGATGCGGTTCGCTCCGCCCGTCTGCGCTTCGATTCAGCTGAAGCCTAAGCTGCCTTGAGCTGGCGGCCTTCCGTCAGAAACAGCAGGAAAGCGAAGGTGGGGAAGCACAGGCCGATCCAGGCCGTCATTGCCCAGCCGCCGGTAGCAAACGCCCAGCCGCCGATCGCCGAGCCGAAGGCGCCTCCGGCAAAGAAGGTCGCCATGAAGAGCCCATTAAGGCGGCTCCGGTGTTCGGGGCTGATTGCGTAGATCGCTCGCTGACCGACGACGAGATTGGTGGTGACGCCGAAGTCCAGCAGGATTGCTGCAGCCGTGAGCAGAAGCAGGGCTGCCATCGAACCATCGGCGGCAAAGTGGCCGATGAGGAACGCGGCCATTCCAAGCAGCATGGCGAGGGTCGAGGCGATCTTCGTCAGGCCACGATCGGCAAGACGTCCGGCGATCGGCGAGGCGATGGCGCCGGCGGCGCCGGCCAGCGCAAACAGCGCAATCCCGTTCTGAGTCAGACCGAACTCCGGCCCCGCCAGAAGCAGCGGCGTCGTCGTCCAGAAAAGGCTGAAGGCGCCGAACATCCCGGCTTGATAGAGCGCGCGGCGCTGCAAGACGCGAGAGTGGAGGGCGAGGTGAGCCATTGAGGCAAGCAGCTCGCCATAGCTCAACTTGGTGTGAGGAACGCGAACCGGCAATTTGACGCGCAGGATCGCGACCAGCAGGACCATGATCGCTGCCGTTACGAAGTAGACCGTGTGCCAGGAGGTCGCTTCGGCCAGGAAGCTCGCAAAGGGGCGGGCAAGCATGATGCCACAGAGAAGGCCGCTCATGACGTTGCCGACGACCCTGCCGCGTGTGGCGTCGGGCGCCATGTTGGCCGCGAAGGGCACAAGCACCTGCACCGCAACCGATGCCAGGCCGATGCAAAGCGATGCGGCAAGAAACATCATCGGCGTCGACGCCAATCCCGCGCCGATGAGAGCCAGCGCGGAGACGGCGATGAGCGTCAGCACGAGCTTACGGTTTTCCAGAAGGTCACCGAGCGGGACGATAAGCAACAGGCCGAGGCCATAGCCGATCTGCGTCAGCGTCACGATCAACCCCGTCGCCGCCGGGCTGAAGCCAAGCGAGGCGCTGATCGGGCCTGCGAGCGGCTGGCCATAGTAGAGGTTGGCGGCAACCAGCCCGCAGGCCGCGGCAAACAGGAATGTCATCAGGGGCGAAATCGACTGAGGGGCGACGGCTTCGCGCGTTGTCGCAGATAGGCTCATGCTAGGACTCCGGTGGGAGGATCAGATTATCGTGGTGTCGGCGAGCGGGAGGGCTGGCGCTCGCATGATGAAAGCGTCACCCCAGCAGCCTCATGGCTGCTTCGGCAACGCTTGCCATGTCGTTCTCGGTGCGTCCGGTCTTTCCGACGACGCGCATGCCTTTTGTCAGGCACAGCAGTGCGCGGGCGGTTGTTTCGCTATCGATCGCTGTGGAAATCGAGCCGTCCGCTTGGCCGAGCCGAACAAGATCCAGGATCAGTTTTTCATTGGCATCAAAGGCCGTAGCGACGCGTTCGGCGGCTTCCTCATCGAAAATTGCCAGTTCGTTGGCGCTGCCGACGACAAGGCATCCGCGCCGGCCGGATTCGCCATGGGAGGAAGCGGCATAGTAGGCGAGGACTTCGCGGACCTTCTCGCGGCCAGTCTCAACCGTTGTCAATCGCGCATCGAGGATGCTCCGCCGGACCTTTCGGTAGCGATCGAAGGCGGCAAGAAAGATGCCACGCTTGTCCTTGAACGCCTTGTAGACACTGCCGGAGGCGAGTTCCATCGCTTCCGTCAGTTCGCTGATGGACGCGGCGTGGTAGCCGCGCTCGGAAAAGACGGCAAGCGCCTTATCCAGTGCCGCATCCGCATCGAATTCGCGCGGGCGGCCACGCGCTCGGTTCTTTGATTCAAAAGTTTCGGTCGTCATGACGACCTAATTAGGGAATGTTCGTTTCCAAATCAAGCGAAGCTTTCGAGCCGGGTGCGGATTACAGATCCAGAACCCAGGTCTGGCCGTTTTCCTCGCGGCCGAACATGTGATGTCTCTCTTCGGAGACGAGGCGGAAGCCTGCCTTGACGTAGATGCCGCGGGCCGCGTGGAGGATGTCGTTCGTCCACAGCGATAGCTGGCGATATTGCCTTGCCTTGGCGAAGCGAATGCATTCGTCGACCAGCGTCTTGCCAAGCCCAAGGCCGCGTGCTGCCTTGTCGACATAGAGCAGCCGAAGCTTGGCGATGCCGTCGCCGCCGTTGGCGATCAGGACAGATCCGATGTTGACGCCGGCGCGCTCGGCGATCCAGCAATATTCCATGGCCGGATCGAAGTTGGTCAGGAACTTGCCGGCAACGTCCGCAACCAGCCCTTCGAAGCGCATGTCCCAGCCGTATTCCTCCGTGTAGGCTTTCGCCTGGCTCTGTACGATCCAGCCCACGTCGCCGGCGCGATGTGGACGGAGGATCGTCGCCGGCGGCGCGGCGTTCGGTTCCAGCAGTGCGCGGATCGTGGTCATGGCGGTGACGATGCTTTGCGGTGCCCCCGCCGCAAGCGTGTCGAAGCGCTTGGCGATCTGGACATTCGAGCGCCTTCCAAGCTCCTGAAATTGATCGCATCCCTTATCGGTGACACTGATGATCTGGCTTCGCATGTCATCAGGATCGGCTTCCGTTTCGATCAGTCCTTCGCTGCGAAAACGCTTGAGGATGCGGCTCAGATAGGCAGCGTCGAGCTGGAGGTCGCGCGTCAAGGCAGAGGCGCTGACGCCGTTCCGGGAGCCGATCTCGAAGAGCACCCGCGCATCCGTGAGGGTGAACGGCGTATCGAGATAGGCTCGGTTCAGGACGCCAAGGAAGTTGGTGTAGAAGCGGTTGAAGTCGCGAACGGTTTCGATGAGGGCGGAATCGGGCATGGCAAAGATCTCCTGGTGGGAGACTTTGTCATGCAATTAGTTGACTGAGTCAAATAAAATTATACGAACTTAAGCCACTGCCGTTTGCCTTAGTGCGAAATCGATTGCGGCCGTTGCGTGGATCTTTGTGGTATCGAATCCGGGCAGGGGCAGATTGTCCGGATCGAGGATCAGGCAAATCTCGGTGCATCCCAGGATGATGCTGTCGGCACCTGCGGCGCGCTCGCGTTCGATGATGCGCATCAACTTTTCACGCGAGCTTTCCAGCACCTTCCCGGCGCAGAGTTCGTTGAAGATGATGTCGTGGACGGTCGTGCGATCGGCTGCTTCAGGGACCGCGATATCGAGGCCGAGGCGCTGCATGCGATCGGTGTAGAAGCCGTGTTCCATGGTGTAGCGGGTAGCAAGGAGCAATGGTCGTTTGCAGCCGGCGGCCTTCAGCGATGCTGCCGTCTCGTCGATGATATGGAGGAAGGGCACCGAAACACGCGACGCGACTTCATCGGCGACGAGGTGCATGGTGTTGCTGCAGATGAGAATGCAGGCGGCGCCGGCCGTCTCCAGGCGCGACGCGACATCGCCGAGCCGCGCGGCCGCACCAGCCCAATCGCCGGCCTTCTGCATCACGACAATCTCTTCGAAGTTGACGGAATAGAGCAGCAATTCGGCCGAGGCGAGGTCGCCCAGGCGCTCGCGCACCATCTCGTTGAGCAAGCGATAGTAGACGGCCGAGCTCTCGAAGCTCATGCCGCCGATGAGGCCGATTGTCTGCATCCGGTGGTGCTCCCATGGCATTTTGTTGTGCTGAGTACGCGCGGGTTGGTGCGCGTTTCTGCGTTGTCGTCATTGAAAGGCAAAATTGCAGCCCAGTCCATCGCCCGCCCGCCGTTCCCGCGCAAGTGCAGATGAGCTATGCCTAAACGGCAGTTGAAAACTGTGTTCGACCAATGACTAATCGTCGTCGCGTATCGAGCGAAAGGGCAGATGATGAGCGAACACCACGTCGTCGTTGTCGGAGGCGGCTTTGGCGGCCTTCAACTGGTGAACGGCCTGAAGGGCGCCGGCGTACGGATCACGCTGATCGACCGGCGCAACCATCACCTCTTCCAGCCGCTTCTCTACCAGGTGGCGACGACGATTCTATCGACCTCCGAGATCGCCTGGCCGATCCGCCATCTGTACAGCGACCGGCCCGAGGTGACGACCCTGCTCGGTGAGGTGTCGGCTGTCGATACGGCGGCGAGGGAAGTGAAACTGCGCGACGGAACGGCGTTGCATTACGATACGCTCGTTCTCGCCACCGGCGCCACGCACGCCTATTTCGGCCGGGACGACTGGGAGCCGGTGGCGCCGGGCCTGAAGACGCTGGAGGATGCAACGACGATCCGTCGCCGCGTCCTGCTGGCCTTCGAACGCGCCGAGACCGCCACCGACGCCGCCGCCCGTGCAGCGCTGCTGACCTTCACGATCGTTGGCGCCGGACCGACCGGCGTGGAGCTTGCCGGCATCATCGCGGAGCTGGCGCACAAGACATTGCCGAAGGAGTTTCGCAACATCGACACCAGAACAACCAAGGTGATCCTGGTGGAAGCAGGGCCCCGCGTGCTGCCGAGCTTCGCGCAGGAGCTCTCGGCCTATGCGCAAAAGGCACTGGAGGATCTCGGCGTCGAGGTGCGTCTCGGCAAGGCGGTGACGGAATGCTCGGTCGATGGCGTCAAGATCGGAGAAGAGTTCATTGGTTCTAGGACGATCGTCTGGGCGGCCGGCGTGCAAGCGTCACCGGCGGCCCGGTGGCTGGATATTCCGGCTGACCGCGCGGGACGCGCGATCGTCGAAAAGGACTTGACGGCGCCTGGTTTGCCGGAGGTGTTCGTGATCGGCGATACCGCCTCGGTCATGAGGGACAACGGCGCGCCGGTGCCGGGCATCGCGCCTGCCGCCAAACAGCAGGGCGGCTATGCCGCCAGGGTCATCCGCGCGCGACTGGCCGGAAAGGCGCCGCCACCGGCGTTTCGCTACCGGCACCAGGGAAGCCTTGCCACGATCGGACAAAGTGCTGCTATCGTGGATTTCGGCAAGATCAAGCTGAAGGGATGGTTAGCCTGGTGGATATGGGGTCTCGCCCATATCTACTTCCTGATCGGAACGCGTTCGCGTTTTGCGGTCGCGTGGAGCTGGCTATGGATTTATCTCAGCGGCCAGCATAGCGCCCGGCTGATCACGCAAAGGGAAACGATGCGCGACGAGGGGTAGGCGGCTCTTGCGAGCCGCCCAGGTCTTCTTGACGCTTGGCAGCCTCAGGCCGCCAGCGACGCAATGTCGATGACGAAGCGGTAGCGAACGTCGCTCTTCAGAACGCGCTCATAGGCTTCGTTGACCTGCTGGATGTTGATCTTCTCGATCTCCGAGACGATGTTGTGCTCGCCGCAGAAGTCCAGCATTTCCTGGGTTTCCTTGATCGAGCCGATCATCGAGCCGGACAGGCTCTTGCGGCCCGGGATCAGCGAGAAGGCGTGGACCGGGATCGGGTTCTCGGGAGCGCCGACGACGACCATAGAACCGTTGACCTTGAGCAGGCCGAGATAGGCATTCCAGTCAACCTCGGCGCTGACCGTGCAGATGATCAGGTCGAAGGTGCCGGCGAGCTTCTCGAAGGTCGCGGCATCGCTCGTGGCGTAATATTCCTTGGCGCCGAGCTTCAGTCCGTCTTCCTTCTTGGAGAGCGACTGCGAGAGAACGGTGATATCCGCGCCCATGGCCGCACCAAGCTTCACGCCCATATGGCCGAGGCCGCCCATGCCGACGATCGCGACCTTCTTGCCAGGACCGGCATTCCAGTGCTTCAGCGGCGAGTAGAGCGTGATGCCGGCGCACAGAAGCGGAGCGGAGGCATCGAGCGGCAGGTTTTCGGGGATCGACAGGACATAGCCTTCCTTGACGACGATTGAGTCGGAATAGCCGCCCTGCGTTGCCGTCTTGCCGTCGGCTTCGACGCTGTTGTAGGTGCCGACGAGGCCGGGCATGTACTGCTCGTTGTCGAGATCGCGAGTGGCGCAGCCGACGCAGCTGTCAACGAAGCAGCCGACGCCGACGTGATCGCCGACCTTGAACTTGGTGACGTTGGCACCGACGGCCGAAACGATGCCGGCGATCTCGTGGCCCGGCACGATCGGATAAACGGCATTCTTCCATTCGTTGCGAACGGTGTGAATGTCCGAGTGGCAGATGCCGGCGAACTTGATGTCGATGACGACGTCGTCGGCGTTCGGCTCGCGACGCTCGAAGGTAAAGGGCGTCAGAGGTTTCGACGCGTCGGTCGCGGCATAGCCTTTTGCAATAGCCATGGGAGAACTCCATCTGTTTGTGGTCGGGAATCTGATGGTGAGACTTATGACGCATCGACCGCCATTGGCGTTAGAGCGATCCTCCTAGCTTTTTGCACGATCCTGCAAATGTCCGGCTTTGACGAAGACCGCCGCCGACACAAAACCCTGACTCTGAGCCGCAAGCAGATATCCGACGGCCAAGTCGGCCAAGCCGCGTGATTATCGATCCCGTCAACGCTCAAAGCCGGCAGCAGGGGGCATCGGTGACCTTTCTACCGGAACGGTTCGCGAGATTCCAGTTAAGCTTTAATCAACCATGACGATAGTGACGTGAAGTGGATATCCTAATTAAGTACCTGTGAAATTTGACAATTCTCAAAACTCATGATCGCCAATAGGTAGCAGATATATCAAAATCTGCATGGGAATTTGATCATGGCATTGTGGTTTGGGGCGCGGGCTTCAGGCGAAACCGATCGAAAGTTACGGTTCCTTTCAGGTGTTTCCTTGGGTGCCCTAGCACTCGGCTGCACCTTTCAGCCCTCTTTTGCTGCCACCTTCACAGCCTCGAACCAAGCGGAACTCTATCAGGCGATAGCGGACGCTCAGGCCAGTGCGGATGCGTCCTCCACCATCACTCTAACGGGAAGCTTCGCGCTCACCAGTGCCTTTCCCGCCGTCACTGGCAAAACCATCACTGTCGAGACCGGAACCAACACGCTGACATTCTCGATGGCACCGGCCTTCGATGTGGCGGCTGGTGCTATACTCACCTTTACCGGTCAGCTCCTGGACGGCAATACAGTGCTGGGTAAGACTGGCAGTGGCACACTCGTACTGGACAGTACGGCCTCCGGGATCAGCAGGATCAACCTGAACGGCGGTCAGACGATCATCAACGGTGGTGGGTTGGTCCAATTTGGCCCGTCCAGTGCCAGCGGGACGGCACAGCTCGCCCTCGCTTCGGCTGCTGGCTCGGTAACAAGCCTCACAATCACGGGCGCGGGTACGAGTGTGGTTACGACAAGCACCGAACCGACTGATCTCAGTCGCGGGGGCTTGAGCACATCGGTCTTCACGGTCGAAGATGGGGCGTCTTACAATACCGCTGGCGCTATCCGGATCCACACAACTGGTTCTCAGGGCACTGCAACCATCAACGTTCTCGGTGAGAACTCATCGTTCAGCACCGCCAATTTGGGATCCTACTACGGTACGACCTATATCAACGTGCTCGACGGCGGCGTGATGAACGTCAACGGTCTCACTAGTCTCGGTGGCCTCACAACCACAACCTACGCCGGAGCACTGGTTTCGGTCATCGTGTCGGGTGAAGGTTCCAAATGGACCAACACGGGCGCCATGAACCTCTACAGAGGTTCGCTGTCGATCCTCGACCGCGCTGTTTTGGACGCAACGGCCGCAGTAAACATTGCGACGAGCACCGGTTCGATCGTTCCCACTTTCGCTGTCCTAGTGTCCGGCGATGGGTCGGAATTGAAAGCGTTGGCGTTGAATGTCGGGACTTACGGGACCGGTACTCTCACGATTGCGGACGATGGTCAGGTCCTCATCAATGGTGGCGCTTCCGCGCTCGTCCTTGGTGGCACCGATCCGGAGAGCAACGCCACGCTGAACATCGGCGGGGCAGTCGGCGCGGCGGCAACGGCGGCTGGTACGCTTGTGGCCTCTGCGGTGACGCTTGCTGCCAGCGCGGAGATCAATTTCAACCACACCGAAACCGGCTACGTATTCGATACGGCGATCAACGGCAGCGGCGCGGTCAACCAGTATGCAGGCCGGACCATATTCAACGCCGACCAGACCGGTTTTTCCGGCTTGGCGAGCATCTACGGCGGGATGCTGGAGGTGAACGGCATTCTCGGCGGGATAGTCAACGTCCTGGGCGGAACGCTTGGCGGCATAGGTACGGTCGGCGATACGACGAACAATTCCGGCGGTTCGATCGCGCCTGGGGTCAACGGTATCGGTACACTGACGATCAATGGTGACTATACGAGCAACGGCGGTGCCCTCCAGATCGAATCCGTGCTCTATGATGACTCATCTCCGACCGATCTTCTCATGATCACCGGCGACACCATTCTTGGCACCGGTGCGACCAGGATCTTCGTGACCAACCTCAGTGGGGTCGGCGGCGAGACGACGGGCGACGGAATCAAGGTCGTCGACGTTGACGGTATTTCGGCGTCCGACGTCTTTGTCCTCGGCTCTCCTGCGATCGGCGGAGCTTACCGCTACAACCTCTATCAGAACGGCATCACCGATCCGACGGATGGTGACTGGTATCTGCGCAGCGCTGGCCTCGCCCCAACAGTACCCGTCTACGAAAGCTATCCGGTCATTCTCCTCGGCATGACGGAGTTGCCAACGCTGCGGCAGCGCGTCGGCGATCGCTATTTGTCTGATCAGGAGGAATTTGGTGCCGCCAATGGCTACACAGGACCTCGCAATTTCTGGACCCGGATCGAAGGCGGACATAGCCACGAGGAAGGCAGTTCGACCACGGGCGCGTCCTACGATAGCAACCACTATCTGGTGCAGGTCGGTATCGACGGGTTGCTCAGTGAATCCGACAAGGGACTGCTGATCGGTGGCTTGAACGTTCAGTACGGCCAGACGCACGCCAACGTCATCTCGCCAATCGGGAACGGGGACAACGATACCGACAGCTACAGCATCGGCGCGACGCTGACATGGTACGGCAACGACGGTTCCTATGTCGATGGACAAGCCACGCTCGCACGACTGTCGACCGATCTCTCCGCTGACGAAGTCGGCAGGCTCGTGGACCGGAACGACGGCAATGGCTATGGCGTCAGCATCGAAGCCGGTCGTAAGATGGCCATCAACAACAGCTGGTCGATCATGCCCCAGGCGCAGTTTTCGTACAACTCGGTGAACTTCGACAGCTTCACCGATCGTTTCAATGCACATGTAAGCCTTGATAGTGCGGACAGCGCTAAAGGTCGCATCGGGGTGGCTGTGGACTATGATGAAGGCGCGAGCGCCAACAACAGCCATGTCTATGCCATCGCCAACCTGACCTACGATTTTCTTGATGGAACCCGTGTTAACGTGTCGGACGTCGTCACCAAGTTCGAGCCGAAGTCCCTTGGCGCCGAGGTTGGCGTCGGTGGAACCTACAGGTGGGCCGACGGCAAGTACAATCTGTATGGCGAAGCACTTGCCGCGACACGCTTCGACGGCAGCAATGGCTTCAAGGGTACGGTAGGATTCAGCACCGCGTTCTGACACTGCCTCACGGAGGAGTTCACCTCTTTTGGCGGTAGACCACGACCCGACCAGAGCGTAGACGTTTGCCATCGGCGAATGGTGTCATGCCGTGGGATGCGTTTGCCTCAGTTCCTGATGCCGGCGTTGTATGAAAGAGACTATACAGGTGGCAGATCAAGACCGTTTGGCAGTGAGATCCAGATGACGGTCTGGGCCTCCGGCGAATGACGCGACAGATGGCCCTTGCCATGCGTGTCTTCCACCAGCACGAAGCCGCCCGCATGGACGTGGCGTGTCTCTCCGTCGCTCGTTTCATATTCAACCGATCCGTCCAGCCTGACGGTCAGCACCGGCTCAGGGACCGTGTGCCAGGCAACCTCTCGCATTCCCGCGGGGATATGGGTGAGGCGGACGCGGGACGCCGGGTAGCTGGCCGTAACGTCAAATGGAACGGCATCGGGATGCACCGACCTCTTTGTCGTCGGCAATTCAACTTCGTCGAAATGCGATTCGCCGTCCGGGGTGGCATAGATGCGCAGGCACTTCATGCGGACAATTCCCATCGTTCGGCTTACCGCCGCCTGCATACCATAAAGAGGCGAGGTAGCGCCAAGAGAGCTCATCGAATGTCCACGCGGTACATTGCGTGGAAGACGCTAATGTTGGGAATGGCATTGGCGCGTCCTTGAACGTGAACTCTCGTCTGCTTTCGCCTGCCGGCGGCCGTCGCGGTGTCGGCCGCACGATCGCGCAAATATCCCTCTCTTGCAGTGGCGCGGCATTGTCCTAAATAAACGCAGCTTCCATTGCTTCGAGACACGGATTTCCGCGCATGACCTTGCCTTTCAGTCCTTACCAGGAAATAGCCTCGATTGCGGCGCGGTTCGTCTGCGGGGATGGTGAGGTCGCGACACCGATCGACAATCTTTTCCTGAGCCGGCGATCCAGTCCGACACAGCCGCTTCATACGGCTTACCGGCCGTGTTTCGCGCTGGTCCTGCAAGGGGCAAAGAGCTTGCGGCTCGGTTCGGATACGTTGAATTACGGCACGGGCGACTATCTGCTGACATCGCTCGACTTGCCCGTGGCTTCCCGGGTCACGGAAGCGAGCGAACAACAGCCGCATCTCTGTCTGGCGCTTGCCATCGACGGCGAGACACTGGCCACGCTGCTCAGGCGGATCGATGTGCCGCGGCAGACGACGGATGCCAGCGTCCTGCGGGGCATGGCGGTCAACGTCGCGCCTCCGGAGTTGCTTGACGCCGCCGTGCGGCTCTTGCGGCTGCTTGATCGTCCGGACGAGATCGCCGCGATGGCGCCCTTGATCGTTGAGGAGATCCTCTATCGTATCCTGATGGGGCCGGATGGCCCGCGCCTTCTCAACATCGCGATGGCTGAAAACCAGGGCAACAAGATTGCCCGTGCGGTGGCATGGCTGCGCGGAAATTTCTCCAAGCCCCTGCGGATCGAGGAACTTGCCGAGCGCGTCAACATGAGCGTGTCGTCGTTTCACCACCATTTCAAGTCGGTGACGGCCATGACGCCGGTCCAGTATCAGAAGCAGCTTCGGCTGCACGAGGCCAGGCGCCTGATGGTCGTCGAGCGGCTCGATGTCGGGACGGCGGGCTTTCGTGTGGGCTATCAGAGCCCGTCGCAATTCAGTCGTGAATACAGCCGGCTTTACGGCTTGTCACCACTGAGGGACGTGGAGTCGGCGCGCGATCCCGTGGCCGCGGAGTAGCCTGCGGCCGGTATCGTGTACCCGTCCACCTGCTTCGGTGGACGATGCTGTTTCAGGACCGGTTTTCCGGTCCGCGATTTCGTAAAATGCTGCTTGACGCACAAGGCGGTTTGCAGCATAAAGCCCACGAACCGTACCGTACGGTACTTATCGGGAGCTTACGTCGTGTCTGTCGAAAACTTGGAGCCCAGCGAATTTTCGCCGCGCCAGAACGCTGTTCTGGAACAGGCGTTGCGGCTGCTCGTGGACGGCGGCGAAAAGGCTCTGACGACCTCGGGCGTCGCTCGTGCGGCTAACTGCTCGAAGGAAAGCCTCTACAAGTGGTTCGGTGATCGCGACGGCCTTCTTTCGGCGATGATCGCCTACCAGGCGAGCAAGGTCCGTACCTTCGAACGCAATGGCGAGCGCCTGACGGCGACCTCCCTGCATGACCATCTGGTGATCTTCTCGCGTGACCTTCTCGAAGTGCTTGCGGGCGATGTGTCGCTGGCGCTGAATCGCCTCGCGATCGGCCAGTCGCACCGCGACGGCTCCAAGCTCGGCAAGCTGCTGCTGGAGCGCGGTCGGCGCCAGATCGATCGCCGCGCCATGGGGCTGATCGATTCCGGCAAGCGCGCCGGGTTGCTTCGTTTCAACGATGCCGATGAGGCGTATCATACGCTCTACGGCCTGATCGTTTCCGACCTCCATGTCCGCATGCTGCTCGGCGAGCCGGGTAGCAAGGATACTGCGCGCCAGGCGGAGAAGGCGGTGACCGCCTTCCTGAGGCTCTACGGCTCGGAAAAAGCTCTCGCGGAGATGCCGCTCATCGGCTGATTTCGCTTTTATTGACAGTCAAACAAGACAAGCAAAGGGAAGGACATTCAAATGCGCGTCTATTACGATCGTGATGCAGATCTCAACCTCATCAAGTCGAAGAACGTCGTCATCGTCGGCTACGGTTCCCAGGGTCGCGCACACGCCCTGAACCTGAAGGACAGCGGTCATGCCAACGTGGCGATCGCTCTCAAGGCCGGCTCGCCGACCATCAAGAAGGCAGAAGCCGATGGTTTCAAGGTCATGACCGTTGCCGACGCCGCCAAGTGGGGCGACCTGATCATGATGGCGACGCCTGACGAACTGCAGGCCGAAATCTACAAGACCGACATCGCCGGCAACATCCGTGATGGCGTCGCTATCGCCTTCGCGCACGGCCTCAACGTTCACTTCGGCCTGATCGAGCCGAAGGCTTCGCTCGACGTCGTCATGATCGCGCCGAAGGGCCCGGGCCACACGGTTCGCGGCGAATACCAGAAGGGCGGCGGCGTTCCCTGCCTCGTTGCCGTTCACCAGAACGCTTCGGGCAACGCTCTTGAACTCGCTCTTTCCTACGCTTGCGGCGTTGGCGGCGGCCGTTCGGGCATCATCGAAACCAACTTCCGCGAAGAGTGCGAAACCGACCTCTTCGGCGAACAGGTCGTTCTCTGCGGCGGTCTCGTCGAGCTCATCCGCGCCGGTTTTGAAACGCTGGTCGAAGCTGGCTACGCGCCAGAAATGGCCTACTTCGAGTGCCTGCACGAAGTGAAGCTCATTGTCGACCTGATCTATGAAGGCGGCATCGCCAACATGAACTACTCGATCTCGAACACGGCTGAGTGGGGCGAATACGTCACCGGTCCGCGCATCATCACCGCTGAAACCAAGGCTGAAATGAAGCGCGTCCTGCACGACATCCAGACCGGCAAGTTCACCTCCGACTGGATGCAGGAATACAAGGCTGGCGGCTCGCGCTTCAAGGGCATCCGCCGCATGAATGACAGCCACCAGATCGAAGAAGTCGGCGCCAAGCTGCGCGGCATGATGCCTTGGATCGGCAAGAACAAGCTGGTCGACAAGTCCGTCAACTAAGCTTTGCGATCGCAAGATCTTCGAGGGTCGGTGCGAAAGCGCCGGCCCTTATTTTTGTGCGCGCATCGCGAGCCACCGTGTCGGCGCGTGGTCGTAGCCGATGCCGTCGGCCTCCGATATGACGATCTGGTGCCAGCCGGTGCCGCCCAGCATGTCTGAAAGCAATTCTGCGGAGAGATAATTGTAGTAACGCCCGAAGCCGTCATGCCCTTCGGCATCGCCGGCCTTGAACGTGGCGTGCAATATCCCGCCCGGTTTCAGGGCGCGCCTGATGCGCTCGAGAACGCCCGGCAGCTCCGTGCGCGGTACATGCAACAGAGAGGCCTCAGCCCAGGTGCCGTCGAATGCGTCTTCGGCATCGAGCTCATCAAAGCGCATCACCTCCACAGGGCGTCCGAGCAGGGCTTCGGCTTGCGCCGCCAGCTCTGCCGATCCGTCCGTCGGCGTGACCTCAAAGCCTTGCGACAGCATGTAGGCACTGTCCTGACCACCACCGCAACCGAGCTCGATGACCGATGCGCCTGCCGGGAGGTCCGAGAGGAAGGCATCGAGCCGCCGAATGGGAAGCGTTCGATTGCGCGCGGCATAGTCGACCGCGTTCTGTCTGTAGAATGAGAACGTGCCTTCGCTGCACATGCTGGCTCATTTCAATCGCTGAGATCGCGCGCCAGCTTTCGCCTACGCGCGGCGCCCGAAGGGCATTACCCGACAGGCATCAGATCGACCGGCGGCCACTCACGGCATGGTAGAGCCAGAGCACGACGACCGCGCCGATGACGGCGACCACCAGGCTGTAGATGTTGAAGCCGGTTACGCCGGATGCCCCGAAGAAGGTGAAGATCACGCCGCCGACGATGGCGCCGACGATGCCGAGCACGATGTCCATCAGCATGCCCGAGCCCGTCTTGTTGACGATCTTGCTGCCAATAAAACCTGCAATCAATCCAAGAATAATCCAGCCGATAACAGACATCTGTGAAGTCCCTCCTTGAATGGCCGAATAATCCGACCATTTCCGTTTTGTAGCTAAAGTGAAGATGCGGGAATTCAAGCCTCGGCTGGCTGCATATTGCGTCTTTACTCTTCTCGCCGAGAAATTGAAAAAGGAGGATGACATGGGAATCTTTGATGACGCCGTTCCCGGCGGCAATATTTCGAAGCCGATCATGATCGCGCTCGGCGCGTTGCTTGTCGGCAAGCTTCTCGGCGGTCGTGGTGCACCGGAGGACGCGGCACCCCAGCAGCAGCAGCCGAACGCGCAGGCGGGTGACGATGGAGGCCTGCTCGGAAGTCTGGGCGGTCTTGGTGGATTGGGCGGCCTGCTCGGAAAACTGGCTGAAGCAGGGCAGGGATCCACGGTCGACTCCTGGGTCAAGCCTGGCCAGAACCAGCCGATCGCACCCGGAAGCCTCGAAAGTGCGCTTGGCTCACAGACCATCAGCGATCTCGCCCGGCATGCCGGCATCAGCGAGCAGGAGCTGCTGAAGCAGCTTTCGACCGTCCTGCCAGGTGTCGTTGACAAGCTCACGCCGCAAGGCCAGATTCCAAGCCAGGAGCAGGTTGCTTCGCTCTTCCGCTCCTGATCAGCACATCACTCAAACGCAAGCACAATCCTTGCTCCCGGATGGGAGCAAGGGCAGGAAGCGCATGCTCATTGACCTCGATTTTTTGGACTGACGGCCGCGAAAAATTGTCACGGTAGCAAACTAATAGGTCAGCAATGTTGACTTATCATTTGTTGCGTGTTTCTCTGCCTTAAAGACAAAAAATTACGAGGAAACCCCTATGTTGAATTGGGATGGCATCTTTGCAACGCGCTCTTCGCGGATGCGCGCATCGGAAATCCGCGAGCTTTTGAAGCTGCTTGACCAGCCGGATATCATCTCGTTTGCCGGTGGCATTCCTGATCCGGCCCTGTTTCCCGACAAGGAATTCAAAGCCGCCTATGCCGACATTTTCGACAGCACGACGGTGAATTCAGCGCTGCAATATTCCGTCAGCGAGGGCTACAAGCCGTTGCGCGAATGGCTCGTCGGCGAACTGGGCAAGCTCGGCATCCCGTGCGGTGTCGATAACGTCTTTATCGTCTCCGGCTCGCAACAGGGGCTCGATTATCTCGGCAAGCTCTTCCTTTCACCGAACGATACGGCGCTGGTGACGTGGCCAACCTATCTCGGTGCGCTGCAGGCCTTCAACGCCTACGAGCCGGCCTATGACCAGCTGACGCCCAACGGCAACCGGACGCCGGATTCATATCGTGCGCAGGCGGTCCAAGCGGGCGGGAAGGTAAAATTCGCCTATCTCTCCGCTGACTTTTCCAATCCGACCGGCGAGACCGTCGACCTCGCAGGGCGAGAGAAGCTGATTAAGCTCGCAGACGAGATGGACATCGCCATCATCGAAGATGCGGCGTATCAGTCGCTGCGCTATGACGGCGAGGCGATCCCGCCGATCCTAGCACTCGAGATCGCCCAGAAGGGCGACATCAACCACACTCGGACCATCTATTGCGGCAGCTTCTCGAAGACGCTTGCGCCGGGGCTTCGCGTCGGTTTCATCGTCGCCAACGCTCCCGTCATCCGCAAGTTGGTGTTGATGAAGCAGGCCGCCGACCTGCATTCCTCGACGATCAACCAGATCGCCATCACCGAGGTCGCGAGGAACGGATTCGACGCTCAGGTTGCGAAGATCAGGGCAGCCTACAGCAAGCGTCGCGACGTGATGCTGTCTGCGCTCGAAAAGCATATGCCAGAGGGCGTGAGCTGGACGAAGCCCGAGGGCGGCATGTTCGTCTGGGTCACGCTGCCGAAGGGCATGGATGGTGCCAAGCTGCTCGCGAAATCGATCGAGACCGTCAAGGTGGCCTTCGTGCCGGGGCGCGCCTTCTTTGCTGATGGTTCGGGCGAGAACACCTTGCGCATGAGCTTCTCTTCGAGCAACGAGGAGAAGATCGAGGAAGGCATCGCCCGTCTCGGAAAGCTGATCGCAGGCGAGATCGGCGGCCAGTGAGCCGCCGACCGTTTCGGTCTCTTATCGATTAAGGTGCGGGCCGAGCAGGGATAGATCGGCCTCGCCAAGCCTGTCGCTGGCGGTGTTGCGCTGGTGCCAGTAGGGATAGAGAAGCTGCGGCAGGCTGACATCGTCGAGCCGCTTGCACTCTTCCGTCGACAGCTTGAGTTCGGCTGCCGCCAGATTATCCTTGAACTGCGCTTCCGTGCGCCCGCCGATGATGACTGATGTCACCGCCTGGCGACCAATGAGCCAGGCGAGCGCCACCTGGGCGGCCGAGACATTGCGGCTTTCGGCGATTGATACCAACGTCTCAACAATATTCCACAGGCGGTTCTCGTCGCGGATCGGCGGTTCCGTCCAGCCGGCGAACTGGCGTGTGCCTTCGGGGGCGGCCTGGTTCCGGCGGTGCTTGCCGGATAGAAGGCCGCCGGCGAGCGGGCTCCAGACCAGAACACCCAGCCCCTGGTCGAGGCTGATCGGCAGCAGCTCGAATTCGGCGTCGCGGGCCTCCAGCGTGTAGTGGATCTGCTGGCTGACAAAGCGCTCACGGCGCTCGCGCTCGCTGATGCCGAGTGCCTTCATGATATGCCAGCCGGAGAAATTGGAGCAGCCGACGTAGCGGACCTTGCCCTGTTTCACGAGCGTGTCGAGCGCTTCCAGCGTTTCCTCGAGCGGCGTCTGGCCGTCCCATTCATGAACCTGATAGAGATCGATGACATCGGTCTTCATGCGCTTGAGGCTCGCTTCGCAGGCGCTGATCAGGTGGTAGCGCGAATTGCCGGCGTCGTTCGGGCCTTCGCCCATCGGGAAGCGAGCCTTGGTGGCGATCAGCGTGCCGTTCTTTCTGACACCGCCGAGGATTTCGCCGATGATCTCCTCAGAGGCGCCCGCCGAGTAGACGTCGGCCGTATCGATGAGGTTGACGCCGGCGTCGATGCACATGTCGACCAGACGGCGCGCTTCCGAAACGCCGAGGTCGCCCACGGTCTTCGCCCAGCCCTTGCCGCCGAAGGTCATGGTGCCCATCGTAAGCGTCGAAACCCTGAGGCCTGAGCGGCCCAATTGGCGGTATTCCATAAGTCTTCCTCCGATCCCGAAATGAACAATCAAAACGCGCGCTAGAAGATAGAGGTGAGGTGACGGGGTCAAGGGCGGTTGGTCGGTGCATTCGCTTCTCGCCGAAAACCGACTGTCACAATCATGTTAATCCAGCTGTCTATGGAACAGGCCTTCCGTCACCGAGGGCATTATCCATGAAGACCATTGTTTCCGCCGCAGCGCTTCTCGCCGCGAGCCTGTTTGCCATTCCTGCGGCCGCCGCCAATCTCGTGCTCTACACGAGCCAGCCGAACGAGGATGCGCAGGCAACTGTCGATGGCTTCATGGCTGCCAATCCAGATATCAAGGTCGATTGGGTGCGTGACGGAACGCCGAAGATCATGGCGAAGCTGCAGGCCGAGATCGAGGCCGGAAACCCGGTTGCCGATGTTCTCCTCATCGCCGATACGGTGACGCTCGAGCGCCTTAAGGAAGCAGGCAAGCTGCTTGCCTACAAGTCGCCGGAAGCTGCCAATTACGATGCCGCGCTCTATGACGCAGACGGCTACTATTACTCGACAAAGCTGATCACCACCGGCATCGTCTACAACACGTCCGCAACCCTGAAGCCGACCAGCTGGAAGGACCTGACGAAGCCTGAGGCCAAGGGCCTGGTGACGATGCCGAGCCCGCTGACCTCAGGCGCCGCTCTCATCCACGCGCAGACGCTCGCCGGTGTCGATGGTCTCGGCTGGGACCTCTACAAGGATCTGGCGGCGAACGGCGCAACCGCTGCCGGTGGCAACGGTGCGATCCTGAAGGCGGTCGCCTCGGGCGAAAAGGCATACGGCATGATCGTCGACTACATGCCGATCCGCGAAAAGGCGAAGGGCGCTCCTATCGAGTTCGTCTTCCCGAGCGAAGGCGTCTCCGCAGTGACCGAGCCGGTGGGCATTCTTTCCAGCAGCAAGAACGCCGACGCGGCGAAGAAATTTGTCGACTACGTTCTGTCGGAAAAGGGCCAGGAAGGCTTCCTCAAGCTCGGCTATATCCCGGCTCGCAATGGCATGTCGGTTCCGGAAGGTTTCCCGGCGCGCGACAGCATCAAGGTGCTGCCGATCAACGCTGCCGCGGCGCTGAAAAGCACCGATGCCGACCTGAAGACCTTCTCGGGCATCTACGGCTCCAACTGATCGACGCAGACAGTCGATGCACGGATATGTTCGTCCCGGAAACAGCCAGCCCGCCTGGCTGTTTCCCTTTATCGTCTTAATCGTCCTGATCCTCAGCATTCTTCCGCTGGCGCGGCTGGCGATGACAGGCGCCGCAGCGCTTGCCAATGGTGGAGCTGCCGGGGCCCTTGGCGATCCGGCGCTATGGTCGGCGACCTATTACACCCTGGTGACGGCTCTGTTCGGCACGATCATTTCGCTGATGATCGGCTGCGCATTTGCCTTTCTGCTGACGCTGACGGATGTCGGGGCAAAGGGCCTGCTGAGCTTTCTGTTTGTCTTGCCCATGATGATCCCGCCGCAGGTCACGGCACTTGCCTGGGTGCAGATGTCGGGGCCTTCGAGCCCGCTTCTGAAGGCGTTGCACATCGCGCCGCCGCTCGGTTCGCCGCAGCCTCTCTATTCGGTCGGCGGCATTGCGCTTCTCTACGGCGTTCAGCATGCACCGCTCGTCTTTCTGGCGCTGCGGGCAGGGTTGATGGCCCTGCCGCGTGATGGCGTCGAGGCGGCGAGGCTGTCGGGCGCTTCCAGTTTGCGTGTGTTTCTCGATATCATCCTGCCGCTGTCGCTGCCGGGGATCATCGCAGGGGCCGCGATTTCCTTTGTTTCCTGCACCGGTAATTTCGGTATTCCCGCCATCCTTGGCATTCCTGCCTCGATCTACACCCTGCCGACGCTGATCTTCACGAAGTTCTCCGCTTTCACCAGCCGGACGTTCGGCGATGTGGCGCTGTTGTCGGCGATCATCGCGATCATATCGGTGGCGGGTCTTGCTATCCAGGATCGTGCCCTGCGCGGCCGTGATTATCGCGTGCTCGGCCTTTCGGGTGCGACGGCGGCGTTCCAGCTTGGCCGCTGGAAGTTGCTCGTGGCGCCGCCTCTCTGGCTGACGCTGTTCTTCATGCTTGCCGCGCCATTCTTCGCGCTTCTGGCAGGTGCGCTCGTTCCTGCTTACGGTGTGCCGCTCACCTTCAAGACGATGTCGTTCAATGCCTTCCATGAAATCCTGTTCCGGCAGGCGGTAACCAGGACTGCCTTCGTCAATTCATTGTCGCTGGCGAGCGGGACTGCCATGTGTCTCCTTCTGGTGACAATGCTTGCGGCCTACGCGCTGACGAAGCGCAGGGATGTGCTGAGCCGGATCGTTTCGAGCGTCATCGAGATCCCGTATTCACTGCCCGGTATCGTGATGGCTGTATCGTTCATTCTCGTCTTTGCCGCGCCGATCCCGCTCATCCATGTGACCTTGTATGGAACGATCTGGATCATCCTGATCGCCTATCTCTCCAGCTTCTTCGCTGTCAGCCTCAAGCCCGTCGTCAGTGCTTTCCACCAGCTCGATCCGGCACTCGAGGAGGCGGCACGATTGTCCGGCGCTGGCTTCTTCCGGCGATTGAAGGACATCATCGTGCCCTTGATCGCACCGGCGGCGGGCGCCGCCGTCATCCTGGTTTTCCTGATTGCCTGCAACGAGCTGACGATTTCGGCTCTGCTCTGGTCGGCAGGGACGCAGACGCTCGGCGTTGCAATCTACAATCTCGATGACAGCGGCAGCTCCGATCTTGCCTCGGCGCTCTCCGTGCTTGTCGTTCTCATGGTCGTTTTCATGATGCTGTTGCTGGAACTGCTGGCAAAGCGGCTGCCGAAGGGAGTCGTTCCGTGGCGAAGCTGATCCTCAATCGTGTTGCAAAGGATTTTGGCACGGGCCGGGCGGCCGTCAGCGACCTGTCGCTGGATGTCCGGGAAGGCGGCTTCCTGGCGCTGCTCGGGCCCTCCGGCTGCGGCAAGACGACGGTGCTGCGAATGATCGCGGGCTTCGAGACGCCCACGGACGGTTCCATCCATCTCGGCGAGCGCCTGCTGGCCGATGCGTCCCAGGCGCTGCCGCCGGAAAAGCGCAACATGGCTATGGTATTCCAGTCCTACGCGCTGTGGCCGCACATGAATGTTGCCGACAATGTCGGCTACCCCCTGAAGGTGCGCGGCATCTCTGGCGACGCCTATCGGCAGAAAGTGGGCGAGGCGCTGTCGACGGTGAGGCTTGGCGACTACGCGGAGCGGCGTCCGGCTGATCTGTCGGGCGGCCAGAGGCAGCGGGTGGCGCTGGCGCGCTGCCTCGTGACATCGCCTGACGTCGTCCTGCTCGACGAGCCGCTCGCCAATCTCGACCGGCATCTGAAGCAGGAGATGGAAGAGACCTTTCGCGAGTTCCACCAGCGCTCCGGCGCAACGATGGTCTACGTTACGCATGACCAGAGCGAGGCGATGGCACTGGCCACTGATGTTGCCGTGATGTCAGAGGGGCGACTGTTGCAGGTGGCGCCCCCAGCCGACATCTATGCGCGACCAGAAGGACGCATCGTGGGCGGGCTGATCGGGCGCGGGGCCATCCTTTCTCTTCCGTCTCCGGCTGGTGATATCAGGCAGCTGGAGTGGACGGCGATCGCGCCACTGCTGGCGAGCAGGGCGAACGGTGACCGGAGCGCGGATATTCTCGTGCGGCAGGAGGATGTCGTTCTGGATGCCGAGGGCATCGCCGCCACCGTCGAATCCGTGCTTTACGAGGGCGAGCGGTACGCCGCCCGGTTGCGGCTTGCTGACGGCCAGATCCTGCGTGCCTACAGCCGCCTGCCTTTATCGATCGGCGAGGAGGTCAGGGTGGTCATTCGTGGTGCGTGGCGGTTGTGAACGGCGAACCGGGCTTTTCGAACCGGTCGTTCGTCTCTACTAATGGTGTAGTGCCAATCGGAAATGCCTGATGTCGTTACGCATTGCTACGTTCAACGTCGAAAACCTCATGACGCGTTTCGACTTTACCGGGTTTCGCAACCAGCTGCGCCAGGATCGCGTGATCAAGCTCTTCGAGGTGCGCAGCGAAGGGGTTTACCAACAGCTTGAGCAGGCCCGTGTGATCGCCTCCACCGACGACACGCGGCAGATGACAGCATTGGCGATCGCTGATGCCGACGCCGATATTCTGTGCCTGCAGGAAATCGACAACATGGAGGCGCTGCAGGCCTTCGAATACGGCTATCTTTTCCGAATGGTGGGCACCGGCTATCGCCAGAAGTACCTCGTCGAGGGAAATGACAGCCGTGGCATCGATGTTGCCGTGCTGATGCGCGAGGAAACCCGTGACGGCCAAAAGATCGAGCTCAAGGAGATCAAGAGCCACGCGATGACGACCTATCGCGATCTTGGCCTTTTCGACGAGAATCTGGCCGCGACCAGCCATATCGACGACAAGATCTTCAAGCGGGATTGTCTTGAGCTCGATCTTCTTGTCGGAGGTCTCCCGATGACGCTCTATGTCGTCCATTTCAAATCCATGGGGTCGCCACGGGATGGGCTCGATGGGCGGCGCTACACGATGCCTGTCCGCCGTGCGGAGGCGAGGGCGGTGCGTCGCATCATCGAAGACCGCTTCGGGGCCGGGCACACTGCCGGCAAACGCTTCGTCATCTGCGGCGACATGAACGATTATCAGGAGCGCGTCGATGTGATTGGCGCGCGCCGCGCGGGTTACACCTTCGACCACCAAGTCGAGAGCGAGAGCGCGCTCGATGTCTTCAGCCATGACGGGTTTTCTGAGAACGTCGTTCGCCGGCGCGATCCGCTTGATCGCTGGACGCTCTACCACGCCCGCGGACCGGAGGAACAATGGCTGTGCCAACTTGATTACATCTGGCTGTCTCCGGCGCTTGCGAAAGCGAACGCCGGACGGCTCCCTGAAATTGTCCGCAATGGCCAACCCTACCGGACGGTCTTTCCGCCGGGGCAGGAGGTCGAACGCTATCCTCGAACGGGGTGGGACCGACCGAAGGCCTCCGATCATTGCCCCGTCGTCATGACATTGGATCTGATATGAACGCACCTGTACCTGATGACTTCATAGGCTGGCGCGCCGAACGGACGGTCTTTCCTCTCTCAGGGCTCGATCTCCGGGTGATGCCCGGCGATCATCCGCTTTACCTTGCTGAACAAGAAGCGATTGCCGAAAACTGGGCCAGGGAAACGGCTGCCAACCCGGCCTTGTTCGACGGGCGGATGGTCTTTCAAAGGCGGTTGACGCTGACCGATAAAGGCTTGGCGGGCGAGGGGCATGTCATTCCTTTTTCTGCCTTCATGTGGTGGCGCAAGCAGTCCGACCGACGCGGCGGCATCCATCTCTTTGCCTATCCCGTCCTGGAAACATCCGACGGCGCGCTTGTCGCCATCCGTATGGGGGCGCACACGGCCAATCCAGGGCAGGTCTATTTCGCTGCAGGCTCGCTGGAGCCGGAGGATGTCGTGGATGGGCGCTGCGATCTGGAGGCCAACATGCGGCGCGAAGTCCTCGAGGAGACCGGCCTCGATCTCAAGGCGGCTCGGGCTGGGGACCGATATTTCGCAAGCCGTATCGGGCGGACAGTGGTGGTGCTGCGCCTTTTCCGGTTCGACATGACTGCCGATGAAGTGACTGAACGTATCCATGCACACATGCTGGTTGCCGAGGATCAGGAGATATCAGGTGCGGTTGCAATCCGATCGGCCGATCACACTGCGCAACCCTACAATATTGCGATGCTGCCGGTGATCGACTGGTACTTCGGTGGAGAGCGGGGCGCCTGACGCCTTGCACTTGCTTTCGGTGTCGGGCAGGTTGACGCACGAGGATCGACAGTAGGAGGCCGATGTGGCGCGCAGCTACAGCGTCTATGACGTGTTCACCGATCGCCGGCTTGCCGGAAACCCACTGGCCGTTATCTTCGACGGTGACGGCTTGAGCGACGAGGCGATGCAGGCGATCGCCAAGGAGTTCAATCTCTCGGAGACGGTCTTCGTCCAGCGTGCCAGTAATCCGGCCTATACGGCGCGACTTCGCATTTTCACGCCCGGCCGCGAACTGCCGTTTGCCGGGCATCCGACCGTGGGAACGGCCATTGCGCTGGCCGAGCAGGCGCATGGCGGCAGCACGATCGATATCGTCTCGGTGCTGGAGGAGAACGTCGGGCCCGTACGCTGCGCGGTCAAGCTCAAGGCCGAGGATGCGAGCTTTGCGGAATTCGACCTGCCGCGGAAATCGCAGCAGATCAACATGCCGCTCGACCGGCTGGGCATCGCCAATGCCCTATCGCTGAAAGTGACCGAGATCGGGTTCGAGAACCATTTGCCCTCACTGTGGAGCGCCGGCGTTCCGTTTCTGATGGTGCCGGTGCACGACGTCGGTGCGGCACAGCGGCTCGATTTCGATCCGCAGCTGTGGGAAACGACCGTGCCATTCGTCGATGGCGCGCTTGCCTCCGCCTACATCTACTGTCGCGGTGGCGTGAACCACGTCGCGAAGTTCCACACGCGGATGTTCGCCAGCGGCATGGGCATCGTGGAGGACCCGGCGACCGGCTCGGCGGCGGCAGCGCTCTCGGGCGCGATCCACCACTTCGACCGTCTGACGGATGGTCACCATGGCGTGTTGATCGAACAGGGTGTGGAAATGGGCCGTCCCTCATTCATTCATCTGCATATGGATATCGAAGGCGGGGCGATTTCCAACGCCCGGATTGGTGGCCAGGCAGTGCGTCTCGCAAGCGGTACATTGGACCTTTGATTTCATTGCATTTCAGCCATGCACAAAAACTTCGCGATTGTTGAAAGAATTTTCGGAAGGGCGCTAGACAAGCTGAACGATCCTGTTTATACGCCCTCTCACACCACGCAAACAAGCGCGGCGGACGGGTGATTAGCTCAGTTGGTAGAGCAGCTGACTCTTAATCAGCGGGTCGTAGGTTCGAGCCCTACATCACCCACCAAACTCTTGTTTCTACTCTCAAATAGCAGATAGAAACGCCCTTTGGGCGCACGTGGTAACAGGTCGAGAAATGTCCATGTCACCTGATTTTTCTCGCAAAGTTTCCGACAGAATCACTTCTTTAAATTGAAGCGGCAATGCCATCGAAAGCGATTCGGTTTTCGTCGTAGACGAACGAACATCGGATGATTCGCAGATGGTGTGCCGTCGCCGTCATCACGGCCGCCGGGTGCATTTTTTGTCGGCTAGACCAAACGATTTTCGAGCCGGGCACCGCGATATCGGTGAAGAATTTCTCGTGCTATAATTTTGATAGGCTGGCGTTGTTCGCCATCGCGTTACACGCGGAGACCTGTCGAATGAGCGAAGTAGACGTGCTTTTTGCCACCCTGCGACAGGCTGCCGATCCGCAGACGGTCGAGTGCATAGAGAGCGTGGTCATGCGCGGCTCCGACCGCGATCTCAATCGTATCAATGCGCTCGCATTCGCCGACAAGCATCATCTCGATCAGGAGAAAACCATCGCGGCGCTTCTCCACGCAGCCCGAATAGGTCTGTTCGAGATGACATGGAATGTTCTTTGTCCGGGGTGTGGCGGCGTCCTGGATAGCGGCACTACACTGAAAGGTGTCGACCAGGAGAGCTACCATTGCGCGCTCTGTGCGGCCGGATATGAACCGACCCTCGACGAGATGGTCGAGGTTACGTTTACCGTCAGCCCGCGCGTGCGCAGGATTGCGGCCCACGAACCCGACCTGCTGCCCCCGATGGAGTACTATCGGCAAATCTTCTTCAGTTCCGGAGTCGACCTGCCGGAGGACTTCGAATCGCGGTTTGGAAGCAGCGTATTGGAGATGATCGAGCTCGACCCGGGCGAAAGGGCTTTCGTCTCGCTGCAATTACCGGCGCAATTCGTCATCATTTTCGATGCCGTGACGCACTCGGCGCAGTTCATCGACGTGACGGGCGAACCCACCGCCGAGCGGCAGAACCTGTCGATGGTCATCAGCCCCGGTCATGCCTCGAACGAAACGCTTACGCTGCGGCCCGGCCCGCTGCGCCTTACGCTGGAAAATCATACCGACCGCAGGGTCGTGCCGAATGTCTGCGTCGCGGGAGATGAGTTGCATGACATTCTCGGTCGAAGGCGCGCCTTCCTCACGGCCAAGCGTCTGTTGACGAACCAGAGTTTCAGGGACATCTACCGGACCGATACGCTGGATGTCGACCAGCGCCTCAAGATCACAAGCCTGACGTTTCTTTTCACCGACCTGAGGGGATCGACCGCGCTTTACGAACGTGTCGGGGACCTCGCGGCGTTCGATCTGGTGCGGGCGCATTTCAGGGTTCTTCATGAGATTGTCGCCGCGGAAGCGGGGGCAGTGGTCAAGACGATCGGGGATGCTGTCATGGCAACCTTCCCGAGCCCGGATCGCGCCGTGGCTGCTGCTCTTCGGATGCGGGAGGCCATGCTGCGGCTGAATGCCGAGCGCGGCAGCGAGGATCTGCTTCTGAAGATAGGCATCCACGAGGGGCCATGCCTTGCCGTCAGCCTGAACGACCGGCAGGACTACTTCGGTCAGACGGTCAATATCGCGTCACGGGTTCAGGGGCTCGCCGATCCCAATGTGATCCTGACGACGGAGGCCATTGTTGCGGATAGCCATGTTTCAGCGATCCTGCATGACAGGAGCATCAACTCGGTCTCGCGGATGGAGGAACTGCATGGCATCGCGAGAGAGGTGAAGATCTTCGCGCTGTCGTAGGGTCATGGATGCCACATGCTGTTGGGCCGCGTTACCGTTCCTGAGATCGTCCGCGCGGCCCTATTTCTGGATGTCGGGGGCCAAAGGACGGGTTAAGCGGACCGCTTAAACGGCGACCCGCTCGCAGCGCCTTGCTACTTGCCGGCGGCGGGTCCTTGCTCCACGCTTCGCATCAAGGCTTCCACCATCTGGTCGATGCTGAAGCTTGCCGGGTGTTGGCTCGGGGGATAATCCTTGAACGTCTGCAGGAACGGTGCAACGCGCCAGACGCCGTATTGGATCAGATAGGCGTTTTTCGCCAGCCAGTCATAGTACTGGTCAGAGACCGTGTCCGCCCGCTCGAAGGGGTCCATCCGCAGGTTGAAGACCTTTGGCGCGCGAAGGCAGGTAAACGGATTGGCCCACACCTGGAAGCCTCCCGGCTCTCGTTGTTCGCAGAAGACGATCTTCCAGTCGCCATAGCGATAGGCAACGACCGCGCCGTCATCATTGAAATAGTAAAAGTCCTCGCGTCCCGATTTCGACTGCTGTCCTGTCAGGTAGGGAAGCTGGTTGTAGCCATCGAGATGAACCTTGAACTGGTTGCCGTTGATGCTGGCTCCCGTCAGGAGGCGCTGCTTGATGTCCGTATCGCCTGCCGCCGCAAGAAGGGTAGGGAACCAGTCAAGCCCGGATACCATCTCATTCGATACGACGCCTGGCTTGATATGATTTGGCCAACGAACCATAGCCGGAACGCGGAATGCACCTTCCCAGTTCGTGTCTTTTTCGCTTCGGAAAGGTGTCGTCGCGGCATCGGGCCATGACCACTGGTTGGGACCGTTGTCGGTCGTGTAGACGACAATCGTGTTGTCCGCGATCTTCAGGTCATCAAGTGCCTTCAACAGCTTTCCCACGTCTCCATCATGCTCAATCATCCCGTCGGCATACTCGTTACCGGGCATGCCGCTTTGGCCTTGCAGCGACTCTCTCACATGCGTGAAGGCGTGCATGCGCGTGGTATTCATCCAGGTGAAGAAGGGCTTTCCTTCCTTCGCTTGCCGTTGAATGAAGTCGATGGCCGCCGCGGTCGTTTCATCGTCGATCGTTTCCATCCGCTTGCGGTTTAGGGCACCGGTGTCCTCCACCCTACCATCCGCATAGGAATGCAACACGCCACGCGGCGAATTCGACTTTACGAAGTCCTGGTCGTTCTTCGGATAGTATGGCCGCTCCGGCTCTTCCTCGGCGTTCAGGTGATAGAGGTTGCCGAAGAACTCATCGAAGCCGTGCTGCGTTGGTAGAAACTCGTCGCGATCTCCAAGGTGGTTCTTGCCGAACTGACCGGTGGCATAACCCAGCGGCTTCAACGCTTGGGCGATGGTGATGTCACGCGGCTGCAGACCGACCGTCGCTCCGGGGATGCCGACCTTGCAGAGGCCGGTGCGCAGGCAGACCTGTCCAGTTATGAAGGTCGAACGGCCAGCAGTGCAGGAGTTTTCCGCATAGTAGTCCGTAAACCGCATACCCTCGTTCGCGATGCGATCGATGTTCGGTGTTCGATACCCGACCAACCCATCAGAATAGGCGCTAATGTTGGACTGGCCGATGTCGTCGCCAAAGATGACGAGGATGTTCGGTTTCGCGCCGCTCGCCGCCGGGCTTGCCGTCTGGGCAAGCGCCGTAGAGGCGAGTGGCAAGGACGAGAGACCCAGGACAACCGCTGCGGTCGCACCAAGAAGTCTTCGCGAAAAAGAAGCGGTCATGACAGCCTCTCCCTATGCTGCAGGTCATTCAACATTACGCTCTCCTTTGACAGCGGTCTTTCAGACCGCCGGAATGGGATGGTCGCAGTTCGACGTCTGCAGAGTTCTTCAGAACGGCGTCGGAGGTAAGTACGTTACTGTAAATCCTGGCTGCATTTACGTTGCGACAGCGCTCGCCGGTCCTTTGTGGGAATGCAGGTAAACGGAGCGTGATACCCCGACATGTCATAGTTAATGGACGGCTGTTCTATCGACCGGTAGCCTTCCAGCTTGCCGAAGTGGGAGGAACACATGGTTTTACGTTTGGACGCTCATGGTTGGTCGCTCAGCAGCTTTGAAGCTGGGCATAGCTCATCAGCCACCAAGGCTGCCGTGCGGTGCGCGCTGGAGGCATCGTCGGACTTCGACAGCACGCGCGTTATTGTATCCACGCTGGGCGATTATGTCGTTCTCGAAGGATTTGTGCGGTGTCAGGGCGATGACGCGCTGGCCGTCGATATCGCGGCCTCGATCGTCGGTCCAGCCCGCGTTCACAACAGGCTGATATGCCGGGGCTTTCCCAAGAATACCAACTAAGCGCTAGCCGTTACCGGCTGTCTGGCGGAGGAGCACGGACTGTTGCCCATCCGGCTCCGGCCTGCGGACGACCGCCGCTGCAATAAGCGCCAGCTTAGAATTTCGTGTTCTTCGACAACTGCCACGTTCCGGTGTCATCCGGCTCGACGCGCTTGTTGCCGCGGTAGAAAATCGGCAGCCCCGTCTTCTTGTCCATGGAGAAACGGCTGGGCGTGAACTTTTCGTCCTCGTGGCCAGCGATAGCGAGGTTAAGCGCCTCCTTGAACTTACCGCCCTTGCACAGGCTGATAAAGAGTGTCTGATCCATCGCTTGCTCCACTGTCCTTGCGCATTCCAAGGATTGTCTGTCAGCATCGGTTGATCGGGTCAACTGTCAACGAGCCTTTCCATCGTGATGTCCCGCCGGCGCGGACGCCAAATCACGTCGCGCTGCTTTCAGGAAGCTCCGGAAGAGAAGGGTCGGATTTGCGACCGGCCAGCGATTTGATCGAGACGAGCGCATAGACGATGAACGGCAGACAGACGAGGTAGGCCGTCCTGATGCCGGCGTGCTCGGCGATGAAGCCGAGAAGCGGAGGCGCCAGGAAAAAGACCACGAACGACATCTGGCCAAGGGCCGCAACGTTGATATGCGCTGGGCGGTCGGTGCGTTGTGCGGCTGCGGAGACCGCCAGCGGGTAGACGGCGCTGCATCCGCCGCCCATCAACGCGAAGCCCATGAGCGCGACATAGGGATGTGGCGCTGCCCAGACGGCACAAACGCCGATCGCCGCCAAAACGAGGAGGACGCTGGCAACCGCATGGGCGCCGAAACGGTCGACCTGCGGGTCGATGAACAGACGCGCACCGGCCATGAAGAAGGTGAAAAGCGTCAGCCCGAGACCGCCAACGAAAGGTTCGGACGCGAAGACATCGCGCATGTAGATGGCCGACCAGTCGATGCCGGCACCTTCGACGAGGAAGGCTGCGATACCGATGCCGCAAAGCGGCAGCAGGCCCCAGGTCGGGAGCGCGATCAGAGGTGCCTTTACCTCCTCGCCCGTGTCTCGTGCGGGCGCATTGCGCATGCCCGCGATAGCGATGGTGCCGACGATGGCAACGGCGGTGAAGGTCAGGGCGAGATGCAACTGCATCGGCACACCTGCCTGCCGGATCGCGGACGCCGCAAGAGCTGTCAGAAAGAAACCGAGGCTCCAGAAGCCATGTGCCCGGTTCATCACGCCGCGACCGAGTTGCGCCTCGATGCGGTCGATCTCGACGTTGAGATTGATTTCCAGCGCGCCGGCAAGAAGTCCCTCGAAGAAGAGAATCGCGAAGACGAGCGGTGCGCTCGTTGCCCAGGGCACGGATGCGAGCAGGGCGGAGCTTCCCAGGACGGTGATGAAAGCCGTGGTTCTGGCGCCCAGGCGTGCGATGATCGGCGACGCGAAGGTCAATGAAATCAGCGCCCCGATTGCAGCACCGATCAACGTCAGCCCAAGTTCGGACTTATCGACCCCAAGCGCCATCTGCAGGTCGGGCATGCGAGCGAGCAACGCGCCCATCGACACGGCAAACAGGAAGAAACAGACATAGATTCTGTGCTGCGGTGCAAATCGCATTGCGCTACTCCGGGAGGCGATACGCACGATCGTGCGCGGGTGATCTTGTAGGTTTGGTATGCGGCCGACACAACCCCTGATCAGCCAGTTGCGCGTAAAAAGCCACCGGGAGTCTTTGTCCTATTGCAATCCGGTGACGATTGCGTCCTGATCAGTGCAAATTCGGGAAGAGGGCATCATGAAATTATCCGCATGCGTAGAGTGGTTGTTTGCAGCCGAGGCTGACAATTTTGCCGACCGTATCCGACTGGCGCACAAGAGCGGCCTGGAGGCGGTGGAGTTCTGGAAGTGGACGAACAAGGATCTCGGCAGCATCGAGTGGGCCTTGAACGAAACCGGCATCGAACTCGCCAGCTTCGTTGCCGAGCCGATGATTCCGCTCACGGACAGTGCCAATCGCGATGCCTTTCTCGATGGATTGAAGCGTTCGATCGACGTCGCAAGGCGCCTGGGCGCGCACACGCTGATTGCCCAGGCGGGCGATGATCTCGACGGCAAGTCGCGGGAGGAGCAGAAGGCTGCGCTGGTCGAGACGTTGACCCGCGCCGGCGAGGTGCTGGAAGGTAGCGGCGTGCGGTTGGGCGTCGAGCCCTTGAATACGCTGATCGACCACGTCGGTTACTTCCTGCACTCGACGGTGGAAGGGATCGAAGTGGCCAAGGCGACCGGTCGCGCCGAGATCGGCATCATCTACGACGTCTATCATTCCGCCGTGATGGGAGAGCATACCCCGGCGGTGATCGACGACAATATCGACCGCGTCTTCCATGTGCACATCGCCGATCACCCTGGGCGCAACGAGCCTGGCAGCGGCGAGATCGACTTGCGCAAACGCGTCGGCTGGCTGATCGAGCAAGGCTACAGCGGCGCGATCGGCCTTGAATACCGGCCTTTGGCGTCAAGTGCAGAGACGATTGCCGCAACGCGGCAGATTCTCGGCTAAGGGGTAAAAATTCCACCGATCTTATGGTGGTGGCCATTCCATTCCACGATGGGGAACCCCATCTTGCGAAGCAGGAACGTTTTTCCAGTTGTACCCGTTTTCTGGCATCTCCGGAGTGTCCGCCATGCAATCCTTTCCGAGCCCCACGCCTGATTTGCGCGACGAGAGCGAACCGGCGTGGCCGCGGCAGCGCACAAAGATCCTCGATTGGCTGGTGAAAGAGACTCGCGATGAGCGCTTCATCGACAATATCCTGGTGCAGCTGTGCGAAAGGTTGCGGGACGAGGGGGTTCCGGTGGCCCGGGCGACGATGCATTTCCGAACCCACCATCCGCAGTGGCTGGGTGCGCGGATTTTATGGAGCACGGGTCTGAAGGAGGCGAAGATCGCCACCTTCGGCTACGGCATCGAAAACACACCGCAGTTCCTGAAGAGCCCGGTGAACGAGATATTCAGCGGTGCGCGCGAAGTCCGCAAGAATCTGGCGACGATGCGCGAGGGCGATGGCCATCACGAATTTTATGACGAGCTACGGCAGGAGGGGCTGACCGAGTATATCGCGTGGCCGATGGAGCACACGCTTGGCAAGCGCCATATCGTGACGTTTGGCAGCGACCGGCCCGGCGGCTTCACCGATGCGCACGTCGGAATGCTCGAAGACCTTCTGCCGGCGCTGACGCTGGTGACTGAGATCCGCCTGAAGAACATTCTGGCGCGCACGTTGCTGCAGACCTATGTAGGCCCACATGCGAGCGAGCAGATCCTGGCGGGGGCAACGACCCGCGGCAGCGGCGCAACGGTCGGGGCGGCGATCCTCATTTGCGACCTGCGCGATTTCACGACCATATCGGATCACTGGCCGCGCGATGATGTCATCGAACTGCTCAACGCCTATTTCGACGCGATGTCCGAGCCGATCGAGCGGCATGGCGGTGAAATACTGAAATTCATGGGCGACGGCATGCTGGCGATCTTCCCCTTGACCAATCCCACGGCCTGCGCGGATCTGCTAAGCGCCATAAAGGAGGCCGAGGTGGCAATCGCGGCCCTCAACGAGCAGAACAGCAAAGACGGTCGCGAGGTGCTTCGCTACGGCATCGGAGTCCATGTCGGGGATGTTATGTATGGCAATATCGGTTCCCGCCGCCGCCTCGACTTTACGGTGATCGGCCCTGCCGTCAACGTGGCTTCGCGGCTTGAAAGCCTGACGAAGGAGATCAAGCGACCCGTGCTTCTCTCCGGGGCATTCGTGGAAATGGCGTCCTGCCAGGCCGATATGGAGTCCCTTGGTTCATTCCCGCTGCGGGGGCTCGGGCAGCCCGTCGACGTCTTTGCGTTTCCGAACGAATGAGGCTCCATCAGGAGCTCTGTGGCCTCGCGGCGCTGGGATCGGATGGCTGTTCCTAAACACGCTCTGACGCGATAGGAAGGTGAGCGACTGAGTCCCACCCGCCTGCCTGGAGATCTATCCCTATGCCTGGTCCCTATGTCGTTCCCGTCCATGGAGACGCGGAGCTGCCGAAGGAATGCGATGTCGTCGTCATTGGCGGCGGCATTGTCGGTAGTTCCACGGCGCTGGAGCTTGCCGAACGCGGTTTGCGCGTCGCGCTCTGCGAAAAGGGCGGCATTGGCCAGGAGCAATCGAGCCGAAACTGGGGATGGGTGCGTATCTCGATGCGCGATCCCCGGGAGGTGCCGCTCATGGCGGAAGCACTGCGTATCTGGGACGGGTTGGACGCACGGACTGGCCGCGATACGGGCTTCAGACGTGCCGGCATCGTCTTTGCCTGCGCGGACGAGAAGGAGTTCGATGCCAACGACCGCTGGCGGGCGAATCTCGAAGCGCATCAGATCGAGACGCGCATGCTGACGGCGAGCCAATTCCGCGACCTGTTGCCGGGCTCGCGGCTCGCTCAGGCGGGTGCACTCTATACCCCAGCGGATGGCCGCGCCGAGCCGCAACGCGCGACGCCAGCAATTGCCGAGGCGGCGCGTGATCGCGGAGCGGCGATTTTGACGGAGTGCGCCGTTCGCGGGATCGAGACGGCCGGCGGCGCGGTGAGCGGCGTGATTACCGAGCGCGGCTCGATCGCCTGCAAGGCCGTGGTGCTCGCAGGCGGCGCGTGGTCCAATCTGTTCTCCGGGCGCTTCGGAATCGATCTGCCGCAGCTCAAGGTGATCAACAGCGTCATGCGCAGTGAGCCGATTGACGGCGGACCGGAGCAAACCATCTGGTCGAAGGACGTTGCGATCCGCAAGCGGCAGGACGGCGGCTATACCATCGCTTCGGGCCACGACAACATCGTCGACATCGTGCCGGCATCGTTTCGCTACGCCAAATCCTTCCTACCGGCATTGCGTGCGGAGTGGCAGTCGCTTTCCTTCCGCCTCGGGTGGCGGTTCCTCGATGAACTCAGGCTTTCCAGGACATGGTCGATGGATGAGGCCAGCCCCTTCGAATACAATCGCGTGCTCGATCCTGCGCCATCGCGGCGGTTGGCGGACAAGGCGCTGGTCGATCTCAAGCGGGATTTTCCTGTCTTCGAGAATGTCAGGATCGCGCAGCGCTGGGCAGGGTGTATCGACGTCACACCGGATGCCGTGCCGGTCATTTCCGCGGTGGACAGCGTTCCGGGATTCCATATCGCCACCGGTTTTTCCGGACACGGCTTCGGCATCGGTCCGGCAGCAGGACGTTTGATGGCCGATATCGTGACCGGCGGCCAGCCTGTCGTCGATCCCACGGCATTCCGGCTGTCGCGCTTCAGCGACGGCTCCAAGATTGAGTTGATCACCGGTTTTTGAATGCGGCGCGGGCGAGGGGCGAGGCCGTACGGCGTGCGTCGGCGCGCCCCGGTTTGCTGAGCAGAAACCGGGCTTTGAGGAGTGACACCCTGCGGCAAGATGCGCGCGGGATTGATTGTTCAGCTTTCCGTCAGTTCAAGCGGCTACCGGTGACCCACCAATCCCCAGGGCGCAGCCGGACTCAGAGGCCAGCATTTGAACATCATCGCAGAGCGCTCGGCGCATTTGGTCGCGATCAGCACACCTCCGCACGGCGAGATTTCCTACCGGCCCGACATTGACGGGCTGCGCGCGCTGGCGATCCTTCCGGTCGTTTTCTATCACGCGGGCATCCCGGGATTTGGCGGTGGATTCGTTGGGGTCGATGTCTTCTTCGTCATCTCCGGCTTCCTGATGGCATCGCTGATCTCAGGAGAGCTCGATCGCGGCACCTTCAGCCTGACGCGCTTCTACGAACGCCGCATTCGCAGGATCTTTCCCGCGTTGTTCGCCCTCCTTGCGGCATCATCCGTGGCTGGCTGGTTCCTGCTGATGCCTGCCGAATTCGCCTACTTCGGGCGCAGTCTGAAGGCTGCCGCACTGTTCGCATCGAACATCCAGTTCGAGAAGGAAAACGGCTACTTCGACATCGGCGCGCAGATGAAGCCGTTGTTGCACACTTGGTCGCTCGCTGTAGAAGAACAGTTCTACATCCTGTTTCCATTGTTGCTGCTTGCCGTCCATCGATTTGCGCGGCGATACGCGGTGCTTGTGCTGGGAGCCTTGCTGGCAGTGTCGTTCGCAGCGAGCACGTGGATGCTGTTCCGATCTCAGGCAGCGACGTTCTATCTCCTGCAGTTTCGTGCATGGGAACTTCTTCTGGGAGCGCTGCTGGCTCTCAACGCCGTGCCAAGGCCATGGCAGCCCAGGACGCGGGCAGGGCTGGCTTTCGCAGGTATTCTGCTCATCGCTGTGGCGGTCTTCACGTTCAGCGATCGGATGTTGTTCCCGGGCCCGGCAGCGCTCCTGCCGTGCCTCGGGGCAGCACTCGTCATTCATGCTCGGGACGAATGGAGTTCCGCTGGCAAGATCCTTCGATCCAGACCGATGATCTTCGTCGGCCTGATCTCCTATTCCCTCTATCTATGGCATTGGCCGATCATCGTGTTCACCCGCGAGATGACTGGACGACAGCTCTCTGTGTCACAAGGTGGCCTCGTCATCGCCGCGTCCTTGGTGGTCGCCACGGTGTCGTGGCGTTTCGTCGAGCAGCCCTTCAGGGGGCACGCGAGCCCGGTCGCGCGCAAGCCGCTATTTGCCGGTGCCGTGGCCGTTGTGATGGCCGCCATCTCGCTCGGTGCCTATGTTGCCGGAAACAGCGGCCTGCCGGGTCGCCTGGCGCCCGATGTGCAGCGCGTCTATGCCTCGACCTACGACGAGAGCCGCTTCAGCCTACCGCCATGTTTTGCCGATTCCGACACCGACGGCCCTGCCGTTGCGGATATTCGTGCCGGTAGGCTCTGCAAACTTGGTATTGAGGACGCAAGCAAGCCATCCTTCCTCGTGTGGGGAGACTCCCATTCCGGCGCGATGGCTCCGGCGATCGATGCCGCCGCAGCGCAGGTAGGCATGCAAGGGCTGTTTGCCGGGCATTCATCCTGCCCGCCACTGCCTGGCGTGCAGCTCAAGCGAGGGCTCACCGACCGCTGCGGACGTTTCAATGAAGCAGTGCATGATCTCATCGTATCGCGCCATATCCCGCTGGTCTTCCTCGTCGCATACTGGCCCAAATATGTCCACGATGCCGAAATGCCCAACCAGGGGCCATATTTCGATCCCTCGGTGCCGCCTCCAGTGGAAGACAGGTCTCAATCGGTGGTGGAAACGCTCGACAGCCTCATGGCGGAACTGCAGAGGCTGGGCACCAAGGTCGTGCTTGTCTCCGACGTTCCCGAGATGGGTCGTTACATGCCCGAGGCAGTCGCCAAGGCGATGATGGAGGGCGCCTCCACCGACGTTGCGCCGCCCTTTGATTATATCGAGAAGCGCCAGGCGCTCTCGCGTTCGATCCTGGCCCGCGCGGCCGCCCAATATGGCGCCTCGATCATCGACCCTCTTCCGGCAATCTGCCACGACGAACATTGCGACGCCGTGCGAAACGGGCTGCCACTCTACAAGGATGCGGATCACCTTGCCGCTACCTTTGCGAAAGGGCTGAGCGCACTCTACCTGCCGGTTATGACCGACGCTCACAACAGGCTGGCTGCGGCGGGGGTGTTGTAGCGGTGACGACGCGCGATCCTGTGCCCTCGGTAGACACTGACCTTACTGAGTGAGGTGTTGTGATATTTCGGGTCGCCCGCTGCTAGGCGTCAAAAGGCGTTGCGACCTGGAAACGCTCTAGCACGTCGACGCACATGTGGCTGGTTTCCGAGGACTTCAGGGCCTCAATCGCATCCGTGATCGGAAATAATCGTCGCTCCCGCACCCCTTGCTCGGGGTATTGGTCAACGATCCGCTCTTGCACAAGAACATGAACCGCCAGTCGATACCGATTGAGATTTCCGTGTTTTGTGTAACTGAAGTGCCCGACCGGTGATGAGTTGGCGACGCCGACTACTCCTGCCTCTTCAAAGGCTTCACGTTCGGCAGCCTTCCAGCTCAACTCCCCAGGCTCTATCCCGCCCTTCGGAATCCCCCACTGCCCTGTTCGCCTGCTGCGCACAAGCATCACCTGAGGATCCGCATTCTCCCGAAGGACCAGGCAAATGGCTGCCGCTTGCGGAACTACTCTATTGGCGATCAACAATTGATCCTCGGCACGACGACGTTGATGCAACATGTCGGCTCTTCCTGTGGGACGTTAAGACCGAACACTTGAAGCGCCCTTATGTCACAAAACCGTCATAAAAAGAAAGGGCCCCCGGTCAATCAGTAAGTCATGCCCAGCTCTCCGGAAGCTGATTTGGAACAAGGGGCAAGCCCACTCATGCTGCGCGAGGGGACGTCATGATCCCATCTGCGTCAACATGGCTGATGTCGTATGCAGCAGTTTTGCGGTAGTGCTCCCTCACGATAGATAGTGTCAAATATTAGCCTGGAATATCCGAAATGTGGGATTGGTTCCCTATAGTCTTCTTTCCGCTCAAGATTCTCGTTTTAGGCACGGGGATGTTCTTCGCCATCAAGTGGCACCACGATCAAGAGAAGAAGAAATAACGCGGGCGTGAAGCGCTCACGGATGGACTCCAAACGTCAGGCCATAGGCCAGTCCCACAACTGCGCTTGACGCCAGCACTGTCAGCATGCCGACCTTGAAACGGAACACCGCAAGGACGGCGGCAATCGTCAGCACCAGCGACGGCAGGTTGACGGAACTCAGAACCGGCACGTCGAGCGTCATTCCAAAGCCGCTCACCTTTCGGACTTCTGAGAACAGGACGTGCAGGGCGAACCATACGGCGAGGTTGAGGATGATGCCCACCACCGCGGCCGTGATGGCCGCCAGTGCCGCAGAGAGGGCCTTGTTGCGACGCAGATTCTCCATGAACGGAGCGCCGAGCAGGATCCACACGAAGCAGGGAACGAAGGTGACCCACGTCGTCAGCAGGCCCCCAAGCGTTCCGGCAAGCAACGGCGAGAGTCCGCCGGGCGCGCGATAGGCGCCCATGAACCCAACGAACTGGGTCACCATGATCAGCGGACCGGGTGTCGTCTCCGCAAGGCCCAAGCCGTCTAGCATCTCGCCGGGCTTCAGCCAGCCGTAGCGGTTCACCGCCTCCTGGGCAACATAGGACAGCACCGCGTAGGCCCCGCCGAATGTCACCATCGCCATCTTGGAGAAAAACACGGCGATATCGGAAAAGACGTTGTGGGAACCGAGGAACGCGAACGGGAGAATGATCGGTCCAAACCATGCGACCGCACCAACTGCTGCGACCTTCAGCAACCAGACGGCATTTGGACGCGTATGCGCCGGCACGCCTTCACCGAGCAAACTGTCGGCGTCCGCGACCTGTCTGCCGCCGATCTTTCCATGGCCTCCCCCTGTCGAGAACGCAGCCCAGCCAGCCTTGCCGCCGATAAAGCCGATCAGGCCGGCGGTGACCACCACCAATGGAAACGGAGCCTGGAAAAGCCAAAGAGCAACGAAAGCAGCGGCCGCAAGGCCCATCATCACCTTGTTCTTCAGTGATCGGCTGCCGATGCGAAGGACTGCCCCGAGCACGATGGCCAGAACGGCCGCTTTCAGACCGAAGAACAATGCTTGGACCGCGCCGGCATTGCCGAAGATCGCGTAGATCCAGCTCAATCCCATGATCGCGACCGCGCCGGGAAGCACGAACAGTGTTCCGGCGACGATGCCTCCCTTGGTCTTGTGCAACAGCCAGCCGATGTAGATCGCCAGTTGCTGTGCCTCGGGGCCTGGCAAGAGCGTGCAGTAGTTCAGAGCATGCAGGAACCGTTCCTCGCCGATCCAGCGCTTCTCCTCGACTATGATCCTGTGCATGACGGCGATCTGGCCGGCGGGGCCGCCGAAGCTCAGTGCCGCCACTCTTGCCCAGACCTTAACTCCCTCGGAGAACGGCAGTTCATGATCGCCCGTTCCGGAGGACCGGGCATCTTCGTTGACCACGGCTGCCATGTTACTGTCCTGCCTTGCGTTGGGCCAGTTGTGGGTTTCGCTGGTCGCGTCCCGGCACCACCGATAGAAAGCGTCGTAAAGCGTCAGGCCTGCTTCCAGTTGCTCCAGATCGTCGTTGAACATGCGGGACAGTCCGAGTGATGCTGCAAGCAGCCCCGCGACCTCGGGCGCAAGCTCCGGCCGCGCCGTGTCCGCGCCCCGTACGATGGTCGCCAGGTGCAGGAGAGGGCGGGATTTCAGGCCGAACTCCTCGATCATGACGTCGAAGGTGCAGAGTTCGCCCCGGTGGGACCAGAACACCTCTTCGATGTCGAAGGGCGTCGCCCCGAAGCGATCGCCGACAAGCGCAACTTCCGATGCCGGAACGAAGAGGAAGACGGCATTAGGGTCAACAAACCGCCGGATCAGCCACGGGCAGGCGATCCTGTCGATCTTCGGACGCGAGCGCGTCACCCAGACGGTGCGGCCGCAATCATCGCGACGGGGGAGCTTGTCTTCCGGAACGAGAAGCCCGTCTGCCTGCCGCCATGCCTCGAAGCCACCCTCGAGCACTTCGGCGACGATCCCGGCGTGTCGGAGATGGGCAGCCACGCCGTGGCTGAGCTTGCGGCCCTGTTGGCAAATGATGACGGCCGATCCGGTAAGTGACGGTCCCCATTCCCCGACCGTACGGTAGTCGTGCCTGACGGAGCCGGGGAGCAGACGCGCGTCGGCATCGAAATCCTCGTCGATCCGGACGTCGATCAACGTCGGCGCGCCAGGCGTGCCCACGATGCGGTTAAGCTTGTCTGATGTGATTTCAAGAAATGACGGCATGATGGCGCGTCCTCCGTTGAAGCGGGTTTACAGGACGCGATTCTTCGGCCGTGGCCTCGTGGGGCGATCGCTGCCCCATCAATCAAAATTCTCAGAGCCGGACCGCCGTGTCAAGCATGAGAAACGATGAACGATGCTGGTCAGTCTGCCGTTCGCTCTGGGCCAGCTTTCCAGATTCGGTACCGGATTTCCACGTCGGCAGGTGCGAACACGACGAGGGGAAGCCTGCTGTTGTATCGTAGGAGCGGCTCGTCCGAGCTACGCACGAACGTTCTTTTCTTGGCGCTACCTGGGCAGGCCATTTGCGTACTCGCGACGGCGCCAACCCCGGTGACGACGTAGTAGTCATATCCCCAGCCATCGACCGTACGCGTCTCCAACCGGGCGCCAAAGGTATGCCGATTGCAGTCCACCAATTCGGTTCGGCCTACGATCACGCCAACCCGTCGCGCATCTTCGTCTGTACGCTTTGGAAGGAAGATGACGTGCCGTTGTTGGCCGGCGGTCGCCTCGGGAAATGCCTTCAGTTCATCCCGTCCCTGAGGGGACTCAGCCGCGAAAACCCCGCTGACCGCGAGCGAAAGGAAAACCAGAACTCGAATCGCGTGTTTCGCTGCGCCAACCACCCAAAATGAAGTTGCCATCATTGACCTGTTGCCCTTCGTGGTGCCGAGGTTGGGTTGCCGATCATGCTGTCGTCCTTGATCAAGAAGCGTATAGCCAGTTCTGCAGTCTCGCAATGCTCTCACCGAGGGAGATTTTACGAGGGCCGTCTACCGACCGCTTTGCGCCAAGCGGGCATTGCCATCACCGGGAGAACGGAGCCAATTAGGGCCATCTGGCCCCAGATGTGTATCAGTTCTGGTGGATTATCATGGGTAAGTTATGTTGGCTCCGAACCGGCCTATCAAGGAACAGCGCCTATGAGATTTTGGGTAATGCTTATGCTTCTTTCCCCTCTTTCGGCTGCAATGGCTGTGGAGCAGCCGGGGCCGCCGCCATGGTCATGCTCTGTGTGGGGAGCGTGCAACGCTGCGGACACATGCGTCATCCTGAGCACCCTGCCGATGAAGTTCAAGCTTACCCAGATTGGGGATGATGCGAGAAAGTATCATCTGCAGGGGCCGGATGGTTATGAAGGGGTTGCGTTGCAGCTTCCTAGCTTGGACGACGCGAAACACTTTGCCGAAACCTATCGCTCAGATGAGCCCGCCCCATTCATCCTGGTCCCCAACAGCAGGATGTCTGACACGAATAGTTTTTGGCTCCAGAGCATGTGGCAGCGCGGCAATGGCCAGCGCGTCATGGCTGACGAGAAGATGCTTGTTGCGTGCAATAGCATTCGAAGAAACTAGGCCGATCCGGGCTTTGCCTGCCCCGGGTCATGCAGCCTGGGATTGCCTCGGGTCATAAAAACTAGCGCTGGAAGGTGAGGTGGATGGTGCCGCTCGGTGCGGTGTCCGCCTTGACGGTGTAGCCGGTTTCCAGGCCCCGCAGTTCGTCCCACAGGCGTATCCCGCGCCCGAGCAGGATGGGTGTGATTGCAACATGAAGACGGTCGACAAGGCCTGCCTTCAGGAAGTCGCGAACGACCGTTGGGCCGCCGCCGATCCGCACGTCTTTGCCGCCCGCGACCTCGATAGCCTTTTGGAGCGCATCGATCGGGGTGGCGCTGATGAAATGGAACGTGGTGCCGCCAGCCATTTGCAGGGAAGGGCGGTTTTTGTGAGTGAGAACGAAGACCGGGATCCGGAAGGGCGGCTCTTCTCCCCACCAGCCGCGCCAGTTCGGATCGTCGGGGAAGGCGTGCAGGCCGAACATGCCGGCGCCCATGATCTCGGCGCCGACGTCAGCAAAGTATTCTCTCGCATAATCGTCATCGACACCGGTGGTCCCAGCCCCACTGGTATCCTTGAGCACGCGCTCGCGGAACGTTCGCGTTGCAGTGTAGGCGCCGACGAGACGCGGCCAGTCCTCGCCGAACGGGACTTCTGGCGTTTGGTCCGTCGTTGTCGCGAAACCGTCGAGCGAGACCATGAGATCGACACGAACTGCCACTGGAGTTCTCCTTGCGAAGTTGTTGGCTAAACCGCCCCGATCTTACGTGAACTCAATAGTAAGGCAAGTGCCTTATTATTCTTGACTGCAGCTCCAACCCGTCTTAGTGAGTGATATGCCCTACCATTCGACCCCTCTCGATCTTGCCTTTCACGCTCTCAGCGACCCGACGCGCCGCGCGGTGGTCTCGCGGCTGTCCGAGGGTGAGGTGCCGGTCAGTGTTCTGGCCGAGCCTTTCGACATGGCGCTGCCATCCTTCGCCCAGCATCTGAAGGTGCTCGAGGATTGCGGGCTGATTGCCAGCGAGAAGCGCGGGCGCAGCCGCTGGTGTCGGCTGGTGCAGGCGCGGTTCGAGGAGGCGGCGGACTGGATGCAGGCGGAGCGCCGGCGCTGGACCGAGCGGTTGGACCGGCTGGAAGTCTATCTTGATAAGACGGAAGAGGAGGATGGAGAGAATGGCAAAAATGTTTGACACATGGTCGCTGGATCGCGAAGTCGTATTGGTCAAGGTGTTGAACCACCCGCGCGACAGGGTCTTTGCTGCCTGGATGGACCCCAATGCACTGGCGCAATGGTACGGACCGGCGGGTCTTGCGATCGAGAGCCACGAAGCCGATATCCGCGAGGGCGGGCTCTGGCGGTTCGATATGGTGGGCATGTTCGAGGGCCGGGAGCAGCGCTTTGCGAACCTCATGCGTTTCCTGACGATCGTGCCGAACGAGCGGATCGTGATGGATTATGGCACGCCCGATCCCGATGATCCCGATCGTTTCCGTGTCACGGTAACCTTCGATGAGCAGACAGATGGCAAGACGGTGTTGACGCTCCGCCAACTCCACCCCACTCCCGAGCGGCGTCGCTTCGTCATTGGCTTCGGCGCTGTCGAATACGGGCTGCAGACGCTGGAGGGCCTCGCAGCCTGGCTGGACGGCTGAACGACCGGCCAATCTGCCGGTGGTGTCCGGCACGCGTACTGAGAGTGCGGCTGGACACGCTGCGATGAACAAGGCTTAATGCCGCGCGGGGATGGCTGGGGATGCCGATCATGCGATCACCACGGCAACTGAATGGCAGCGTGGATGTTCTCGATGCTGTCGTCGTCGGAGCCGGCTGGGCGGGCCTTGGTGTCAGCTATTGGCTGGCACGGAAGGGTCTGACCCACCGCGTGCTGGAGCGCGGGCGCATAGGAGAGACCTGGCGGACGCAGCGCTGGGATGCCTTTCATATGAATACGCCCAACGTGCAGACCATCATGCCCGGCGATCGTTATGACGGGCCGGATCCCCAGGGTGTCCTTACGCGCGACCAGTTCGTGGCCCTGCTCGAGGATTTCGCCGGTAGGAATGCGCTGCCGATCGAAATGGATACCGTGGTGAGCGAACTCATGCACGAGAATGGCGTCTATCGGCTCACCACCTCACGCGGCATGCTCAAAGCACGCAACGTTGTCGTCGCAAGCGGCAACCTGAACTGTGCCGTCCGTCCGAGCGCGTCTGATGCATTGCCGGCTGACATCTATCAGGTCGACGCTTCCAGCTACCGCAGTGCCGCCGATCTACCTGCCGGAGCGGTGTTGGTGGTCGGGAGCGGTCAATCAGGCGCCCAGATCGCGGAAGAACTGGCGGAGGCGGGGCGGGCGGTCTTCCTTGCGACCAGTCGAGTGGGGCGGCTCCCGCGGCGGTATCGGGGGCGCGACGTCATGCTCTGGCTCGAGGAAAGCGGGTTTCTCGACGTGCGGCGAGAGGAGGTTATACGGCTTGCTGGCCGTATCCCGCCGCGTGGCGTGCTCGGGTCGGAGCATACGATCAGCCTTCAGTCGCTCGCTGCCCAAGGTATCGTGCTTCTCGGGCGGCTGACCAGCGTTGCCGATAATGGCAGCCTGTCGTTCGCGGACGAGGTCGGGCCGAATGTGCGCTTCGGGGATGAAGCTTCCTCCAACGCCAAACGCCATATCGACGACTATATCGACCGAGCGGGAATCGACGCGCCGGCTGCGGAGCCCGATCCGGCGGAGACGGTCGTATGGCGTAAGCCGGATACCGCCATCCTTTCGCTTGATCTCGCGCGCTCCGGAGTGACCAGCGTGGTGTGGTGCACAGGTTTCAAGGGCGATTTCGGCTACGTCGGGCTTCCCGGAGCGCTCAACGCTGCCGGACAGCCGGTTCACACGGATGGCGTGGGCGCTCTGCCGGGACTCTACTTCGCCGGACTGGATTTCGCGTCCACGCGCAAGTCAGGCATCATATTGGCGATCGCGGAGGAGGCGCCTCGTCTTGTCGAACACATAGTGAGAGATTCGCGATCATCGATGACCTGAATCGCGAAGCACCCTGCCGCTAGGCTAGGCATGTGATCGGTACCTGCGGTGATCGAAGGCGCAAGCGGCGCTGCCGGGCTACCGGATGCATTGATGCAGCTCTTGTTTTTGGAAACACCTCGAACCCGCTCTCTATTCATTGTGGTAAAAATCAATGAAATCAGAGAAGTGGCACGCCCTAGGGGAGGATCATGCCAATGATTTTATTGAGTTTTTTCTGGCTAACCTCCAAAAACTGCATCATTGTAATCAAAAGAGAAATTCTCCAATTGGCTAACCGCCTTTTGGCCCGGATCGCGGGAGGTCTCACCCATGGCTAGACGTGATCCTCTCCGGGAAACCGCCATCGAATGCGCCCGAAGGGACGCTGGCGAAATCATGCAAGCAGCCGAGGACGTGCCGATCGGGGCACGCGGCGATTTCAAGGACGGGGCAGTGCTGCGTCGTCTGGCCGGCTTCAAGGCATGGGTAAATGCTGATCACCCCGTCCGGGCCAATGAGATCATCGGCGTTTACGTGGATGCTCTACAGGCCCGTTTGATCGGGCTGCATCAGATCCAGCTAGACTACCTCGCGAAGAACACCTGAAATGAAAAACCCCCACCGGTCGGGAAACTGGTGGGGGCTTTGATCGCTGTAAGGTGCTGAAAATCCCGCTTAGGATTTAGGACATCTGCACCTTAGGCGATCAGTTCTGTCAACGCAACAGGAATTGATAGCCGAAAGGTGATCCATGAATAAAATTGATTGGTTGAAAAAAGCCTCGACCATCGCGCGCTCCGATATGCGGAACGAGATGAAGAGGCCGCAAACCACAGGTGAACGCGTTCAAGACTATGTCCTCGACGTCATGCTGGACGAAGGCCACGAGCTGGACGGCAAGCGATGGGCGAAACGCTCACAAGATGAGTTCGCCGCAGAACTTGGGATCTCGATCAGCACCTTCTTCCGGGCCATCAGCAAGCCGCCCTTTGTCCGTGACACTCGCATGATCGAAGGCCGCAAGCTGACGCTGGTGCGGCTAGGCGTGACGAAGGCAGGGGGCACCGATCGCCATCGGGCGAATATTCTCTCCAAGATCTGGCGCGAGCACATGAAACAACCGCGCACGACCCCGGCCGATTACGGTTGCATATGCGGCCTTGTGGAGACGTGGCCGGCTGGAGCCGCGCCGGCAATCCTATCTATCGTCTTGAAGCAATGGCCGGCCTTCATGTCGGGTGTCAAATTCGAGATGGACGCGCTCGCTGCATCAGGGCAGGGGAAGGTCGCGTTCTATCAGTGGCCCAATCTGAAAGTCATCAGACGCTTCTCAGGTGTAGCCGTCGAACTCTGGAAAATGGAGAAGCCCGCCCCGAAGGCAGTTTGACCGAATGTATCTTGTCCACTGTATATAATAATAAATAATAGCCTTTATTTCCTTTCACTTTACAGGGGACAAGATAATTCGGTCATGAAAGGATATAAAAGCTACGCGCTCGCTCGCTTCGCTCCCGATGCGTAGCTTATCGGGCTTACGCCCTGTTTTCGGGACGAAAGTATACCTCACTTCGTTCGGTTAGCTTCCCCTCCGGGAAAGCCTCACTCCCCCGTAGCCCCCTCGCTCATTTCGTGCCAATAATTTGCAACACAACCGTTGGCCGTTCTGTGACGAAGAAGATTACCGAACATGCGATCATCAATTAGAGCCTTGCCTATTCTCTCCATCTTCATCGCGTCTGCCGCGCATGCCGGGTTTCTGTCCAACTACGCCTCTTGGGAGAAACAGGATCGGTATGGGCAATACATGTATGTCCAAGGTCTATTCGACGCGCAGGACAGTAACGGCGCGGTGGGTGAGGAAAGTTGGGTGACTGCACGACGCCAAGGGCTCAGCACCTGTTTCATTGAGCAAAGCCTCACCGCTCCGTTGTTGGCCGATGCCGTAACAAAGCACTATCAGGCAAACGTGGGTGATTGGGTGCTCCCGCCTTCGGTCGTTTTCCAAGAGGTCGCGGGACGTGTCTGCCTCTCGTACATCAACACCGAGAGAGCGAAGGCCAACCTTGCAGCTTGGGGGCAGAGAGACGGGGCTATCCTGACGAAGTCCAAACAGTAGCTATGATCCGGTAGCGTACCATTGCGCACGCGCGCACGAGATCCTTGCTGCATCTCCCCGAAAAATGATTATCAAAAGTATCACCTTCAAATCACGCAGGGTGATACGCTTTGTTCCGCTTCGGCAAAAAGACAGAGACACGCAGTCTCTCCAATCCAACCGAGTTGGAAGCGCTGATATTTGGCGCACTGCCATCGGCTGCCGGGATCGTCGTCAATCCTTCCAATGCCATCGCAGTTCCCGCCGTGGCCGCAGGTATCAAGGCCATTGCCGAAGCCGTTGGCGGTCTTCCCATGCATGCTTACACTCGTAGCGAGGACGGTTCCCGGGAACGGGACACCGAGCATGTTGCATTCACCCTGCTCAATGGTCGAGCCAACCCGTGGACGATGGGCGGCCAGCTTCGCGAGCTGCTGACTGCTGACGCCATCGCATACGGCAATGGCTACGCGCAGATTGTCCGCGACGGCAGTGACGCACCTCGCGAACTGCACCGCCTGTTTCCAGCCAACACGGCGATCGAGATCGACAGCACCACGGGCGAACCATCCTACCGAGTCCGTACAGGCTCACAGACGCGCTTGCTGGCGTCGAAGGACGTTCTGCACCTCCGGGCACCGTCGCCGCTCTCTAGGGACTCCGTAACGGGCCGTTCGCCGCTGGTCGAGGCAAAGGATGCTATCGGCCTTCTGATCATCCTGCAGCGCCACGCCAATCAGCTCTTTGCCAATGGTGGCCGCCCCAGTGGCATCTTGTCGTTTCCGCAGAAGCTGGGGGCCGAAGTCGCCAAGCGTATCAAGGCCAGTTGGCAAGCCGCGACATCGGGCGGCAACGCAGGAAGCACCGCAGTTCTCGAAGAGGGCGGCAAGTGGGAAGCCCTGACATTCAATTCCGTGGACAATCAGTTTCTCGAAATCTGGGCTCTCTCGATCACGGACGTTGCGCGCGTGCTTCGCGTGCCTCCGGTCCTGCTCATGGACTACAGCCGGCAGACGTGGGCAAACGCCGAGACGGGCGGCCAGCAGTTTTTGACCTACAGTCTTTCGCCCTGGCTTAGCCGCTGGGAAGCGGAAGTGACTTTGAAGCTCATTGCTCCCGAAGATCAGAAAACGCTCTTCGTGGAGCATCTGACGGACTCGCTGCTGCGATCCGACTTCGCCAGCCGAGCCACGGCTTACGGCCAGTATCGTTCAATGGGCGTCATGACCGCCAACGAAGTCCGCGCCGGCCTGAACCTACCGAAGATCGACGGCGGCGACGTCCTGCAAAATCCCTACACGACCACCGACAAGACCGCGCCGACCCCGGACCCCAAGACCGACGCGAGCGCCGACAAGAAGGACGCCACGACCGATGCATGAGGCCGTAACCCACACCGCCTTCTTTGGCGATCAGCAGCGCGACTTCGTTCTGACCGCACCCATGGTGTTGGAATTGGAACGCGTCACCGGCAGCGGTATCGGCTCGATCATCAAACGCGTGATCGCCCGCGATTACACGGCCAGCGAGATCACGCAGACCATCCGCCTCGCACTGATCGGCGGCGGCACGAGCCCGGAAGACGCAGACGCTCTTATTCGTGCCTACGTGCACCCGCGCCCCTTGGCCGAAGCCTATTCGCTTGCCCTCGAAATCTTGGAAGTCCGCATGCTGGTCAAATCCCTAGATGCAAATGCGTCCGATTTGCAAATAATTGCACAGACCGAAGGGGCCGAAGATGCAGCAGAATGACCTTATCGACTTCGAAGTTCGCTTCACCGACCCGGGCGAAAATGGCGAGATCGAGGGAACGGCGGTCAAGTTCGATACAATCGACTCCTACCGCACGACCTTCGCACCGACCGCCTTCAATGTCTCTGGCCGTTCGATCCCGATGCTTTGGAGCCATGACCCTTCGCAGGTCATCGGCTCTTGGTCCTCGTTTCAGATCCGCGACGGCGGCCTGACCGCGAAGGGCAAGCTCAATCTGGCCGTGGCCAAGGCTCAAGAAGTTCGCGCGCTGCTGAAGGCCGGCGACGTCTCCGGGCTCTCGATAGGCTTCAGCACCCTCAAGCATGAGCGGCAAGCCAATGGCATTCGCCGGATCACCGAAGCCCGCCTCCACGAGATCAGCGTCGTGACCTTCGCGAGCGTCCCGGGAAGCGGCGTCCACAAAATTCGACAATCAGAAAACGGCACCGACCATGCAAGCGCCATGGCCTTCCTGAACGCCGTCACCAAGGCCACGCGCTCTTATCAAGGGAAGTGATTGATCATGGATCAGATTAAGCTTGAAACACGCAGCACTCAGCAGAACCAGCAGAACGACGACCCGCTTGCAGCCGCAACGCAGGCCGTCGAAGAAATGCGCCAAGCCGCAGAGCAGCGCGCAACAGCCCATGCCACGGAAGTTCGCGGGCTGACCGAACGCCTTGCAGCGGTTGAAACCCGCCTCAATCGTCCGGGCACGACCGACCAGCAGAACCAGCAGAACGAACAGGCCGCCGCCGAAGTCCGTGTATTTGGCACCTATCTTCGCATGGGCCGTGAAGCTCCCGCCGAAGAGCTGCGCACGCTGACCGTTTCCGGCGATCCGCAGGGCGGTTACCTCGCACCGAATGAAACCTCGACTGAGTTCCTTCGCGATCTCGTGCAGGTCTCTCCGGTTCGTTCCGTCGCCAGCGTTCGCCAGACGGCATCGCCAGCGGTCAGCTACCCGACCCGCACCGGCATCACTGCCGCGAAGTGGAAGGGCGAAGGACAGGCGCAGGAAGGCAGCGAGCCGAGCTTCGGGCAGGCCGAAATCGCGGTCAAGGAACTCAACACCTACGTCGATATTTCCAATCAGCTCCTTGCAGACAGTGGCGGCGGCGCTGAAAGCGAAGTTCGTCTGGCACTCGCTGACGACTTCGGCAAGAAGGAAGGCGCAGCTTTCGTCAACGGTTCGGGCTCCGTCGATCCCGAAGGTCTCATGACCAACGCTGACATTGCCTATCTCGCCAACGGCCACGCCACCAACTTGGCAGCCGACGCGCTGATCAAGCTCATGTATGGCCTGCCGACCCTGTACCGCAACAGCGGCACTTGGGCGATGAACGGCACGACCTTGGGCGTTGTCCGTACCCTCAAGGACGGGAACAACAACTATCTGTGGCAGCCGAGCTTCCAAGCTGGTCAGCCTGAAACGATCCTTGGCCGTCCTGTCATCGAACTGCCCGACATGGCAGACGTTGGCGCAAACGCCTTCCCGATCATCTTCGGTGACTTCAGCGGTTATAGGGTGGTCGATCGGATCGGCCTTTCGATCCTCGTCAACCCGTACCTGCTCGCAACGAACGGCGTGACGCGCGTTCATGCGACCCGTCGCGTTGGCGGCGGCGTGCTGCAGGCTGCCAAGTTCAAGAAGCTGAAGATGGCGACCTCCTAACGGGGGCCGCTTTCCGCCTTTCGTCTTCCATCAGGTTAAGTCGCCGCGTGGCGACATGGAGAAAACAACATGCGCGATCTCGCATCTAACATTGGCATTGTGCAGGCCATCGCCCCGGCAGTCCTCACGGCCACGAATACACCGGCAGGCGTCGATCTTCTTGGCTTCGGCTCCGCTGCCGTCGTCATCGAAACGGGCGCTATTGCCGGCTCCGGGAACTTCACACCGAAGCTTCAGGAAAGCGACGACAACACCAACTTTACGGACGTTGCCGCTGGCGACCTGCAGGGAACATTCCCGACAGCTCTCGTGGCCACGAGCGTCGTCAAGGTCGGTTACAAGGGCAACAAGCGCTATGTGCGCCCAGTCCTCACGCTGAACTCTGGCACCTCGATCGCCGCGTCCGCGACCATCATCAAGGGCAATCCCGCAAAGCGACCTGTCGCCTAAGCCGAGCTAGGGGCGGGAGCCAAGCTCCCGCTCTCCCAAATACGAAACCGTTTCGTTTTTCCTGAAGGGGATAAAAATGGGTACAACTGCAAACGCCGGCTCGAAATTCTCGATCGGCACGACCGTAGGGGCCGGCACGATCGTTGCCGATTTCACGGCTGACACCTTCGTCGCCATTGGCAACATCAAGGACATGGGCGAGATCGGCCCGAAGGCCGAAGTCCTCGTTTCCAAATACGTAGATCAGACCTACAGCCGCAAGATGAAAGGAAGCCGGGACAACGGTTCGCTTACGCTTCTCGTGGAGCGTGACAGCACGGATGTTGGCTATATCGCACTGATCGCGGCGGAAAAGACTTCTTATGCCTACAATTTCTGCGTGGAGCTGAACGACAAGCCGAGCACCGGCTCTTCGCCCAAGAACTCCAAGTTTTATTTTAAGGCGATCGTTTCGTCGGCATCCACGAAGCTGGGCGGTCCCGACGATCCGGTTGAAACGACCTTCGAATTGGCCATCTCGGGGCCAATCTTCGAAGTCGCTGCATCAGCCTCTTAACGCTGCCTCCTAAGCGAAGGTTGATGTAGTGAAAATCGCGGGCAGCAATATCACTATGGATATCGAGGGGCGGCCACTGGGCATCCGGCCGTCTCTTAGCTGCGCCATTGCTTTGCATTCCGGTTATCGTGGAGGTATCGGGACCGGCTTGCAGGCTTTGGCCCGCGACATCAGCGAGGGGGCACTGTCGGGCTCCCTCGCCATTGTTTCGCAGTTTGATCAGCGCCCGGATCTGGCCGAAATCCTTCTCCGTGACGGCTTCGCGAAACATCAAACAGCCCTGTCTCTCTTTGTACTCGCATTGATGGGGATCGACTCCAGCGAACCGCCGAAGAGCGAGGGAAAGACCAAGGGCGATGCCAAAACCCAATCAATCGAAGAATTCCTAAGCGGTCTCTACCGCATCGGCACGGGCTGGCTTGGCTGGACGCCTGACGTCACCCTAGACGCCACCATTGCCGAGATCATGGAAGCACACGCGGGCCGGATCGAAATGCTGAAAGCCGTCTACGGCAGCGGCGAAGAGAAGCCAGAGGACAAAGGCGGCCCATGGGATCGCAACGTCCGCAAGATCTTCGGCGGGCATCAGATCATCAAGGTATCATCAGAAGAAGCGGGGGCATGAATGCCATACGCTGCCCCCAGAATTTGCTCTTGCGGTCGAACTGTCCCCAGCGGTCAGCGCTGCGAATGCCAAGACAAGCGTGATCGCGAGCGCAAGGCCCGTCACGACCAGAACCGCCCCAGCGCTAGAGCCCGTGGCTATGACAGCAAATGGGAGAAGGCCCGGGCCGGGTTCCTCGCAAAACACTCCAAATGCTTCCGTTGCGGTCAGCCGGCGACCGTCGTGCATCACTCCGTTCCCCACCGTGGCGACAAGAAGCTCTTCTGGCAAACCAGCCTTTGGAAGCCAGCCTGCAAGCCGTGCCACGACGGCCCCCTCCAATCCATGGAGAAGCGCACATGAGCACGAAAAAATGGCGATCGGGCAAATATTTCTTTCAGGGCAAGAAGCGAACGGTAACCGAGATAGCCGAGATCACGGGCGTTCGATACGATACTATTCGCGAGCGCCTTAAAAGAGGGCAGTCCCTAAAGCAGGCTGCGACCCCGACCTCTCCACCCCCTATTTACACCCACGACGGGAAGACGCTCAACCTCACAGATTGGGCCAATGCGACAGGTATTCCCAGAGCCCGTCTCTATGCACGGATAGTGCTAAACGGCTGGCCGATTGAGATGGCGCTAACAACGCCATATCTCAAAGGGCACAGGGGTATCGGCCCACGTGCCGTAGCTCGGCCGCCGAAGCCTCACCCCAACGCCAAGCGATACGAATTCGCGGGGAAGAGCCTCACCATCCCTGAATGGTCCCGCGAACTCGGTATTGCGAAGTCAGTTCTTCGCGACCGTATCGAAGCGTCATTCTGGCCAGTGGAGCGCGCATTGACCGAGCCCCTGAACAGAGCGCCACACCAACGCAAGGTAACGCGTCTGCGTTTGCCAATCTCAAAGCAGGATCGCGGGGAAACCTCCAATACCTCAAAGGAACAATCAGCATGACCGCGGCCAAGAAGTACACACTCAACGGCGTATTCGATGGCAATCAGGTCGCTTCGTCCTTGAAGCCTTTGATCACCCAGCCGGCAAGATGTGCGGCGATCCAAGCCAAAGCAGAGATTATGAAGATCGACGCGAGCACGGACGGGCTTTCTATACGTAGAGAAATCTCTTCGCGTCCGACCCGCGAGAGCAAGAACCAAAACGGACCTGCTAGCAGCGACGCACAGGCCAGTCGCTTAGTACCAGTTGACCGTTTGCTCAGACGCTCTTTTGCCATTCCTGTGGAGGTAAAGGCCGTGAATAAGGCGTTAGCGCCGGCGTTGAGCACGAGCCATGCAGGATACGTAAAGAGCGCTATCAACGCACACACCATTGCAAGGTCTGTCCGGTCCTTGGGTACAAAAGCCGCAGCTACCAACGACAATCCGCCGATCGTGAATACGATTGTAGATAAGACGCCTACTACACGTTCCCATTTGCTGTTCATTCACGTGTGTCCCCCACTGCCTGCCGTCAAGGTAGCAGAAGGTCCTAGGGCGTCAATTGATCAGCCCGGGGGGTATCACCCAACTTTTCGTATGTGTCCGGGGAACCGGCGACGGTCAATCGCAATAGAGAGAGGCCAATCGGCCCCGGAAAACGAAACCGCAACTCAATCCGAAAAGGCCGTCTGAAATGGCAAATCCATCGCCCGTTGTCAGTGTCAGTGAAGTGCAATTTCATATGAATATCGAGGAGAACGAGCCGGCCCCGGATCTCTACCGCAAGATATTGGCGGCGGAAGATTACATCGGGAACTTTATCGGAAAGCCGCTCTCCGAATTCGACCCGTTGCCGCACGCGCTTCGTGAGGCCGTCAAGCAGCTCACAGCTCACCTTTGGGAAAATAGGGAAGCCACGCTTGTCGGGATCGACCTCACCCAGAACAGCCCCGGGCTCTTCGATCTCATGGCCCCATATCGCGAATGGAGCTTCTGACGTGGCGAGGAACCCCAGCTTAGAGCGGTTTAACAAGCGCATGGAGGCCATACCGAAGGCCGTCCGCGAAGCCGTGACGCCTGCCTTGGTCAAGTCAGCCGAAGAACTGGCGGACACGCAGCGCGCATTTGCCGAGCGATCCCGCGACACTGGGGCGCTGATCAACAGCATTCATGTCACCTTGCCGGGACAAACGACGCCACCACACTCGCAGCCCGGAGGCAGCCGCACCGCCAAGGAAAACGAAGTGATCGTGACCGTTGGTAATAGCGAAGTTCGATACGCGCACCTTGTCGAATATGGCACGTCGGAAACCGTCGCTCAGCCCTACTTTTGGCCCGCCGTTCGTCTGCTCAAAAAGCGCATGCGCAACCGGATCAAGCGAGCAATCACCAAGGCCGTGAAGGAGGCGAAATAAATGGAGCCGAGCCTAGAGCTACAGAAGGCAGTCCGGGGGAAGTTGGTCGCCGCTTCGGCGCTGGTCGCTCTTGTCCCCGCGAAGTCGATCCGAGACGCCAGCGGCTTGCCCGTCTTGTATCCCTCGATCCTGATTGGCGAGGGGCAGACCGTGGCCGGCAACGACATCGCCCGCCGCACCCACGAAGCCTATTTGGATCTCCACATCTGGACCGAAGAGCCCGGGCTTGTGACCTCGAAACAGATCGCGGGGGCCATCCGCGCGGCCCTGATTGATGCCATCTGGTCGATACCTGGGCTTCATGTTGCCGACCTCCGCATTGCCTCCAGCAGGTTTCTTAGAGATCCAGACGGACGGCATTCGCATGGGGTTATTTCAATCAACGCTTGGGTAAAAGAGGTGGCATGATGCGCGCCGGGAAGCTCGATAGAACCATCTGCATCGATCGCGCCGCGACCGTCGTGGACGATTACGGCACGCCCTCGCAGGGCTGGGAAGAGATCGCGGAAACACGGGCCGAGCTGATCCAGTCCAGCACTCAAGAATTTCTGAAGGCTGCCGGCACCACCGGAGAGACTGCCGTCGTCTTCCGTATCCGCTGGCGTTGTGACCTCCGGGTTTCCGACCGCGTTCGGATCACCAAACCGAGCTACTTCCCGGTTCCCGATCAGCTCTACGAGATCGTTGAAATCAAGGAACTGTCACGGCGCGACGGTATCGAACTTCGCTGCACAAAAAGCGCCTCCTGATCGGTGCATTTCGTTGCACTGGATTTTGGCGTTGAAAACAAAGGGGAATTTCACATGGCACACCACGGCGTAAAACCAGCATTGAAGGCGATCCCCGGAGGCTTAGACGGTATTCCGCCGCTGCCCGCTGGCGTCGATCCGAGCATGGCCGACGAATGGCAAGCGATCGCCTTCGACCTGAAGGAGCGCAAGCTTCTGGCGAGGCCGGTTTTGGGATCGCTGGAAACCTACGTGACAGCGCTGTGGAACGTCCGGGAATGCCAAGCCGCGATCAAGGAGCACGGTCTTCTAGTCGGCACCGCGCACGGCATGAAGAAGCCGAACCCCGCTTGCGGTCTTCTCCACAAGCAGCAGGCCGTCGTCGCGCGCTTCGCTGCCGAGCTGGGGCTTACACCTGCTTCCCGATCGCGCGCCGGCATGGGCGGGGACGCTCCGACAAAACCCGAAGATGATCCGCTAGGGCTCGATTGATCATGAAGCTGAAGCTCCCCACGAAGCCGAAGAAGCGAACGAGCTATCCCGATTGGGTGTTTGACAACAGCCCGATAGCGGACCCGTTTGGCTTCGGGGAAAGAGCTGTGAATTTCCTCCGTGCGCTGAAGCATCCCAAGAACCCGCTGCCGGGGAACGCCTTTCAGCTCGACCGTTGGCAGGAAAGGATCGTCCGCGCCATCTACGGACCGCGCCACGCGGACGGGACGCGCGTTGTGAAGACCGTCGTCATGATGCTGCCCCGTGGCAGCCGCAAGACCTCGCTGGCCGCTGCTCTCGCACTCCTTCACACCTTCGGCCCAGAGCGCACCCCCGGGGGCGAAGTCCTGTCTGCTGCATCCGACCGATCGCAGGCGAAGATCGCATTTGAAGAAGTGCGCGGCGTCATTCAGGCTACCGGCCAGAGTACCAACCCCAACATATCCAAGATCGAATCACTAGCCCGGATCACGGACCACAAGCACAAGATCACCAACGCCAAACACGGCAGCTTCTATGCATGCGTTTCCAGTGACGCAGCATCGGCCCACGGCCACACGCCGGTTTTCGCGCTGGTCGATGAAATCCACGTTTGGAAGAAATATGATCTCTGGCAAGCCATCAAAGGGGGGCTGAACAAGACCCCGGGCTCCTTGCTGGTCATCGCCACCACGGCGGGACGCGGTCAAAACAACTTGGCTTGGGAACAGATCGACTATGCGCGCAAGGTAGCGCGCGGCGACATCGAAGATCCGGCAACGCTGCCCGTACTCTTCGAAACCTCCAAAGATGCCGACTGGGAAGATGAGGCTGTTTGGTATCGCGCCAACCCGGGACTGAAGCACGGGTATCCCGATATCGGCGGACTTCGCCAGATGGCGCGGGAGGCGAAAGAGCGGCCCAGCGATCGGATCGCCTTTCAGCAATTTCATCTGAACATTTGGCAGGACAACAGCCTCAGCCCGTTTGTGGATATGTCGGTCTATGACGAAGGCGCAGCACCTATCGACTTCGACCAGCTTCGAAATCGGCCGTGCTGGATTGGCGTGGATATGTCGGTTACGACCGATTTGACCGCCGTCGTCGCGGCGTTCCGGGATGATGGGGACGGGTACATTGTTGTCCCGCAATTCTTTTGCCCGGAAGACCGTCTGCCTGAACGCGCCGAGCGTGACAAGGTCCCATACCCGCTATGGGCGGATGATGGCTTCATTAAACCAACCCCGGGCAACGTCATCGATTACCGAGCCGTAGAGGCGCACATTCGCGAGCTTTGCGAACTGTACGACGTTCGCGAGATCGGCTTCGATAAGGCATATGCGCAACCTGTCATGGCTCCGTTGATGGAGGACGGTTTACCCGTCGTCACCATTCAGCAAGGCTGGTTTACGCAATCGCCAGCACTGAACATTTTGGAACGGGCCATAGTGAGCCGCGCCCTTCAGCATGGCAATCATCCCGTATTGCGCTGGTGCTTTTCCAATGTTGCGATCCATACGGACAGCGCGGGGAACCGCACGATGCACAAAGCGAAATCGACCGAAAAAATCGATGGCGCGATAGCGACTTGGATGGCGGTTTCCCGGGCCGCCGAAGGCAGCGACGAACGTTCAATCTACGATACCGACGAACGCCCAGACGGCATTCTGATATTCTAACGGAGACCATCATGGCAGGTGAAGACCAACTTCTTTTTTCGCTGGAAGCGCGCATTAATGAGTTCGAAAAGAACCTTCAGAAGGCCCGACGAGCCGGCAACGATAACCTATCAGCGATTGAGAGGCGCGCGCAGCGATCAGCCGACACACTGGAGAAGACTTTCGACAAGGCCGGCAGCTCGATCAGCGCCAAGTTGGAAGGAGCGTTTAAGCCGTTCCTCGCTGGGGGCGTTCTGGCCGCGGGTGTAACGGCTGCAGCAACGGCCCTGAAGGAGGTAGCGAAGAGCGTTGCCGAAGTCGATCGCGAGGCCCGCAAGGCTGGTGTATCGGCCAAGACGTGGCAGCAGTGGGCATTCGTCGCGAAGGCTAGCGGCCTTGAGATAGACGGGGTCACGGATGCACTCAAAGAGCTGAATATTCGCGGCGACGAATTCGCCAAGACCGGGAAGGGCAGCGCCCAAGAAGCCTTCACCCGTCTCGGCTATACCGCGACCGACGTGGCCGAGCGCCTGAAGGACCCCAGCGCCTTCTTGGACGAAATCATTGGCAAGCTGCAGAAGATGAACGCTTCGGCCCAGACCCGTATTCTCGATGAGACCTTCGGCGGGCAGGGCGCGGAGCAACTCGCCAAGCTGCTGGGCAAGTCGGTTGACGAGATCAAGAAGCTTCGCGCGGACGCGGCGACCTTCTCCGATGAGCAGATCGAGTCAGCGAAAAAGATCGATGCCGAATTCGAGGAGCTTTGGAGAAACGCGACTGTTTACGCCAAGAAGGCGGCGATCGAGAGCGTCAGCTATGCCGGCAAGATCATTGACGCAATCTCGACCCTGAAGGGTGACAAGCTGATTGGACGCGATCGGGACGCGGCCACAGATCCCGAAGCCCAGATGAAACGGCTTCTCGATCAGCGCGCCAAGATCGTCGCCATGATCAACGACGTAGAGAGCAGTTCGTCGGCGCTGAAACCTGCCGAGCTTCGGCAGTTGCAAGCCTCGCTGAAGGCCGTGGACGATCAGATTGCAGATCTTGGCGGCGGCTCCGATGAGCTGAAAAAGGCCCTGTCTGATCTTTCGAACATCACGCAGAACGCGGCCAGCAGCTTCGACCACAGTGCGGCCAGCGCCGCGAACTTCAAATCTGCGCTCGCGGAACTGAAGGCGTTTCTGCCCGGGCTGAAAGCCGAGATGGACACCTTTGGCACCGTCAACGGGATCGAGAGCGCATATTTGAAGACCGTCCAGAACGCCCGGACGATGGGAGACGTTCTAAATGCCACCTCGATCCGGGACCGTGCAATTACGTCGGCGAGGTTCGGAAACGCCACGAACCTACGTGATTTGGTGGGGGCGGCTGAAGGCACCGACGCGGGCCGGGGATACAACGAGACGCTTGGCTATGGAGCTTTCACCGGGGGCGCGGTCAATCTCACCGGCATGACGATTGATCAGGTCCTGGCATTGCAACAGCAGATGCTCGCCAATCCGGCGAACACCTTCAATTCATCCGCAGTCGGGCGCTATCAGGTAACCCGGCAAACGCTCCTTGACGCTATGAGCGGGCTTGGCCTTACGGGTGACCGTCTCTTTAACGAGGATACGCAGGACGCGGTTTTCGACTTCCTGCACCGCCGCCGTGGCAACGATCCTGCAGCGCTGCGCAATGAGTGGGAAGGGCTGCGCAACGTAGACGACGCGACCATTCGCAACGTTGCCAGCGCCACGCCTACGGTGGGCGCGGCCCTCGATCCGACGCCGGCACAGCAAAAGGCCGCCGAACTCACCAAGCAGCAGGACGAAGCCCGCAAAAGCCTCAACAGGACCGTGCAAGAAAGCCTCGACCTTGCCCAGTTCGAAAACAGCATATCCGGCCTTTCTGCCAATCAGCAGCAGATCGAGCTTGGTGTCTTCCGGGCCAAACAGGAAGCCGCGCGCGCCGGTATTACGCTTTCCGACCAAGAGCTAAACCAGATCCGTGAGAAGATCACAGCGACCGAACAGTTGAACACCGCCAACAAGCAGGTGCAGGCGAGCAGTGAAGGGCTGGCGGACGCTCAGCGATATTTCGCGGAAAACTTCACCTCCGGCCTATCTGGGCTGCTCACAGGCACACAGACACTCGAAGGCGCAGTCAAGCAACTCGCCAATAGCCTGATAGACGCGGCGCTCAGAGCAGCGCTATTGGGCGAGGGGCCACTTGCCGGCCTTGGCGGCGGGAAATCATCGGGGGGAGGCTCTACCGCCGTTGGTGGCCTTCTGGGCTGGCTATTCAGCAAAGACGGCGGCCCCGTCTCCCATGATCGCCGCACCAGGCTCTATCTGGCGGGCGGCGGTTCTGTCCGTGGTCCCGGCACGAGCACGAGCGACAGCATCCCGGCCATGCTCTCCGATGGCGAGTTCGTCGTGAACGCCAGACAGACGGCGCGCTATCGCTCCCTTCTGGAGAGCATCAACGGGGGCCGTGTCCCGGCATTGGCAGACGGCGGCGCGATCGGCAGCAGCAAGGCCGGCACGGCGGGCGGCGGCTTGAATGTCGGCGGGATCAACGTCAGCGTGAACGCCAACGGCAGCACCGGGGACAAGGCCAAAGACGAGCAATACAGCAAGGATATGGGCCGCGTGGTCGCGCAAGCCATAGATCAGCAAATGACCGATTGGACCATCAACCAGATGCGACCCGGGGGGCTCTTCGCGGCACAGCGGCGGCGCTAACGGATCTTAGTTCCCTACGCTGGCCTTTATATGGAGAATGCGAAAGATGGACAGAACAGACGCAAGTATTAAAAGTATCCCGTATATTGTGAGAAATAGACCACAGAACGAAAAGGCAAAATTGAAGTAACGGGCCCAATCGGAATAACCCGGGGGCGTAGGAAAGGGCTTAGCATTGAACACGATTGCTAGGAGTATTCCCGAAACCTGAACAAAAACGGCGTGAGATACCGCGCTAGCCAAAACCAACAGCGGCGACCGATTATCTAGTTTGGGGTCGGGCTTTTGCAACGCGGCTCTTTCCTTCTCCGATAACACGGAGAAATAGACAGCGTATGCAGCGATCGAAAAGCCTGCCAACGTTGGAAGTATTGGGAAAGCCAATTGAACCCAACTACCGTCAAAGGCGGTTCTCCACGACAAACCAGTAAAGATAAAAGCAACCCACGTGTAGCCTGAGCTATAGAAGCTTTTGAAGCGTCCGTAGCTTTCATAGACTATCTTAAGGTTCTCGATTAAGCCGGTCCCGCTACTCATGAACTTGCGCTTTTTTGCCTTTCGCGGGCGATCCCGACCTTCGAAAAAATGAACCGTGAGAGAATGTTGAACATCGTTAAGTCTTGGCCGTTTTCAGCTGTAGTGCGCATCTCTTTCAGCGGCGAACTGTCGGAGTTGTAGCTAACTTGTGCCCCGCCTTCCAAGTTTTTCGCTTTGACCTCACCGTTTTGGCCTGCAACGTGGGCAAGCGCACGCGTGCGTTCATTGGGTTCGATATGCTTTTTCCCCTTGGTCTTTAGGCGCTCACGATATTCTTCCGCGTTTTGTTCGCGCAGACGATCTTCTATAATTTGGGCTAGCGTTTCACCAATGTCGTCGGAGTTAGGTGGACGAATGATAATTTCCAACTCTTTCAGATTGTCCAAATTCAAAATGCGATCAATCGCTCCGTGGTCTGCAATTATGTCAGCATCCACCTGTCCAAAGGCATCAGTGATTTCCTCGAACTTTACCGCGGCTTTAAAATATTTCTCGACGGCCAATGTGCTGAGGCCTTTAGACCGCCCGTAGGTTTGGAAAGCAATGACGTGCAAGTTCGGATCGAGGGCAAAGTAAAATCTAGCGTAGTTTGGTTTGAGCTTGTCGGGGATGACAATCTCCTTCAGGTCCTCCAGAGAAGCGCCATCAAAGTTTTCCGTATTAAACCACTCGTCCGCTGCCGGCAATTCGTCGTACTTGAGGATGATCCCGCGCAGGCTTATCTCGTCAAAATAGCTAATTGCTAAATTTGTCTTCCCTAGAACGCGGACGCCGCGTTTGAGATCAGCTATTTGTTTGATGAGTTTTGGGTAGTCGCGTCTGTCCTTGTCGTTGATACGAATATTTAGGGCAGCAACTTCATGCTTAAAGGGACGCGACATTTCAATCTCCGGTTATTCGCGCCATTGTTGTAATTTTAGCCGCAGATACCGCAAGCGAAATTTCTAAGCAATTGGCCTCAGGTCCCCCTTATCCGCAGCTTTAATGGTGCTATCGAGCGGCTTGTTCGAGGTGTTCAACCCGAGCTTCTAGTTCGCCCAGTCGCTTCTCCAGATCATCCCCCATGCCCGAGCGCAGCAGCCGGCGCGCTGCATCTTCACTTCGTGCATCTTCGTCAACGATTAGTGACGCCTCCAGCCGTGCCGCAATTTCAGCGTTCAGGGATCTACCAGAACGGCGGGCAGCGTCTTCTAACCGCCGTTTTAGGTCAGGGTGAAGGCGCAACCCGAACGGGGTGATGCTGCCGATTTTCAAATCATGTTCACGTGTAGCCATAGAGCCAATATGCAGCGAAAGGTTTATTGACGAAAGGGTGTCGCTATAGTTACATCATGTAGTCAATAACAAGGAAGCACATCAATGAACGTACGTATCGAAATAGTCCGCGACGAACATGCAAACTACTGGGTCCGCTACTCGGGCAAGAGCCATGCGTTCAAGACCCATGACGACGCTCGCTCATTCGCCGAAGGAGTCCAGCAGGACCGAGGCGGCGAGGACGCTGCTCAGATCATTGATCACATCACCGAATAGATACGATCGTGCCAGCAGGGGCGGGCTTAGCGGCCTGCCCCCAGCGAATGATTAGTCTTCAGCAAGAAGGAAATCACAATGGTACAGCAGCCCAAAGCACCTTTCGGTCTTCGTATGCCCGACGACATCAAGAAATGGCTGGCCCAGCGCGCCGAAGAGAACGGCAGATCGATGAATGCCGAGCTTGTGCAACTTTTGAAACAGGAACGAAACCGGGACCGGGGAGAGCGCGCCAATGCCTAGCGTTATCGGCAAGATCGCTGCAGGCATGCGGGCAGACGCTAGAGCCCGTGTCCTCGCTCGCCGGAAAGCTCAAATGTCCGACGTCAAGAAACTGGCGAAGTTCCTGACAAGCAAGGGCAAGGATATTTCGATCTTCGTGGAGGGCGATGGCAAGTACACCGTGGCCAGCATTGCCCCCGGAGCTGCCCCAAAAGCCGAGCCAAGCGCGCTCAGTGCCGAGGAGCAAGCTTGGGAGGATAAATTCAAATGATCGCCTATAAGAAACCTCGCTATGTGCATGTGCACCTAGATCGGCACGGAAAGACACGCATCTATCTACGCAAGCCGGGATGCCCGAAGGTCCCGTTGCCGGGTCCGCTGGGCAGCGAGGCTTTCTGTAAGGCGTACTTTGCCGCGTTAGATGGAAAGGCGGTTGTTAAGCCGGGGGCAGCGGCTGCGATCGCGAAGAAGCACACGCTCCGTGCGCTCATTGCAGACTACTACTCTTCGCAGGAATTCACCGGACTTGCCGACGCGACGAAACGAAACTACCAGAGCTTGATCGACGCGCTAGACGCCGAATACGGGGAACTCTCCGTGCCCGCTGCCAAACCGCTGCACCTGTCGAAGATCATCGCCAAACGAGCCGAGACGTCCAAAGCGCAAGCCAAGAACCTCTATAAGCGCATGTTCACGCTCTTCTCACTGTCCGTCAAATGGGAGTACCGGGAAGACAATCCGATGGTCAACGTTGGGCAGGTGGACCACGAAAGCACCGGTTACGAGACGTGGACCGAGGAAGACATTGCGAAGTTCCGTGCGTTCTGGGGGGAGGGTACGCCCCAGCGAATTGCCTTTGAGATCCTGTTACATACTGGACTTCGGAGGAAAGACGCGGTTCGTCTTGGCCGGCAGCATATCAAGGGCAACGCCATCGAGATCACTGCATCGAAGACCGGAGCGGACCTTTTCATTCCGATCAGACCAGTTTTCCGCAAGGTGTTAGACGGGATCAAACACAATCATCTCAACTTGATTGTAACCGAGCGCGGCGCGTCTCGATCCGAAAAAAGCTTCACGAATTGGATGATCGAGGCCGCGACGAAAGCAGAGCTTCCGCCCCATCGATCGCCGCACGGACTGCGCAAGGCGGCATGCCGGCGACTGGCAGAAGCTGGCGCATCAGCATCGCAGATCATGAGCATAACCGGACACGCGAACTTGAAGGAGCTTGAAGTCTACGTCGCAGCAGCGAGCAAGAAGAAGCTGGCCATAGGGGCCATGGACAAACTAGGAACGCTGGAATGAGAACGGACGAAAAACAGAGATTGGCTAACCCCGAATACAGGTTAGCCAAAGGCCACTATAACGTATTGAAAAAATTGGGGGAGAAGAACCCGATGGCACGCCCTAGGGGAGTCGAACCCCTCTTCCCAGAATGAAAATCTGGTGTCCTAACCGATAGACGAAGGGCGCTTCCTTCGTGGTGGCGCCCTTATAGTCAGGCATCGCGAATCCCGCAAGCGCCAATTTCGATTTTTTACAAAAAAATGACGGGATATTTTTGCAGGCGCGAAAAAGCTATTAGCGGTTGTAAATCAAGCGCCTATGTGTGGATCTTCTTAAATTCGTGACGGTGCTGACGTAACGTCAGCCTATTCTCGGCCGGGCGTCAGAGGGCCCGTGCGATGGTCGTTTGAGGGCCTCTGCCGCCACATCCCCAGTTCCAGTCCCGGTTCTTGCCGGTGTCGAGATGGACGGAGTCTGTATGGCAATAGGTTCCGACGCCGCCGCGGTTTGGCAGCGAGCGGATGTAGCTCGCGACATCCCACTTCGAGACGCCGGAGATCTGGATGTCGGCCGCGTCGCAGGTCTTGTGCATCGATTCTTCCGCGCCGCCGACCATCCGGTTGTGTTCGGCATCGCGATAGCCCGACGTGACGACGACGGGCTTTCCGAAATGGGTTTCGACGGATTTGATGACATTCATCAGATCCGGCTTGAAGCAGCCGACTTCCACCTTGTCGTTCTGGATCAGCAGGCCGTTCGGCGCCGTTCGCGTCATTCCCGGCAAGGATGCTTTCTGCAGCAGACCGGAGAGGCTGCCGAGGAGGTTCTGCTTCGGCGCCGTGTAGAGCGCGTTCATCGTCTGGCCGGGGAGTGCGTTCGTCTCCAGCGACGCGGTCTGGGCCGGCGCGAACTGCGTGCTGGTATTCTGCGAGGATTGCTGTGGCTGGGTTGCCTGACCCGCCTGCGGCGTCTGCTCGATGGGAAGCTGACTGCTGTAGACGCTGGAGCGCACTGCGTTTACGCCACCCGGTGCGTAGGCATTTCCCGGCTGCAGTTGTGTCGATGTGGAATTGTTCTGCGGCACCGTGCGCACCGAAAAGATGCTCATGGCTTCGGCGTTGATACCGGTCGACTGCATTGCGAGACCGCCGATATTGGCGGGAGCCGAAGCCGCGGAGCCCACGGCGGCGGGTTGGGCGGTCGCTGGGTCGGTGGTCGCGGCAGCGGCGCCGGACACATTGGCGATCATCGGATCGCGATAGCCGGATGCTGCGGGCGCCGCGCCTTGCGCCGCTTGGGCAGGCGCGGCAGCGGCTGCCGGCGCTGGTGTGAGTGCTGCTGTCGCGTCGGCGGCATTCTTGTCGGACACGCAGCCGCAAAGCGCCAGAGCCGACGCAGCGATCAGAAAGGTGGCCCCGAGGGGCATCCGCTTTTCAACAGCGAGCAAGCGAGCATTCTCCAATGGATGGCGGAGAACGCAGCAGATGATGCGCTCTTCGCCTCGAGTCGTGCGGAGAGTGCCCGCGTGGGCTAGCGGCTACAAGCGTGATCCGGACACGCGGTCAGGAAATCGCAAAAGCCGCAAGCCTCGCAAAAGCCTCGGCCTACCAGGCCCCGGTATTGGCCATCGAAGCCCATGGCTCGGCGCTTGGAAGGCTGCCGCCCTTCTGGAGAATCTCGATCGAAATGCCATCCGGAGACCGCACGAAGGCCATGTGGCCGTCACGCGGCGGACGGTTGATCGTGATGCCGTTGTCCATCAGGTTCCGGCATGTGGCGTAGATGTCGTCGACCTCGTAGGCGAGGTGGCCGAAATTGCGCCCGCCGGTATAGTCTTCGGCGTCCCAGTTATAGGTGAGCTCGAGGCACGGGGCGCCTTTCGACGTCGCATCCGCCTTGTCGTCGCGGGCGGCGAGAAAAACCAGGGTGAACCGGCCTTTTTCGTTTTCGATCCTGCGAACTTCCTCCAGGCCGAAGAGCGTCCCATAAAAACGCAGGGAGGCGTCCAGGTCCTTCACGCGGACCATCGTGTGTAGATAACGCATTCTGTTTCCTCTCTAAATGCAGGCCCGATGTTATGTGGCAGAACGTCAGCTTCGGGCAAGACACAGGGGTATGATTATGAACTGCGAATAATCGGAAAGTAGGACTTGCGCTAATCCGTTACCAACATGTTAATCTTGATCTCAAGAATCAGTTAACCGTAACAGTGTGACGCGTATTGAGGGGGCTGGCGAAATGGCTGACAGGATTTCATCGAAGGAATTCACCGACCTCGATCAACTCGCGGGAGACGCGATCGATCTCATTGAGATCACCGGCGTTGTGAAGTGGTTCGACGTGGCCAAAGGGTTTGGCTTCATTGTCCCCGACAACGGTATGCAGGACGTTCTTCTGCATGTGACCTGCCTTCGCCGCGACGGCTTCCAGACCATTCTCGAAGGTACCCGCATCGTCGCGCTCATCCAGCGCCGCGAGCGTGGCTATCAGGCGTTCAAGATTCTTTCGATGGATCAGTCCACGGCGGTTCATCCGTCGCAGCTGCCTCCCGTGCGCACCCATGTGCAGGTGACGGCAACAAGCGGCCTCGAGCGGGCGCTGGTCAAGTGGTTCAACCGCACGAAGGGCTTCGGCTTCCTGACACGCGGCGAGGGGACTGAGGACATCTTCGTTCACATGGAGACGCTGCGTCGTTTCGGTCTTACCGAGCTGCGGCCCGGTCAGGTCGTGCTCGTTCGTTTCGGTGACGGCGACAAGGGCCTGATGGCGGCCGAAATCCACCCGGATGTTCCGAGCCCCACGAGCCGCGCGCACTGATGCGTACACTCTCAGCTCATACGATCAGAAGCGCCCTTGCGGCGCTTTTTTTCATGCTGGTCTTTCCTGTGTTCGCCCAGGAACCCATGACCTTCGACAAGGAGCCGTTGGTCATCCAGACGGCATCCGGCAAGACGTTCAATTTCATCGTTGAGGTCGCCGATACCAACGAACAGCGTCAGCGTGGCCTGATGTATCGCAAGGAGATGGCGCAAGACGCGGGCATGATCTTTGATTTCGGCGTTTCTCGCCGGGTTCAGATGTGGATGGAAAATACCATCCTGCCGCTGGACATGCTGTTCGTGGATTCGACAGGGACGATCCGCAACATCAAGCAGAACGCGGTGCCTTATTCGGAAGATATCATCGACTCAATGACGTCGGTTAAATACGTCATCGAGCTCAATGCAGGCGTGACCGCCAGGCTCGGGATCAAGACCGGCGACAGGGTGATGAGCGCTACCACGACCAAGCGTAAGTAGCGCCGCACCAAACGCCATTCGGATGCTGCCGGTGACGACGGCAGCCTAGAACTTGAGACCGATACCGGCCGAGACAAGATGCTGGTCGAGGTCGACATCGGTGCCGCGAATGGTCTTGCTGCCGTAGTCGTTGTAGCGATACTCGGCGCGTCCGAAGACGTTGTCCGTGAAGGCGTAGTCGACTCCAGCGCCGATCGTCCAGCCGTTGAAGGTCTTGTCTTCCTTGTCGCCGCTGGTCTCGATGTAGGCGCGCTGGCCCGTCCAGCCGGCCGTGGTGTAGAGCAGTGCGCGGTCAAAAGCGTAGCCTAGGCGTGCGCGAACAGAGCCCGATAGATCCGTGCCAGCTTCAACGCCAGAGCCGAGGAAATCGGATTCCTTCTGATCCCAGGTGTAGGCGAGATCGCCTTCGATACCGATGACAATCGTGTCCATCTGGTAGTTCGCACCAAGGAAGCCGCCGATCTGGCCGCCGTTATAGTGCTGCGAAGAATCTGTGCCGAGGACGTTGAAGTCACCGTTGGTGAAGCTCATGCCGCCTCTCAAGCCACCGTATGGACCTGTCCAGCTAAACACCGGAGCGGTCACCGGGGCAGGCTGCATCGGCACCTCAACGAGATCTGCAGCATAGGCCGGCATTGCAAGCACGACCGCGAGCAGCGCTGCACTTGCGCTCAAGGACTTCATTCGTCACTCCCAAGGTTAATGATTTACCATGCAATATGGTAAATATACGATATACAACCTTAACAATGGGTTTCCGACGGATGAGGCGCGAGGCTTCCGCGACGCGTGTATTTTTCGCATGCGGGGCCAAGTCATCTGCCCGCCATGGGTGCGGGAATGACGAGAGGACGGCAGGAGACCCTGCCGTCGGCTGAGCGCTATCCGGTGCTAGACGCCGAGGATGGCGTCGATCTGCGCAATCAGCGCTGCGTAGCCCTCGATATGGCGGTGATACTCGTCTTCGATCTGTTTCGTGATGTTTTTCAAGGGGCCATTACCCTCCTGCACGAAGTGCTGTGCCTTGTTTTCCCGAAGCGTCTGAATGTGCTCTTCGTGTTCCTTGATCTTCTGCTGGTAGTCTTCTCGAAGTTTCGGCAGATCCATTTTTCCCTCCAACCTTGAGGTTCGTCCGGCACGGCCGGAGCGGAGATAGTAAGCAGTAAGTTCGCGCAAAATCAGAAAACGGCAATGGTCCCGGCAAGAGATTTTAACAGGAGCTGCCGTCTCGCCTGTATCCCGGGGAGCGTGCCGGGATGGAAACACGGCACTCGTCATGGCAGTTGGCCATAGTGCCGCCACAGAGTTCGGCCCAACCATGCTTTTACAACAGTGGATGGCAAAAAATGAGATTGCTGGCTCTCCTCGCTGCAGCGCTTCTGCTGACGGTGTTTCAGGCGCAGGCGCAAGCCCAGGTTTATGGGCCTTACGACGGCTATGACGAGTACGGCGGCTACGGTTATGACGATCCGTACGGCGCGTATCCGCCACCGCCTATCTATGAGCCAATGCCTCGTTATCGAGAGCCGCCGCGGGAGCGGAGGGCACCGTCGACACGGCGGTCAGCTGGAGCCATCGTCATTGCCACGCGGGAACACACGTTGGTCTACACGACATCACGCGGCGAGCAGTACGTTTACCCGATTGCCGTCGGTCGCGAAGGCAAGCAATGGTACGGATCGACGCGGGTGGTGTCGAAGCGGGAGCACCCCGAGTGGCGACCGACAGCGAGTATGCGCCAGAAGAATCCGAGGCTCCCCGCTGTCGTCGGGCCGGGGCCGAAGAACCCGCTTGGAACCCGAGCAATCTATCTGGCCGACGGGCTGCTGCGCATCCACGGCACGAATGATCCGTCCTCGATCGGCACCAACGCGTCGAGCGGATGTTTTCGCATGTATCGCCAGGACGTCGAGGAACTCTACGAGATGGTCCAGCCGGGAACGAGGGTCATCGTCGAGCGCTGAAGTCATCTCGTCATCGGCGCGCGGCATGCGCCTAGGTTTGGTCCCGGTGGCCGCCGTAGTCCATGTTTCCTGTGGCGCTCTGCCCGGCAGGCGTTCGAAACCTGCCGCGATGCAGAGGAGCGTTCCGTCCGGTACCGGTTGCCACCTTCCGTGATTCGACTACTTCTATTCCGGTCAGCTGCCTTTCGACGGCAGAGGCAGGTGTTCAGGAGGCGAAACATGTGTCGAAACATCAAGCCGTTGTTCAACTTCGATCCGCCGGCAACGGATGACGAAATCCATGATGCCGCGCTCCAGTTTGTTCGCAAACTGAGCGGAACGACCAAACCATCGAAGCGCAATGAAATCGCATTCGAGCAGGCAGTCAGCTCCATCGCAGCATGCGCACGCGCGCTGCTCGATTCGCTGGAAACCTCGCAGCCACCCCGCGATCGCGAGGAAGTCGCGGCCAAGGCGCGCGCAAGAACGGCGGCCCGGTTCGCTTAAGAACCGGCGAATGATGATGATAAACTAGGGGTAAAGTGGTCGGAGTGGAGAGATTCGAACTCCCGACCCTCTGGTCCCAAACCAGATGCGCTACCAGACTGCGCTACACTCCGTGCCGACGAGGAGCGCAATACACGGTTCGTTCCTAAGCCGCAATAACTAAAATGATTTGTCCGGAAGGTTCTTCACAGCCGTTCAGGTCGATGTCAGAAAAGATTGACATCTCCCTTCGGAAGGCGTGATGGCTGCGGCCAGCCCTCGGTTCTCGCATCCGGAGATACATTTTGGAAGATTTCGACGTAGCGGCGCCGGCGCGGAGCGCGCGTCCGCGTATTGGCAGCGTGACGCTGTCGGTTCTGACTGCCATTTACATTCTTGTTGTTGCGAACCACACATTCTGGACGCGGGCCTACGGGTATCTCGCGCCAACACCCTATGCCTTTGTGGCGTTCGTTGTCGCAATCGCCGCACTCATGATCGCAGCGATGACGACACCGTCGGTAAAATATCTTATCAAGCCTGCGCTCATCATCTTCATCCTGATTTCGGCGATCGCTGCATGGTTCAACGATCAGTTCGGCGTCATTATCGACAAGGAGATGATCCGCAACGCGGCGGTGACGACGCGCGCTGAATCGGCGCATCTGATTACGCCCGCATTTCTCTTCCACGTTTTCCTGACCGGCATACTGCCGTCGCTCTTCATCATCTGGGTGAGGGTGGTGCACCGGCCGTTCCTGAAGAAGTTTGCCTGGAACATGGCGGTGATCGTGCCGTGCCTAGCCATTTTCGTCGCCGCGGGCCTGGGGTTCTCTCAGACATTTGCGGCGGTCGGGCGGCTGCACAGGGATATCATGCTGACGCTCAATCCGTTCCTGCCGATCGGCAGCGTTGCACGGTTTGTGTTTGCGTCGGAGGAGGATCGCAACATTGTGCGTCGGCCGCTCGGTACCGATGCCCATCAGCGCTCGGCGAGCGCCAACGGCAAGCCGCGCGTGACAGTGATCGTCGCCGGCGAGACCGCGCGCGCGCAGGACTTTTCGCTCGGGGGATATGCACGCGAGACCAATCCCGAGATGAAGGCGAGGGGCGTCGTCTATTTTGCTAACGCGACGAGCTGCGGGACGGAGACGGCCGTTTCCCTTCCCTGCATGTACTCGGTCTATCCGCGGCAAGAGTACACGCATCGCAAAGGCCTGGAGACGGACAATCTGACGGATATTCTCGGCCACGCCAAGGTCAAGGTCGAATGGTGGGACAACGACACCGGCAGCTACGGCGTCGCCAACCGGGTCTCCTACAAGTTCCTGCCCGATGCCGCCGATCCGCGCTTCTGCACCGACGGGGAATGCCTGGATACGGTGTTGCTCGACAAGCTCGATGATTGGCTTGCGAATGTGAAGACGGACAGCGTTCTGGTGCTTCACCAGCTCGGCAGCCACGGCCCCGCCTATTATCGCCGCTATCCAGACGATTTCCGTAAGTTCACTCCGGATTGCCGGACAGGGGAATTCGGTTCCTGCAAGCCGGAGGAGATCGTCAACGCCTATGACAATACGATCCTCTTCACCGACCACGTCGTCGCCAAGGTGATCGATGAGTTGAAGCAGCATGCGAACTCGGTTTCGGCGTCGATGCTCTACGTCTCCGACCACGGCGAGTCGCTTGGCGAAAACGGCCTCTACCTGCATGGCACGCCCTACATCATCGCTCCTGACGTTCAGACCCGTGTTCCGATCATTGCCTGGCTGTCGCCGGATTTCAGCGCCGCATCGAAGATCGACATGGGGTGCCTAATTGCAAAGACAACTGAGCCGGCGTCGCATGATAATTTCTTCCACAGCGTACTTGGCCTGATGGACGTCGCGACCAGCGTTTACGACGCCAAGCTCGATCTCTTCGCAACCTGCCGCAAGACATCCGATACGCTTGCCCAAGCGACGAAGAAGGGCTGACGGCCGCAACGTTCTGGAGCCGTGGCTTTTTTCTTGAAAAGGCGGGGATTCGCGGCTAAGCAAAATTCACCTCTTCGTGCGATGGTACGAAGACAGCGCTCCGGCAACGGCGTGCAGGATTTGAATACGAAGGCCCTAATTCGGAGGCGTTGCAGCAATGTCTGCCAAGATCTATCGTCCAGCCAAGACCGCGATGCAGTCCGGCAAGGCAAAGACCCATATGTGGGTACTCGAGTTCGATCAGGAGACCCCACGGACGATCGATCCGATCATGGGCTACACCTCGTCCTCGGATATGCGCCAGCAGGTCAAGCTGACCTTCGAAACGCAGGAACTTGCCGAAGCCTATGCGACGCGCAACGGTATCGACTATCGTGTGATCGCGCCGAAGGATCCGCAGCGACAGGTAGTGGCCTATCCCGACAATTTCCGCTATACGCGGACGCAGCCCTGGACGCACTGAACCGCTTCCAGGCATACAGATATGACCGTCGTGGTGAAACACACGGTCACGCGGCCCCTTAGCTCAGCTGGATAGAGCACCTGCCTTCTAAGCAGGTTGTCGCAGGTTCGATTCCTGCAGGGGTCGCCACTCATTTTTTAAGCTATTGATTTCGCCTAATCTTTCGGCTGTTTTCCCCTCACTGAATGCAAGTGAGGGGTTAGGATGTTCTCGTTCAGTTTCTCTGCGCCCGCGATCGCGAGCTTCCGTTTATTGGCGCTGCGGGTGTAAAGGCTGGCCATCGCGTCGCTTTTCCAACCAAACCGCGCCTTCAGTTCGCTGTTGCTGTTTCCTGCTTCAGCCAGGATCGTTGCTAGCGTCTTGCGGAGCCCATGGGCTCTTCCGTCGACGCCTGCTTCAGCGCACACATCTCCAAACCAATTGCCGAAAGCTGCCGCGCTCTTGAACGGTCGGCCGTGAACGGGTGTGATTAGATAGGCCATGTGCGTCGTCTGATGCGCTTCGAGGATCGTGGCGAGCGTCGGGTGAACCGGGCTATAGGTCATTTCCTCGTTCTTCGAGGCTCGATACTCAATGATCCCATCGCGGATGTGCTGCGGACCGATCCTGTAGATGTCGGAGCGCCGAAGGCCCGTAAAGAGCAACAGATCCATGGCGAGTCGCGCTTGGCTACCTTCCACGTGCTTCGCATAGAAGTTTTCGAGATCTTCAGCCGTCCAAGCCTTGAAGCCTTCAGTTTTAGCTTTCGGCTTCTTCACTCCCCTGGCCGGGTTCTCTGTCATAACGCCGGCGTCAACAGCCCACTCAAACAGGTATCCCATGACCTTCAGGTACGTGATCGCGGCGAATGGCGTATCAGCTCGCCTGTCACGGCCGGCTGCTATCATCTTGCGATCGATTTGTGAGAGAATGACCTTGCCGCCTGTCTTGCAAACCACCTTCAGGATATTGTGCCGCGCTCTCTGGGTGGACTCGCGCAGCGCTTTGAAGGCCGCGCTCTGGACATATCTATCTACAAGCCATTGCAGGGTGCGTTTTGTGGGAGCTGGCGGGGCTTCCTCGTTGGCCATGCATTTGCGCCACGCGTCGGCGAACTCCCGAGATCCCCACTCGCCAGGCAGACGCGTTCGCTTTCCCTTCCCAATGCGGAAGTACCATCGGACATTGCCGAAGCGATCGACTTCTCGAAGGGTGTTGGCGTATTTTTTGCGCGGCATGGTCTCCATCAGAAGTAACCAGCCGCGCTCTCGTCAAGTTGTTTCTTGGTGAAGCCTTCGCTTTCGCCGTTGATCACGACCGAGCCATCCGGCTCGACGCGGACCGTTTTGACGTCCACGCCGGCCTTCTTCACGGCACGAATTGCACGGGAGACGGAATCCTCAGTGAAGGCAACTGCACGCCTACCCATTGTTTATCTCCCTCTGTAGGGGCGCTGGGGCCTCCGTAACGTCGAGCGGGTGCGAATTCAGCACAGTCGTCTCGCCTGGAAAGACGAACCGGACGTAGTGATCGCGACCCACAAGGAAAGCTGGCTTGCCGCTGACAATGATCGGGCGTCCGTAGTCTTCGGGGTCAACTCCCCGCTTGATGCTGCTGATCGTCATGAACTCCTTGAATGAGCAGTGACGATAGGAGCAGTAGGCATGCCACGCCTTAACGCGAGCCGCTGCAGGCGAATGGGCGTCGTAGGGATGAGCAGGGAAGCCCTGCACCGCGACGTCGTATTTCTTGAGGAGGAAACCGACCATCACTTCATATCCTCATAATCGAGGAAGTAGCCCTTGCCGCACACGTCACAGCGATATCGCTCGCCATCCATGCCGCCGCCGGCTTCCTTCCTGTTTGGGCAATCGCGTGCCGATGGGTCGGTAATGCCGCAACCAGCGGGCGCCTCGCCATCGCGGACGAGATAGAAGGGAGGGTGTTCTGGTGCCTTCTTGATCATGGTCAACCCGCGTTCAGGGGAGACAGATCGGCGAGCCGGCGCATCTTGATCGCGAGAGCGGTCTCGATCATGTCGGCATGGCCTTCTGTTTCAAGCACAGCACCCGCGTCGAAGTCGTTCCAGATCTCCTCGACGTCTGCCTCGTCCTTCGCGCTGGCCAAAGCGGTCTCGATCTCGTCGAGGTATGCGCCCAGATCGAACTCGCTGGTGTTTTCGACGACGGGCTCAGCGTCGATGATCTTAGCTGCCGACGGCGGAACGGGAGGCTTCGGAGGCTTGGGAGGTGTCGGCTTGTTTTCGACTTCTGGCTCTGGAGTGATGTTGCGCATCTCCTCGGCGTCGGCGATCTCGCGGACCTCGAACTCGTCACGGATACCACCGAGAACGTCGCCGAAGAGTTCGCGCAGGCAGTATCCAGCCGCGCGCCAGGCAAGCATGCGCTGGGGGAAGCGATACCACGGGCTATCGTTCGGCTTCTCCTCGTTCTTCTTGTCCCACTTGTTCCACTTCATGACGACGGCCTTGGTCTGCCACAAGCCAGCGCGCTCGGCGTCGGCCTGCGAGAACTCGACGCGCTTGTCTTCTCCGGTATCGAGGCGCTTGGCTTCGCAGTAACCAACCATCTTCCCGCCGCGCTCGTCGCAGCCGGTTCGGAGGTACGCGACCTTGCCGGACATGCGGACGACATTGATCAGACCATCGCCGTAAAGCGCTGGCCGACCATTGATGACGGTGAAGCTGCGAAGACTGACCATCGGCTTGAGGCCAAGCTCTGCGCCGGACATGATGGCCACGGCGACGGCAGCTGCCGCGTCGTCGCCCTCAAGCTTTCCGATCAGAGCGGCTGGAGCGAGCCCAGAGGCGCACACTGCTCGAGCAATGCGCAAGGTTTCCTCGAAGGTCTGGGGCACGATGGCAAGGACATTGCCGCCGCCGGAAAGTGCAGGAAGATGGGCGTTCATGCCTTCTCTCCTTCAGTCACCGGCTCAACGACGCGCAGGATCTTCTTCTGCGCCATCGTCGAGAGCGTCCTGATCTCCATGACCTCGACGGTGGTTTCACCGCGTACGGTCTCGACGGCCACCTTGTCGCCGACGTTGACGGTCAGATCGGACGGAATGAAGTAGTCGTAGGTCTTTTCGTCCTTCTGCCATTTGAACTTGATGGCGGCGACGAGGAGCGGAGCGTTCGTGTCGTCCATTAGGCTGCCCTCTGTTCAGAACGGATCGCCATGCCTGCGAGCTCGACGCCCGACTTGGCGGCTCGGTTGGCGAGGGTCTCGACGACTTCCTTGATCTCGGGCCGGTCCTTCAGCGCCATGAGGAGCGCATCGAAGTCGGTGATCTCGGCAAAGACGAAGGTGCGAAGCGAGACCTTGGCGCCGGTGCGTCCAGCGCTGGCATTGCGGGCCTGAGCATCGCGTTCGGCCTGAGCCGCCTGCTGGGCGAGACGTTCAGCCTCGGCGATGGCGTTGTTCTGTGCAGCGACAGCCGCCGCGTCGTTGTCGTTTTGGGCCGCAGCCTTCTCAGCCGCGACACGGGCTGCGTCGGCTTCGCGCTGGATGCGATCGGCTTCCGCCCGCGCTGCCGCCTGGCGCTCGCGCTCTTTTCGGGCCTGCTCCTGCAGGAAGGCGTCCATGTGCCGCTTCAGCTGCTTGCTGATTGCGTCCGGCTCGTCCTTCAGGCCGCGCCACTTGTCGTCGACAGCCCGACCGCCATCGAGGTGAGGCTGTTTCTCGACCTTGTGCAGGTCGGTGGCCTTCTTGGCGATCGTCGAGAGGCGCTTCGACCAGATCGCGGCGCGGTCGGCTTCTGCCTGCGTCGTGATCGGCTTCTTCATGAAAGCCTCGGCCTGCTCCTTCTCGGCGGCAAACTCGTGGAGCAGCGCCTGATAGGGGTCGAGGTCGGTCGGCTTGTTGTCGCCGAAGGTTGTTTCGGGTTCGTCATCCCAGCCGCCGCCTTCGATAGCCTTGGTATAGGCTTCATAGGTGATCGGGTTGCGGCAGCACCACGTCCAGATGTCGGAAGCGTCGATCTGGCGCTCGCCGCGCATGGCGTGCCACTTTCCATCCTCAAACCAGATGGCGACAGGCTCCCAAGGCTTATCCTTGAAGCGGGTACGGTAGTAGCCCTGCTGTGGGTCACCATCGTGGATCGGGCCGAAGTTGCCCGTGAGCGCGTTGGTCCACCAGGACCAGATGTCTGTCACTGCTTCGGCCATTTCACATTCTCCTGGTTTTCTAGTGCTCGGGTTTTGAGTTGAGTGTCGGCTTCGGAGAGGCCCCAGACACCGACGGCGGCGAGAAGGATGATCACCACGACCGCCTGATTGAGGCCGGCGATCATTTGGCGGCGGGCCGCTTCGTGCTTGGCGTTGATCGCCCTGGCGCGATCGACGAAGGACTGAGCCTCTTCGAGGTGCGAGCTCACGCAGCACCAGCCACAACTGCGGACTGCAGCGCTGGAGTGCCCGACCCGCCGCGACGGACGCTCTCAAGCTCGTCGATCGCTTTCTGGATGGTGTCAGGGAAGGACGGGAGATTGCACTCGGCGTCACCCTTGAAGTGCTGCAGGTATCCGATGGCGGTCGCGAGACCCATACGGAGTTGGTAGATCTGTTCGCGTTCGGTCATGTCCTGATCCTCAAGCGTAAAGCTGGTCGGCGTCGGTGACGCCCATGATTTCGCGGGCGTAGGCGTAGTGGTTGGCGACGTTCGCCAGAGCGCCATTGAGCCAGTCTGGACCGCGCACGGCGTGCTCGGGACGGCGGATGAAGATGAAGCCGTGAGCGCCGCAGCGCTGGGCTTCGATCGCCATGTACTGATCACATGCGGAGAGGGTGCGAGCGGAGTTCCAGCGCAGGTCACGCTTGCTCTGCTCAGTCTCGATGTTGCGAATGTGCTGCATGTCTCACCCTCGTCGCCGTGGCGTTTCGTTGATGAGAAAAACGTACGTTATGTACGATGGATCGTCAAGTACATTTTGTACGATTTGTACGAAATGGAAAACTTAACGCCGAGGAAAGAATCGATTCGACTCGGCTGCGACGTTCTGCTTTCATGAGAACGAAAGGAGAACATTATGGGTTTAGCGCTTCTGAAACAGGCCAGACAATTCACGCTCCACATTCGGTGCGACAACTGCTTGAGGGAAAGCGAAAGGGTAGTTGAGATGCCGATCGGCGATGACGTGCCGCGAGATGCGGACGAGCTTATCGAGAGCGTTTTCTTGGAAAGGCTTCCATTCAGATGCCACCCATGCGGGGGCGTGATCGGGCGCTTATTTGGTATCAGAGGAGAAAATGCTTATGGCTACTGAGAAGGATGTTCTGCAGTTCGTAATCATTCCGCCTTACGAGCAGCGCGCCGCCGTGGCGGCTGCAAAGGAGAGGTTCGAGCATTACCTCGGCAACCGGTTCCCAGGCTACGGCTTCAAGGTTGGGCCGTTCGCGCCGGTCGGCGAAGAGGATGAATTCTGTGTTCTGCCGATCATGAACTTCCTAGGCGACGACGGCAAAAGCTACATGTGCAATCAACCGAAGCGATGGCTGTTGCAGGAGATCGCTGCTGCCTGCCGGCAGTTCGATCTACAGGGATTGCGCCACTTCGCCGCTTAGCCGGCCGAAGCTTGCGTGTCGTTAACATAAGTTCATTTGCGACTCGTGATGGATATTCCTATTTTGTTCTCGGCAGGAACGCCGATCACTCTCGGCGCGAAAGCGTCTTATTCGGGATATGGCAGCGATGATGCTGCCTACCAATTCCGGACGAAACTGGAGCCGGGGCCTGCCACCTCATTTTGCCCAAATCGGGCGGGTGAAATCGTAGCCGAAGTACTCGAACACCTCTTTCTGATCCGCCGAAATATCAGCTTCCCAAGGGGGAGTGGGCTGCAAAACCAAGCTGTAATCTCGGTGCTCTCCGCTTGTGTTCAGAGCTAAGCGAGGTGCGAGGGCCTTGGCAAACTGCACGTCACATGGACCGGTGTCTAGGTTGTCTACCGCCTGATAGAACGAACTTGCTGCTATGTCGGCGAGCTGTAGGCCTGCAAATTTCCAGTGCGGATAGGCCTCCACCAAGTTCATGTTCATGACCTCCCGGCGGGGTATCCATTTTCTGAGATGGATGTTGCCTTGGGACTGGTAGCGGAGCAATTCGTGATAGGCAGCGGTCTGGCTATAAAGGTGCCCTCCTGACTGGGAAAAGACAAACTTTACGTGGCGACGCTGAAGTTCAAATTTCTGGACCCGACGCCAGCACCAGTCGGTCATCCTTTCAATCAGAATTCGCACCAGCCAGTTATAGAACCATTGTCTTGAGTGAACGCGCTCTGCCCTCTCGTTACGATAGCGGCGCATGTTCTTCTTATTGGATGCGACGGTGAAGATGCGGATAGGCAATCCTCCAACGTAGTTGCAGGCCGCTAGCTTTTGCTCAACCGTAAGATCCTTGAAATGGATGACCTGGTTGTGCTGGGAGCCGATCGCTTGACAAATCTCTGCCACCCAGCCCTTCAGTTTCGGATCAACATCTCTGCTCACGAGAATAGCGGACACCACCATCCATTCCGTGCCGCCTTTGTCATCGATCGGCCTGACGCGTTTCAAGCTCGGGTCGCCCGCTTCGTCGATGTAGGCGATGAACTCGAAATCTGGGACGTTCATTAGAACCCTGGCATCTCATTCATTACACGCCGCACGACCGCGATGACATGAACATGTACGCCGTCGTCCGCCTGATGATCGATGGGTACGACAATCGGCTTATGCTTGGGGTTTGTGGATCGCGGGTGAAACTCGGCACGATCCGTAAAAAGCTCGAGCTGCTTCACTGACCACTCGCGAAAGTGTCCGCCATCGCGGGTACGCTCGACGACGACCACCATTCCAGACCTGAGTTCGACCAGGTGCTCGATATCATCATATGCCACACAGACGAGGCGATCGCCGGGGAAGATCGGGCGAGGGCGCAGATCATTCATGCTGTCGCCGCTGCAGTCGAAGACGAGCAGCCGGGCGTTCGGGAAGCGTTCGTCACGCGGCAGCATAATCTCTTCAGGCTCAGACTGGTCGAACTCGTCGACCTCGCGAAAGGTGCCCGCCTCGACGAGGCCTGCTACGCGACCGGTCACCATTCCAACCCGCGTGAGAGCAATCTCGCTGATGGCTGGAGCTTCTTCTTCACGGTCGCCAAATAGAATCCACCCGGCCTTCACGCCGAAGAGCTCGCCATATTTTTCAGCGGCTTTCCGTGAAATCGGCCGGTTTCCGTTCTCGTTGCTTATCAACGTGTTCTTGTTGATGTCCCGGGGAAATGCGTTGGCGGCATCGGTAGGGCTGTCAAACCCGGCCGCTGCCCTCGCGCGCTTCAATCGATCCTTCGGCAATTCCATTCGTACATTATCGCTTAAATTTATCGTGCAATGTGTACGATTTCATCTTGCGCATTCGTCGTACTCTTTGTACGATATCGGTCATGAGCAAAACACCTACTTCCATTTCTGGCCTCATAGACGAGTGGGAAACCATCGGAGAATTCGCGTCGGATGTCGGCTGCGGATACGAGGCGGCCCGCCAGATGAGGCTTCGAGAAAGCATCTCGCCCCGGCACTGGAACGGCGTCATCGCCGCCGCGGCGCGAAAGAGCATCAAGGGCGTTGATTGGAAGTGGCTGGCCACTCGGCACACATCGTCCAGGAAGGCGGTGTCAGCATGACCGCCGACAATCAGCTCAAGGCTTACATCGACCGTGTTCTCCGTCTGAAGGAAGAACAGGACGCCCTTGGCGACGACATTCGCGAGATCTACGCCGAAGCGAAGGCTGAAGGCTACGACAAGACCATCATGGGCAAGGTTGTGGCTCATCTGCGCGCAGAGCTGAAGAAGGGTGCCGTGGCCATCGCGGAAGCGGAGAGCATCTTCGACACATACCTGCATGCTTACCAGCGCGCATCTGGCACGCCAGTTGCTACGCACACGCATGAGGAAAACGTCGATCGGGAAACCGGCGAGGTCTTCGACACAAATCCACGCCTCATCAAGCAGGTCGTCGACGGCATGCAGACCGAAGCCGGTCGCGCCGCGTTGATCACTGCCATCGATATCATGATCGAGCAGGAAGAGGCTGAGGAACAGAATGCACCCGAGAGGCCCTCGAATAACGATGAGCCATCCCCAGAGGTAGGTCCGCAAGCCGAAGCCTCTCCTGCCGGGACTGGAACCGGGATGCTTGCGGATCGTGAGGGCCGCCACGACGGGGAGGCGGCTTCGGTCGACCTCCCCACCAATCCAGAGATCGATCCGAATGAGGATCGCAGCGAAGGCCACAGCCTCGGCGGTGAGAAGAATTCCGTCGGCGCCAACGTAGGAGGCGATCATGTAGCCGCTCAATCGTCTGCCGCAACACATCTGGCCGGGGCCTCGTTCAAAGTACCCCCGGCCAAACCACTTCGCCCACATTGCCTGCGTCCCGAGAACTGCGGCGGCTACGGCAGCAATCATTGTTTCTCCTGCAAGAAGGCAGCGAAAACGGAAGAGGTGGCGGCATGATCCCCGAAACAAAGTCATCGCTGGATATCCATACCGAAGTTGCCCGGTTGAGCGCGATCACGACGCACGACGGGACGGTCATCATCATTGACCCGGAGCTTGGCGCTGTTTCTGGCCGCTCCCGCTTCGAGGCCGAACAGGAAATTCGCCGCCGCAAGGCAGCTCTCAAAGGGAGTGAAGCAGCATGACAATCATCATCATCGCGCTCGGCGCCTGGGTCGTCATGTCGGTTCCACTCGGATTCCTTCTCGCCAAAACCGTTCGGTTCCGGCTTCGAGACTGACGGGCGACCCCCATGGCTCGTCAGCGCTGGTCCCGGTCTTTCTCCCGAGCACCGGGACCAGCAACCCTGATCCTCAGCCTGCTGTTTTGAATGCGCAGAAGGACTGCGCTCACAGCATCGCCAAGGGTCTCAAAATTAGCAGGTGGCGACGGCGGATCGCCACCTGCAGCAGAACCGGACGAGGCGGACGTTTCGGCTCTGCGGAATGAAATGACGGCATGCCCAGGCGGCGGGCCGGCGACAAAGGGCGAACGCCCTGCAAGGCATTCCCCTTTGTCGTTTTCAGTGTCGGTCCTGCGCATCGGTAGTCTCCGTGGAACGAGACCAGTGATCGCACAGGAGGTTTCGGAAATGTCCGAAAAGGCTTCGGAGAAATCAGAAATGAGCACAGTCGACTTTTGCCAGAAGGCTCTGAGGGAGGAAATTGCTCCTCCTCTCGTAGGTAGCGTCCAAGCGCGGATCAGAGCGGCGGCTCGCGCTTTGGGCTGGTCCTACACCAGGACGAAAGACGCCTGGTACGCCGACCCGAGAATTTCAATCAAGCCACATGAGCTGTTCCGTGTCGAGGCGGTCAGCGGGCTCACGTACGACGCACGAGAGGAGATGCGCACAAATGACCGAGCAATCGAAAGGGCCACCGCTCTCCTCGGTGGGGAAGATACGCGTCTCGTTCGCACGCTGGTTGCTGCGGTACGCGAGGCGCTTGGCCTACGCAATCGCGCCTGAAATCCGAGAAGAGGGAACGAACGATGCAGAACAGCGTGCCGTTGATCGTTGATAGTCTCGCAGGTGGGGGTGGTGCGTCCACTGGTATCGAGATGGCCCTCGGTCGCTCCCCTGATATCGCCATCAACCACAACGCAGACGCTCTGGCGCTGCACGCGGCGAACCATCCGGATACCCTTCACCTATCCGAGAACATCTTCAAGGTCGATCCTCTCGACCATGTCGCTGGCAAGCATGTCGGCCTCGCCTGGTTCTCTCCCGACTGCAAACACTTCTCGAAGGCAAAGGGCGGCAAGCCCGTCGAGCGCAACATCCGCGATCTCGCATGGGTGATTGTCCTCTGGGCCGAGCGCGCAAGGCCCGACGTCATCATCATGGAAAACGTCGAGGAGTGGAAAGACTGGGGGCCACTTATCGAGACCGAACGCGGCCTGCTGCCCTGCCCAGACAGCCGCGGCGAAACCTTCCAAAAGTGGTGCAAGGCGATGCGTCGGGCTGGCTACAAGCTGCAGCATCGCGAGCTTCGAGCCTGCGACTTCGGCGCTCCGACGATCCGCAAACGCCTGTTCCTCATTGCTCGTCGAGACGGCAAACCGATCATCTGGCCAGAGCCGACGCACGGCGCACCGGATGACCGCGAGGTGATCGCCGGACGCAAGAAGCCATGGCGCACCGCCGCGGAGTGCATTGATTGGGATTTGCCATGCCCATCGATCTTCGACACGACCGAACAGGTTTGGGATAAGCATCACCTTCGGTCGGTGCGTCCGCTCGCCGACAAAACCATGGCCCGAGTCGCGCGCGGCATGAAGCGCTATGTACTCGATGCTGAGCGGCCTTTCCTTGTGCAAACCGGATACGGCGAACGAAAAGGTCAGACGCCCCGCGTTCTTGATGGAGATGCACCGCTCGGAACTGTGGTGGCGGGCGGCGTCAAGCACGCTGTCGTCTCTCCTTCTGTCATTCGCATGAACAGCGGCGCGACGGGGCAGGACGCAAGAGAACCACTTTCGACCGTCACCGCAAACAGCTACATCAAGCGCCCTGGCGGAGCGGCGCCCCTTGGAGTGATTGCTCCTAGCCTCAATGCGTTTTACGGACCAGGTGCCGGTGGTAAGGATCGTTCAGCCAGCGCCGAAGAGCCTGTACGCGTCATCACGGCGGAAAACCGGCATGCGATCGTGGCGCCGGTCCTCACCTATGCTCAGCAGGGCGGTTCCAATCGATCGGTCGAAGAGCCTCATCACACCATCTGCGCCAGCAAGAAGGACCAGAACGCTGTCATCATCCCGACGCTGATCGGATGTGGCGGTCGGGCAGGGCAAAGCCGCCCGCGCGGTGGAGATGAGCCGTCGGCAACCATCACGGTGAAAGCGGATACGTGCGTTGCTGCGGCATTCATTGCCCAACACAACAATGACATCCGGCGCGTCGGCGGCGTAAACCCCGGGCGCGCGGCGGATGAGCCGATGTCCACGGTCACTGCCTCCGGATCTCATCAGAATACCGTGTCGGCGTTTATCGCGCGTCAGTTCGGTACCTCGACAGGGCACGATATCGAGAAGCCGCTCGGCACCACCACTGCGGATGGAGGCGGAAAGTCGCTGCTCGTTGCTCCTCATCTTCACGCTTACTACGGGTCTGATCAGGACACGCCAGAAGACGAGCCCTTCCACACCATCACGACCAAGCCTCGGTTCAGCCATGTCGAGGCAGAGATCAACGCGCCGCCCTTCACCCCAGATCAGGAGGATCGTGCTCGCCAGGTCGCCGAATTCATGCGCGCCCACGGCTTCTGGGATGATCGGGAGTTCGTGACCCTCACCATCGGCGCCTATGAGTTCGTCATCGTCGATATTGGCATGCGGATGCTCACTCCTCGTGAGTTGTACAACGCCCAAGGCTTCCCGCCCGACTACAAGATCGATCAAGCTCTCGATGGTCGGCCGTTCCCGAAGAATGTCCAAGTGTCCTGCGTTGGCAATTCTGTCTCGCCGCCAGTTGCGGAAGCGCTCGTTGCCGCCAACTGCAACCACCTCGTTGAGTACAGGGAAGCGGCGGAATGATGCAGCAGCTCTCTATGCTCGATCTGATGATGCCTCCGTCGGCTCCCGTAGTCGCGAAGCCTTATGTTGCTCCGCCTCGGCGTGACTTTATGACCCGCGCCTACGGCGTGAAAGGTCCGATGTCTATCAGGGTGGACGAGGAAGATCCTATCGAGGTCGAGGTTCGCGGCATTCCAACGCTAATTCGCTTCGGCTTCGGGTGGTCGACCTACACCATCCAGCCTGCCGGATCGACATACTGGTCGGAGACTGGTTTTCGCAGTTTCGGCGGTCCTCAGACGGATGGGCTGGAGATCGCTGAAATCATTGCCCGTCACATCGACGATAAGCACGGCTGCAACGGAAAGCTCACCAAGTGGTGGCCGAGCTACTGCCTGCAGTGGCGTCAGGACAAGCGGTTTGGGGACCATTTCGACCGTGCGACGACATGGGACCAGTGGGGACCGGAGAAGCACAAGGAAAGCTGGGACAATTTCGACGCCCGCCAAGCTGCAGCGCTTGAGCGCATGGCAGCGGAAGGCATCGACCCGAATGAAGTTTGGAGGACGCGTCGATGACAGATCCTCAAGAAATGATCCAGTGGCTCGATCGCCGCATCTCCAGTGCCATGACCTGGCTCGACGATCACGGCAAGGGCTCCAAGAAGCCTCGCCCAGATCACGAGATCGAAACCAAGGAATACGACATCGCCCGCTTTGAGGAGATCAAGGCAGCGTATCTGAAGGCATTGGCGAAGAGGGACGCGGCATGATGGCTCTCTCAAAGATGCTTCGGCGGTTCTTCGTTTTCATCCGGATTAGGATTGGGAACCTCATCGGGAAGCACGTCTGGTTCAGGTTCCTGGATGGGCGGCTGCGGAACATCCGGGGGCAGATCCGGAAGTGGTCCGGGCTTCGGACTGGGGTCTGGTTCATTCGGAATGATTGTCATGGGTGTTTCCTTTCAGGAAGCCCAATCCGTTCGCATGGCGGTTTGTTCCATGCCGCACCCATGGCGAGGCGGCCATGATCCTTTTCAACTGGCCATGGGGCGACCTACAGCCTCACTCATACGATTTCCTGATGGCGGACCCGGCCTGGCATTATCGACTCTATTCGGCCGCCGGAGAGAAGAAGGCCCCGCAGGCGCACTACCAGACGATGTCGATCGAGGAAATCAAGGCTCAACCTGTTCTCGATCTCGCGTCCGAAGACTGTGTTCTCTGGCTCTGGGCAGTCAATCCGATGTTGCCGCAAGCCATCGCTGTTATGGCCGCGTGGGGCTTCGAGTTCAAGACCGCCGGCACTTGGCTCAAGACTACCGTCAACGGCAAGGTCGCCTTTGGGACCGGCTACATTCTCCGCTCCAGCAATGAGCCGTTCCTGATCGGAACACGTGGCAAGCCGAAGACATCGCGCTCCGTTCGTTCAGGGTTCATGGGACTAGCTCGCGAGCATTCCCGCAAGCCGGAGGAGGCATATCGTGCCGCTGAGCTGCTGATGCCGAACGCGCGCCGCCTCGAACTCTACTCCCGCACCAATCGGCCAGGCTGGGACCATTTCGGCGACGAAACTGGCAAGTTCGAGGTGACAGCATGACCTTCACCGAAGCCTTCACCCTCTACCCATACGACGTCGAGCGTATCGCTGCGGAGACGGGCATGTCGCCACCAGTGGTCGATCGAGAGATCAACAAACTCATGCAGTGCCGGCACGATCAGCGTGTGAAGGCTGAGAAGCGCCGTATCGCGCAGCGCGACCACATGCGCCGTGTGCGAGCTGATCTTCCCGATTTGCGCGCCAGGAGACCGGCATGAAGGAAAGCCAGATCCACAAAGCTGTCGTGGCCCACTGGAAGGCTCTCGGCATGCCGGGAACGCTCGTGGCTACGATTCCGAACATGGGAGCTATGGGCCAGCACGGCCTCTCCAAAGGTCTGCCGGACCTGATCCTGATCGCTCCGAAGCTGCACGGATATCTCGAGCTGAAAACTGATACCGGAAAACTCACCGCACCCCAGCAGGAGTTCCAAGCACTCTGCATCGCTCGCGGTATTCCCTTCTACGTCACCTTCGGCCGTGACGAGCCGATCCAACTGCTCGAGGAGCTTGGCATCGTGAGGAGGGCAGCATGAGCAACCGCGCCTGGATGCCTCTACACGTCAACATGTACGTCTCTCAAACCCTCGATCTGTCAGCGGTGGAGCATGGTGCCCTCTTGCTGCTCGTCATTGCGCACTACCGGAACGGCTCGCTGCCGGATGCTCCGGAGCAGGTCCGTCGGCTGGCGAGGTTAACGCCGACCCAGTGGTCTGAGAGCCGAGATCGCCTTCTCGCTTTCTTCGCAGCTGACGAAGGAAAGTATAGCCGCGCAGATCAGATCCGTGGGTTGGGAGCGCGTCGACGAGTGCCTAAAGCGATGCGTATCGCTGTTCTCGAAAGAGATGGAGAGCTTTGCGCCTACTGCGGGAAGACGGAAGGCCCGTTCCACATCGACCACAAGACGCCGTGGTCTCTCGGCGGTCGGCACGAACTCGAAAATCTCTGCGTCTCGTGTGAGAGCTGCAATCTCGCCAAGAGCAATATTCCCTATGCAGATTGGTTGGAGCTTATCAATGAATGATTGGTTCCGATCATGGCATGGTGCGCCGACCGATCCGAAATGGCTTGGCATAGCCCGACGCGCCGGCGTCGCGCCTGGCATTGCTGTCGCGGTCGCGTGGGCGCTGATGGATCGCGCTTCCCAGGCTTCGGATCGTGGTTCAATCGCCGGCTATGACGCCGAGGGGCTGGCGTACTTCTACGGCTGTGAGCCGGAGCAGGTCGAAGCGATCGTCGCCGCAATGGCCGATAAGGGCATGATCACGGACGGCCGGTTCTCCAGCTGGGAAAAGCGCCAGCCGAAGCGGGAAGACGGTGCTGCCGAACGCGCCAGAGAGTGGCGCGAACGCAAGCGAACGCAAGCGAACGCATCTGCAACAACAGATACAGAGACAGATACAGATCCTTCGGAAGACGCGAGCGCGCCTGAGATCGATTCCGATTTCGATAAGTTTTGGGATGTCTACCCGAACAAGGTCGGTGAGCCTGCGGCTCGCAAGGCCTTTTCCAAAGCTCTGTCTCGCGCTTCGCTCGACGAGGTCATGGCCGGTGCCAGAACCTATGCGGCAAAGACCGACGATCGGCAGTGGTGCAATCCGGTGAAGTGGCTCTCCGAGGACCGTTGGAAGGACCAGCCCGGTCGTCCACCTGACAAGCCGCCTCCGAAGCCCAACGGCCTAGCCCATCTCAGCAGACCCCAATCCCGAGAAGAATACCTCCGCTCCGAAAGGGAGCGTTCCGAAAGGAGCTTTAGATGATCGTCACAGCCAGAGAGTTCACGAGTGCGGCGGAGATGAGAGCGGCCGCCGCTGCTGTTCGCGCCCGTTGCCTCACGCTGGGAGCAAGGCCAAAGCCTGCGCTGGTCGTCCTCGCGCCGAGACCTCCGATGCCGGTCGTGCTCAACCATCCAAAGCCTGGCTGGAAGAAGGAGCCGACTTTGTTCGAAGAGCATGTCATCGCCTACCAGGTCATCGTGCGGATTCGCGAGATGCAGGCCCACGGCGAGATCGAGATGGTCGATTTCGATCGGCGCTCCATGCTGGATATCACGATGGAAGTTCTCGTCGACTATCCGGGCATCTCGGTGAACGATGTCAGGTTCGGCCGTCGCACGAGGAAAGTTTGCGAGCCTAGAGCTGTCGCCATGTACGAGGTGAAGAAGCAGCGGCCGGATCTATCGTACCCTGCGATCGGCCGATGGTTCGGTGGCCGCGATCATACGACGGTACTCTATTCCGTCAGGAAGATCGAAGCGCAGCGGGGTGAAGCATGACCCGTCTCGCTCGTGTCGACATGTATGCAGTCGCTCCGCTTCTTCCCGGCGACAAGGTCGCGGGCAGGGTAGCGGCGAGGGGTGAGCACTTCGAGTGGTCCCCCCCGGAGAGGCAGATCCACTCATCTGAACCTTTGGCGTTGCGGGCGCCGTCTCCTGCCGAGCGGTCGGTTTTCTCATTCGTGGATCTGACCGGCATCAAAGCAGGCCGATTGACGGTTCTCGGCATCGCCGCCGATCTCTACCTGTCGTCTGGGCAAAGGTGGGTCGTCCGCTGTGTCTGTGGTGCCTACGAGGTGAGGCGGGCGAAGTACCTCAAGTCCTGCGCTGCCGGTGAGAAAACGGGTGATGACGAGCCGATGTGCTCGGCGTGCTCCTACACCCGGAAGCTTCAGCGCGGTTTCCACAATCCGAAGAAGGCCGCGGCGGCGGCGCAAACGATCCAGAACAGCATCCGATAATAACCGAGCGTGCGGGCTCCAAGGCGAGGGAAATGAATATGGCGGACACACATTGGTATGCAGTTCGAACGGTGCCAGGCTCCCAGCGGATGGCGACGGTCCTCGAACCGGCGAACGATGAGACCGAGGCGGATCGCGTCAAGCGCGAGCGTCGCAAGGGCGAGAGCATCGTCGAGCGTAACATCCGTAACGAGGGCATCGAGGTCTATATGCCGTCGTTCTGGGCGATCACCCAACACCAGCGCACGAACAAGATGAGCGAGCGGCGTTTCCCGCTCCTGGTCGGCTATGCCTTCGTCAATATCGAGCAGCGGGACTTCGAGCGTGTCCGCAACATCGATGGCGTCCTGGCCTTCATCCGGCCGTCCTTCGATCGCGGTCCGATCGTCTTCCGGGACACCGATATCGGCAGCCTTATGTTCGCCGATTTCCAGACGCAGCAGCAGTGGGAGCGCGAGCGCGAGCAGAGGCTCGTCCTATCGCAAGCCCACCGGCGGAACGCCCTCAATAAGCGTCTCGGGCTTGTCTTCCCCAAGGGCCGAAGGAAGAAGGTCCCGCTCCGAATGTTGGCGGAAGCGGCTATCGACGAGCTGAGCGCCGCAAGTCGTCAACATGTTTTGTCAATTCTCAGTGAATTGAGGAAGATGGACGAGGAAATGGACTCTTGCCGGGCGAGTTCAACTTCCTTATATTCGGTCGCGTGATTTGGGTGTGCAGTCGGACCTTCCACCAAGGAACGGGAATACTCGACGGCCCAGCGGGAAGCTTCCAACTTCCACCCAAGGAAAAATGCATCCAAAATTCAGGCCGCCTCCGGGCGGCTTTTCGATTCCTGAGATCGGGCCGCCTCCCGTTGAAATAATACGGTCTGGCGAGGAGCGTGCCTGATGGCCAAAGCGACAGCTCGTGACCAGCGAGAACGCTGCGGCCCACCAATAAGAAGGGGAAGCCGACGCGCCCCGAATATCACGGGAAGCGAAGCGTTGTTCCTGTTGCCGAGAGGGTGACACGACGCCGAGCCCGTCGGCCAAGCCGGGAGGGTAGCCCGGTAATTTCTTTCATGTCGGAGTAGAGCAGCCCGGTAGCTCGCTTGGCTCATAACCAAGAGGCCGCAGGTTCGAATCCTGCCTCCGCAACCAGTTCCCAGAGGGGCCAAACGAACAAGCTGACGAGTTCAGCCACTGCCGTGGAGACGGTGTGATGTGTTCGGGCCCCGCATCCCCAGAAGCCGCTCGCCGGATAGTCCACGTAGCCGGAAGGAAGTGAGGCGGGCAAGCCAACCGCCGATCGAGGCACCAGAGCACCCAAGCCCGCCGTAAGCTATCGGGGCGCAATCGATAGGCGGAGGTCAGCAAGCCTCCATAACCATTTCGGAAGGAAAGAGCATGACGCGCATCTATCGATACGCCTACCGCATTTACGATGTTCTCTGCAGCCTCGCATCGATGTTGGCGCTATTCGCGCTGACGGTCGTCCGAACCTTCTATGCCACGACCTGGCACTCCCTGCAGACTATGAAGGTCGAAGCCTTCAAGGTTATCGGCCAGCTCAAGCGCGAATATGCCGAGAGCTACGATACGCACGGCCTCAGTCTCGACGTCGGGCGAATGCGAACCTAATCCCGCTTGCCTGAATTGGAGGGCCGGGCCAAGCGCCCGGTTCCCGATGCTCATTCCTTCATCCTCGACCGGAGGGCGAAGGCATTGGCATCAGATCCGCGTCCGGCGGTACCCGGGCATCAAAAGGAGAAGACGCATGAGCGCACCCGAAGCATCCCCCGCAGTGATCGCCAAATTCCGCTGCACCAACATTCAGCATGCCTACACCGGGAACGATAAGAGTTCCGCGGCGACCGTCGTTCTCGTCCCGATATGGGAACAGGACGGCATCAATCGCAAATGGTCGCAGGCCACGCCGTCCGGCAAGCTTGAGATGCTGATCACGGTCCCAGAGACCGTCGACAATCTTGAGCTTGGCAAACGGTACAAGCTTCTTCTCATCCCGGATGAGGAATAAGCCTTCGCGGCCCGCGCCGCCTGAGGACATGATCGAGGACACCGGCATCCGGTTCGAGCCCGCTCATGATCTGATCGAGTGGGCGCGGGCTTCCTTCATCGATGAGACCGCTGACCTCCTGAATGAGGATCACGCTCATCTCCGCTTCGCCACCATCGGCGCCCTCTGGACAAATGTCCCCAATGGGAGACATGGCCGTCGCGTCGTCGGTCAGTGCGAGATGGGATTGCCGCCAGCTGGTAAGTGGTCGCGCTCCCGTGTCGAGCTGCAACTCCAGCAGTGGTTCGGCGACGTGCCGGACTTCCTGCTCACCTTCGATGCCGAGTACGCGTCGACATGTTCCGACGCCGAGTTCTGCGCATTGGTCGAGCATGAGCTTTATCACGCGGGGCAAGAGCGCGATGCATTCGGCGCTCCCAAGTTCCGTAAGATGTCCGGCCTTCCAGCGTTCACCCTCAGAGGGCACGACGTAGAAGAGTTCGTGGGTGTGGTCCGTCGGTATGGGGCAGATGCGGCCAATGTCCGCGCGCTCGTAGATGCGGCAAACCGGCCGCCTGAGATATCCCGGGCCAGTATCGGCCATGTATGCGGGACATGCCAGTTGCGTGTCGCTTAAACCTTGATGGCGTCTTGATAGATCGATGGCAAAAGCGAAACTCACCAGAGAACAGCAAACCTATGTGGTTCAGGCGCTCGCTTGCTTTGATCCGCCGTCGATCGTTGTCGCCGCACTCAAAAAGGACTTTGGGATAGCCATCAGCCCTCAGTTGGCGGAATGCTACGACCCGACGAAGAAGGCAGGGCGCAACCTTGCTGCGCGTTGGGTCGCTCTGTTTGAGGAGACGCGCAAGACGTTCCTCGAAGACACGGCCACGATCGCAATCAGTCATCGCGCCGTCCGTCTCCGCGCTCTTCAGCGCATGGCGGACAAAGCAGAGACCCAGGGCAATATGGCGCTGGCGTCGTCCCTACTGAAGCAGGCCGCCGAGGAAGTCGGAAACGCATACACCAATCGGCGCGAGCTGACTGGTAAGGATGGAAAGGACTTGCCGGTTCCAGTCTCGCCGGTGACGATCTTCCAGTTGCCCGATAATGGCAGGGGCTGAGGCGGGCGCGGCAGCCCAGACAATCATCCGGCCGCAGGCAGGGCCGCAAACACAGTTCCTCGGCTCGGCAGCCGATATCGCGATCTACGGCGGGTCCGCTGGTGGTGGCAAGACATGGGCGCTCCTTATGGAGCCGCTGCGCCACATCGCCAATTCGCAGTTCGGCGCTGTCTTCTTTCGTCGGACGCTCGTCCAGGTGCGAAACGAGGGCGGTCTATGGGATGAGAGCGAAAAGCTCTATCCATGCCTGAACGCGAAACCGAAGGTCGCGCCGGATCTGTCGTGGACGTTCCCCTCGGGCGCGTCGGTCAGCTTCGCCCATCTTGAGCACGAGAAGACAGTATCGAACTGGCAGGGCTCGCAGATCCCGTTGATCTGCTTCGACGAGCTTACCCACTTCACGCAGAAGCAATTCTGGTACCTGCTGTCTCGTAACCGCTCCATGTGTGGCGTCCGGCCATATGTCAGGGCAACCTGCAACCCGGATGCCGATAGCTGGGTGGCTGAGTTCATTTCGTGGTGGATCAACCAGGACACTGGCCTGCCGATCCCCGAGCGTGCTGGAAAGCTCCGTTGGTTCGTACGTATAGGTGACGCAGTCATCTGGGCCGATGATCCCGAAGAGCTCGCGCAATACCGGAACCCGGTCGACGACACGCCGATCCCGCCGAAGTCGGTGACTTTCGTCCCGGCCAAGCTGACGGACAATAAGGCGCTGATGGCAGCCGACCCCGGCTACCTAGCCAACCTGATGGCTCTGCCGACGGTCGAGCGCGAGCGCCTCCTCGGCGGTAACTGGAAAATCCGGCCTGCTGCTGGCCTCCTGTTTCAGCGAGGGTGGTGCGAGATTGTCGATGCTGTCCCGGCTGGTGTCCGTTGGATGCGAGGCTGGGACTTGGCGGCAACGCTGAAGACTGAGGGCAACGATCCGGACGGAACGGCAGGCACGAAGGTCGGGAAGCTTCAGGATGGTCGATACATCGTCGGTCATCATGTATCCGATCACTTGTCACCGGCTGGTGTCGAGAGGCTGATCAAGAACACGGCGGCGGGGGACGGTAAGGAGACGCAAATCTCCTTGCCTCAAGACCCCGGCCAGGCGGGCAAATCGCAGGTCACGAACCTGACGAAGATGCTTACCGGCTACAACGTCCGGGCAACGCCGGAGTCGGGCGACAAGGTCACGCGTTTCAGCCCTTTCTCTGCTCAGGCAGAAGCGGGCAATGTCCTGGTCCTTCGCGGTCCGTGGAATGACGCATGGTTCACCGCTCTGGAAGGTTTCCCAGAGGCCAAACACGACGACCCGGTCGACAGCACGAGCCGAGCGTTCAATGCACTGCTCAGTGCGAGCACCTACACTCTTTCGAACGTTGGATGACCGATGGCCTGTGGACCTTGTGAAAAGCGCCGGCAGATGATCGCCGAAGCACGGAAGAAGGCGGGAGCCAAGGGCGTGCTGAAGGTGCTGCCGAAGGTCGCTCGTGACGTCGTGAAGAACCCGCCGAATCTCAGGAAGGGCCGCAATGGGTAACGTGATCCAGCTTCGGGCGAATGACAGCCTGCGCTCGGTCGTCGCTGGCCTCGGCGATCCTTTCCGGGACAAGATGGCGACGGCCTCCTATGGCCTTCAGTACATCGACGATTATCAGCTCGCCGCGATCTACAAGTCGAACTGGCTTGGCCGCAAGATCGTCGATATCCCGGCGATGGATGCCATTCGCAAGGGTAGGGACTGGCAGGCCGAACAGGATCAGATCGAACTCATCGAGGGCGAGGAAAAGCGCCTAAACTTCTGGGGCAAGCTTCTCGAGGTGAAGGTCAAGGCTCGCCTCTGGGGTGGCGCTGCGCTCTACATCGGTACCGGCGAGCAGGATCTCATGCAGCCGCTCAATGTCGATGGCATGAAGAAGGGCGGGATCAAGTACCTGACGGTGCTGTCTCGTCGCGATATCAGCGCCGGCCCGATCGAGCAGGATGTGCTTTCCGAGTTCTTCGGCAAGCCTTCTTACTATGAGGTAACCGGAAACGGCGCCATGGTGCAGATCCATCCATCTAGGATGGCTGTCTTCATAGGCGCGCCGCATGGTGACAACCTGCTAAACTTCGGCGTCAACCAGGGCTGGGGCGACAGCATCATCGAGTCCGTCTACTCAGCCATGAGGAACGCGGACGCGACCGCGGCGAACATCGCTAGCCTCGTCTTCGAAGCCAACGTTGATGTCTTCCGCATCCCAGATTTCATGGCCAGCCTGGCTGACCCGGTCTATCGCAACAAGTTGCTCGAGCGCTTCACGCTGGCGGCCACCTCGAAGGGCATCAACCGTGCGCTGATCCTCGACAAGGACGAAGAATACGAGCGCAAGCAGGTAGCCTTCGCCACGTTGCCAGAGGTCATGCAGTCATTCCTTCAGATGGCTGCCGGTGCAGCCGATATCCCGGTGACGCGCCTTCTCGGCCAGTCGCCGGCCGGCATGTCATCGACCGGCGAGTCCGACATGAACAACTATTATGATCGGGTGTCGTCGATCCAGACGCTAGAGATCTCGCCGACGCTCTATCGGTTCGACGAGTGCCTGATCCGATCTGCACTCGGCAGCCGTCCGCCGGAAGTCTTCTACGATTGGTCTCCGCTCAAGCAGATGACCGAGAAGGAGCAGGCCGAAATCGGCAAGATGAACGCCGACACGGCCAAGACTCTGACGGATACGGGCATTTTCACGCCCGTCGAGCTGCGCACGGTTGTCACCAATCAGTTGGTGGAATCGAGCTTCTATCCGGGTCTCGATCAGGCAGTGGCCGACACTGACGCCAAGGGCGAGTTCGACCTGGGCGAGGATGAAGAGACCGACCCGACGGAAGAGCCTGCCAAACAGCAGGCCACGGATGCGGCGCCACGGACACTGTATGTGTCTCGCAACGTCGTGAACGCTGCCGAGATCATCGCCTGGGCAAAGGGGCAGGGCTTCAAGACCACGCTTCCCGCAGACGACCTGCATGTGACCATCACCTACAGCCGCACACCCGTCGACTGGATGGAGATGGGCAGCGCATGGGACGAAGAGATGAAGGTTCCGCGCGGTGGTGCTCGCTTGATGGAGAAGTTCGGCGAGGCTCGCGTGTTACTCTTCGCCTCCAACATGCTCCGCTGGCGTCATGACGAGATGGTGGAGCGTGGCGCGACTTGGGATCATCCCGAGTATCAGCCTCACATCACCATCAGCTATGACCCGGATGCGCCGGATCTGTCGACGGTCGAACCCTACCAGGGAGAGATTGTGCTGGGACCGGAGGTGTTCAAAGAGGTCAACGAGAATTGGCAGTCGAACGTCAGTGAGGAGTGATGCTCCGTTACTCCATTGCCAAGCTGGCCGATAAGCCCAAGGGCACTGTAGTCGAGTTGCCGGCCGTTGATGTCCGGCTCTCGTTCGAAAAGCAGTACTACGCCGCTCTGCGGTCGATGCTGAATGAAATCGCCAAGGAAGCGCGGGATAGCATCATCCCGCTCTACCAGCAGGAGCAGACGCAGAAGCGCGCCGCGCGTGCCTTCACGGGAGACGCGGACCGAACCTGGTTCTCGACCTTGCAAGCGCTGGCGAACCAGTTGCAGCGGGTGGCATCCGACACAGTGAGCCGCATCCTTGATCTCGAAGGGCAGCGCCACACCGAAGCCTTCATGGCAACGGCCAAGCGGGCGCTGGGCATCAACCTGTCATCTGTCGTTCGGGACGAGGATCTATCAGACTACCTGGAGGCGGCGGTCGCTCGGAACACGTCGCTTATCCAGAGCCTGTCCGACGACATCGTGAAGCGGATCGAACAGACGGTCTACACGAACAGCATCGCCGGCAACTCGGTCGCCACCTTGCGGAAAGAGTTGCAGAAGCAGTTCGGGATCACCGATCGGCGCGCCCGCCTGATCGCTCGCGACCAGACTGGTAAATTCAACTCGGACCTCAACAAGATCCGGCAGCAACAGGCAGGCGTCACTACATATTTGTGGATGACTTCGCACGATGAGCGGGTGAGGGCGCTGCACAGAAAGCTTGACGGGAATACCTACAAGTGGGGTGAACCAACGGGAGCCGAAGACGGCTTGCCGCCTGGTCAGCCGATCAACTGTCGATGCGTGGCCCGCGGGATTGTCGAGTTTTGATGAGTTCTTCGAGTTCGTCGCTAGTGACGCGCTCATCCTCGACGACGAGGACTTCTGTTGTCTCAAGGATCTGCTTGAGCGTCCGGACCTCGAGCGCAAGGGCTTTGATCTCGATGCTCTGTTCGAGGATCAACCGCCTCAGGGCTTTGTACTGTTCGTCGGTCATGCCGAAGTTGTGACCCATAAGAGAATGATTGGCAATGCCACCGATGGGTCTAGTCCTGAATTGCAGCCCACCGCTGCACCACGTTGCCGATAGTCTCTATTGGATCTGCGTTCTCGTTAAAGAAAGCGCGGAGGGTTGCGGTTTCGAAGTCGTTGAATCCTCGCCCGCCGTTTATTTTAACGGCGACCTCCGTCAACGAGAACGTACTACTGCGGTGTTCTGACCACCAATCCAGAAACTCTCTTGCGGCGACTTCTAAGTCTAGCATCGTGATCATCCTTCAGTTTGCAGGATCATGTCACAGGGGTGGGTTTCGTCAATATCACCAACCCTTTCCCCAAGGGCAGGGAACCTAAGCTATGCAACTGTTTGACACGGTTACCTTGGACGGCATCCGCCGCACCCAGGATGGATATCTCGTTGCCGACGTGAAGGTCGCGCGGACCGGCATCCAGCTCTACGCGGGCAGGGAGGTCGATCCCGAGAACAAGCACGGTCTTCGCGACAAGGCTGTCGTTCGTGTCTACCGGTCGGAGGAGGAAGTCTTCGCACAGGATGCGATGCACTCCTATGCCTACCGCCCGGTGACCGACGATCACCCGTCAGAATCCGTCACCTCTGACAACTGGAAGCAGCTTGCCGTCGGCCAGACCGGTGGCGAGGTGGTGCGCGATGGCGAGTTCGTCCGCGTTCCCATGGTCCTCATGGATAAGGCTGCCATCGCCAAGGTCGAGGGCGGAAAGCGCGAGCTTTCAATGGGCTACGACACCGCGCTCAAGTTTCAGGACGGCGTGTCACCTGCCGGTGAGCAGTATGACGCCATCCAGACCAACCTTCGCATGAACCACCTTGCGGTCGTCTCCGCTGCAAGGGGCGGTTCTCACCTCAAAATCGGAGATGAAGAGAAAGGAACACGGTCAATGACGACCCGAACCCTCATGGTTGATGGCCTCTCGGTCGAGTTGACCGATAAGGACGCTCAGATCGTGCAGCGCGCGATCGATGCCCTGACCAAGCAGATTGCCGATGCTCAGGCCGTCCAGGCCAAGGCGGACGCCGACCACGCCAAGGTTATCGCGGCAAAGGATGCCGAGATCGCCAAGAAGGATGCGCAGATCGACGACCTGTCGAAGAAGGTCCTGTCGGATGCGGATCTCGACAAGCGCGTCCAGGACCGCGCCGACCTCGTCGCTGTCGCCAAGTCCATCGCCAAGGATCTCCGTACCGAGGGCCTGACCGATGCGGCGATCCGCAAGGCCGTGGTGGCCGCGAAGCTCGGTGACGCCGCCGTGGCCGACAAGGCCGACGCCTACATCGACGCCCGCTTCGACATCCTCGTCGAGGACGCGAAGAAGGCCGACCCATTCGCCGTTGTCGTCAAGAATGGGGTCACCCAGCAGGACGCCAACACCAACGCAAGCGCCGCGCACAAGGCCATGACCGACCACATGACGTCGGCGTGGATGGGCAACCAGTAAAGGGAGCACGCTCATGCCTGCAATTCAGACTACCTACGCTGCCCAGCACGCCCGCTGGGTCGAGTGTTGATTTCCACTGAGAGCTGACCCGGCGCAGCCCGATATTTCCATCGAGAATTGACCCATGTTTCAACCGTCCCTCGCATATTTTCAGCGGGGGCTC